>NZ_JAUONZ010000003.1:0-195558 GCF_030546365.1 Synechococcus sp. YX-04-1
TGTTCCTTCTGGAACAGCCAAAACGATTCAGATCAACTGAATCGGAAAGCCCCCTCCTAGGAGGGGGCTTTTTGTTGGGCTTGTAGACCCTTAGGTGTCGGGCACTATGAAAGGAACCGTCTGCGCCTTGGGCGGCGATTGCTAAGACAAGAGCACGTCAGTGATCGTTTTCATGACCTGTGGCGACATCTTCCGGATCATCATTGCTCTGTTCGTTCCACCCCTTGGCGTCTTCACCCAGGTGGGATTGACCCAGCCTTTTTGGATCAACCTGGTGATCTATCTGTTCGCTGTGGGCGGTCTTGGTTTTCCGGTGTTGTTCGGCATGTGGCCAGCCGCTGTGATTCACGCCCTGTTTGTGATCCTGACCCGCAAATAAACACGTTTTAGCAATCTGGCTCTGAACAGATTTCAGCTTCGGCGGAATCTCCTGCTTGATCGCTTGGTTGATCTTCAAGCAACTGAGGTGGTGCGAGGGCCGTTTCTGCCTCGTTGAAGATTTGCTCGAGGTCAACCTCGAGGTCCACTTCATTGCCTTCCACCACGCTCACGTTGATGCGTTGCACCTGCATCTGCAGTTCAAGGCCAGGGAATTGCCCTGCAAGTCTGCTGTTGATGGTGTCTTGAATGTTCTGAACCTGCTTGTAACTCGGCAGCTTGGGATCGACGGATCGCACCACCACCCGGAAGCTTGGGGCTTGATTTTGTTCCCAGTAGTTGGGCCAGTCGAAAACGATCTTTTCGAGTTCCACGGCGTCGTTGGCGCCAAAGGTCAACGTCTCATTCTTCAGGTAGTAGCTGATCTCAGATTCAATCTGTTTTTGGGCAACCTCCCGCTTCACCTTGAATCGGTATTGCTCATACCTTCCATTCAGCTTTTGACCCACAATCATGGCCAAACCAAATGCCACCAGCACTGGTAAGCGTGAGCGTCGTCGTCGCTTGAGTTTCTCGCGGAAGTACGGCTCACGAATCGCCAGCACTGTGATCCCACCAATCAGAATTCCAAGCAAGTTGGCGGCATAGAGCAGTGCAGGCCCTTGGGCGCTGCTGATGTCTGGGCCGGAGAGCATCAATCCCATCACGCACACCGGCGGCACCAAGGCCACGGCAATCGCCGTGCCAGCCATAGAACTCACGGCACCGGGGTTGACCTTGGCGTAGGTCGCAATGGCACCTGCCGCCAGGGCGATTCCCAGATCAAACGTGTTGGGTTCAAGTCGGGCAGCGATCTGTTCTGGCAAGGCCTCGACCACAAGCACGCCTTGACTGCGTGCGATCCAGCCCAATCCCATCGACAGGATCAAGGTGATCCCAGCTCCGGCCGCAAGGGTGATCAGTGATCGGGACAAAAGCCTGGCCTGCCCGATCAGAATCGCGAACACCGCCACCCTCAGCGGCAGAATCCAGGGGGCTACAACCATGGCCCCAATGACGACGGCGGAGTTGTTGGCCAGTAATCCCAAGCTGGCGATCAAGCTGGCACCAATGGTCAGAACGATGAAGGATTCGTTCAGCAGTGCTTCGCCGTCGTAACTGCGGTGCAGTTCCTCGACACGATCTTGATCTTCGAGAAGCGATTGTTGATCAACAACCACGGATGTCGTTCGTTCAGTTGCGTCGCCCCACAATTACTGGAGGCGTGTTGCCGTTGCTGCCCGGAAGGGCCGGTACAACCTCCGTTTGCCCATCCCACTTATCGAGGAACAGCTTGTAGAGCACCTGATCATCAAGGCTTCGGTTAAGGGTGTCGTAACGCAAGGCTTCCTGTTCAGCGATCTTCACTTCGGTCTGGGCGCGGAGCAGTTGCTGCTCGGCGATCTGTTTCTGTTCAATGGCTGCGCGGTATTCCTCGGCAATCTGCAGACCTGTGAGGTCCAAACCGCGCACTTCCACATATTCAAATTTGTCTAGCTCTTCGGCGACCGTGCGCTCCACCAGCGAGGAGATGTCGTTCCATTCGGTGGCAATGGTGACAAGCTCGTACTGGGAGAAGACCGACTTCAGTGCCTTCAGCAATGACGGCTGAATGATGCGGGGGTAAATCTCGCGGTCGTTGCCGGCGATCGTCCGGTAGATCCGTCCCGCTTCGTTGGGGCGAACGGCATATTTCACGGTTGCTGTGGCTTCGATCACCTGGAGGTCTTTGGTGAGGGTGGCAAATTCCTCCGGTTTGACCTGGGTGCGCACATCAAACGGATACACCGATTGAATGAACGGCACCTTGAGATTGAGGCCGGGCAGTCGTGATCCCCCGCTCACCTTTCCCAAGGTTGTGACCACGGCCACCTTGCCGGCAGGAACGATGAACAGAGCCTGCCCCAACAACAACAGCGCGCTGAGAACGACGGCAACCACAACGGCGAGGCTGTTGGCGGGATCGTTGATCCGTCGTGGGGTTTGCATGGTTCGGCAAGATCCTGAGCTGATGATGTCGTGTTTGCTCGTGAGTCGTTGGCTCAGGGACCTGTTCTCGGCCAAACCGACACCATCAGGATCCGACTGACGTCTAGTTCAACCAGAGCGACTTAAAGGCCCTTGGGTAGGGATCTCGCATGGTCATGGAGGTCTCGCGGATGAAGGTGATGCACGCCTTAGACCCGTCGAACACCTTCGCTTTGATCATCATTTCCAGGGATTGTTCAAGCGTTTTCCCCTCTTTGAGACTGGTGTCGATAATCTTCACTGCTTTGGCGGGTTCACAAGGACCCAGCTCCAGGGCTCTTGCAGCAGATGAGAGCACGCTTAGAGAAATCGATAGAAGCAGCACTCCGTTGAGGGCACGCATCTGGCCGGGATCCCGTGATGGATGCACGAAGCCTATGGCGTGGGTTTGCATGGATCTGACCCTTTTCTGACTGAGTTGATGTCTGATCTCACTGGCCTGGGTCCGAGCTGAAGCAGTCTCAAGTTCACCGAAATGCGTCGGATCAGCGAACAAAGTTGTGCACCTACGGCTCGCCTCCGCTGCGCAGACAAGCTCCTTGGGTATGAGAGCTTTTCAGGCTGCTCTGTCTTGTGATGGAACAAGGCATAAAAAAACCTCCGTTGAACGGAGGAATAAGCCAAGTAATCCCCATCACCCGGCTTTCCAATAAGTGTAGTGCTTCTCGTCAAGTTTGTGCAGCTGATCCACCACATCTGGTGGATTGAATTGCACAAAACACCGCTTAGCGGCCGCTTATCCACAGGAGGGTGGAAAACTTTGGCAGTCCGTGTTGTCGCCGTTTCTTCAGAAGGCCTGCAATCACTGGTTCGTTCAGGTAAGCTGTGGATATCCCCATCACCCGGCCGCCCGCTTGTGGCGGCTTTTTTGTGCCCGTCCTGCCAGTGTGGACCTGTATTCCACAAGCCCTATGACGGTGAACCGGGAGCAGGCAAGGGACGCATTGGCGACACTTCTCGAGGTTTTCGCGGGACCGAACTACTCGGGTGCGTTGCGCGATGGTGATCTCACCACTCGCCTCGATCGATGCACCGGCTGGGTGAAGGCTGAAGCCTCGGAGGCGGCATCCCTGATCGAATCATGCGTTCCGCATGGCAAGCCGATGCTTGCTCAGGCTCAGCAACGCCTGGCTGTTCTGAAATCGTTGAAGACGTTGCAGGAGGTTGCCGTCAACCATTTCGGCCCCCTTGACGATCCCAGCTAATGGGCGTCAGTCGCGACGCAGCCAAGGCGAGGCTTTGCTGAACCAATCGCCGAGATCATCTTCTGGGTGCTCAGGGTCGTCTGGATGACGTCGCCCCAGGTCGAGATCGGCCATCAAACCGTCGAGGCCTTGTTGTGTGCCTTCCCGTTGAAAACGCTGTGCTCTGCTCACCCATGTGCTCACGCTGCGATCGCGTTCGGCGAATTTTTGAAGGTAGACGCGTTCCTGGAGTGACACGAACTCGCCCTGGGCCAGGCGGCTGCAGATGTTTTGCAGTTTCAATCGTGTCGATGTGGTCAGCATGATCGATTCACCTTTTTCAGGTGATAGGGAGTCCCGACACAGGCTTCAGTGGCCCAAGGCACCATTTTTTGCACTGGTGCATGGCCTGGTTTTCATATCCTGACGGGATGGATCACGAGGAAACCCAACGCCTAACGCCGATCTCATCTGACTCGCCCTGGTTGGAGCGCTGTGGCACGTTGTTGCGTCCGCAGAACGATCCTGCTCTGTTTGGTCAAGCCGATGCAGATCTGTACTTCGCTACAGATGGTCAACCACGTTTCTACGTGATGCGGATCCGCCGCCGGCCTCCCGTGCTCAAGTCGATGACGCGGCACCATCGTGTGAGTCAGTGTTTGGGGTCTGCAGATGCACAGCCCTGGTGGCTGGCCATGGCCCCTTCAACGGATTCCGGCTGTCCGCCCCCCGTGTCCTCCATCGCTCTGATCAAGTTTCAAGCTGGTGAAGCCTTCAAGCTGCATCCGGGAACGTGGCATGCAGGCCCTTTTGTTCGGGAGCAATCAGCACTGTTTTTCAACCTTGAAATGAGAACGACCAACGAAGATGACCACAATTCGCTCGTGTTAGAGCAGCTTTTGCTGTTGAACTTGATTTGATTGCCCCGAGCTGTAACGGGATGAACAGCGCAACGGGGCTTGAATGGCCTATATTTATTTTGTAGCAACCGCTACGAACGTTCACTTCGCTACACGGCGAAGCGCAGTTCGACTCAGGGCATGGAACGGGGCCTGAGCTTTCTACGAGGAACACCATGAATGCTCTTCAGCTTCTGAAGGAGCGTGAGCTGCGCGTGCAGCTCCGCAACAACTCCAAAAAGGCCGTGGCTCGCGGATCTGAATCCAGCGACTACACCTCTGCGCATCTCTCTCCCGTTAAGTTGGCGAAAGAGAAGGTTGCTCCAACTCAGTTGAAATACCGAGGAGTGACCTACGAGGCGATGCGTGCCAATTGGCTCTGAACCCTGTTTCATTCAAGGGATGAAGCCCCACTTCAGTGGGGCTTTTTGTTTGGATGGTTCGACTAAGTGTGCAAGTCGACAGTGGCTTTTGATGTTGCGACAACCGGATCCATGTCTTATCTGGATGTAAGGGATCAACTGCCATCGATTGACCCTGAAAATCTTTCGCCGCAGGACGTGCTGACCATTCTTCTGCATCTGTTCCAGCAGCAGCCCGGGTTCGTCGACCGTGGCCATGAGGCCAATAATAAGGAGACAGCTTGGGTGAATGGCTTTCTCTTTCGTCTTCAGAATGATGCCGCGGCTGAGCGTCTTTCCATTGAGGAAGTTGGCTCAAGCGTCGACAAAATCTCGGCTTTAAGATGATTACAACAGCTGATCAAGCGATCCCAACAAGTTTCTGTTGATCCTGCACATAGCCCGCGTGCTCCTCGAGCCTTTGCTCAGTTCGAGCCAAGCGCATGTTTGCAGTTCAAGAGTTAACAGTTGAGGGCTGGTCCAATCGTGCTGAGCACGCTTCAAAAGACAACGCCTTCTGGCATGCCCGTGCCCGAAGTGATGCTGATGGGCACACGTATCGTCTGATCAGTGAGGAAAAGCATGTTGTGTGCCTGCTCACCAGCCGTGGGTCTGAGTGCTGGGAGCTCGACTGATTTGCTGCTCTGGTTGCCCTGTTCAGGCATGATCGGTTGATGACCGACGACATGCAGCAAACCCATCCGCTTTACGCCATCGATCGCGACCAGATCGATGCTGTGTTGGGTCATGAGGGCGCGCCAGGCCCGCAGCAGTTGACAACGATTGCCGCATTGTTTTCTCGATATGCGGATTTTCCTGGCGCTGAAGATATTCGCGACGATCTGCAGAAATGTCTCACGCTATGGGGACTATCTCGCGTCGAGTTGAATCTCAAGACGCGGGAAATCTGGGAAAGTGGTTGGCGGCCTGGGCAGGATCCTGTGGCTGAGGGTGTTGGCTCTGGGGCTGATGTTGAGGATGCAGAAGCTTGATGCGTGTCTGCATGGCTCTTCCTTTAAGTGTTGAAACGTGGGACTGAGATGAGATCGGGCTTGTGATGTTTCATCGGTCAGCAGCCAAAGAGGAAGGCCGCCCTTCCCGGTGGAAAGACGGCCTAACTCGCTCGTTTGTGCATCGTTCAACCCATCACTTCAGCTAAGGAAAGAAAGGGTCGAAGCGTCTGGCTCGAGGCGCCCTGGGGCCATGGGCTCGAGGTGTTGGGTCGTTTTCTCCGAGGGCACCTGAGACGGTGCAAGTGGAGCGTCGATTGGCGTGGCGGACCATTGCGTGCCCACCAAAGGACCAACCCAGGTCATGGTTGAGACTGTTGGAGCAGGGGCCAGAAAGTCAGTCTGCTTCTTCGGTCTGCTGGGGTGGAGTGTCGTCCGTCATGGGCTCCTCCGATCTCGATGCCCATAGTTTTGTGCCTTCAGGGCACAAAGTCATCGGCATTAAGGCGCATTGCCTTGAGGGCCTGAACGATCGATTGTTGGGGTGGCATGCCTTTCAGTCGGTTCAAGCAGGGTCGTGGTCTCGCGTGGATCCAGGGGCGATGGTCGTTGCGTCCGTTCTTGCTGGTTTGAGTGAGCCTTCAGTTTTGGCTGAAGACAAACCTTTGAAAACCGTTCTCGGGCAAGCGAGCTCATCAGGCCCCGGCCTGCTTTTCGACGCCCCTTGATGTGCGTTCTTCCTCCGTGAGGTATTCCTCGATGAGGGGGGAGCATTCACCCCTTTGTACGGCAGCGATCTCCCGTTCGATGTTCTGAATGAAAAACTCGTTGCCGTTCCTCTGGGCCACCGCAAGCACACGCTCGAGGCGTTCGAGTTCCGCCTGCTGCTCGTTATTCATGCCATAGAACATCAGTCAACACATACGCTGGCAGGGTTGGATCAATAAATCTGAAAAAGATGGCGTGATGAGTTGCTGAACTCTATGGATTTTTGCTCCTGAGGCTTATCTCAAAACCCGCTTAAGCAGCCTCTGATTCCGCGTCCTCATACAGAGCTTTGAGCTGATCGAGCTCAACCATCAGATACTGAATTTCAAGCCAGTCCGTCGAAAGGTCTATGGCGGTTTCGAGGCGGTCAATCTGACGCTTGAGAAGCTCCGACATTCCGCCTTCTGGCTGCATACCTCCCATGTAATCGCGCTTGATGCTGGATGCAAGCTGACTGCTGAAGTACGGAGGGGAAGGCCTTGCTGCGTTTCATCCCTACGTGTTCGCTCTCACAGACTGGATGGCTCATCTGTGGGAGTGTTCGTTAGCTTCAACACTTCCAATGACCTTTTTGATGCACTGGTCTTTCAAGACCGGTTACCACGAGATTGCGGCCAAGAAGTTTCTGGCAACGGGTGCGCCCTTTCCGGAGTGCAAGTCTTGGAAGCGCTTCCATGCACCTGGCTCGGTCGAAGGCTGGATCCTCGTGGAGGCAGACAACGCCGACGCCTGTTACGAGCACGCTGCTGAGTGGGCCGAGTGTCTCGATTGGGAGGTCACCCCAGTGCTGACAGATGAGCAGGCTGGCCCCCTGATCGCCAAGGCCTACAGCTGACGATCTGTTTGGGTCGATGCCCCTCGCTAAACCGGGGGGCTCCGCATCCCATGGGATCGATTCCAATACTTCTTCGTCGGATTGGATTTGTTTAGACGCCCCCTGATGGCTTCTTCCATTTTGGTGGAGGGCAGCTCATTGGATATACGAAAACCCCGGGGGTGTCCAAGCCCCGGGCCAGTACACACCACAAGCAGGACGCTGTCGCTGTGATCCGCTCGTGTAAGTCGGTATTAGGTCCTGGTGTTGCCGTGGCGATAGCCCCAGCCAGGACGACTGGCTTTGGCAGCTTCATGGTCCAACTTCCTGCGCAGCAGAAGCTCGTAGAGCATCTTCTGGGCACCGACAGCAGCTGCGAACTGACCTGACTCTTCGGCTTTCAGAGAGATGCGTTGAAGGCTCGTAGCCATATGGACCATCAGGTGTTGAGCATCGTGCGAATCAATGCTCAGCTGGAGCTGTTCATGCGCCCAGCGACAGTCCCGTTGGGCAGATGAACGTGAGCACCCCCATTGAGACATCTGCGCGGTCACAACGTCGCTGAAACCCTTTCCCTGACTGACTAAAGCCAACGCTGATTCACGGCGTCTGTGGCGTTCAGCTCTGCTGGTTCTGGCCATGGTTCAGCCCCTAAAAAAGTCGATGTGTCTCTGTGGCGCTCTAGTAGTGATTGCCATTGCTAAAGAGACTGAAGATGATCTGACTAGATGCCGAGGGTTAACCAGATAGTTGGTCGTTTAATGCAGGTTGCAGCAATCGCCTCAATCCCAAGCTGCTATGGGCTTGTAGGAGTCATGGACATATCCCCAACACAATTTTATATCAGTAAAGACGCACCGAATGAGTACAAAGCACTGATCGGCACAAATGGACGAGTAAGACCAATGTCTGACTTTCCAAGCCTTGGAGGACATATAGGGCCTCAAGAAGTCAAGCAGAGAGCAAAATTAAATGCAGTACGTGAAGCAAGTGGGAAAGCCAAGCTACCACTACCTAAGAACAGCAGGCTTACAAGCGACGCAGATTACTGCAGGGTATCCGATTCATTCAATGGAGGGGAAAGGCGTGTGTCTTGTTATGCAGGTATAGGAGATAAAGTCGAGAAAAGGGAGTTTCACGAGTATGTATGCAAAGTCTCACCTTCGTCGTGTGGCATTATAGTTTCAGATGACCAGAGGTTTACTGCTAGTTATCAACAGGCAAGTGATATCAGCCAAGAGTTGTTTGCGGACAGTGTTACAGAGTATTCTGCATTCATGGCGATGCTAATAGCCTTTACATCTCCTATCTGGCTATTCCTGGGAGGATGGATCGCGAAGCAAGAAACAAAAAACTAATCTCTAGAAAGCCTGTATGCCATGGTATGAGCATATTCTCCAAAGGAAGATATCAACGCTTTAGCTTATTCAAAGCAAATCTTAAGAAGAAAAAGGTCAGGACAAATGCGTCGAATACCAAAAATAAGATAAACGCGATAACGGCAAAGAACGCAGCCTTCATATGCACATACGCCAAGCCGAGCAACGCAGCACCAAATTTTGAAGAAGGGTTGTATCCATAGAAAAATTCAAGCCATTTCCAATCCCGATTGAAATCAGCAGAATCCCATAAATAGCTTTGATCTTGTAAGACATCGCCAACTTTATAAATTGTTTCTGGTCCTTTCCATACTCCATTCCAACCCATTTCTTTTATTTGTTTTTGCGTCGTGTTTCCGAAGCTACATATGGCGTAATGGAAATCCTTTTCCCGTCCTCCATATGAATGCTGAAAACACCAGTTCGGTGTGCTATGTGAGTTCAAGTTTATTTTATTTAATTCGATTCTTCTGACGGTATCGTCCCCAAACAGAAAATCACCTTGTGACTTGAGGCCAGAAACTCCTGGCTGCAAAGCCGGAACGGATCCCCATATGCCAAAAACAATTACTGCTGGATATTTTAATATTGAAATTCTGCGGAACCATTTTCTAAATTTCACAGCAGGCCATTCTCTTTGAACATTTTTACGACAGCCTCAAGCTGTTCGTCATCCCAGTGTGGCGACAGCTTGCCGATGCCTCTCTGAATACTGGCTTTGCTGGCGATAAGTCGTCTCCCAGTGCAGGTACCGCTCCTTGCAATCTGTGCGCGGAAACCGCAACCCCACCTCCCGTGCAGTTGAGCTTGGGTCAAATCTGCGCACAATTCTGCGCACAAACGTTGGTGTTCAAGAAAAAACGGCTCCCAGCAAATCGCTGAAAACCGTTGGTATGACTTTTAACGCCCCCTGATGGATTCGAACCATCGACCGACTGCTTAGAAGGCAGTTGCTCTATCCAGCTGAGCTAAGGGAGCAAGCGACAACATTTTGGCAGGCCGCTTCAGGACAGGTTGGATTTAGATGCCTTGCGCCGCCTAAGGTGATGGGCTCTTGATCGGCATCCATGGCCCCGCGTCGTCTCAGCGACAGCGAGAAGCAGGATCTGGTCGGTCGATATAAGGCCGGCGAGTCAACAGCTGCTTTGGCTGAGGCCTTTGGCTGCAGTCCCAACACCGTCAGCCGCACGGTGAAAGCACTGCTGCCCGCTGATGCCTACGCCGCACTGAAGGCCAGCCGGCAAAAAGGGTCTGTCACCCCTCCACCGGTAGCCGTCACTCCGGCTGAAGAACCTGAGGCTGACTCCCTCAAGGACGACGACAGCAGCCTGGCCCTCGATGACGCGGATGACTTCGGAGAGGACCCTGATGAGGAGCTAGCTGACGACGATGACAACGCCGGCGCTGAAACGTTCACGGAGCTTGTTCCCCTTCTAGGCGTGGGAGACCTCAGTGATCGCCCTCTGAATCAAGCCCAACCGTTCAGTGTCGACCTGCTGCCCGACAGTGCTTACATGCTGGTCGACAAGGTGGTCGAGCTGGATGCCCGCCCCCTCAAAGAGTTCCCCGAGTTGGGCCTCCTCGACGATGCCGAACAGGAACGCCAGGGGTTGTGCTTGTTTGTCAGCCCCCGTGCGGCCAAGCGCCAGTGCGGGCGGAGTCAACGGGTGATCAAGGTTCCCGACATGGCTGTTTTTCAGCGCACCAGCAGTTTCCTGCTAGCCCGTGGCATCACTCGCTTGGTGGTGGATGGAACCTTGATTGCGTTGGATGCCTGATTACCGGAGCTGATCGCTCTTAATCGAAGCGATCGCGTTGCTCGGGAAGCAACACGGCCGCAGCGGTTCCGCCACTGATCACGCCGATCACCAGAGCAATGCCCACGAGAAAACCCGTGGGGAGGGGTACCGACCGCTGCCCACCGAGCTGGAGCGTGTGGCGATCCTGAAGGTTCTGAGCTCCGAGGCAGAGCAGCAGCATCAGCAGCAGGCCACCGCCAAAGCTGATCAGCAGAAGACGAAGGCGAATCAACATGGCACAACCGTCGACAGGCTCAGTTTGACGTGGCCTGGTGCAAGAGGGCATACAGCCGTCGTCTGGACAGCCCTGTGGTTTGGGCCAATTGCCGTGCAGCGTCGCTGGCGCTTGCACCTTCGTCCTGCAACACCTGCAGCTGCCTGAGCAGCTCATCGTCGTTGGGTTCTTCCGCTTCCACCAGCGGTGCTCCCCCAAGCACAACCGTGCATTCCCCTTGGGGGGGGTGCTGCTGAAAGTGCAGCAAGGCATGGTCCACCGTCGGCCCCACCTGTTCTTCGTGGCGTTTGGTGAGTTCCCGTGCCACCTGCAGGGGACGGTCTCCTCCGCAGTGGTGCTGAAGTTCCTCGAGCAATGTGATCAGGCGGTGTGGCGCTTCGTACAGCACGGTGGTGCGGGGTTCGTGGCTGATGTCGTCCAGGCGTGCCCGCCGTTCCTTGCCTTTGGTTGGCAGGAATCCTTCGAAACAGAAGCGTCCACTGGGTAAGCCGCTGCTCACCAGAGCGGTGGTGGCGGCGCAGGGGCCAGGGATGCAGATCACGGGATGCCCGGCTTGGTGCGCGGCGGCCACCAGCTCTTCACCGGGGTCGCTGATGCCCGGCAGCCCGGCATCACTGATCACCGCCATGCTTAGCCCCTCTGCCAGCAGATCCAGCAGTTGGGGTAAGCGTGTGCGGGTGTTGTGCTGATGAAAAGAGAGCTTGCGGCCGCCTGCTCCAAGACTGCTGAGCAGCTGTCCGCTGTGGCGGGTGTCTTCGCAGGCGATCACATCCACGCTGCGGAGCAAATCGCGCGCTCGTGGCGACAGGTCCCCCAGGTGACCAATGGGAGTGCCCACCAGATAAAGGCTGCCGCCGCTTGGTTCATCCCGCTGCATCACAATGGCGAGCGCCTCTGTTGATCATGATGCCCAGCTCTGCCGTTCTCCCCGCTGGCGTGAACCAGGAGGCTCTGCTGACGGAACTGCGTCGCCTGAGTTGGGGAGCCGCCGATATCTTGCGGGCCTATGCCCGCGGCGAGCAGCCCCCGCATGGTTTTCCCAAGGCCTTGAGTGTCGATGAAGGAGGAGAGGGCCCCGTTTCTGCAGCTGACCTGGCCGTTAACACGTGGTTGCTGGACGGGCTTTCCGCGGCGTTCCCCAAGGCCGACTGGACGTTGCTGAGTGAGGAGACTGCCAAGGAGCAGCTCACAGAGGGCCAACCGCTGCCGGCGGAGTGGCTGTGGATTCTCGATCCCCTTGATGGCACCAAGGATTTTCTGCAGGGCACAGGCGAATACGCCGTTCATCTGGCCCTTGTTCGCGACAAGCGGCCGGTGATCGGTGTTGTGCTTCTGCCGGAAGCCGATGAGCTTTGGATCGGCATCGTTGGTGAGGGTGCCTGGTGTGAAGACCGTCAGGGTCAGCGGTCTCCGGTTCGCTTCAGCGACAGAACCGAGGTTTCAGATCTGATCCTGGTGGCCAGCCGCAGCCACCGTGACGACCGTCTGGTCAAGCTGATTGCTGACCTCAATCTCGGTGGTTCCAAAGCAGTGGGCAGCGTGGGCTTCAAGGTGGCCACGATTCTTAGAGGCGAAACCGACCTCTACGTCTCCCTTTCCGGCAAGAGTGCTCCTAAGGATTGGGACATGGCCGCTCCGGAGGCTGTGCTGCTGGCGGCCGGTGGTCGCTTCACCCACGCCGATCAGGCCGACCTCACCTACAACACCGGCGATGTGCGTCAGGCCGGCTGTCTGATCGCCAGCCATGGAAAAGCCCACGCCGAGCTCGGAGAGCGTGCGACGCGGGCCATGGCCGAGATCGATCCCGGCTTTCAGGTCTGAGGCCTGATCAGCTCAGAGGTGCAACCGGGGTGGGCTGAGGCTCCACCTCGGAGGCCTCGCCGGCCTGGGGCACGCCCCGCAGGGTGAGGTTTATGCGGCCGCGGTTGTCGATTTCGCGCACCCGCACGGTCACCTCGTCGCCCACCTTCACAACGTCTTCGACCTTCTCGACGCGAGCTTCCGAGAGCTGCGAGATGTGGATCATTCCTTCCTTGCCAGGAAGGATCTCCACAAAGGCGCCGATCGGGATGATTCGGGTGATCGAACCGGAGAACACTTCGCCTTCGTTGACCTTGCGGGTGAGGCCTTCGATGATTTTCTGGGCTTCTTCAGCCGCAGCACCATCGTGGGAGGCGATGGTCACGATGCCGCCGTCCTCAATGTCGATTTTGGTGTTGGTGCGCTCGGTGATCCCTTTGATCGTGCGTCCACCGGGGCCGATAACGGTGCCGATCAGCTCAGGATCAATCCGGAAGCTGAGCAGACGTGGGGCATGGGGAGACAGGTTGTCCCGAGGGGTGTCGATCGCCTCGAGCATCTTCTCGAGAATGTGGAGTCGCGCTGGGCGCGCCTGGTTCACGGCCTCAGCCACCGTCTTCACCGAGAGGCCGGTAATTTTCATGTCCATCTGCAGGGCGGTGATGCCCTTTTCGCTGCCGGCCACCTTGAAGTCCATGTCGCCGAGGAAGTCCTCGATTCCCTGGATGTCGGTGAGGATCCGCACCTCATCGCCTTCCTTGATCAGACCCATGGCAGCGCCACTCACGGGGGCCTTTAGCGGCACACCGGCATCCATCAGCGACAGGGTGCTGCCGCAGACGGAACCCATGGAGGTGGAGCCATTGGAGCTGAGCACTTCGCTCACCACACGCACCACATAGGGGAAGGTGTCCTTCTCGGGAAGCACGGGAAGAATGGCCCGTTCGGCCAGGGCGCCATGGCCGATCTCACGACGACCGGGGGAGCGCATCGGCCGGGTTTCACCGACGGAGTAAGGCGGGAAGTTGTAGTGGTGCAGGTACAGCTTCTCGGTGTTGGGATGGAGGTCGTCCATCTCCTGGGCATCGCTGGGGGTGCCCAGCGTTGCGGTGGAGAGCACCTGGGTGAGTCCGCGCTGGAACAGACCGGATCCATGCACCCGTCGCGGCAGCACGCCAGCCATGGCACTGATCTGGCGCACCTCGTCGAGGCCGCGTCCATCCACGCGCTTGCCGTCCTTGAGAATCTGCTGACGCATCAGCTTCTTGGTCAGCGCCTTGAAGCTGTTACCGAGCAATTTCGGGCTGCTGGCCAGGGCCTTGCGGACGGCATGGTCTTCTTTGAGACCTGCGATGGTTTCGGACACTTCGCCCTTCACTGTTTCCAGGGCTGTGTCCCGCTCGTCCTTGCTCTGATCAAACTTGCTCAGCACAGCACTGATCGCTTTGCTGCACTGCTTCTCGAGATAGGCAGGAACAGTGCTGTCCTCTTCCGGCTTCTCTGGCTTGACCTGGGTGATGCCCAGATCCTTGAGCAGCTGTTCCTGAGCCTTGATCAGTTCGCAGATCGCTTCGTAGCCGAAATCGATCGCCTCGATCACGTCCTGCTCGGGCAGCTGGTTGGCGCCGGCCTCGACCATCACCACGCCGTCGGGGGTACCGGCGACCACCAGGTCCAGATCACCCCGCTCGATCTCCCGGTAACTCGGGTTGAGGACGAAGTCATCCCCCAGCAGACCCACCCGCACGGCTGCCATCGGGCCGTTGAAGGGGATGCCCGCCAGCAGCGTGGCTACCGATGCGCCCGTCACCGCCAGAACATCGGCGGGGACCCGCTCATCGAGGGACAGGCAGGTTGCTACCACCTGGAGGTCGTCGCGCAGCCAGCTGGGGAACAGCGGCCGCATGGGGCGGTCAATCAGTCGTGCCGTAAGCGTGGCGCGTTCGGGTGGGCGGCTCTCACGACGCATGTAGCTGCCGGGAATGCGGCCAGCTGCATAAAGCCGCTCCTCGTAGTCGCAGATCAGCGGCAGGAAATCAATGCCTTCTCGACCGCCCGAACGGGTTGCTGTCACAAGCACGGAGGTGTCGCCACACTCCACCAAGACGGATCCTCCCGCCTGTGGGGCGAAGCGCCCGGTGGTCAGTCGAATCTCGCGTCCGTCAAAGGAGATCGACTGGGTTTGTCCTTGCACGACGTCTTATGTCCTTTTGTCAATCCCAAGTCTGACATTTCATGGTTGCTCTTCACAAGAAAGGGGAGGCCAAGCCTCCCCTCACGACGCCATGGCTACAGGTTGATCACCAGCTGGACTTGACCACGCCGGGCAGTTCTCCCTTGTGGGCGCGCTCACGCAGTTGGTTACGGCAGAGACCAAAATCGCGATAAACGCCGCGGGGCTTGCCGGTGGCCCAGCAGCGGTTGCGCACACGGATGCGTGCGCTGTTGCGAGGCAGAGCCTGGATCTTGCGATGGATCTCGAGGCGATCCATTGGATCTTCGGCTGCGTTGAAGGCTGCCATCAGTGCTGCGCGCTTGGCCGCATAGCGCTCAACCGTTTTCTTGCGCTTCACATCGCGAGCGATCATCGACTTCTTGGCCATGCAGCTGAGGGCAGCGAGTGAACGAATCGTCAACGATACACGGGCGCCTTCGCCCTCCTAGCGACCGATCAATTGCTGGACCACCGGCAGCTGACTGGTGTCACGCACGATCAGCACAAGCGTGAGCCCCACCAGAAGAAGAAAACCAGATTGCACGAAGGCCATTTGGATCCGCTCCGACACCGGACGACCCCGAACGGACTGAATTGCGAGCATCATCATTTGCCAGCCATCGAGCAGCGGTAGCGGCAGCGAATTGAGCACCGCCAGATTGATTGAGATCAGGGCTGAGAAGAGCACCAATCCTGATCCCCCCTGCTGGCTGAGCTGAGCCCCCATCTCAACGATCTTCACGGGGCCACTCACCTGCCCCGCAGTGGCTCGGAAGTTGGTCAGGAGGCCGGCGTAGCCCCGCACGGTTTGCTGCAGCATTTGGCTGAATTGCGAGCCGGTGGTGAGCACCAGTTCACCGGGGTTCCGCACGGGTCGCATCTCCCCGCTGATGTTGGCCTGCAGTTGGGCGCCGATTTTCCCTGTGCCCTGTTGATCGTCGGGTACCAGTTCAACGGTGGACGTCTCGTCTCCCCGCCTTCGCTCCAAACGGATGGATTGCTCGGGTGCTGCTTTCACATCCCGCACCATCGCCTCAACGCCCCGTTGTCCTGCGGGAAGGGGGGTGGCATTCATGCTGAGGATCTGGTCACCGGCACGGAGCCCGGAGCGGGCGGCAGCACCGCCCGGTTGCACCTGAACCACCAGGACCCCCGGATCCGGCGCGGCGGGGACGCCGACAAACGCTGCCTGAGCGAAGAGCACCACCATTGCTAAGGCCAGGTTGGCCAACACCCCAGCAGCAACCACCAAGGCTTGCTGGGGGATCGGCCGATTGCGCAGCAGATCTGGATCATCAGCAGGGATCGTGCTCTCGTCGTCGTCGTCGGGGAAGGCGACGAAGCCACCCAGGGGCAGCAGCCGCAGGGCGTAGGTCACCCCACGCCGTTGTCTCTTGATCAGGGCTGGGCCAAAACCAATGGAAAAGCCGCTGACGCGGATGCCCTGGAGCGTGGCAGCGAGGAAATGGCCGGCCTCATGCACCACGATCAGCAGGGCGAGAACCAGAAGGGCTGCTAACACGTTCATATTTCCGTCAGGAATCCAGTCGGATCATTCTGGCTGGAGTCGCTCGCGGCCGACGTAGGGCACCAAAGCTTTGGGCAGCAGGACGCTGCCGTCGGGCTGTTGGCCGTTCTCCAACAGGGCCGCCATGGTTCTGCCAACGGCCAGGCCACTGCCATTCAGGGTGTGAACCAATTTCGTGGCCTTGCCTTCTTTGGTGCGGATGGAGGAGCGTCGCGCCTGAAAATCGCCACAGACGCTGCAACTGGAGATTTCCCGGTAGGCCCCCGCCCCCGGCAGCCAGACCTCGAGGTCGTAGGTCCGGCGGGCGGAGAAGCCGAGGTCGGCGGTGCAAAGGTCCAAGACCCGATAGGGCAGCTCCAGCGCCTGAAGCACGGCTTCTGCATCGGCCGTGATCTGTTGGTGCGCCTCTTCGGAGTGATCGGGGTGCACAAACCAGTACAGCTCCACCTTGTTGAACTGGTGCAGGCGAATCAGGCCACGGGTGTCGCGGCCGTAGCTGCCGGCCTCACGGCGGAAGCAGGGGCTGTAAGCGGCGTAGCGCAGGGGCAGTTGATCTGCCGCGATGATTTCATCCCGGTGCAGGGAGGTCACCGGCACCTCAGCGGTTGGTGTCAGCCAGAGGTCGTCCTCCGCGCAACGGAAGCTTTCCTCGGCGAACTTGGGCAATTGTCCTGATCCGGTGAGGCTGGCGCTGTTCACCAGCACCGGAGGCAGCACTTCTATGTACCCCTTGCTCGCATGGAGGTCGAGCATGAAATTGATCAGGCCACGCTCCAGTCGTGCCCCCTGCCCCATCAGCGTGACGAAACGGCTCTGCGCGATGCGGACGGAGCGTTCGGTATCGAACAGCTGCAGCCGTTCCGCGATCTGCCAGTGCTCGTCCAGGTTGTCGTCAACCAGGGGGGTTCCCCAGCGGCGTACTTCAACGTTGTCGTCTTCACTGCGCCCATCAGGGCAGGCGTCGGACGGCAGGTTGGGGAATCCCAGCAGCTGCTGCTTGAGCTCACTCGAGAGCTGCTTTTCCTCCTCCTCCAGCACCGCCACCTTCTGCTTGATGGCATTGCCCTGTTGGCGGAGTTCGGCGACCTCGTCGCCTTTGGGATCAGCGCCCGACTTGATGCGTTGGCCGACTTCTTTGCCGATCTGGTTGCCTTCCGCCTGCAGGCTGCTGCGTTGTTGCTCTAGATCGCGCTGCTGCTGGGCAATCAGCTGCAGTTTGGTGAGATCAACAGCCTTACCTCGACGCCCCAGCTGCTGGGCAATCGTTTCGGGGTTGTCACGCACAAGGCGCTGATCGAGCACGGTTTCAGGGGCGTCAGCGCGGGCAGCCTATGGCAGTCCGTTTCAGAGCACCTGGCCCACCATCACAGCTGCGATGCCTGAAAACAGGGTGATGCCAAGAGCTGTGAGGGGGCTTTGTCCCTGGGCGACGGCCATCGTCGTGATCACACCGGCACCAAGGCAGGCCACGCAGAGCTGAGTGGCGATGTCGTTGCGGCTCTCCACGTTGCTCCTGCTGTTGTGCGGACCGTAGGGAGCGCGCCTGCCAGCGCCTCACTCAAGGCTGGTGTTCGTTACGCCCCGTCAGGGTTCGTTACCTCCAGCAACAGAAGCGGGGCGGGCGCGGCCTCCGGCAGCCCATTGCTTAAGCCGCTCGAGCTGTTCGCTGGCGGTGCGGGAGAGGGGGATGAGCTGGGATGCCGCTCCAATCAGATCCGTCTCCGTCAACTCACGGTTATCGGCAAAGGCCAAGTGCATCGCCTCGATCACGGTCTGCTCCAGCTCGGCACCGGAGAAGCCCTCACTGCGGCTCACCACGGTGTCCAGGTGAAGCTTCAGCCCCGGGCGTCGCTGTTCCAGATGAAGCTCAAGAATGCTGTTGCGCTCAGAGCTGCTGGGCAGATCGAGCATGAAGATCTCATCGAAACGCCCCTTGCGCAGCAGCTCCGGTGGCAGCTTCTCGACACCGTTGGCGGTGGCTACGACGAACACCGGGGACTGTTTCTCGGCCATCCAGGTGAGCACGTTGGCCAGAACCCGCTGGGTGGTGCCGCCGTCACTGCGGCCATCCCCCCCGAAGCCCTTGTCGATCTCATCGATCCAGAGCACGCAGGGCGCCATCGCTTCAGCCCTTTGGATCATCTCGCGGGTGCGTGCCTCGCTGGCCCCCACCAAGCCCGCGAACAGACGCCCCACATCCAGACGCAAAAGGGGCATCGACCAACTGCAGGCGATGGCTTTGGCCGTGAGTGATTTCCCTGTGCCTTGAGGACCCACGAGCAGAACGCCACGGGGCAGAGGCAGTCCGAAACGCCGTGCATCTTCCGAGAAGGCCCGGTGTCGTTGGTTCAACCAGGTCTTGAGACCGTCGAGGCCTCCGATGGCTTCGGTGCCCGCATCGCTGCGACAGAACTCCAGCACCTCACTGCGGGCAATCGTCTGACGTTTTTCGTCCAGAACGTCCTGCAGATCCTCTGAGCCCAACTGGCCGCGGCGGGCCAGGGCACGGGCCGCAACCTGGCGAACCCGCATCTCACTGAGCCCGCTGCAGGCCTGAGCCAGCTCATCCAGGACGGAAGCTGGAAGGGAGCTGCCGCTGCTGGTGCTGATGCTGCTGATCAGTCGGCGCAGGTCGTTGTTGTCGGGAAGGGGGAGATCCAGCAAGGTGAGGCTCTCTTCCAGATCCCCTGGTGGTGTCCATTGCCCGCAACACAGCACCAGCGTGTGCGGGGTGCTGCGCAGGGATGCCTCGAGATTGCGCAGCATCCGGGCCACACCGGGGTCATCACAGAAACGATGAAAATCCTTGGCGAGCAGCAGGGTTGGGCTGCCTGCATCCCGTTGCTGCAGCCACTGCAGCATGGCCATCGGTTGTCGGCTTCCCTGGCCATCGGCATTCACCGGCCCGCTGATGCCATCGATGAAATTCCAGCAGACCAGCTGGCGTGCAAGCCGTTGAGCGGCCTCTCCCAGCAGGCTTTCCACCCGGGCTTCTTCATTGCTGCGCACCCAGATCAAAGGTGTGCGCGCACGCACCAGAAGGTCGATCTGGTGTCCCCAGGCGGCACTGCTCATGGCTGGTCGATCTGCTGCTGGATCTGTCGAAGGGCCTGCCAGCGGGGATCCACGTCCTTTGGCTTGGTGTTTGGGGGCACGGACTGCTGATTGAGGCCTGGTGGGCCTGGGCAGTGGTCACCGCAGTGGTTGACGACGGGCAACAGCAGATTGAGCTGTTCGAATGCCCATTGCTGGGGGTCAAATTGACCACGTGGATCGAGAACATCCACCAGACCTTCCATCTCAGCGACCTCTCCGGAGAGCTCCAGCTCGTCGGCCGTCGGTTGCTCTTCTCCCAGCCAGATCAGTTCCGAGGGCGTGCAGCTGAGCTTCTGATTGAACTGATTCAGGCAGCGATCGCAGCAGAGCGTCACGATCGTGTTGAGCTTTCCCTGAACCGCCAAGACGTTGCCGCGGTGCTCTGCGGAGACATGGCCTCGCACCGGTGTGAGCGAGGGGAGTTCATCGAGCTCACCCTCAACGTCCCAAAGTTTCGCGGTGCCGAGGGCCCGGAGCTCCTGGAGGGGAACAGGCTCCAGTGCCTCAATCACTTGCCCTTCGGTTCAAATGGCAGCCGTGAACCACCTGAGCTGGCGGAGACCGTCACCGTTTTCTGGGCCATTTGCTGGTCCAGAATTTTCTGGAGGTTGTCGGGCAGTGCCTCTTTGGTGAGGATGAAAGTCTGCAGACCTTGGAAAATGTTGGCGATCAGCATGTAGAGCAAAACGCCGGCGGGGAGGGGGAAGAACAAAAACATCCCCGTGATCATTACCGGAGTGATTTTGTTGGCCGTGGACTGCTGAGGGTTGGCGGGCATGCCCATGCCCGACAGCAGTTGTGAAATGAACAGGGTGACGCCGAAGCCGGCAACGAGAATGGCGATGTCCCAGTTGATGGCACCGTCGGCATAGAAGCCGACCTGACCTAGAGCTTTGATGAACAGGAAGCCACTGCGCGCTGCCAGGCCCTGAATCTTGGCTTCAACAGTGGCATCACCGGCAGCGAGAGCTGTGATCGTGCCGTCCTCACTGACTCTGACGATGTCTTCGCCCTTGGTCACCGCCCAGGTTGGGGCAAAGCGTCCAGGATTCTCAACATCCGTGAGCACATCGCTGAAAGCGCGGCCGTCCTTCGTGTGAAGGTTCACTGTGGCGCTATCGCCGACACCGATCTTGGTGCCCCGCGGCAGGCTGGCGATCACCGGCACATGGTCGGTTTCACCGATGAAGATGGAATGGCTAGCGCTGTTGAACGGTTTGGGTTCAACTGCGGCGATCTGGTCAGCCGGCAACACCTTCATGTTCAAGGTGTAGGGAACGTCGGCGAACGGTGACCCCCTCAGGGTCGCAAACAGAGCGAAGAGGATCGGCATCTGCACCAGCAGCGGCAGGCATCCCGCCAAGGGGCTGCCGAATTCCTTCATCACATTGCCCAGCTCCTCCTGCTGTTTCTGAGGATTGTTGGCATAACGGCTTTTGATCTCAGCCTGACGTTTCTGGATTACCGGTTGGGCAATGCGCATGCGCCGGGCGCTGCGAATTGATCCTGCGCTCAGGGGGTAGAGCGCGATCCGGATCACGAGGGTGAGGGCGACGATGGCCAGGCCATAGCTCGGAACCAACCCATAGAAGAAGTCCAGGATTGGAATCAGCAGGTTGTCGGAGATGTATCCGATCACGTTGAAGAAACGGGGGGGCGGGACGTTGTGAAGCCAGTGTGCATGAACAGCTGCACTCAGGCGGCGAAACCTTCAGTGGTTTTCTCTTGGGCTTTGGCCGCACGGCTGCTGATGCGTTCGAGGATGTAAGCCTCAACTTCCCGGAATCGAGGCATCGAGCGCAGTTCGAGCCTGGCGCCGTCCTTGAGCACCAACACCATGTCTCCCCAGGCACCGAAGCCCCGGGGCACGGTGCGCACTTCGCTGATCTGGGAATACACCACCTGGGTTTTGTCTTTGCCCATCCATCCCCCCGTCACCGAGATGCGGCGACTGGTGATGCGGAAGCGCAGCCAAAGGGCCCGAACAACGGCTCCGATGGTGAAGGGAAGGCCGATCAGCGTGAAACCAAGCAGGATGTTGAAGATCAGATCCCCGCGGGCTGGTCCACCGTCGTAGTGGACATCTTCCTGAATGCTGGTCATGGATCCAGTCCGGCGATTCTCAGAAGACTGTCGCATTCTTCGAGCAACTGTGTGGGTTCGGCTTCCGCTGCTTCTGGGCGAAGACTGATCAACAACCACCGACCAGCCAAGTCGTTTCGCTGTTCAAAACGTCGACGCAGGTGGTCATGTAGGAGCCGCCTGAGCCGGTTCCGCTTGACGGAACGTTTGCTCACCTTGTTGCTGATCACCAGGGCGCAGCGGCAGGTTCTTTCCTGGTTGCCCCGCAACTCTCGGCGAAGCAAGTTGGAGTCTCCTGAAGCGACCCGCAGAACCATCAAGGTTCCGTGGTGTCGCTTGGAGGACCGGTGCAAACGGTTGAAGCATCGATGCCCGCGCAATCGCATGGAGGCGGGAAGGACCATCAACCACTCCTGTTTGGAGATGCCGAGGTTGGGATGAATCCGCTGGATTCATCCCAGACCATCAAGCGGCGAGGCGGGCGCGGCCGCGCTTGCGACGCGTGCGGATCACACGTCGGCCGGTGTGTGAGCGCATCCGTACACGGAAACCCGAGACGCGCTTCCTCTTGCGGTTTGTTCCCCCGAGGGTGCGCTTGGTCATGGACGTCTCCTGGCTACCGGCCGATCTGAATCTGGGATTTTATCAGTCAGTCCACATCGATCAGCCAGCTGCCGCGGTAGCCGGACATCGGCACATCGCCGGGAGCCTGCACCAGGGCGTTGAACTGATACATGCGCTTCCCTTGGGGGTTGAACAGCTTGATGTGAAGCGAGTAGTCCCCGTCAGAAGGCAGCGGAGTGTCGGGGAAGACCACGATTTCTGTTTGGTCTTTGTTGACCTCGATGACTGCCGGGATCGCTTCAAGGCACTTGCTCCGGCTCATCATGCTGCCGACGCTGGTGCGGCACAGGCGCATGCGGTGGGGCTTGAGCTTGGAGTCGAAGTAGTCCGGAACAGTGACGGTGAGTTTGAGGATCGCTGTCTTGCGGTCCTTTTCGCGCAGGGTGAGATACCACTCCGAGCGGTCGTTTTCGATGCTGGAGGTCTGGTAGTAGTACAGCTTCCGGTAGTCACGATCGCTGTCCCAGCGGAATTCCATCAGCCCCGGTGTGCCTTGGGCGTGGGCGATCTGCTCGGGAGCCCCGGTGAATGCTGAGCCAATCAGTAGAGCTGCAGCGGTGCCGGCTCCAGCAAGCAAGCGTCTGGTGGTGGAACGGACCATTAGGAAGCATCTTGATGGTGGGATTCTCCTGAGTCCAACCACGGGGCGGTGATCTCAGGGGTCGGAGACTGATCTGTCAGTTGTGACCAGATCGGTCTGGCCTGAGCCGCTGCGCGTCGCCTTGGTAAGGGTGCACCGGTTGCTGCTCCTGCGGGATCCAGGCGTGGGCCAGAACACGGATGCAGCGGGGGAGGTCTCCTTGAACCGCCATTTGCTGGCAGTCCAGCAGGGCCACCGTGTCCCAGCCGGGCCGCCGGCGTGCAACGGCTGCCGGGAAACAGGCGTCGAGATCGGCGGTGACCGAGAAGGTCACCGACACCAGTTGGTCTGGGGTCAGACCATTGCGATCAACAAGGGCATCCATCAAAGCGGTGACCGCCGCTTGGATGGCCTCCGTGCTGTTCTCCGTGCAGGTGGTGGCCCCGCGCAGGCCTCTCAGAACAAGGGGTGAGCTGGTCATGGGCGGTACAGCCAAAGCACCTGACCGCTCCCCATCAATTCAATCGAGAGGCGCTGCTGAAGTTGATGCAAGAGCTGGGATCCCGGCAGCAAGCCACTGAGCTTGCGGCGTTGCTTGCCCAAGGTGACGGGACGAATGTCGTCCGCGTCGAGATCGGCCAGCTGCGCCGCGAGGCGACGGGCATGCTCTTCGTCGCCGAGTTCATCCACCAAGCCCAGGGCCTGCGCCTGTTCGCCGCTGAACACCCGTCCATCGGCGAAGCGCTTCACCGTCTCCAGATCAAGGTTTCGCCCCTGAGCCACAACCCCAACGAACTGGCTGTAGCTGCTGTCGATCAGCTCCTGAAGCAGTGCCCGTTCGGCATCGCTCAGCGGACGATCCGGGGAAAGGATGTCCTTGAACGGACCGCTCTTCACGGTGTCGAAGCGAATCCCGATCTTTTCGAACACCTGCGAGAGGTCGTTGCCCCGCAGGATTACCCCGATGGAACCGGTGATCGTGCCGGGATTGGCGACGATTTTCTCCGCGGCAACGCCGATGTAGACGCCTCCGGACGCGGAGATGTTGCCGAAGCTGGCCACCACGCGACAGCCCTGTTCCCGGAGTCGCAGCAGGGCTGCATGAATTTCCTGGCTGTCTCCAACCGTGCCGCCGGGGCTGTCAATTCGCAGCAGTAGCGCTGGAAATTCCCTTTGCTTCACCTCCCGCAGCGCTTTAAGCACTCGCTTCCGCGTGGCGCCGGTGATGGGGCCATCAACAACGATGCGCGCCATCCGTCGTCGTGATTTTCGCCGCCAGGGCCAGATCATGTTGCGCATCTGCATCGCTCCAGATCTTAAAAAGAGCACCCAAGCGCTCATCCATGCCGTCATTGCGACTCTGGTTCCTCATGGTGTTGCCCTTTGCGCTCTGGGGAACGGCGATGACCGCCATGGCGCCGTTGCTCGCCAGCGCAGGGCCCTGGCTGGTTGCTGGCTTTCGCCTCGTGCCCGCCGGTTTGGCTCTTTTGCTCTGGGGCCAGTGGACCGGCCGTGGCCTGGCGATCGATTCCCGTGATCTGCTTTGGTTCCTCCTGTTCACCCTGGTGGATGCCACTTTGTTTCAAGGCCTTTTGGCGCGGGGGTTGGAGGGCACAGGGGCGGGTCTCGGTTCCGTCCTGATTGATTGCCAACCTCTGCTGGTGGCCCTGATGGCACGCGCTCTTTTCAGGGAGTCGATCAATCCCATCGGTTGGATGGGGCTGGCCATCGGTTTGGCGGGAATCGTCTGCATTGGCCTGCCCTCTGAGCTGTTGGGACATTGGTGGTTGCTGGCTGATCCACCGGCCGTGCAGGAGGTGTTTCAGCCCGGTGAGGGCTGGATGTTGCTGGCGGCCGTTGCCATGGCTGCTGGGACGGTGTTGATCCGCTTTGCCTCACGCCACAGCGATCCGGTCACCGTCACGGCCTGGCACATGGTTCTGGGGGGACTTCCCCTGTTCGGGCTTCATGCCCTCCAGCGCACAGATGCTGGTTTGGCCTGGACGGCAACGGACTGGGCGCGTATGGGGTACGCGAGCCTGCTCGGAAGCGCCTTGGCCTATGGATTGTTTTTCTGGTTCGCCAATCAGCGCGATCTCACCAGTTTCAGCAGCCTGGGATTTCTCACCCCTGTGTTTGCGTTGGCCACCGGTGGGTGGTTGCTGGGAGAGCGCCTTGATCTGCTCCAGTGGATCGGTGTCGTGCTGGTGCTCGTGTCGGTGATCTTCGTCAGTCAACGGCGCCGGTTCTGGGAGCCGTTGCCGCTTACGGATCCTTCGTCATGACGGAGTCGCCGCTTCACCTCGTCATCGTCAACACGCCCATCGGGGCTCTCGGCAGCGGCGAGGGTGGTGGTGTGGAGCTCACCCTCCGATCCTTGGTGCAGGGGTTGGTTCGGCGGGGCCACAGGCTCACGGTTGTGGCCGCAAAGGGCTCCACCCTCCCCGCCGACTGCAGCGGAGTTGAGCTGCTGGAGGTGGAGGGTGTGAACCAGCCCAGCTGGCAGCACGCTGCCGAGCATGCACCGGTCGAAATTCCCCGCAACGGTCTTCTGCCGGCTCTCTGGGAGGCTGCGCTCGATGCGGGGCAGTCTGCCGACGCTGTCATCAACGGCGGGTACGACTGGCTGCCTCTATGGCTGACGCAACGGGTCAGCGCCAGGCTCTTTCACCTCGTGAGCATGGGAGATGTGGCTGCGGTGATGCGCGATGTGATCGAAGCCGTCGCCGCCTGGGATTCACGTCGCCTTGCCTTTCACACCCACCGCCAGGCCGCTGATTTCCGGCTGCCTTCCCCCGCCAATGTTGTGGGCAACGGATTTGATCTCAGCAACTACACCTTTCAGCGCCAGACCGATGGCCCCCTGGGTTGGGCGGGCCGCATCGCTCCGGAAAAGGGTCTGGAGGATGCGGCTGCGGCTGCGGCTGCTTTGGGTGAACAGCTTCTGGTTTGGGGGTTGCGTGAGGACGATGCCTATGCGCGGCAAGTGGAGTCGAGTGTTCCCAAGGGCACGATCGACTGGCGTGGATTTCGATCGACCCAGGAGCTGCAGCAAGAGATGGGCCACTGCCGCGCTCTGATCAACACACCGAAATGGAACGAGGCCTACGGCAATGTTGTGGTGGAGGCCCTTTCCTGTGGTGTTCCGGTCGTTGCCTATGACCGCGGTGGACCGGGAGAGCTGATCTGTTCGGGTCGCACAGGTTGGTTGGTGCCGCCCGACGATGTTGCCGCCCTTACGGAGGCTTTGCGGCGCGTCGGCAGCATTGAGCGCTCCCACTGCCGCAGCTGGGCTGAGGAGCATGCTTCCTGTGAGGTCTTCAGTCAGCGTGTTGAATCTTGGGTCCGAACAGGACTGATGGCGGATGTCAGCATCAACCCCAGACGCTGAGAGTCCCTTGTCGGTCAATGTTTCGGGACGACAGCGGCGCCAGGTTCTGGCGCTTGTGCTGGCCCTGGGACTCGTCATCACGTTCTGGCGGCTGGGATCCACCGGCGTGGTGGATGAAACTCCGCCGTTGTTTGCCGCAGCCGGGCGGGCCATGGCAGACACCGGCGACTGGCTGACGCCTCGGGTGAACGGCTTGCCCCGTTACGACAAACCGCCCCTGGTGTACTGGCTCATGGGGTTCGGTTACGCCTTGCCTGGACGCGAGGTTTGGGATCCTCTCGGCAGTTGGGCGGCACGGCTTCCTTCTGCCCTGGCCACGGTCGGGCTGATGCTTGGCCTCGCCGATACCTTGTTGCGCTGGCCGTTTTCAGGCGATGTGCGTCCGCGTTTGACGGCCTTGATTGCATCGCTGGCGTTTGCCTTCTCGCCCCTGGTGCTCGTCTGGAGCCGCACCGCGGTGAGTGATGCCCTGCTGTGTGGCCTGCTGGGTCTCAGCCTTTTGCTGCAGTGGAGGCGTTTTGCTGCCCCCCAAGAGGTGGCCTGGTGGCCGGCCTGGGTGATCCTCGGATTTGCAGTGCTGGCCAAGGGGCCTGTTGCTGTGGTGCTCTCAGGTCTCGCTCTGCTGATGTTTGGAGCGTTGCGACGGGATCTCGTTCAGCCCTGGCGGAGGCTGCGCCCGCTGCCAGGGTTGCTGCTCACCGCTCTGATCAGCCTTCCCTGGTACGCCCTGGAGTTGCTGGTGGAAGGACAGCCCTTCTGGGACAGCTTTTTCGGCTACCACAACCTTCAACGCTTCACCTCCGTGGTGAACGATCACCTCCAGCCTTGGTGGTTTTTCGGTCCGGTGATGCTCGTGGCTGCCCTGCCCTTCACGCCCTACCTGCTGTTGGGGCTGGCGCGGGTGCCCCGATCGCCGATCGCTCCGGAGCATTCGTTGCATCAATTCGCAGCTTGCTGGCTGTTGGCGGTGCTGCTGCTGTTCACCACCGCAGCCACCAAGCTCCCCAGCTATTGGTTGCCCGCCACCCCCGCGGCGGCCCTGTTGGTGGCCCAGGCCACGCTGGGCTCATCGCGCTGGCAACGGATGGCGTGGGGAACTTGCCTAGCGCTGATTGCCGTCCTGGCCGCTGGGTTTTGGCTGGGATCGCTCTGGGTTCCCTTGATCGACGATCCGGAGATGCCGACGCTGTCGGTGGATTTGCTGGCCAGCGGTCTGTTGAACTGGGCTGCGGTCTGGTTCAGCGCTGCCGCCGCGCTTGGAGCCTGTCTGTTGCTTCAGCGTCGTGCTGCCGCTAAGGCCTTGCTGGCCATGCAGGGCTGTCTGCTCGGATTTCATCTCACAGCTCTGATCCCCATCGCCGAGCTCGCCGATCGTCTGCGTCAGCAACCGGTCCGCGACGCGGCCTCACTGATGTTGTCGCAACAGCGCAGTGGAGAGCCAATGGTCATGGTTGGCGCCATGAAGCCTTCGCTGCACTTCTACACAGATCAAGTGATCGTCTACGAAGGTCAATCCGATGGGGCGTTGGTCAACATTGCGGATCGCCTGGCCCATGAACAGCGACGCGGCTGGAGTGGATACCCCCTCGGGAGCCCGGCTGCATCCAGCACCGCGCTGGTTCTGATCGATCGCGGCACGGCAGAACGTGACCATTGGATCAACCTTGAGCCTGAGCTGCTTGGTCAGATCGGGATTTACGACGTGTGGCGTTTGGACCGCAGTCGCCTTGAGCAACGGGCACAAACTCTGATAGCCGAGGGCGTCGATGCCGACTGGCGGGAACCACGTCCCGAGCGCTACTAGTCAGAAGTCCGAGTGCTTGGGTGAATATCCGGTTACGATGAAATCTTCTTTGTAGTACTCGACAACTTCTCGGAAGTTCTTTTTTGAAAAGTTCCCGAGGCTGGCTATGTTTGGTGATTTATTTGTGCGCTTGAGCTTGGATTTGATGCATAGAATTTTTGAAAGAATGGCGAAGTCTGTGTCAATGTTTTCCACTCTTCCGATGAACTGAGGCTTCCCTTTTTTAAGCCAATGTTTTTGGTGCTTGAAGAAGGGTATTTTCTTTAGTTTTCCATTGGTGAGATCGTCAATAATTGAGTCGTAGTTTGAATTGCTGGTGATGAGGTGTAGGCGGTATTTCTTGGATGAACTTAGGGATTCTGAATTTGTTCGCTTCAGCTGTTTGCGTGTGGCGGTGGCTACTCTTAAGTTGTAGTTGCAGGCGGATATGAAACGTCGCACCGGATGTCTTACAAAGGTGAACCGGAAATAATTTTCTAGGTCGTCTGGTAGGTCATTAACTTTGTGATGACGGTGATGGTGTTTGTATCCCAGGGCTTTTTCAATGGATTGACCTGCGCATTTCGGGATGTGCAGGAAGATCGCATTGTATTTGGGTAAGAATAAACTCATTTCCTTCGGGATCTAGGGGCTAACTAAGTAAGGGTTTGTCTATGGCAAAAGCCGCAGTGCCCCCAGAGCTTGATTTCTCCGTTGGGTGCTGGTCGGCCGCAGTCCGGGCACGTCCCCATGCCATGGACATCGGTGCGGCTCGGATGCTCGGCCCAGATGCTGGCTTCGCTTTCCAGCACAGGGGATTGAAGGGGGTGGTGTTGCTGGATACGCAGATCACGCACCGCGTGGCCGGCTTGATGCAGGGCGGTGATGAGCTGGGGCCGGTTGTAGAGGAGAGCCTGGCGCCATTGAGGATGGCTGGCTCCCACGGTCAGCACCCCGCGTTGCAGCGACAAGGGGCGGCAGTGCGGTGCCAGTTGTGCTCCTGCAACTCTCGGCCAGTCCTGCCACAGAGCTGCCAGATGGTCATCCTTGCGCCACTCCCTCTGCAGCGCGCCCAGGCAGGTTCTCAACGGTGCCGCCGGCGCTGGTGCAGCTGATTGGAGCAGCTCCAGGCCCGGTAGGCGACGCCGTTGGGAATCAGGTGCAACCGCCATACCCCGATCCTAAGCAGAACCATTGCAGAAACCTCGCTAATCTCAGCGCGTCTAGGGCCATGTCATGGGTTTCTTTGATCGGCTGAGCAGGTTGGTTCGCGCCAACGCCAACGCTGCCGTCAGCAGCATGGAGGACCCTTCCAAAATCCTCGACCAATCCGTCGCTGACATGCAGGCGGATCTGGTCAAATTGCGTCAGGCCGTTGCCCTGGCAATCGCGAGTCAGAAGCGGTTGACCAGTCAGGCTGAACAGGCTGCAGCCCAATCCAAAACTTGGTACGAGCGTGCCGAGCTGGCACTGAAAAAGGGTGAGGAATCCCTGGCTCGGGAAGCTTTGACCCGGCGCAAGACCTTCCAGGAGACGGCGACGTCACTGACCGCGCAGGTGCAGGCCCAAGACGGCCAGGTGGAATCGCTCAAAAAGAGTCTGGTCGCCCTCGAAGGAAAGATCGCCGAGGCCAAGACCAAGAAGGACATGCTGAAGGCCCGGGCTCAGGCGGCCAAGGCTCAGCAGCAGTTGCAAAGCGCCGTCGGCAGCATCGGCACCAATTCCGCCATGGCCGCCTTCGAGCGGATGGAGGAAAAGGTGGAGGCCCTGGAGGCCACCGGTCAGGCTGCGGCTGAGCTGGCTGGAACTGATCTGGAAAGTCAGTTCGCGGCTCTGGAAAGCGGTGGCGGCGTTGATGATGATCTCGAGGCGTTGCGCGCTCAGCTGAAAGGAGGCCCGGAAGCCGTTGCTCTGCCCGCGTCCGAGTCGTCTGAAGCCGTGAAGCCCGTGCAGGTGGAAGAGGTGGATGCCGAACTCGAAGACTTGAAGCGATCCATCGACAAGCTCTGATCAACCCGGGAAAGGCGTCCGGCTTTCCATAGGATCGGTTCAGTCATTTGAGTGCCTTGGCTGGAGCTGTTGCCGATTTCACCGACGCTGGTTTTGAACGTGAAGTCCTCAAGGCTTCCGGCACTGTCCTTGTCGATTTCTGGGCCGCCTGGTGTGGCCCCTGCCGACTGATCGCCCCATTGATGGATTGGGTCGCGAGCGACTACGGCGATCGCCTCAGCGTTGGCAAGCTTGAGGTGGATGGGAATCCCCAGACCCGTGACGCCTATCAGGTGCAGGGCATCCCCACGTTGATTCTGTTCCGCAACGGTGAAGTTTTGGCGCGGCATGAAGGTGCCATCGCCAAACCGCAGCTGCAGGCCTTCTTGGATGCCAACCTCTAAGCGGCTTGCCTCGCTGGGCAACGCTGTTTTTGCCCGTGTTGATGCTGCAAAGCACGCTTATCGCGTTGAGGCGTCTTCTTCCGCACGTCCGGATCTGGTGGATCTCTCCATCGGATCGTCTGATCTTCGGCCGCCCAAGGCTTTGTTGGACACCATGGCCTCTGCGGTCGTGGAGTCCAACAGCTGCTCCTATTGCCTGCAAGCCGGGCTGAGGCCTTTCCATGCCGCCGTCGCGGACTGGTGTCGCCATCGCTTCGACGTTTCGGTGGATCCTGATCATGAGGTCCAGTTGTTGGTGGGATCCCAGGAAGGAACAGCCCATCTGCCGCTTGCGGTGCTTGATCCCGGTGACGCTGCCCTGCATCTGGACCCCTGTTATCCGTCCCATACCGGTGGATTGCACTTGGCGGGAGCCCGGACCAAGGCCTTGGCCCTCTCCCCCGAAAAAGACTGGCGTCCGGATCTAACGACCATCAGCCCCCAGCTTTGGGATCAACTGAAGCTTTTCGTTTTGGGGTATCCCCACAACCCTTCAGCCCGGGTGGGGGATCAGGAGGATCTCAATCGCATCATGGCGACCGCGGCTCGGCACGACGTGGTGATCGCTCACGACAATCCCTATGTGGATCTCGCCCTGGATGGAGAACCTCCCTCTCTTTTGCAGGCTCCGAACTGGAGAGAGTGCGGCATTGAATTCTTCTCCCTCTCGAAGGGCTGGTGCCTTGGGGGATTCAGACTTGGTTTCGCTGTTGGTGCTGCACCGCTGATTGCCGCCCTGCGTCGTGCCAAGGCCGTCATCGATTTCAACCAGAGCTTGGCCCTGCAGCAGGGTGCGATCCAGGCCTTGCAACGCTTCCCCGATTGGCCGCGGCAACTGCATCCGACCTATCGCGAACGACGGGATCGTGTGGTCGAGACCCTCAGGGCACGCGGTTGGTCGGTTCCCTGTTCAGAGATGGCGATGTACCTCTGGTTCCCCTTGCCTGATGCGGCCCATCGTCGGGGTTGGAGTGATGAAGATGCCGCCAGGGAACTGCTTCAGCGCAGTGGTGTCGCCTTGACCCCTGGGTCCGGTTTTGGTGGCGGCGGTCGCCAGTGGCTGCGCATGGCGCTGGTGCGGCCGGTGAATGAGTTGGTGGAGGCTGCATCGCGACTCGCGGATGCGATGGATGACTGATCCACGCATGCCGCAACATCGATGCCCTCACCACGGTGGTGGTCGGTTGATGGCGACGTATCGCCGCCTCGCTGGTGCCTCGGCACGCCACTGGACCATCCGGCATGTGCCTGTGTGCAGCAGCACGGAGGAGCTGCTGGGGACCTGGTTGCGCGATCAGCCCTCGTTGCTGGGGCCTCGCGCCGTTATTGCTACCCACCAACGCCGGGGAGTCGGCCAGCGGGGGCGCGCCTGGGTTTCTCCGCCAGGCGGTGTCTGGATCAGTGCTGCATTGCCCTGGCGGAGCCATGGGTCCGGTCAGGCCGGCTTGCTTGGCTTGGCGCTGGCCCTGTCTGTGGCGCAACGGCTTGAGCAGCGGGGCCTTTCGGTTCAGATCAAATGGCCCAATGACCTGCTCGTGAACGGCCGCAAATTGGCGGGCCTCCTGCCTGGGGTGGTGCAACGGGGCTCCCAGCTGCGTTTGCTGCGCATCGGCCTGGGCCTGAATGTGCGGAATTCAGTCCCTGGTAACGCCATTGCCCTGCGAAGGCTGGAAGGACAGCAGGCTGCGGATCCGATCCGGTGGACGGCGGAGGTTTTACTTGCCTTCGATCACTGTCACGCCGTTGGAGGCGATGGGGCTTGGTGCCTCGATGGCGTTCAGGCCCGGCTCTGGTCCGATCAGCTCGTCCATCCTGAAGACGGTCAGATTTGGAGGATTGCTGGCCTTGAAGGCGATGGAGGGCTTCGTTTGCGTCAGGGTTCAAGGACCGAAACCTGGCGCCGCTGGCCCTGAGTTGGTGTCCCATCCATAGGATTTCCCTGCACAGCCGTCTCGTCCGTTGCTGGCTTGGTTCGCGCTGATCTGGATGTTGGTTCCAGCTGCGGCTGCGCAGGGTTTTGATCAGTCTCTCGATGGGCTGGTCCGACAACGGGTGATCACGTCCAAGGAGCGCAAGCTGCTCCAGGGTGGTGGCTCGGTGGTTCCCATGGAACGAAGCCGGTTTGAAGAGGCCTGTCGAACTGGTGCTCTGTCCCGGAAGGACTGTGCGTCCGGGGTGGCCAGGCGTCCGCCGGGGGCACCGGCTTCGGCTCGGGTTCGGCTGATCCCCTCCCGGCAACCGTTGCGTGTTCCCGTGTCAGCGCTTCTCGCCCGCGATGGCGGCACCTTTCGTCTGGAATCCGTCTTCGCTGTCACGCCTCGTCCGCTGCCCAGCCCTGGAAATGGCGACAGTCAACTGCTCTTCCCTGTGGCTGGAGACGCCTTTAAAAGCAGTGGGTTTGGTTGGCGTTTGCATCCCATCCTGGGGAGCTGGTTGATGCATGCCGGTCGGGACTTTGCAGCGCCGGAGGGCACGCCGGTGGTGGCTGCTCTTTCGGGACAGGTCTTAAGTAGTGGTCTTGCTGGTGGGTATGGCATCGCCATCGAACTGGAACATGCCGAGCCATTGCGCCGCACGTTGTATGGCCATCTCTCGGAGATCTATGTGCGACCCGGTCAGCCGGTACGCCAAGGAGAGGTGATTGGCCGCGTCGGCAGCACGGGCCTCAGCACAGGCCCGCACCTGCATTTCGAGTTGCGCACACCATCGCGGGCAGGTTGGCAGGCCGTTGATCCTGGAGATCTGGATCTTTCCTCCGTGATGCGTGAGAACAACGATCCTGTTGCGTTGCTGCTCGACCAGGTGTTGCGCAGCCTTGAACGCGATCAGCCCTAGCTCAAAGCGAAGCCGAGCGAAACAGAGACTTCAGTTCGATTGTTCCCTGAGGATGAATCCGACACCGCGCACGGTGTGGATGAGGGTTGGCGCATCGTCCAATTCGACTTTTTGACGCAGGTAGCGGATGTAGACGTCCAGAAGATTGTCGTCCCCATAAAAATTTTCTCCCCATACACCGTGCATGATCTCTTGACGTTCGAGCACACGGCCTGCGCCCCTCATCAGGAAATTCAGCAGGTCGTATTCCTTCACCGACAGTCGGAGGGCACGATCTCCCCGAGTCACATCCCGGGTTCGCGTGTTCATGCTGAGGTCGGCGACCTTGAGAATTTCGTTGACCTCGGAGCCGCTCACGGGCCCTGAGAATGTTTCAGCGCGACGGTGCATGGCCCGTAGGCGCGCCATTAATTCGTCGATGGAAAATGGCTTGATCAGGTAATCATCAACGCCGGCATCGAGAGCTTTGACCCGATCAGTGATCTCGTCGTGCCCCGTGAGCATCAGGATTGGGATGGTGATTCCCCCGGCTCGGATGCGTTGACAGATGTCGATGCCGCTGAAGTCCGGCAGGTTCCAATCCAGGATGATCAGGTCTGGAGTGGGTTCAGCCCGGCTGCGGATCAGGCCGCTGGCTCCGTCAGAGGCAACATCAACGTCGTATCCCTCGACATCAAGCTCCAGACGAAGCAGATCAGTCAGTTTGTGTTCGTCGTCAACAAGAAGGACACGGAGACGGTGCTGGGATTCCGGGGACATCCGGCCTTAAAACCTCATTCCACTCTAGGCATCGAAAGAAATTTCACTGATTTTGTCCCTACATTGAAATCGGCTGTTTTTCGCTATGTCGACCCCAGGCGCCTGGACGGAAGACCAAATCCGAGCACTGCGTGAGAAGGAAGACCTCCCCTTTGTTCGTGCCGATTCCTCTGGGATCGTGCAGGAAATCAATGATCGTTTCAAGGCCGTCTACGGCTGGTCTGAAGCCGCGCTGATTGGTCAATCCCTTGGTTTGATTTTGCCGCCAAGCTTTCGCGATTCCCATCACGCTGGGTTCGCCCGTTTCCAACTGACGGAGGTCTCCAAGGTGCTGAATCACCCGTTGAAACTGGCAACTTTTTGCTCCGATGGGCATGCCATTGAAAGTGAACATTTCATTGTGGCGGAGAAGCACAGCAATGGAAGCTGGTCGTTCGCGGCAACGCTGCGACCGTTGATGGAATCGAGCTGAGATGGGTGGTTCGGCATGAATAGCTCAGATTCATCGTCGTCATCCTCGAGGGATAGAGAGCTGATTGCGCAATTGCGGCAGTCCCTTGGAATGCTTCAGGTCGCTTTCGACGCGGCCAGCGAAGCGATGGTGATTGTCGATGTGCATCGAAGAATTCACTGGGCAAATCAAGCCTCTGCCGACCTCTTTGTTGGTGGCGTGCCGATTCAGCTGGTGAATCAAACCCTGGCTGATGTTCTGAAGCTCAGGCCCTTGGATGCCCATGCCAAGGCAGCACTCCAGTTGTTGGACCCCCACCTGCCTCTGCCGCGGACGTCGGGAGAGAGCCGCTGCCAGGTGCTGTCCCCGAATGGTGATGAATCGCAGGTGCACTTGCTGCGTTGGCGGCCGGTCGAATTGATTCAGGCGCCGTTTCTGCTGGTGTCGTTGCGCGACCTCAGCCCCGAAGAACGGGCCTTGGTTCAGCAGCAGCGCTTCATGACCGATCTCACCCATGAATTGCGCACGCCCCTGGCGATCGTGAGCGGGAATCTGCAACGGATGGCTCGGCTGAGCGCTCTCCCTGAGGCCGTCAGCTCCCGTCTCACGATGGCCCGCGAGGAAATGGCGCGGATTCAGAAGTTGCTCGGTCATCTCTCGCTGCTTACACGCCTGGAGCTGGATCCTGATGTGGTCAGCTGTGGCGACCACCTCTTGGGGCCGCTGCTTCAGCGCTGGTATGAAGCCTCTCGGGAGCTGGCTCCGAGTCTCCAGCTGAAGGGCCTGGAATGGGGGGACGAACTGATGGTCCAAACCGACCCTCGGGCCTTGATGCTGGCGTTGGATCAGTTGCTGGACAACGCTTGCCAGCACGCCAATCGATCCATGCCGATTCAGCTCAGCCTTGCTGGCAGTGACGGGCTCGACCATTGCATCCTGGAGTTCGCCAGTCAGAGCCTTGATGCCCCTGTGGCTTCGGAGGATCTGGAACGCTGGTCTCTACCGTTTTTCCGGGGCAAGCCCGAACGCGACGGGGAAAGGGTGGAGGGCCCTGGTTTGGGGCTCGCCTTGGTGCGCGAACTGGTCAGGGGGTGTGGAGGAACGCTTGAGCTCCATCAGCAGCCCTCACCGCAAGAAACCACCACGATCGTGCGCTTGCGTCTGAAACTCAGAACATCGAACGCGTCTGGAGCAGTTGCGGCAGCTGTTCGAACAGATCCGGCTTGAGCACGTAGGCCTCCGCTCCGTTAGCCAAAGCTTCGCGTTTCCTGTCGGCATCATTGAGAGCCGTCACGATCACCACCCTCAAAGCAGGCTCGGAAGGGGACTTGAGCTGCAGCTGTTTCAGGCAGGCCAAGCCGTCCATGCCCGGCAGCATCAAATCCAGCAGCAGCAGGTCAAAGTGCTCGGAGCTTGCTTCGACGAGAAAGTCTTCTGCGGAACCGAAGCAAATGCAGGCGTGCCCCTCATCGGTGATTTCAGCGCTGATCAGCTGCTGAATGCGTGGGTCATCCTCCACAACTGCAACATGCAGAGCCTTGGGGGGCTTCACCATTAGCGCAGGGGCACTGCACTCATTGTGGGCATCCTGTGAGTGCCCGACCATCCTGGAACCGAGCAATGCGCTGTGCTCGGGCCGCCACATCGTCCTCATGGGTCACCATCACCAGGGTGATGCCCTGCTGGTGGAGTTCATCAAACAGTTCCAGTACCTCGGCGGTGGTGCTGGAATCCAGGGCCCCTGTGGGTTCGTCCGCCAGCAACAGACTGGGGCGATTGATGATGGCTCGGGCAATGGCCACCCGTTGTTGCTGCCCTCCGGAGAGCTGATTGGGCTTGTTCTCCAGACGCTGCGCTAGGCCAACACGGCGCAGTGCCGATTGGGCACGCTCGACCCGTTCGTCCCTGGGAACCCCCGCATAAATCATCGGAAGCATCACATTCTCCATGGCGCTGGCGTGGCCGAGCAGATGGAACTGCTGAAAGACAAACCCGAGCGAGCGGTTGCGAACGTCGGCTAACGCATCGTCCTCCAACTGTTCAACGGCCATGCCATTGAGCCGGTAGGTCCCACTGGTGGGCCGGTCGAGGCAGCCAAGGATGTTCATTGCCGTGCTCTTGCCGGAGCCGCTGGCGCCCATTACCGCCAGGTAATCCCCCTCCTGGACGGTGAGATTCAGTTGATCAAGGGCTTTGACTTCGAGATCACCGGATCCGTAGATCTTGCTGATACCCCGGAGCTCAGCAACTGGCGGTCGCGCAGGCTCAGCCAAGGCCCTTCAGGCTGGAGAGGGCGATGGCCTGCTGAAGCAATGGAGTTCCTGCAACCGCTGTGTTGGCCCACTGGAACAGTGGATTGGAGAGGATTCCGCCAACGGCGGTGATGGCCACACATCCAATTAGGGCAACCCGCAGCGGCTGCATCCCCATCAACGACCAGTTCACGTCGGGATAGGCCTTGACCACATCGGAGGCCTCTTGGGGCTCCTTCACCACCATCATCTTGATGACTGAGATGTAGTAGTAGATCGAGATCACAGAGGTGACCAAGCCAACCACCACCAGCAGGTACTGGTGGTTGGCCCAACCGGCAAAGAACAGATAGATCTTTCCGAAGAAACCCAGCATTGGAGGAATTCCACCCAGGGAAAGCAGGCAAAGACTGAGGCCGAGGGTGATTAGGGGATCCTTCTGGTAAAGCCCGGCGTAATCGGAGATTCGATCACTTCCTGTGCGGATCGAGAAGAGGATGATGCAGGCGAAGGCCCCCAAGTTCATAAACAGGTAGGCCGCCATATACAAAACCATGGCCGCAAAACCCTCCTCTGTACCGCAGACCATGCCGATCATCACGAAGCCGGCCTGGCCAATCGAGCTGTAGGCCAGCATTCGCTTCATCGAGGTCTGTGCGAGGGCAACAACGTTGCCCAAGGTCATGCTCAACACCGCCAGAACGGTGAATAGCAATTTCCATTGATCGTCGAAGGCACCGAAGCAGCCCACCAGGATGCGAAGGGCTAGTGCAAAACCGGCTGCTTTGGAACCCACGGAGAGGAACGCCACCACAGGGGTTGGTGAGCCTTCGTAAACGTCAGGCGTCCACTGGTGGAAGGGAACGGCTGCGATCTTGAATGCAACGGTGGCCAAGACGAACACCAGGGCCAAAGCGGCCAGAGGTGTGGTGCTGGTCTGCAGGGCCAGGCCGATGGTGTCGAGGCTGGTGCTGCCGCTCAGGCCGTAGAGAAGGGAGGAGCCGTAGAGGAAAACAGCAGCAGCTGCCGATCCCACAAGCAGGTATTTGAGTGCTGCTTCCGAACTGCGGGCATCCCGCTTCATGTAGCCCGACAGCAGATAGCTGGCGACAGAGAGCGTTTCCAGCGAAATGAACACACTCACCAGATCCGTTGCCCCGCAAAGAAGCATGGCGCCGAGGGTGGCGGCGAGAAGGATGGCGGCGTACTCGCCAACAGGAGTGCCGCTCTTCTCGGCATAACGCCAGCTGATCAGTAGCGAAAGAAGCGTGGACAGGGCAATCACAGCCCTGAAGGCCACCGCCAGGTTGTCGGCGAGAAAGGACCCGAGGAAGGATGGCTCTAGGGGTGCATTCCACTGCAGGGCCAGCAGAACCAGGGAGGTCCCTAGGCCGAGGTAGCAAATCGGGGGCACCCAGCGTGTGGCGACCTTTTCGCCCGCCAGGTCCACCAAGAGGGTGGCGATCATCGCCAGCAGCACTGCTGCTTCGGGCAGCACTGCGGAAGCATTGAGAGAGAGATTCAGCAGCTCACCAGGGGCAGCCATGGCCTGGGTGGCGAGAAGGGAAGCACCCATGTCGGGCATGACAGCCTGGAACCGTTGCGCTGCGGCGACTGTAGCGGCGCTTGACGCGCCGACGATCATGCAGAGCGCTGCTCGGTGCGATAAAGAAGGGGAACGGTTCACCTGCCGCTAGTGGCGCACACCCTCGTCATCGTTGAAAGCCCCACGAAGGCCAAGACCATCCGTGGCTTTCTGCCCAAGGGATTCAAAGTTGAAGCCTCCATGGGGCATGTCCGCGACCTTCCCAACAACGCCAGCGAGATTCCGGCATCGGCCAAGGGGCAGAAATGGGCCAATCTCGGTGTGAACACCGACTCGGATTTCGAGCCGCTTTACGTGGTTCCGAAAGACAAGAAGAAGACGGTTCGCGAACTCAAGGACGCCCTCAAGGGGGCTGATCAGTTGCTGCTGGCGACGGACGAAGACCGGGAAGGCGAGAGCATCAGTTGGCACTTGCTCCAGTTGCTGGCGCCGAAGGTGCCGGTGAAGCGGATGGTGTTTCACGAGATCACCAAGGAAGCCATCGGCAAGGCCCTTGACCAAACCCGCGACCTGGACATGGAGCTGGTCCATGCCCAGGAAACCCGGCGCATTTTGGATCGCCTTGTGGGATACACCCTGTCCCCTCTCCTCTGGAAAAAGGTGGCCTGGGGACTCTCCGCAGGGCGGGTGCAGTCCGTTGCGGTTCGGCTCCTGGTCCAGCGGGAACGGGCCCGGCGTGCCTTCCGCAGCGGCAGTTACTGGGACCTCAAGGCCCAACTTGAGCAGTCGGGCAGCGCCTTTGAGGCCAAGCTCACCCATGTGGGTGGCCAGCGGATCGCCACAGGCAACGACTTCGACGAGAGCACCGGCGGGCTGAAAGCGGGCAGTGCCGTGCGGCTGCTCAGCGAGATCGAGGCCAAGGCGTTGGCTGAAGCCGTGCGATCCAACGCCTGGACGGTGGACGCGGTGGAGGAAAAGCCCACCGTGCGCAAGCCGGTGCCTCCCTTCACCACTAGCACCCTCCAACAGGAGGCGAATCGCAAGTTGCGCCTCTCAGCCCGGGAAACCATGCGCTGTGCCCAGGGGCTCTACGAACGCGGTTTCATCACCTATATGCGGACCGACTCGGTTCACTTGTCGGATCAGGCGATCAATGCATCACGCAGCTGCGTGGAGAGCCTCTACGGCAAGGAGTATTTGAGCAAGGGGCCGCGGCAGTTCAGCACCAAAGCCCGCAATGCCCAGGAGGCTCATGAAGCGATTCGTCCGTCGGGCGAAAGCTTCCGAACCCCCGGTGAGACCGGTCTTGATGGGCGAGATCTGGCGGTCTATGAGCTGATCTGGAAGCGCACCGTGGCCAGCCAGATGGCCGAGGCCAGGCTCACCATGCTGTCGGTTGATCTCAGCTCAGGCGAGGCCAGTTTCCGGGCCAGCGGCAAGCGCATCGACTTCCCCGGTTTCTTCCGCGCCTACGTGGAGGGCAGCGATGATCCCGATGCTGCCATTGAGGGGCAGGAAGTGTTGTTGCCGGCATTGAGCGTTGGCGATTCACCGGAGCCGAAGACTGTCGAACCTCTCGGGCATCAGACCCAGCCGCCGGCACGGTTCAGCGAGGCATCGCTCGTGAAGATGCTGGAAAAAGAGGGCATCGGCCGGCCGTCGACCTACGCCTCGATCATTGGAACGATTGTTGATCGCGGCTACGCGACGCTGCTCGGCAATGCTCTTACCCCCAGCTTCACCGCCTTTGCCGTGACGGCGCTGCTCGAGGAGCATTTCCCTGAACTGGTGGACACCAGCTTCACCGCCCGGATGGAGAACACCCTCGATGAGATCTCTCACGGCAAGGTGCAGTGGTTGCCTTACCTGGAGGGTTTCTACAAAGGAGAAGAGGGCCTGGAAACCCAGGTGCAGCAGCGGGAAGGGGACATTGACCCAGGTGCATCCCGCACCATCGATCTGGAGGGCTTGTCTTCCGTGGTTCGTATCGGCCGTTTTGGCGCCTACCTGGAGGCCAAACGTGTTAGCGACGACGGTGAGGAAGAGCTGATCAAGGCCACCTTGCCCCGGGAGATCACTCCGGCTGATCTGGATGAGGAGCAGGCCGAACTGATCCTCAAACAGAAGGCCGACGGCCCTGAAGCCATCGGTGAGGATCCCGAAACGGGTGATTTGGTCTACCTGCTCTTCGGTCAGTACGGCCCGTACGTGCAGCGGGGCCAGGTGAGTGATGAGAATCCCAAGCCCAAGCGCGCGTCGCTGCCCAAGGGGCAGAAGCCTGAAGATCTCACCTTGGAGGATGCCCTCGGACTGCTCCGCTTGCCGCGTCTTCTCGGTGAACATCCCGATGGTGGGCGCATTCAGGCGGGGCTGGGCCGATTTGGCGCCTATGTCGTCTGGGACAAAGGCAAAGGCGAGAAGGATTACCGATCCCTCAAGGGGGACGACGATGTTCTGGCGGTGGGGCTGAGCCGTGCCCTCGAGCTGCTGGCCATGCCCAAACGGGGGCGGGGTGGACGCACCGCCCTCAAGGACATCGGTAAGCCGGAGGGCAGTGATGAAACGATTCAGGTCTATGACGGCCCCTACGGCCTTTACGTCAAACAGGGCAAGGTGAATGCCTCGCTGCCGGAAGGTAAAGGCGCTGACGATGTGACCCTTGAGGAGGCGGTGGAACTGCTTGCCGCCAAGGCAGCATCGAAAAAGGGCGGTCGTAAAACTGCCGCGAAAAAACCGGCGGCGAAGAAGCCAGCTGCCAAAAAACCTGCCGCCAAGAAACCCCCCGCCACCACCAAGACCGGTCGGCTAAGGGCCAGTGCGGTGCGGGTGATCAAGCCGGCTGACAATTGATGGCCCGTCTGCTTTGGCTGCTGCCTGTGGGGCTCCTGCAGGCCTGTGCCGGTACACCGGTCGCCGAGCAGTTGGAGCGATCCTTTGCGGTGCCTGAAGACAGACCGGTTCAGCTAACTGCGCCCGTCCCGGCTGTGAAAACCAGTCCAACGGTTGCAAGTTCCACTGCTGAGCCTCCCTCCGCATCGGAGCCCGAGGCTGTTTCCCGGCCTGAGGCAGAGAATGCCCCTGAGCTTGTGCCGCAGCCAAAACCGCGGACGGTGGCATCCCAACGTCTGCCCCAGGCGCCATACCGGATCACCATCCGTTTGGCCGGAGCCGACCCTGCCGCTCCTGCTGAAGCCGTTACCCGCGCCCTGCGCGAGGCGGGTGTTGGCTTCGCTGTGGAACGGATTGAGCGGGTTGAACCATGACCGAGGCGACTCCCCGGTTGAGCCGCCAGCAGGCTCTGAGGCTTGTTGAGGGGGCGTATCTCGCGGCCGCGACGGGGCTGATCTGGTTAGCCCTCTACTACTTACCGGTGGGTGGTGCGCTGTTCCGTCTGGCCCTTCCCCTGCCCCTGATCCTGCTGCAATTACGGCGCGGCAGTCGTTCTGGTGCCGAGGGGCTGTTGCTTTCCGTGCTTCTGCTCACGGCCTTGATGGGGCCTTTGCGTGGGCCGCTGCTGCTGTTTCCCTATGGGCTTTTGTCGCTGTGGCTGGGTTGGAGCTGGTGCCGGGGGGTCAGCTGGTGGCTGAGCTGGTCGGGGGGCATCGTTCTTGGAACAGCAGGTTTTTTGGTCCGAGTTCTCGTGCTCTCGTTGCTGGTGGGAGAAAACCTCTGGGTGGTGATCACCCGGGCTGGCTCCGCTCTGCTCGACCGCTTGATCGCGGCGCTGCATCTGCCGATCACACCAGATCTCACCCAGGTGCAGTTGATGGCGCTGCTGTTGGTGGTGGTTCAGGAGGTCATCTACGTCCTGTCCCTTCATGCTCTGGCGTACTGGATCTTTCCCCGCCTGAAATCACCGATTCCGGAGCCCCCGAGGCTGCTTCATGGACTCATTGCCCTCGATCCCCTCTGAAACCTCGGTGTTGCCTGAGGGCTGTCAGCAGCTGGGACGTCTCGGTGCAAGCGCTCTGGATGCAGCGGCACTCCGTCCCTGGACCTCCAACGATCAACCGCTGGATCTGTTGCTCGTTCTGGCGGCAACACGAACGGCGGAGCATGAGGGGATCTCTGCCGCTGGCTCCACCGTGGCTTCGCGGCGCTACACCGCCCTGGCTGATGCGGAGCTCCTGATCCGTGGTCCGGCTGGACAGCGCCGTTGGCCCCTACCGCCACTGCCCGCTGGGGTCTCCCCCGCCCTGCTCAGTTATGTCGCGGCGCGACGCTTGAAGTTGACGCCGCAGGTGGCGGCTCTTGGCTTGGTCCAGAAACCCGATTTTCCCCACCTGGACATTGAGCCCCTGGATCAAGGCCCCTCGGCTTGTCTATCCACTGGTGCGGCGATGCCATTGCTGCGGGTGCAGCATTTGTGGCGACAGGGAGAGCTGCTGGGGCGGCGGTTACAACGCCCCCTGGTGGTGGCGGAGTGTGTTCCAGGAGGCACCACAACCGCTCAAGCGGTGTTGACGGCCCTCGGCGTGGAGGTTGCCCATCTGATCAGCGGTAGTGCTCTTCATCCGCCGCAGCAGCTCAAGCAAGAGCTCGTTACCCGAGGGCTGCAGCGGGCGTCTCTTGGCGCACATCCTTCGTCCGAGCAGATCCTGGCTGCTGTTGGTGACCCTTTTCAGGCCTTCACCGCAGGGGTGTTGGTGGGTGCGGTCTCGGCGGGACAACCGCTGTTGCTGGGGGGCGGTTGCCAGATGCTGGCTGTTCTGGCCTTGGCGATGCAGGCTTTGCCCGCCCGTCAGCGGGAACACCTGGCGGCCCAGGTGCTGATCGGCACCACCGGCTGGCTTGCTGATGAGGGTGCGGCCGCTGCGGGGCAGTCACCCTTTGGCGGGTTGGTGGATGCCACCGCAAGCCACCTGGCTGCCGCACTGTCCGTCTTGGCCTGTGGAGTGCGTTTTCACAGCAGTACCCATCAACCCTTAAGGGACTACGAACGGGGCCATGTGAAAGAAGGGGTGGGGGCCGGAGCCCTCTTGCTGCTCGCACAGCTGCGCGGTTGGTCCTGTGACGACCTGGTGCTGGATTGTGAGCATGCCTTGGAGCAGCTGCTCAGCCGCCCCGTAACGTCAAGCCCATGAACGTCTGGAGTGAGCGGTTGGGTCCCTTGAGCCGGCGCCATGTGCTCCAGATGATCGGGGCGACCGGCACCGTGCTGTTGGCGGGCTGTCGTCCTGCGACAGCCGCACCAACAATGATGGCTCCGGCTGGGGTTTTGCCGAAACTGTGGGCTGATGCCTTGCCCAAGCCCTGGCGCCTGACGCTGGCCCCAGCCCAGCAGGACTGGACGCCGGCGGATCAGGCGCGTGCCGATTTGTTGGTGATGGCTGATGGGTGGCTTGATGCCCATCCAGCGGACAAACTCCAGCCCATCGCCTCTGAACCGCTCTTCAGCCAGTTGGATGGTCAGGCCAAGGCTCTTCTGGCTGACCTCGGTGCCCTGCAGGATCGGGTGTTGCCGCTGTCCGTTAGCCCCTGGGTGATGCTGCTGCGGGATGACCCAGCCATGACCCAGAAGGGGTGGTCCCTGTTGCTGGATTCCTCCATGGCAGGACGTGTGGTGCTGCCCGCCAGCCCCCGCCTGGTGATGAGCCTGGCGGACAATCTGGGCGGAGGCCAAGCTTTGAGTGCGCTGCGTCGCCAGGTGCTCACCTACGACGACCGGCAAGCCACCAACTGGCTGCTCAAGGGTGAGGCCAAGCTGGTGGTTCTTCCGCTCAACCGTTGCATCGCTCTGCTGGGGAGGGATCCCCGTCTTCGGGCGGTACTGCCTGCCTCCGGTGCTCCCTTGCACTGGACTGTTCTGCTCCGACCGGAGGCCAGTCGTGAACCGGTGCCCCAGAGCTGGGTCGAGCAGGGATGGGGGGATCCCCTGCGTCGCCGATTGGTGCAGCAGGGATGGCGGGCGCCGATTGCATCGTCAGGGGCGATGGCGGATCAAAACGCCCTTTCGGCGCGTCTGCGGCCTCTGCTCTTTCCGTCTGCAGACACCTGGTCGCGCTGCTGGTCGCTGCCACCGCTGTTGCCCCACGACCGGAGTGCCTTGGAAGAGCTCTGGCGAGATTCAGCTCCAGAGCCGCCGTCGCGGTGAAGCCTCCAGGCTTTGGTGGGTGTCTGCCAGCAGATCAGGGATGGGCAAGTGATGCGGGCAACGTGGAAGGCACTCCCCACAGCGTTCACAGGCCGAAGCATCGTTCTCTTCCCACCAGTGGCCGGCACGGCCGATCAGGTTGTAGCGCTCCTGCGCGAATGCGGTGAGCCCATGGCCTATGGCCAGATTGCGCAGCCGTAAGAGTTCGGGAATCGGGACCTCGTTCGGACAGGGAATGCAGGCCTGACACTGCTTGCAATGATCCTGGCCGAGGCGTTCCTGCTGCCGCCTTTCTGCCGTGATCAGGGCCTGTTGCTCTGCCTGGCTGAGGGGGCCATCCTCTTGAGCCAGTGTTGCGGCGAGTTGAAGATCGCCTGCAGCTGCGGCACCAACGGTCAGGGTGCTGATGCCCTGTGCCAGCAGGAACCGGTAGGCCAGCTGAAGGGGAGCAAAGGGGGTGCAGTCCTCCACCAGTGTTGGGCTGGGGGCCTGTAGGCGACCGCCTTTGTCTGCAGGGGAGATTGCCATCACACCGAGGCCTTGCTCAAGGGCCCAACGGGCCAAGGGCAGGCGCTGGGGATCCAGCCAATGCAGGTGCAGGCTGCAGAAACTGAAGCGCTGGCTGCGCAGCGCCCGATCGATCAGCGGGTTGCTGCCATGGCTGCTGAAGCCCACCTGGCTGACGCGGCCGCTGCTGAGGGCCCAATCCATAAGCCTGGACCCATCGCCCACCAGGGCCCAGTCCAGATGTTCCTCCCGGTTGATGCCATGGATGGCGAGGTTGTCGAGCTGTGGACAGCCCAGCCGCTCCAGAATCTGATCAAGGTGGCGTTGTCCCTCTTCGAAACTCAGCCCCGGCAGCAGTTTGCTGGTGATCACCCAGTGGCCTGATCTTGTCCGGCTGTTCTGGCGAAGGGCCTCTCCCAGAAAACGTTCCGCAGGTCCGTAGGCCGGGGCGGTTTCCAGGTGATTGATTCCAGCTGCAGCTGCCGCGTCAAGCACTTCGGCCATCTGGGCCGCTGAGTTCAGGGCACGCATCGTGCCCAGGCTGAACAGGCTGACGGGGCGGCCGCTGCCGAAGGCGCGGGTTTTCACTCCTCCGAGGGTGCTTCGCTGTCTTGGTTGCGCAGATGGCGCACCAAGGCGGCAGGGCTGAGGTCGTCGACGAAACGGCTGAAGGCACTTTGATCTTCAGCATCGGCCTCCGCATCCACAGGAATCGAGGCTTCCGCTACCACCTCCTCCAGCATCCAGATGCTGCTCCCGGTTCGGATCGCCAGCGCAATGGCGTCGCTGGGTCGGGCATCCACTTCAATCAGCTCCAGCACTTCGTCTTCGGCCAACTCCGCTTCGTCCAGGTCTGGTCGCAGCTTCAAGACCGCATGAAAGGTGTTGTCTTCGATCGCATGAACAATTACGCGCTCCAGCTCGAGGCCCCCAGCCACCAAGAGTGCTGCCATCAGGTCATGGCTCAGGGGGCGTGGTGGTGCACCTCCCTGCAGCCCCGCCATGATGTTGTGGGCTTGTGCTTGGTCGATCCAGATCGGAACTTGACGTCGACCGCTTGGATCCCGCAGCAGCACCATGGGTGTGCGGCTGGCGGCATCGAGGGCAATTCCGGCGACGCTCATTTCGACCATGTCGGCGGCGCAGCTCTATCCGATTATGGCCAGAGAGCCGCTGCGAGCGATGTTCACGGGGCTAGTGCAGTCAGAGGGAAGGATCGAGCGTCGTGCAGGGGCGGTGGTGGTTTGGGGCTGCGCTCCTTTTGCCCCATTGGCGCTTGGCGACAGCGTGGCTGTGGATGGCGTTTGCCTCACGGCGGCAGAGCTTATGGGAGATGGCTTCCGCGCCGATGTGAGTGAAGAAACCCTTCGCCGCACCACGTTGGGACGCAAGGCGGATCGTGGTGGAGCCGTGAACCTCGAGCCGGCGCTTCGGCTGAGCGACCGCCTTGGTGGTCATCTGGTGAGCGGTCATGTGGATGCCATCGGTGAAGTCACCCACTTGGAGACTCTCCCTCACTCCTGGGCCCTGTCGATCCGCTGGTCGGAACCCCGATTCGGCCGTTATGTCTGTGAGAAGGCCAGCATCGCGGTGGATGGGATCAGCCTCACGGTGGCTGAATGTTCAGCAGATGGAACGACATTCACTCTCGCTGTCATCCCCCACACCTGGGAGGCAACGACCCTGAGGCACCTGGCTGTTGGGGACACCGTGAACCTGGAGGCCGATCAACTGGCCCGTTATGCCGAGCGGCTGCTGCATGCCACCGCTGCCGATAAAGGAAACGCCGATGGCCGAAACAAGGATGAGGATCTGTCAGCCAACTGGCTGGCTGCTCACGGCTGGTCTTGATCCATCTGCTGAAGAACAATCATTCCGGAGTCCCGCTGGAGCTCGATCTTGAACTCCTGGCCGGGTTCCAGGCCGAGCCGACGGGTGTAGGCGTGGCCGATCAGCAGGTTGCCGTTGCCATGCACTCGGGTTCGGAATTCGGCCTGGCGACCACGGCTGCCGCCTGAGGAACTGCTGCTGCTTTTCGGCAATTGCCATCCCTGGGCCGCCGCTTTGGCCTCCACCAGGGCTCGATAAAAACTCTTTTTGAGCAGACGTCCGCTTGGGCCGACGTAGCCGCAGCCGCGAGCGATGTCATCTTCAGGCCGATTGCTGAGCGATCTGGCCTTGTCCAGCAGTTCCTTGCCGACCAGCATTTCAGGATTTAATTCAACTGAATTCTGGCCATGCTCGCCAATCAAGGCAAGGGATCAGAGCAGATAAAGGATCACGAAGAGAATCACCCAGATCCCATCAACAAAGTGCCAGTACAACTCAGCTGCTTCCAGGGGGAAGTGGTCTGCTGCAGTCACACGGCCCTGCGGCTGCCTCGCCTGCCACCAGACGATCAGGGTCATCAGGGCCCCGAGGGTCACATGGAGACCATGAAATCCCGTGGCGGCGAAGAAGGTACTGGCGTAGAGGTTGTCGGTGAGGCCAAAGGGAAGGGTGAAGTACTCCACCATCTGGCTTACCAGAAAGGCCAGGCCGAGGCCTGCGGTGATCAGCAGCCAGCGTCGACAGCGGCCGTGGTCGTCCTGTCGGATCGCCTGGCCGGCTCGGTGGAAAGTGGCACTGCTCACCAGGAGCAGAATGGTGTTCAGGATGGGCAGGGGCAGCTCAAGTTCATAGATGGCTCCATCCGGTAGGGGATTCACCGCTTTAAAGGTGAGGTAGGCCGCAAAAAAGCCGGCGAAGGTCATGGCGTCCGCCACAAGAAACGTGGCCAGGCCAAACATGCGGTGATCGGGATGCTCGGCATGCTCCCCCTGGCTGTGGTCCTGATCCTTAATGGGCGCTGTGGTAGTCATTTGCCGCTGCTCCAGAGATCACGACCGCTGGCTGCGCTCAGGTCCAGCTCGTCAGGCGGGACGCCGTAGCCGTAGGGCTCTTCCACGAGAGGGGCCTCGCCAATCCAATTCTCGACCGGTGGCGGAGAACTGGTTAGCCATTCGGGCGTGAGCGCTCTCCAGGGGTTGTCCCCTGCGACTGGGCCGCTGAGGGCGCTGTGGATCACATTCCATAGGAAGGGCAGGGTGCTGATGGCCATCAGCAGGGCTCCGACGGAGCTGATCTGATTGATCAGGGTGAATTGAGGGTCGTATTCAGCGACGCGTCGCGGCATTCCATTGAGGCCGAGCCAGTGCTGAGGGCCGAAGCACAGGTTGAAGCCGATGAAGGTGAGGGCACAGTGAAGGCGGCCGAGATCTTCGTTGAGCATCCGGCCGGTGAACTTGGGATACCAGTGGTAGACCGAGGCGAAAATCACGAACACCGATCCACCGAAGACGATGTAGTGGAAGTGGGCGACAACGAAGTAGGTGTCGTGCACATGAATGTCGAATGGCACCTGTGCCAGGGCGACCCCTGTGATGCCTCCAAGCACGAAGTTCACAATGAAGCCGCATGAAAACAGCATGGCGCTGTTGAGGCTGATGCGTCCGCCCCAGAGTGTTGCCAACCAGTTGAAGAATTTGATTCCGGTGGGAACGGCGATGAATGCGGTTGCAATGGTGAAGAACAGACGCATCCAGGGAGGTGTGCCGCTGGTGAACATGTGGTGCGCCCACACAATCAGGCCCAACACAACGATGGCCATGATCGAATACACCATCGTCACGTAGCCGAATAGAGGCTTGCGCGCATGAACCGGCAAGATTTCGCTCACCAAGCCAAAGGCCGGCAAGACCATGATGTAAACGGCTGGGTGCGAATAAAACCAGAACAGATGCTGGTAAACCACCACATTGCCTCCCAGGGTGGGATTGAAGAAGCCTGTATGGGCAACGATGTCGAAACTCAGCAACACCAACGTTCCCGCCAGAACCGGCGTTGAGAGAACCACAAGAATGCTGGTGCCCAGCATCGCCCAGCAATACATGGGAAGCTGCATTAATTTCAAGCCGGGGCGTCGCAGCTTGAGAATGGTGGCGATGAAGTTGATGCCTCCAAAAATCGAACTTCCGCCCAGGAGCAGCACGCTCAGGATCCAGATGATTTGGCCAGTTGCTGGCGTGGTGATACTGAGGGGTGGATAGGCCGTCCAGCCCGATTGAGCAGCACCCGTGAGGAAATAGCTGGTGATCAGCATCAAACCTGCTGGAGGAATCAGCCAGAACGCAACAGCATTGAGGCGTGGGAAGGCCATATCCCGAGCACCCACATAAAAGGGAATCAAATAGTTCCCAAAAGCACCGTTCACCACGGGGACGATCCAGAGAAAGATCATCACCGTGCCGTGGAGGGTCAGCACCTGGTTGTAGACATCTCGTGCCATGAAGTCGGACACGGGACTGGTGAGTTCCGTGCGAATGGCACCGGCTAGGGCACCGCCAATCAGATAAAAAACAAAGCCGCAGACGAGATATTGCAGCCCGATCACCTTGTGATCAACGCTGAAGCTGAAATACCGCAACCAACCGCTGGGTTGAAGCTGTGGAGGGCTGGATGTTTCCGGGGGCAAGCTGATGGTCATGTCAGGCGTTCGAGATGGTGAGCGTTTCGTCTTCAGGTGCGGCTTTGGCGTTGTCCCTGTACCAGCTGTCCCAGTCCTCCGGACTTTCCACCACAACGGTGGAGCGCATTCCACCGTGGTAGGGGCCACAGAGTTCGGCGCAAACAATTGGATAACGGCCGGTGCGGGTGGGCGTGAAACTCAGCTGGGTTGGTTGGCCTGGAATGATGTCCTGCTTCAGGCGAAATTCAGGAACCCAGAAGGCGTGAATCACATCTTTTGCTTCCATCCGCAGGGTGATTGGTCGGTCGGCTGGAACATGAAGTTCACCTGATGTGATGTCTCCCTCTGGGTAATGAAAGAGGAAGGCGAATTGCATGGCTGTTACTTCAACGGGCAAGACATTTGTTGCCGCTGCTGATTGAATTGAGCCTGAACTGATTCCTCCCCAGATCTGCTCCTCGTGCGTTCCGCCCATGTGGTCATGGGCCAGAGGCACCATGCCACCCATGCGGTCGTAAATGTCGTAGCTGTAAAGACCAACAAACAGCACCACAACAGCAGGAACTGCTGTCCAGAAAATTTCGAGTGGCAGATTTCCCTCGATTGCCAGGCCGTCGCCGAGCTGGCCGCTGCGTCGCCTAAATCGAATCAAGCTGAAGACGAGAAGGCCAACGATTCCGACAAACAGAATGCTGCCAATCGTGAATAGAACCTTAAAAAGCTCGTCGTAAATCGGCGCGTTGGCGCTCGCATCGATGGGGAGGAGGTTGATGTTCTGGCCGATCCAAAGGCCGCCCAGAGCAAGGACCATCCCGATCACCAACGTGAGGATGGCGGATGGGATCTGCACCTGATCAATCCCTGGTTTTCAACAGCGTATGGGCCTGGCTGCGGTTCTCCATGAAGTGATTGTTAAGGCCTTATTTGTGTCAGGAAAAGGGGATGATTTTCCCTCATTTGTGTTGCAGACGTCCACACAGCATGACGTCATCTTCTGCATCGCTACGGTCCAAGCAATCCCTTTTGGATGCATCGGATGGAGCTTGTTCGATGATGCTTTCCTCAATGTCGACATTGCGTCGACGTCTCGGGTTGTTATCGGCTCACCTAGTGGTTGCGGTGATCGCTTTGGTGGTGATCGGTGGAGCGACTCGGGTGATGGAGGCCGGTTTGGCCTGTCCGGACTGGCCCCTGTGCTTTGGCTCATTTTTGCCGGGTCGCCAGATGAATGTTCAGGTTTTCCTGGAGTGGTTTCATCGCCTCGATGCTTTCGTCATCGGCATCGCCCTGGTGGTGATGGCTGTGGCGACGACGCTCCAGCGGCATCAACTACCGCGATGGCTGCCCTGGCTGGCCGCTGGCCTGATGGTTCTGGTGGCGATGCAGGGAGCTTTGGGTGCGCTGACGGTGACCCGGCTGCTCCCCTCCGGTGTGGTGACAGCTCATCTGGCACTCGCTCTCACCCTTGTGGCGCTCCTTAGTGGGCTGACCCAACGCTTGCTTCACCCCGCTGCAGTCGTCGCTCCGCTCTGGTGGCGCATCGGGGCATCGCTTGGCCTTTTGTCGATCTTTGTGCAGTGCCTGCTTGGTGGTCGTATGGCCACCGCTTGGGCAGGGCAGCGTTGCCTTGCTGGAGGAGAGGCCTGCCAGCTGGTTCTCTCCCATCGCGTGACGGCGATGCCGGTGGCCGTTCTTGTGCTCGCCTTCGCCGGGGCAGCAGTTCTCGCGGGTGGTTGGGCTCGCCAGCAGTGGCCCTGGCTGGCTGGGGCCGTGCTCTTGGTGCTGGTTCAGGTGGCCCTTGGCGTTCTCACCCTTCGTCTTGGTTTGTCGCAACCCGCAGTGACCGTCGCGCATCAGCTGGTGGCTGCCCTGCTGATCGCTCTGTTGGCGGCGCTTCTGGTCCGCTCTCCGGACCTCCCCTCACCGTCCCGTTCCGTCGTCCTCGACGACACCTCCTTGGAGGCCTGTCATGGCTGAAATCACTGCAACCGTTCGTCCGACCCGTGAGGAGGTGGTTCCCTCCCGCAAGCGGGTGAAACTTCCGGCCTGGCTGGAAGTCGCCAAACCCCGCCTTATTCCTCTGCTGCTGGCCACCACCCTGGGTGGAATGGCTCTCAGTGAGGGCTGGCCTCTCTCATCTCCGCGGCTCGTCTGCACCCTGGGGGGAGGGGCGCTTGCCTCCGCAGCTGCAGGGGTTTTGAACTGCTTGTGGGAGCAGGATCTCGATGGTCGGATGGCCCGCACCAGCGGTCGCGCACTTCCCTCCGGTCGGCTGTCGCCCACCAGTGCATTCATCGGCGCCATCGCCTGCACCCTGGCGGCGGCGATGCTTCTGGTGAGCGGTGTGAACTGTCTCGCTGCCGGGTTGTCCCTGCTCGGTCTGTGCAGTTACGTGCTGCTCTACACAGCTTTGCTCAAGCCGCGGACGTCCCAGAACATCGTCATCGGTGGGGTCGCCGGGGCCATTCCGCCCCTCGTGGGAGCAGCCGCCGCCACGGGCCATGTGGGCCTCGGGGGCTGGTGGCTGTTCGCTCTGGTGATGGTCTGGACGCCAGCCCACTTCTGGGCCTTGGCCCTGCTGTTGCGTGAGGACTATCGCGCTGTCGGGATCCCGATGCTGCCCGTGGTGAAGGGACCTGTGGTGACGGCCCGGGCGATCAAGACCTATGGCTGGATCACCGTCCTGCTTAGCGGTTTGGGCGTGTTTGCTCTGCCTTCAGGCGGCGTCTTCTATGGCGTGATGCTGCTTCCTTACAACGGTCGATTGCTGCAGCTCGTTGATCGGCTTTCCTTGGATCCCGACAGCCTTGTCAATGCCAAGGCTCTGTTCCGTTGGTCAATTCTGTATCTGTTTGGTCTCTGCCTGCTGCTCATTCTCAGCCGGACGGATCTGGCTTCAGGCTTTGCTCAACAGGTGATGCAGCTCCTCTCCCTGCCAACGGGAGTGCAATGAGCACTCTCTAGATTCCCTGAATTGGCCGAGCAAGTCCCTGACGGTGCCTGATGGCGTTGATTGAACTGCGGAAGATCTCCAAGGCCTACGGCACGGTATCGGCTCTGCGTGAGCTTGATCTCACCGTTCCTGAAGGGTGCCTTTACGGGCTGCTTGGCCCGAACGGTGCCGGTAAAACAACGGCCATGCGCATCCTGGCCACCCTGCTCGCCCCCGACAGCGGCTCAGTGGTTGTGGATGGTGTCGATGGTCTGGCGCAACCACGAGACGTGCGTCAGCTCATGGGCTATGTGGCCCAGGAGGTGGCCATCGACAAAATTCTGAGTGGCCGGGAACTTTTGCAATTGCAAGGAGATCTCTATCACTTGCGGCGGAACGATCGCGAAAGTCGCATCGCTGATTTGATTGATCGCCTCGCGATGGGCGACTGGATTGACCGCCGCTGCGGTACCTATTCCGGTGGCATGCGCCGGCGGCTGGATTTGGCGGCTGGTCTGCTGCACCGACCCCGGTTGCTTGTGCTCGATGAACCCACCGTGGGACTGGATATCGAGAGTCGCAGTGCCATCTGGCAACTGCTGCGTCAGTTGGTTGAGGGGGGCACGACTGTTCTTCTGAGCAGTCACTACCTCGAAGAAGTGGAGGCTCTGGCGGATCAGATGGCGATCATCGACGCCGGTCGTGTGATTGCCGAAGGCAGCCCTGACCAGCTCAAACAACGGCTTGGGGGTGATCGCGTCACCCTGCGGGTCCGAGAGTTCAGCAATGCCGATGAGGCGACCCAGGTGCGTGCCCTTCTTGAACCCCTGGATGGGGTGCGACAGGTGGTGGTGAACCGATCCCAGGGATTTTCCCTGAACCTGGTGATTGAGGGTGGTGCCGTGATTGATCAGCTGCGTCAGACCCTCGAGGCTGCAGGTCTGCCTGTGTTTGCCCTGGCCCAAAGCCGTCCCAGCCTGGATGATGTCTACCTTCAGGCAACAGGACGCACCCTGATGGACGCTGAACTGGCCATCGCAGGCCAGCGCGACGTCAAACAGGAAAAGCGTCAATCCATGCGTTGAGCGCCAACGATGACTTCCCCAACAGCATCTGTTGCTCTCCAGCAGCAGCAATCCGGAGCCCTCGCAGAGCTCAGTCAGGAAACGTGGGCCCTCACTCGGCGCCTCTTCCTTCAGTTGATGCGTCGCCCTTCAACCTTGATTGCCGGGGTTCTGCAGCCCCTGATCTGGTTGATTCTGTTCGGTGCGCTCTTCGCCAACGCCCCTGAGGGGCTGTTGCCAGGAGGCATGAGCTACGGCCGTTTTCTTGGTGCTGGAGTGATTGTCTTTACGGCCTTCAGCGGTGCTTTGAATGCCGGATTGCCGGTCATGTTCGACCGCGAATTCGGTTTCCTCAATCGTTTGCTCGTGGCACCGCTTCGGAGCCGCAGTTCCATCGTGCTGGCGTCGGTGATCTACATCACGGCGCTGAGCCTGCTGCAGAGTCTGGTGATCATGGGCATGGCAGCCGTGCTGGGTTATGGATGGCCAGGCATCAGCGGCCTGGCCCTGGTGCTGGTGACGCTGCTGCTCCTTGTCTTTGCTGTGACGGCCCTCAGCCTCGGACTGGCGTTCGCTTTGCCAGGGCACATCGAGTTGATCGCCGTGATTTTTGTGGCCAATTTGCCGTTGCTGTTTGCCAGCACGGCCTTGGCCCCGTTGTCGTTCATGCCGACCTGGTTGGGCTGGCTTGCGGCCTTGAATCCCCTTACCTTCGCGATAGAACCCATTCGAGCGGCTTACCAAGGTCCTCTGGACCTCTCGGCCGTTCTGCTGGAGGCCCCCTACGGAGATGTCACCGGCACCAGCTGCCTGCTGATCCTTCTGCTCCTCACCATCGGGCTGTTTCTTGCGATTCGCCCTCTGCTCAACCGCAAACTTTCCTGAATCCGTGCTTTCTTCTCCGTTCCAGCAGCCGTCACCTCGACAGAACGCTCTGGCCCTTCAGATCCAGGAGGCCAGGACCTCAGGTAATGAGCCCTTGCTGGCGGGTCTGATCAGTCAGTGGGTTCACCGCTACGGCTTTGACGGAGCAGCCGAGCTCGACCTGAGCTTGCCGGAGACTGTTGCTGTGAATCGTGAGTTCAGCCCCACGCCGATGCCGGTCGCTGAGGAGCAGATTGCTGCTGAAGCCGACGTATTTCTGCAGAACGAGGCCGTCGCTGAGGACGAGATGGTCCTTGAAGAAGTTGAGGAGATTGCTGTCGAAGACGACGTGCTGCTGGAGGACGAGGTATCGGAGAACGAGGTGGTCGCTGAACAAGAAACGTTCGTCGAAAAGGAAGAGATTGCCGCTGAAGAAACGCTGCTTCAACGCAGCTTCCCGGCTGCTCCTGTTCCGGCCCCACCGATCAGCACACCCCGGTCGCTGCGGCGTTGGCTCCCCCGTCGGGAGGATGACGCTTTCCCCAAGGCGTCCTGAACACCATGATTTCGAACCCTGAATCCCTGGATCAGGGGCTGATCGTTTCGGTGCAGGCACCCCTGGGTTCGCCGATGCGCGATCCCGATGTGATTGCTGCCATGGCGGATGCCGCCCTGCGCAATGGGGCTGCGGGTGTGCGCTTGGAAAGCCCTGAACACATCGGTGCTGTGCGTCGGCGCTGTCCGGATGCCTTGATCATTGGCCTCTGGAAATGCACGTTCCCAGACAGCTCGGTGTACATCACCCCGGGCTGGAAAGAAATTCAGGCTGTGTGGTCTGCGGGGGCCGATGTGATCGCGATCGATGCCACAGCCCGTCCGCGTCCTGCGGGGCAGGACCTGGCCGCGTTGATTCAGCGCACCCGTGATGAGCTGAAGGCCCCCTTGATGGCCGATGTGGATTCGCTGGAGAATGGCTTGCGCGCAGCCGATCTCGGTTGTGACTGGGTTGGGACCACGCTCTATGGCTACACGGAAGACACGGCGCAGCAGCGCCCCCCCGCATTTGATCTGCTCCCCCAACTTCGCGCTGAACTTCCCACCTCGGTTCGTCTGATCTGTGAGGGGGGAATTGCTTCTCCAGTGGATGCACGGTTGGCATTGCAGGCCGGAGCAGACACAGTTGTGGTGGGGACGGCGATCACCGGAGTGGATCTCCAGGTGATCGCCTATCGCCAGGGAATGATCAGCTGATCACATCATTCCGGGCATGCCCATACCACCCATTCCGGGCATGCCCATACCACCCATTCCGCCCATGCCACCCATGGGGTCTCCGTCTCCGGCGGGAGCCGGTGCAGGGGGTTCTGGCTTGTCGGCGATCACAACTTCGGTCGTGATCAGGAGAGAAGCGATCGAAATCGAATCCTGCACGGCCAAGCGCACCACCTTGGCGGCATCAACGATGCCAGCAGCCATCAGGTCTTCATAGGCACCACTGAGGGCATTGAATCCCTGGCCGCTGCTACGCATGCCAGCAATCACAACGTCACCGTTCTGACCGGCATTGGTGGCGATCTGATGAATCGGCGCCGTCAGTGCCCGCTGCACGATCTCCACGCCGGTGCGTTGGTCGCCGTTGAGGGATGCGGCCAACGCATCCAGGCTGTCGGAGAGTTGCAGCAAGGTGCTGCCGCCGCCGGCAACGATGCCCTCCTCGATGGCTGCACGGGTGGCATTCAGGGCATCTTCGATCCGCAGTTTGCGGTTTTTCAGTTCCGTTTCCGTCGGTGCACCGACCTTGATCACAGCCACGCCGCCGGCCAGCTTGGCGATCCGCTCTTGAAGTTTTTCGCGGTCGTAATCGGATTCGGTGGCCTCCAGCTCACGTCGGATCGCACCAACGCGCTCGCTCACCGCCTGGCGATGGTCGTCGGTGGCGACAATCGTGGTGTTCTCCTTGCTGATGGTGACGCGGCGCGCTTTGCCGAGATCCTCGAGGGTCACTTTGTCGAGGGTCATCGCCTTGTCTTCGCTGATCAGCGTGCCGCCGGTGAGGATGGCGATATCGGCAAGGGCGGCCTTGCGGCGTTCGCCAAATGAGGGTGCGCGAACAGCGGCCACCTGCAGAACCCCACGGCTCTTGTTCATCACCAGGGTGGCCAGGGCTTCGCCTTCCACTTCCTCAGAAAGGATCAGCAGGGGAGAACCACTCTTCTGAATGGTTTCCAGCACAGGGACCAGATCTGTGATCGTGCTGATCTTGCGATCCGTCAGCAGGATCAGTGGGTTTTCAAATTCACATACCTGACGGTCGGCATCTGTGACGAAGTAGGGGGAGCTGTAGCCCCGGTCGAAGGCCATGCCTTCAGTGATTTCAAGTTCCGTGGCCAGAGACTTCGATTCCTCAACTGTGATCACCCCATCGGTGCTCACCTTGTCCATCGCCTCGGCGATCATCCGTCCTACTTCGTCGTCACCCCCGGAGCTCACTGTGGCCACCTGACGAATGGCATCGCCGGCGACGGCCTGGCTCCGCTCCCCCAGCCCCGCAACAATCTGTGCAGCGGCCTTCTCCATGCCTCGGCGGAGTTCCACAGGACTCGCGCCAGCAGCGGTGTTGCGCAGACCTTCACGCACCATGGCCTGAGCCAAAACGGTTGCTGTCGTGGTGCCGTCTCCGGCCTTGTCCTTGGTCTTCGCGGAGACCTGCTGCATCAGCTTGGCGCCCAGGTTCTCGAACGGGTCGTCCAGTTCGATTTCACGGGCGATCGAGTCGCCGTCGTTGACGATGTCGGGTGCGCCGAATTTCTTTTCGAGCACAACGTTGCGACCCTTGGGGCCGATCGTGACGCGCACCGCATCGGCGAGTGCATCAACACCCCGCTCCAGGGCGCTGCGGGATTCGTCAGAGAAAGAAAGGAGTTTGGCCATAGTCGCGGGCACGCCGTTGGTCACTGTCCCACAGCGATGCGGCGCTCGTGGAGAGGCCTTGCGGTGGGGAAAGCCGAATGGTTGCAGCAGCTCGGATGCCGCTCTGAAATGAACTGATTAGGGTCCGGTTATGGGTGAATCTGGAGCGCTCTTCTTTGTTCTGATGGCGGGGCTGGCCGGTTCGATGGCCCTGGTTTACGTGCCCCTGCGCATCTTTCTCACCGCCACCGCCCGCAGCCGTCGGCTACGCCTGCTCCAGCGCATCCGCCGCCTGCGGGATGAGCTGGCTCAACCCCTTGATTCGTAATCCTGGGGTCAGGCCATCACCATGCCGCCATCCACCTGCAGCACCTGACCTGTGATGTAAGCCGCGGCCGGGTCGGCTGCAAGGAAGCGCACGGCACCGGCCACCTGCTCCTGGGTGCCAAAGGTTCCCAAGGGGATGTCTTTGAGGATGGCCTCAGCATCGAGGCCTTTGGTCATATCCGTCGCGATGAAACCTGGAGCCACGGCGTTCACGGTGATGCCACGGCTGGCAAGCTCTTTGGCGGTGCTGCGGGTGAGACCGATAACGCCAGCTTTGGCGGCGGCGTAGTTGGCCTGTCCTGCGTTGCCCATCAGTCCCACAACGGAGGTGATGTTGATGATCCGACCACTCTTCTGCTTCAGCATCGGGCGTGCCACCGCTCGCGTGCAGAGGAACACTCCACTGAGGTTGAGGTCGATCACCGATTGCCAATCGTCGGTTTTCATTCGCATCAGCAGGCCGTCCCGCGTGATGCCTGCGTTGTTCACCAACACATCAAGACGGCCGCTGCGCTCCAGCACCGTCTTGATCAGGCCATCAACCTCGGTCTCGACCGACACGTTGGCTTGCAGGGCGTAGGCCTTCCCCCCTGCCGCGGCGATGGCAGCGACCACTTCATCTGCTGCAGCGGCGGAATTGGAGTAGTTCACAACCACTTCTGCACCCGCTTCGCCAAGGGCCAGGGCGATGGCCCGGCCGATGCCGCGCCCTCCTCCCGTCACCAGGGCGGTCTGTCCGGCAAGAGAAGCGCTGGGAGACATTTAGGCACCGTTGATCGAAGGATCGTACGGAGCCGTCGTCATCAAGCTCAACCTGGCATGGTCTCAACCGTGTCGACGGCCTCCCCAAGCAACGACTGAAAGGTGGCGAGTTGGGTTTTGCTTCCCAGCACGATCAGGAGTTGCCCCGGTGCCATCTGGGTGTCGCCGCCTGGATTAGCGATCAACTTTCCGTTCTCACGGATCGCCAGCACCATGGCCCCGCTGCGACGGCCAAGCTCCAGTTCCGCCAGGCTCCGCCCGCGGATCTCCATCAGGTGCAAAGGGTCGTGACTCAGCTGGAATTCCTCAATTTCATAGTCGGAACCCGCCAACAGCTCCATGAAGTTGAGGGCCAGAGGTCGCAGTGCCGAAGCGGCCATCACCCGACCACCGGCCACATAGGGACTGACCACAACCGTCGCGCCGGCCAGCCGCAGCTTTGAGGCGGCTTCATCGCTGTTGGCGCGTGCAATCAAGCGGCACTCCGGTCTTAGGTCTTTGGCGCTGAGGATTACGTAGAGATTGGATGCATCGCTGGGAAGGGCTGCCACGAGGCTGCAGCAGCGTTCGAGACCTGCGTCCAGCAAGGTTTCATCGAGGGTTGCATCGGCTTGAAGCACCCAAAGGCCATTTTCGTCTGCCACGGCTCGTCGTTCTGGATCGGTTTCGATCACGACGAGTGGCACCGCGTCCCGTTGCAGTTGGGCGGCAATCTCCTGTCCGATTCGTCCGTAGCCGCAAAGAATCACGTGGTCGTGCAAGCCTTCCAGCATGCGGAGAAAGCGGAATTCCCTCAGTCTGCGGAAATATCCCGACTCTTTCAGCCCAAGAACGCGTTGGATGGCCAGTTGCACAACCACCAAGCCACCCACCACGATCAAGACGGTGACCAGGCGGCCTGGAGGTGAAAGGGGGGCGACTTCTCCAAAGCCGATGGTGCTGATGGTGATCAGCACCATCCAGAGGCAATCGCCCCAGTTCCATCCCTCCGTGATCCGATAACCGATGGCACCAGCGAAGATCACGGCACTGAGGGCGCTGATGGGCCCCCGCCATGGAGCTGTGATCAACTTCAGCTGTCCCCTGGCTCGGCGCCGCCTCATGGGAACGTCCTTTAAAAACCGAGGGCCTTCAGAACATCACTGCTCTGAAGCGTGGCGAGCTCCTGCGGGCAACCGAGGCAGCGGATCTCCTGACGCTCGGGAAGGTCTGCGGCCTCTGCTCCGAGGGCAACCAGGGGGGTGCCGCAATAGGCCGCTAGGCGCTGGGACACCGGGCAGCTGCTGAGCACGACATCGGCATTGGCCACCAGTGCCGCGCGCTTTGAAAGGCTGAGCTCCGCTGGCAGCACCATGCTGCGCAGCGCCGGTAGGCGGGTTTTGATCGTCTCAGGCAGCTTGTGCCACTCCGCTGCAGGCCAGTCATCCCCCTGGCCGGATGGAGACATCAGCAGTAGGGGGCCGTCACCGCTGGGTAGTGCTTCACGGGCTTCATCAAGAACCTCTGCCGCCACGGGCAGGCGGAACTGATCCGCATCGAGTTCAAGCCCTAGGGATTGGAGAAAAGGGTTGAGACGCTGCGCCGTCCAGCCGGGGCCGAGGCTGACCTGGTCGGTGCAGGCAAATCCCTCAACTGCCAACCGTTTGGGGATATGGCTCATCGACAGCATCAGGTTCACCTGTTGTCCTTCAGCGAAGTTGATGCAGATTTGAAAATCGGGTTCGCGCACACAGCCGAGCAGGTTGGCCCAGTCCGCAAGCGTGGGGTTGGCCTCGAAGCTGAACGGCAACAGCTTCTCCAGGCACGGCAGAAGCTTCCATGGAGCTGCCTGCTGGGGGTCACAGGCCACCTGCAGTGTGGCGTTGAGTTTCTGGCAGATGTCGGCCAGAGCCGGTAGACGGTCCATCTGGTCTTCGAGCGAACCCGGGCTCAGGGCAAGAACTCGCATGAAGCGCCGCCATCCATGGTGCGAGCTGATTGTATGGAGGTCGTTTACGCCTGTCCGGGGCAGGAGTCGCTTGTGCATCTGTTGATTGCTGCGGCGGGAAGCGGTCGGCGCATGGGTGCAGATCGCAACAAGCTGCTGCTGCCATTGGCCGGACGTCCCGTCATTGCCTGGACCCTCGAGGCGGCCCTGCGGTCTCAACGGATTGAATGGATTGGGATCGTCGGCCAGGAGGTCGATCGAGAGGCCATCCTTGCGGTGCTGGACGCACCCAGCAAGCCGGTGCACTGGATCCAGGGCGGCAGCACGCGGCAGGAGTCGGTGCTTTGTGGTCTGGCGGGGTTGCCGGAGCAGGCCCGCCACGTCTTGATTCATGACGGCGCCCGTTGTCTTGCTGAACCGGAGTTGTTTGATCGCTGTGCAGCTGTGGTGGAGGACGGCACGGCGCTGATTGCTGCAACGCCGGTTAGCGACACGATCAAGCGTGTGGGATCCGACGGTTTGATTCGCGATACACCGGATCGATCGGAACTTTGGGCGGCGCAGACGCCTCAGGGCTTTGCCGTTGATCAGCTGCGTCGCGGCCACGCTGAGGCGGTTGCCCAGGGCTGGATGGTCACCGACGATGCGTCGTTGTACGAGCGTCTGGGTTGGCCTGTGCAGGTCTTGGATGCCGGCCCCGCCAACATCAAGGTCACCACGCCTTTTGACCTCACCGTGGCGGAGGCGGTGCTTGCCCTCAGGTCAGCAGGCTGAGCCGGCCGCTTTGCCCGTCGAGGCGTGCCATTGCTCCTATGGGCAGGGCTGCGTTGCCGGATCGGTGACCAACGGGTAGGTCCATCACCCTGGGAATGCCGAGATCGGCCGTGCGCTCCTCAAGAACCTGCTCAAGGTTGAAGCTTTCGGAGGCGTCTCTGGTTTCGTCGGCGCACTCCTCGAAATTGCCAAATGCCAGACCCGCCAAGCCCTGCAAACTGCCATTCAGCCTCCACTGAGTCAGCATCCGATCAATGCGGTAGGGGGCTTCGCCCACGTCCTCCAGCACCAGAACGGCTCCTTTGAGGGGAGGGACGAACCGGCTTCCCAACAGGTGGGTGGCCACGGTCAGATTGGCCGCGAGCAGGGGACCTCTCCCCACACCGCCGCCGCCACCACGACCTTGCAGGTCGGGGACGGCGTTGCCGAAGAGCAGGTTGCGCAAGCGGTCTCGGCTCCATTGCGGCTCCTCCGCAAGCGTGGTGAGCAAGGGGCCATGGATCCCCCCTGAAAAACCTGCTGCTTGGCGGGCCCAGAGCAGAGCTGTCACGTCGGAAAAGCCCAGCAGCCAGCCGCTTTGCCAGCGGATGGGCTGCTCAAGCAGCCGAGCAGCCCCCCATCCACCGCGGGCACAGGCGAGCAGCGCTGCGGGTTCGGCCGGATGCAGATCGGCGTGGCGCGCGTCATCGCGCCCTGCGAAGTAGCCCCAACGTCGGGTGGCCAAGGCCTGGGGTTGAACATCCAGCCCCCAGCTCTGCAAAACAGCAATGCCCTGTTGCAGCTTGATGTCGTCTTGAAGGGCTGAACTGGCGGCCACGCAGGCCACACGGTCTCCAGTCCGGAGCGGTGGAGCCGGGGTGATGCGCATTAGGCTCCCAACCCCCTGGCCAGAACCAGGCCGAGCCAGAGCAGCGTCCCTGCCTGCACCTGTTGGGCAAAGTGCTTCCCGTAGGTGCCCATGGAGGCATCTTGCTTGTTTAAGGGGTTGCAGCTGAACTGCATGAAGACTGTGGCAAGCAACCAGAGAGGCCAGAAGGGGGCTGCGATCTGAGCCGTCCAGGCCGCAATGGCAAGTGTGATGGCTGTCACGAGGTAGCAGCCCCGCACCACAGGCACCACGCGGGATCCGAGGCTCAAGGCGCTGCTGCGCAGGCCGAGGCTGGCATCGTCACCTCGATCGGCCATGGCATAGACCGTGTCGAAACCAAAGGTCCAGACCACGGTTGCCAGCCAACTGCACACCAGGGCAGGACTCCAGCTCAAGGAGGCCGTCGCAGCGGCCCAGGGGATCAGCACTGCGAAGCCCCAGCACAGCGCCAGGATGACTTGGGGGAAGGCGAACCATCGCTTCGCTGATGGATACCCGAGGATCGGCAGCACGGCCGTGCAGGCCAACGTGAGACAGAGCCTGAGGCTGGCGGCCGGAAGACTCAGCACGACAGCCAGGCTGAGGACCAGCAAGGTCAGCAGCAAAGCGAAGGCTGGTCCTCGCTGCAGCGCACCCCTGGCCAGAGGGCGACGTTTTGTGCGTTCCACCTTGCCGTCGAACCGCTGGTCCCACAGGTCATTGGCGATGCAGCCCGCACCGCTTACTGCCATGCCCCCCAGCAGGATCTGCAGGATCAGCACAACACTTGGAGGAGCGGTTGGATTCAGCCAGAGGGCCCAGCCTGCTGGGATCAGCAGAATCAGCCGGCCGGTGGGTTTGTTCCAGCGGAGCAGTTCGATCCAGGGCTGAAGACGTGCAGAGCTGCTGATCACAATCAACGGGATTTGAAGAACCCTAGTCAGGGCCTGATGGCCTCGGCTGTCAGTGGCAGAGTGGATTCCATTGCCGCTCTGACGTTGATGCTGGATGCCAAGGCCCCAGCCCAGCCAACGGAACAGAAAAACGGCGTGCCTCAGGCAGCGAATCCTGATCTGCGCCGGATCGCCGCCATCGACATCGGCACCAATTCCTTTCATCTTCTGGTGGCAGCCGTTGATCCGAAGCTGCGCACGTTTCGGATCATCCAGGCCGAAAAGGCCACCACGCGTCTTGGGGAGCGTGATCCCGAGACCGGTGAGCTGACATCGGCAGCGATGCAACGGGGGCTGGAAACTCTCCGCCAGTTCAGAGATATTGCCGCCAGTCATCGGGTTGAGCAGATCGTGACGGCCGCGACGAGTGCCGTTCGTGAAGCGCCCAATGGTCGCGATTTCCTCCAGACCATTCTCGACGATCTGGGGATGGAGGTGGATTTGGTCAGCGGCCCCGAGGAGGCCCGGCTGATCTACCTGGGTGTCCTCTCAGGAATGCCGTTTGGAGATCGTCCTCATCTTCTGCTCGACATCGGCGGTGGCTCCACGGAGCTGATCCTTGCCGATGGTCGTGATGCCCGCGCCCTCACCAGCACCCGTGTGGGGGCCGTGCGCCTCCAGCGGGACTTTGTTCGGGATGATCCGATGCCCCCCCAACGGCGATCGTTTCTGCAGGCTTTCATTCAGGGGTCGCTTGAACCTGCGGTCGACAAAGTGCGTCGCAGGATCAAACCCGGTGAAACTCCTGTGTTGGTGGCCACCAGCGGCACGGCCATGGCGATTGGCTCACTGGCTGCGAGTGAAGAGGAGCGTCCACCCCGCAAATTGCATGGGTACCGCGTCACCCGGCAGCGCCTGGACCAGGTGGTCGATCGTCTGATCACGATGACCCCTGCTCAGCGGAGGGAGTTGGCTCCGATCAATGACCGTCGGGCCGAAATCATTGTTCCCGGCGCGCTGATCCTGCAAACCACCATGAAGATGCTGGGAGTCGAGGACTTGGTGCTGAGTGAGCGTGCGCTCAGGGAAGGTCTGATTGTTGATTGGATGCTTCGCCAGGGGCTTCTGGAAGACCGCTTCAGCTTTCAGAGCAGCATCAGGCAACGCACCGTGATTCATCAGGTTCAGCGTTTTGCGGTGAATCAGATCAGGGCTGAACGGGTCGCCAGCCATGCCCTAAGCCTCTACGACGCAACGCGAGGAGTGATGCATGACGACAGCGGCGAAGGTCGCGAACTGCTTTGGGCTGCCGCCATGCTCCATTCCTCTGGCCAGCACATCAACATCAGCGCTTACCACAAGCACACTTGGTACTTGATTCGTCATGGTGAGCTTCTGGGCTATTCCGAAGCGGAGCATCTGATGGTGGCGGCGATTGCTCGCTATCACCGCCGCAGCTTGCCGAAGAAACGCCATGAGTCTTGGCAGCTTGTGGCCACCCGAGAAAACCGTCGTTGCGTTCATCAGATGGCCCTGCTGCTGCGCTTGGCCGCGGCCCTGGATCGCAGGCCTGAACCGGTGATTTCAGCACTCCGCATTCATGCGGTGAAGGGAACTCTTGAGCTGGAAATCGTCCCTGAGCGGGTCAACCAGAACGTCAGCCTTGAGCAATGGAGCTTGGAAAGCTGCGCTGAGGTGGTGAAGGAGGCTGTCGGGGTGGATCTGCGCGTCAGCGTTCAGGGTTGAGAGGGATCCAGCGGATGTCGTTCACGGCGCCAAGGGTTCGTGTCTCTGCGTCGGGGTAACTCAGCTGGACCAGATCAGGCCGGCCTGCGTAGATCTCCACCAGATCGGGATTTTCGATCCTGCGCTCACCATTCAGGAGCCCTTCGAATTCCACAATTCCCTCACGCCGCAAGGCGATCCAGCTGGGTTCGCTGCTGCTGATCGTGAGTCCCAGCTCTGCGGTGGGTGGAGCTGGAGCGATGAGAGCATCGAGCTCCTCTACAACCTCGGCCACCTCGAGGTCTGCCTCGCTTGGTTCAAGGGTTTGATTGGTAGGCCTCAACCCTTGTGCGAAGCGCGTCAACTCGGAGGAGTTGTTCCACACAAAAAAGCCAAGCCCAGCAAGCCCGGCTAGGGCCAAAAGGGGAAGCGGATGAACTGTTCTTTGTTTCTGAGGGGTGATGCCCCGCGTTGTTGCCCCGGGAGTCGCCCGTTTGGGCTGGTTGGTGGTGAGGGGACCGAGGGTCTGAACCATGGCGTCAGCATCCAAACCCAGATGGGAGCTGAGCCGGCGCACCATGGCCTTGATGAACACGGGTTCAGGAAGTTCGGCTTGATCGCCGCGTTCCAGTGCTGCGAGTTGCTCCTCGCCCATGTGCATCTGGCCGGCGAGCTGGTTCTGGGTCAGGCCCGCTGCAGCCCGTGCCTCGGCCAACTGTCGCCCTGCCTCTACAAGGCCCGTGGCTTTGCCTTGGTCGTCCGCAAGACTCCGCTCGTTCATCAATGAGTAAGTCGACCTAGCTCAGGGCTGAACCTAGGCCCATTCCACAGTGCAGTCAGCCCTTGATGAACGCCGAAGGATTAAGTGCCACCAAAAAATATGGGCGATACTGGATTCGAACCAGTGACCCCTTCCGTGTGAAGGAAGTGCGCTACCACTGTGCTAATCGCCCGCACAAGTCGATCCTAAACCACTGCCTATTGGGCTTTCGGACGGAACAGGTGGTCGTGGTCAGGCGAGTAAAGGCGTGAGCGTTGAGGACCACCGGCGAGGGCCGGACTGACTACGTAGAGCGTTGTTCGAATCAGATTCCGTTCCCGACTGACCGCAGCCATCTCCTTGAGAGGAACCACTGTGAGCATCTGATCGGGCCAGCTCACCCGATGTCCGATGGCTACTGGCGTGTCGGCGGGATAGTGCTCCAGAAGGGTGGTTTGCACCTCTTCAACGTGTCGTGCACTCAAATAGATGCAAAGGCTGGCGCGCAGGGCGGCCAGCCGATCCAGCTGTTCCCGTTCCGGCACGCCGGTGCGACCTCCAGCGCGACTGAGAACAATGGTCTGCACCACGCCTGGAAGGGTGAGTTCGCTGGCCAGTCCGGCGGCTGCCGCTTGGTAAGCGCTGATCCCGGGGATTACTTCCACGGGGATTTTGGCGTCGTTTAAGGCGCAGATCTGTTCGTTGATGGCGCTGTAGAGCGCCGTGTCTCCGTCGTGGAGTCGCACCACCCGTTTGCCCTGGCGGTGTCGATCGATCAGCAACGGGATCAGGTCTTCGAGCGTGGTCGTGCTGGTGCGGATCCGTTCGCAATCAGCCGGAGCCAGATCTGCGATGGCTGGACAGACCAGGGAATCCGTCCAGATCAGCACATCGGCCTTTTTAAGACGTTCAGCTGCGCGAAGGGTGAGCAGGTCTGGGGCACCCGGGCCTGCGCCGACGAAACTGACAACTTGACTCAACTGCGTTGGCCTGATGGATCAGGCAAGGGTCGCTTTCGTCCGTATAGCCACCAAAGCCCGATCATGCCCAGCGCGACCAAGGTGCAACTCATCAATTGGGCGATGCGGATTCCCCCTTCGCAAGCCGGTGGAAGCGAACCGATGCAGAGAGGATCAATGCGCAGACCTTCGATCCAGACACGGCCGAGGCTGTACCCCACCAGATACACGCAACTCATGACGCCCGATGGGAGCTTCCCAGGAGCTTTCAGCCCGCGGCGAAAGAGCAGCAGCAGAACTGCGAAGAGCAGCAGGTTCCAAATGGATTCATACAGAAACGTCGGGTGGAAAAACTCCGACGTGCTGTAAACCACCGGCCGGCTCTGCGCCGGGATGAACAGCTTCCACGGCAGATCAGTCGGAACCCCAAAGGCCTCTGAATTGAAGAAATTCCCCCAGCGACCGATGGCCTGTCCCAAGGCCACGGAAGGAACCAGAACGTCCAGAACATCCCAGAAGGGTTGCCGACGCCAGCGGCAGAACAGGATCAGGGTGATTGTTCCCGCCAGCAAAGCACCGTGGATAGCGATCCCTCCTTCCCAGATGGCCAGGGCCTTGAGCGGGTTTGAGGCGTAGTTGTGCCACTCGAAGGCCACGTAGTAGATCCGTGCTCCGATGACGGCAAACAGCACCAGCAAGGGCAGCAGATCGCTGATCAGGCCGTTCTCCAGCTGTCGAAGCTTGGCCAGGCGGCTGGAGAGGTTCAGTCCAATCAAGACGGCTGTTGCAATCAGCAGCCCGTACCAACGCAGGGGAAGGAACCAGCTTTCGGTAAGAGGCAAAAATTCCCCTGGCGACTGGAAGGTCGCCAGGGGAAACAGGGCTTCAACAGCCATAGCGATCAGACGCCCTCAGCTGCCTGAACTTTTTCGATCTGCCTCTTCTTCAACACCAACATGATCTGAGCCAGAGCCACGGCAGCGAAGAAGGCGAGCAAGCCATAGATACGAACGGGGTTCTGCAGAACAATTTCCGCGTCCACCTGGCCGAAGCCACCCACGTTGGGGTCGTTGGTCAGGGCAGCACCGGCTTCGATGCTGTCACCAACACTGACCAGCACTTCAGGACCAACTGGAATGGTCTCAGTCACGCTGTTGCCGTCAGCAGCTTTGATGCTGACCACGCTGGCGCCGTTGTCACCGGGCTCGATGGAGGCAATGGTTCCGCTGGCCGGAGCCGTGTAGACGGTGTTGTTGCTCTTCTCACCGGTGGGATACACCTGGCCACGGCCGCGATTGCCACCCACGTGGATCTGGTACTTGCCGAAGTGGATGTTGCTGTCGTTGGCGGGATCAGGGGACAGAACAGGGAAGACGATCTCTTGGTGTTCGTCACCAGGAATCGGTCCCACCAGCAGGATGTTCGGCTGGTCGTCGCTGTACTGGGTGAAGTAGACGCCTTCCGTCTCTTCCTTGATCTCCTCGGTCCAGCGGTCCTGAGGAGCCAGGGTGAAGCCATCGGGAAGCATCACGACAGCGCCCACCTGCATACCCACGTCGCTGCCGTCAGCTCCGATCTCCTGAAGACCCTTCTCGTAGGGAACCTTGACGCTGGCGGTGAAGACGCTGTCGGGGAGCACCGATTGGGGAACTTCAGCCTGGGTCAGCTTTTTGGCCAGGTGGCAGTTCGCACAAACAATCTTGCCTGTGGCTTCCCGGGGGCTGTCGTAGTTCTGTTGAGCCCAGAAGGGGTAGGCCCAGCTGGCAGCCGGGGCAATCAGCAGAGCCAGTCCAATGACTAGCGATCCAAGGAGGAGGGAGAGGTGACGACGCATGGGACGGTGAGGGAATTCAGGCGTAGGGAAGGGAAAGATCAGGCCCACCAGGGCTTATCACCAGTTCTGAAGTCGGTCTCGGTCCACTGGCTCATGAACACGTTGTCGTTCTCCACGCTGACGTTGGCCAGGGCCAGGGAGAGAGGGGCAGGTCCACGGACCACCTTGCCGGTGGCGTCGTACTGACTGCCATGGCAAGGGCACATGAACTTGTTGGCACCGCTGTTCCAGGGAACGACGCAACCGAGGTGGGTGCAGATGGCGTTGATGCCGTAGCTGCCAATGGCGTCTTCGCCTTCAACGATCAGATAGGTGGGATCACCCTTGAGGCCCTGCACCAGGCTGCGATCGCCCTCGGGGTGGCTGGAGAGCCAACCGCTGGCTGTGATCGGGTTGCCCAGCTCATCCTTGGCACTGGTGCCACCGCCGCTGCCGGCTGCCTTGGGGGGGATGAAGTAATTCGCCACCGGGTAGAGGGCTCCCAGGGCCACACCAGTGACGGAGCCGAACGTCAGCAGATTCATGAACTGCCGACGACCCATTCCGGGCACATCGCTCGAGGAGAGTTGTGTCATGGCGGACGTTCATCCAGCTCGGATTGGCGACCATTATGGATGCTTAAGTGCCTGTCAAGCTTTGCAACGACAGGCGTCTTCCTGCTCCTGCCGCTACTGCTTCTGTGCTTGAAATCGCCAACGCCGTGCCCGAGCCGCCGCTCAGCGTCGACGAGGTGATTGCCTGTCTACGCCAGCGCTGGCGGGCGACTTACGACCTTCAGCTGGTGGTGCGACGCCGTCGTTTGTACCTCCAGGTGATGTGGGCCTATCTCGAGCAACAGTCGTTTCCGATGGACCTTGAGGCCTATCGGCAGCATCTCGGTGAGGTGCTGGATGTTGTGAATCGTCTTGGTTTGGCGGGTCAGGTGCGCCAATGGCTTGGTTCCACCCGTGACAAACCGCGTCTGGGCAAGGCGTTGAGTCTTCCGCTGGAAGCGACGGGGCCGGAGGCGGAAACGCTGATCAAGGAGTTTCTGGTCTGAACGATTCGGTCAGAGCCACCAGGCCGACGCCAATTAAAAACAGTGCCGTGATGGCTCCAGCCAGCAGCAGCATTGTGATCGGATCGGTGGATGGCGTCAGCACGGCTCCAGCCAGGGCTGAACCCAGCACAACCCAGCGCCAGGCTCCCAGCATCGGCCTCCAGCGCACAAGCCCCAGAGCCCCGAGGAGCAGCTGCAGCACAGGAAGCTGAAACGCCAGCCCGGTGGCCAGCATCAGCAGCAGAACAAAATCCAGATAGCGCTCGATCGACCAAAGCGGCTCCACCACATCGGCGCCGTAGCTCACCAGAAAACGCAGGGCGGCTGGCACTAGGGCCCACCAGGCAAAGGCCAGGCCCACCATGAACAGGACCGCGGAGCCGGCGACGGCAGGGGCAATCAGGCGTCGTTCGCGGATCGTCAGGCCCGGCAGCACGAAGGCCAGGATCTGAAACAGCACATAGGGCAGGGCCAGGGTGAGTCCGGCGTAGCCGGCAACCTTCAGCGAGACGAATAAAAACTCGCCCGGCGCGAGTTGAAGGAAATGAATGCCACTGGCTGGCGCTTCCAGCAGGCGCACCAGCGGTTTGACTCCCAGCAGACAGGTCAGCGCTGCAATGACAACGGCCAGCAAGCTGCGCAGAACCCGTTGGCGCAATTCCTCAAGGTGATCCACCAGAGGCATCTCCACCTCATTGGGTAAATCGGCATCGCCAGGTGCCCGCCCAATGCGAATGGGTGGTGGTGGTTGCAGAGCTGGGGGACCTTCGGGGCGCTCAGACACGGACGCAGGTCGGGCGGCGCAACAGGTCAGCCCGAGTGTGGGTTCAGGCTAGGGGCAAGCAGCCGCTCTTCCGCGCCCTGGGGATCCCCCCAGCGGATTTCAGCTGGTCCATGGCGCACGGTGCCCGGTCCTGCACCGGGAATTCGCTGCAGCTGATCGGTGGGCACCATCACCACTGCCACCCGCGTGTTGCCCCGAGCGCGACTGAAATAGGCCGCCAGGTCTGTTGCCATTGCCAGGTCGGATTCCTCGGCCAGCCCATTGGAGCTCTTCAACACCACATGACTCCCTGGGCATTCCTGGGCGTGAAACCAGAGGTCACCACTGCGGGCCTGGCGCAGCGAGATCCAGTCGTTCTGGCGGTGGTTCCGCCCCACCTGAACCTTGAGACCTCCCGGAGTGTTCAGTTCCAGCGGATTGGGCTGGTCCCTTTGACGCTGCTGTCTTGTGCTGCGACGGCGTTCTTTTGGCTGCAGCAGCTCATCGAGTTCCTCCCGCAGATCATTGAGGGCGGAGAGGCGTGCTGGGCAGTCCTGCCAGGTTGCGCTCAGTTGATCCTCGATGAAGGTTTCGCTCTCGTTGATCAGCTCAAGACGTCGCTGATGGTGCTTCAGCCGCTGCTCGAGGATCGGGCGCGATCTCCGTAGTTTTTTGGCCCGGCGATAGAGCGACTGGGCTTCATCGACCTGGTCGCGGCTTGGGTTGCCAATGCAAAGGAGAGCATCCGCCTGGCGTTGAAGGGCCCCGTGCCCGTCGGTGGCGTTCAGGCGCTGACGTTGGTCCTCCTGGGCGGCCTGTTCTTTGCTGCGCCAACGCTCCAGGCGTTGACGCAGGTCATGGTTGACCCGTGCCAGGGCCCGTTGCTCTTGGCATTGCTGGTGCAGGGATCCCAGCGTGAGCGCCAGAGAGGGTTGTGGATGCACTTCATTACGGGGAGATCCCCAGACCCGGTAACGACCGTCGTTCTCCACCACGAGGGCGAACTGTTCGCTCTCGAGTTGGTCCAACCAGAGAGACCATCGCTCAAAGAGGTGGCTCCACTGGCTGGCATCCAGGCTGTCCACCGGGGTGTTCACATGGTCTCCGGCGAGCTGTCCAGCGAGGGCTGGGCTGATCCCCTGATAGGTCTGCTGAAAGGCCTTGCGCAGCGGGATCGGGACGAGAGAGAGCCGCTCCTTCCAGCGTTCAAAGCCCTCCGTTCGATCCGGTGCCAACCCCTGAAGCATCGGGGGTTGGCTGTAGGAATCACCGGTGGAGAGAGGGCGCACGCGGGACTGATGGTCCCGGACCTGGCGCCCCAGAGCAATGATGCGGCGCTGCTCATCGAGGAGCAGGAGGTTGCTGTGCCGTCCCATCAGCTCCAACACGAGCACCCGCTGGATCGGTTCCCCAGGGCGTTGGGCAAACCGGAATTCCACCACCCGTTCAAAGCCGCTCTGGTGAAGCTCCACAAGAGCCAGCTGGCGGAGGCTGTGTTGCAACTGTTGCGCGAAGGTGCTGCCGCTGCCGCTGCGCGGGGGAGGGTTGACCTCCACCAGTCGAGGTGCTTCGGCTTGCCAACTCAGTTCCAGCCACACCATCCCCTTGAGGCTGCGGCATCCCAGTTGAATCGTTGCTGGGTCCGGTTGTTGTGCCTTTTCGAAACGGCTTGGCACCAGCTTTGGACGCAGATTCCAGAGCACCGCGCGAAGCGTAGTGAGATCCATTGGCTGCAGGCTGGTGGAGGCGATCACCTGGAGCACCGGGCGGAGCGTTGGGGCTTCCTACTCTGCTGACCCACGCAGACGCCGCGATGTCCACCAGTGGAAAGCTCACCTTGATCACCGGTCCCAGTGGAGTCGGCAAGGGAACCCTGGTGAACCAGCTGCTGGAGCGCCATCCCCAGATTTGGCTGTCGGTGTCTGCCACCACCCGTTCTCCGCGCCAGGGGGAGCAGGACGGCATCAACTACTTCTTTCACAGCCGTGCGGGGTTTGAGGCCTTGGTGGAGCAGGGAGGTTTTCTGGAGTGGGCGGAATTCGCAGGGAATTGCTACGGCACTCCCCGCGGTCCTGCTGAGCAACAAATGGCGGCGGGGCGCCCCGTGCTTTTGGAGATTGAGTTGGAAGGTTCCCGCCAAGTGCGTCGCAGTTTCCCGGATGGGTTTCAGATTTTTCTGGCTCCCCCAAGCTTTGAGGAATTGGAGCGCCGGATCCGGGGGCGCGGTACCGATTCCGAGGACGCCATTCAGCGCCGCTTGACTCGCGCTCGTGAGGAACTCGAGGCTCAAGATGAATTCGATGCCGTCGTGATCAACGACGATCTCGAATCAGCGTTGAACCAGGTGGAGATGCTGATGGGGCTGGGATAACGCGGAGCTGATCTTGGCAACGCGGTGCAGGCACAAAAAAAGGGAACCCGAAGGTTCCCTTATCTGAAATTGATCAACCCGTGGTTCACATCGGGTGGAAGAGAAGATCGGGGAAGAAGCGGTTCCACTCGATCAGAATGCCGGCGGTGGCGGTGAACCAGATGGCTGCAACCACTGGAGCTGCGGTCAGAAACTTGTTCATTGTTGAGGGAGCAATGGTTGAAGTCGTATGAATCAGCGCGGTGAAACAGTCACCTTGCTGTCGTCTTCGAGCAGCTTGCCGCTGGTGAATTCACCGAATGCAGCGAGCGGCCAGGTGGCGGCAGCCAGAAGGCTCTTGAAGGCAATGCTGCGATCGATGAAAATTTCGTACTGGGCAGCATTCTTGCCGCGGGTTGCTTTCAGGTACTCACGACCGGCCCAGCCGATGCAACCGGTGATGTACAGGAACATGATCCCGGGATAGACAAAATCTCCGGCATGACTCCAGCGGCCGTCCACGATCAGGTGGGGAAGGCCATCCTCACCACAAGAGGCCTGGCTGTACATCTCGAAGCGGGCTTTGGCCTGAGGCGTTGTAGCGGCAGCGGCACGCTGCTGGAAACGGGCGCTTTCAGAGCAGGGTGTGAGGCCAGCCACATCCGCCTTGGCGACGGGGGCGAAGCCGAACACCAGGAGTGCTGAAAGCACGACGGCGAAGAGACGACGCATCGGAACGATTCCTCTGAACGGTGCCCCGAAAGGGCAAGATGTCACAAGCAGGAGAGTAGGAGAGGCGCATCGCTCCGATGCATGCAGTGCTTGCCCTCGAAACAAGTTGTGACGAGTCTGCGGCTGCGGTCCTACTCCGTCACGCTGATGGACGAATCGACGTTCTGGCGTCGCGGATTGCGTCCCAGGTCGAGGAGCATGCCCGTTGGGGTGGTGTGGTGCCTGAAATCGCCTCGCGTCGTCACGTCGAGGCCGTGCCTGGGCTGGTGGAGGCCGTTGTCAATAAGGCGGGTGTCGCTTTGGGGCAGCTGGATGCCATAGCGGCAACGATCACTCCAGGCCTGGCCGGGGCTCTGATGGTGGCCTCGGTGACCGGCCGCACCCTTGCCGCGCTGCATCAGCGCCCCTTCCTCGGCATCCATCATCTGGAAGGCCATCTGGCCTCGGTGATGCTTGGAGATGCTCAACCGCAAGCGCCTTATTTGGTGCTGCTGGTGAGTGGGGGCCACACCGAGCTGATCCTGGTGGCTGACGACGGGGCGATGACGCGTCTAGGCCGAAGCCATGACGATGCCGCTGGAGAAGCTTTCGACAAGGTGGCGCGCCTGCTCGGTCTGGGATACCCCGGAGGCCCTGCCATCCAGGCTGTTGCCGAAACGGGTGAGGCAACGCGCTTCCGCCTGCCCAAGGGGCGAATTTCATTGCCGGGCGGTGGGTTTCACCCCTACGACTTTTCCTTCAGTGGTCTGAAGACAGCCATGCTCCGCACCGTGGAAACACTGCGGCAGACCAGCGATCCGCTGCCTCTTGCCGATCTGGCCGCCAGTTTCGAACAGGTAGTGGCTGATGTTCTGGTGGAACGCAGCCTCCGCTGTGCTGAAGACCATGGTGTTCAGCAACTGGTGATGGTCGGTGGTGTCGCTGCGAACCGTCGTTTGCGCCAATGCATGCTCGAACAGGGGAAACAGCGGGGCATAGCAGTCTCCATCGCTCCTCTGGCCTTCTGCACCGACAACGCTGCAATGATCGGAGCTGCGGCCTTGATGCGTCTGGGCCAGAACACGGCTTCCACCTCTCTTGAATCGGGAGTTGCGGCCCGCTGGCCCTTGGATCAAGCCAATGCTTTATACACATCAGACCCACCCTTTTAAAGAAGCCTTTTAGGCTTAAACGCACTCTTCGGTCTCTGCGTCGTGGATCAACCGGAAACCAGATCAGATGCTCCGGAGCCCGTGGAGGCAGAAGAGCTGAACGCCTGGAAGCGTGGGTTTACTCCGCAAGCCGAAATCTGGAACGGCCGTCTGGCGATGATCGGCCTGTCCGCAGGGATCGCAGTAGTCCTTTTGGTGCGTGTGTTCAGCGGTGGCTGATTAGCTTCGGCCCCGCAGGGCTTGAGCCAGCTCGTTGGGTTTGAGGCTGACAGCTACAGCCTCTGTGGCGTCAATGCGATCTGCCTCCACCAGGGCCAGCAGCGATTGATTGGTTGTCACCATCCCATCAAATCCGCTGCGTTCCATGATTTCCTCCACCTCATCGAGCGCCCCCCGCTGGATGTAGTCCTTGCAGGCATCGGTGTTGATCAGAATGTCGTGATACGCCGCCCGTTTTCCGTCTTTCGTCTTGATCAATCCCTGGGCGATCACCCCCAGCAGCGACTCGGACAACGAACGGCGCACACTCTCCTGTTCCTCAGGTGAATACATGCCGAGGACCCGTTCCACGGTTTTCACCGCTGAATTGGTGTGCAGCGTCCCGAACACCAGGTGGCCGGTCTGGGCAGCTTCGAGGGCCGTGGAGAGGGTTTCCTGATCCCGGATTTCGCCCACCAAAATCACATCAGGGTCTTCCCGCAGGGCGGCCCTCAGGGCGTTGTGAAATTTGAGGGTGTGCAATCCCACTTCCCGGTGCCGGATGAGGGACTTGCGGCTCTCGTGCACGAACTCGACGGGATCCTCGATCGTGAGGATGTGCCGTGCCTCGTTGCGGTTGATCCAGTCGATCATGGCCGCGAGGGTTGTGCTTTTGCCGGACCCTGTCGGTCCGGTCACCAGGATCAGTCCCTTCCGACGGGCCGCGAGGCTCTGCAGCACGTTGGGGAGATGCAGCTGCTCCATGCTCAGGATCGTCTGCGGAATCAGGCGCAGCACCATGGCCGGGCCGCGCAGTGAATCCATCAGGTTGATGCGCACGCGCACGAAGGGGAAGGCATGGGAGCCGTCGAATTCCTTGTCGCGGTTGAAGCCATCGATCTGTTGTGGCGTCAGGATTTCCTGGAGCCATCCCTGAAAGACATCGGCCTGGGTCAAGGGCCATTCCGTGCCTTGCATGTCTCCCCGTGCGCGGTAGCGCGGTACTTCTCCAACACCCAGGTGGACGTCGGAATGGCCGGCCTCATGGGCGATGCGAACGATCTCCTCGAGGCTTGGAGAGCCATCTGCAGCTGATCTGCGCGCCGGGGTTTGAACCTCCAGAGATCGTTCTGAGGTACGAACCGAGGTTGGGCGCGGCGGGAAGCTGGGGGGGGAAACCGGCTGAGCCACGTTGATGGCGAGGGATCTTTCATCAGGATCGTCTCGATGCTCGGACTGGCAAGGATTTCTCACTGTTCTCTCCGGGTTGACGCCCGTAAACTCCGGCGGTCCGTCTGGATGGAATGGCTGAACAGCCCCGCGTCACGATCGTTCTGGGAACGCGTCCCGAGGCGATCAAGCTGGCTCCGGTCATCCGGACGTTCCAAGCCTGTGATGCATTGCAGACCCGTGTCGTCTTGACCGGTCAGCACCGTGAAATGGTGGGCCAGGTGATGGATCTGTTCCATCTCCAGGCGGATCAGGATCTCAATCTGATGGCACCTCGTCAGACCCTGACGCATGTCACCTGTGCTGCTCTGCAAGGGCTACGGGAAGACTTTCAGGCCTACCCCCCGCAGTTGGTCCTGGTGCAGGGCGACACCACCACGGCGTTTGCCGCTGGTTTGGCTGCGTTTTACGAGCAGATCCCGATTGGTCATGTGGAGGCCGGTCTGCGCACCGACGATCTTTTGGATCCCTTCCCAGAAGAAGCCAACCGTCGGCTCCTCTCCCAGATCGCGACCCTTCATTTCGCGCCGACGGCTAAGGCGGAATCCAACCTGAAGGCATCCGGTGTGGTCGGGGAGATCTCCGTGACCGGCAACACCGTGATCGATGCGTTGTTGTTGATGGCGGAATCGGCGCCGGATGTTCGGTTTGATGGCCTCGATTGGGACCAACAGAGGGTGATTCTCGCCACGGTCCATCGGCGTGAAAACTGGGGTGAGCGTCTGCATGACATCGCTGCAGGAATGCTGAAGGTGCTTGAGCGCTACCCCGACACGGCGCTTCTGCTGCCCATGCACCGCAACCCGACGGTGCGTGAACCGCTGCAGGCCCTGCTTGGAAGCCATCCCCGTGTCGTTCTGACCGAACCTTTGGACTACGACCGTCTCGTCGCAGCGATGAAAGGCTGCTGCCTTTTGCTCACCGATTCCGGTGGCCTTCAGGAGGAGGCCCCTGCGCTCGGCAAACCCGTGCTGGTTCTGCGGCGCACCACGGAGCGGCCCGAGGCCGTTGATGCAGGGACAGCCCGGCTGGTGGGCACCGATCCCGATGTGATCCTGGAAGAGACCTCGCGGCTGCTTGGGGATGCCAAGGCCTATCAAGAGATGTCCCGCGCCGTTAACCCCTTCGGCGATGGTCATGCCAGTGAACGCATCCTTGAGCGTTGCCGCCGACAGCTCGGGATCTGAAGCGTCCCTCAGCAGCGATGGCTGTTACCGCTGGTGGCTGCGGCGCTGCCTGGGTACGGGCGAAGGGTGCCTCCTCTTCCTGGGTCTGAATCCCTCAAGAGCCGATGGCCAGCGTGATGATCCGACCCTGCGCCGTTTGATCGGCTTCGCCAGGACATGGGGATATCGGGAGTTGCTGGTGCTGAATTTGTTTGCCCGGATGTCGCCCTCTCCGGCGGCGCTGCTGCGGGTGAAGGACCCCATCGGTGAGCAGAATGACGCGATATTGAACTGCTGGTTCAACCACTGGTCCCAAACATCTGGGGTCGATCTCTGGTGTGGATGGGGGGCGAATGGGGTGCGATGGGACCGGGCTCAACTGGTTCTTGGAGACATTCAGCGTTTGTTGCCACAACGCCGACGCTCGGTTCCCGACTCGCCGCATCCTCTGATGTTGGGTCAGACGGCCTCGGGGCAACCGCGTCATCCGCTGTACGCCCCGCGCAACGCCTGTCTTCGCCCTTTTCTCTGGGCAGACCCGGAACTGATCCGTCATCCTGTGGGGACCGTGATGGATGTCTTTCTGCGCTGATGTCCCGTACGCCCCGCCGCTACGCCGTCCATCTCCACCTTGTGGGAGGCCAAACCGAACGGGTGTTTTTTCCGAAACTCGAGACCTTTCAAGAGTGGTATCAAGGGGTGGTCAATGCCGAGAACCAGGGCGGTTTCGTCAACGTTCCCCTCAGCGATCTGGAAGGCGAGTATCTGGTCGTACGTCCCCAAGCCGTGATCGGCGTGCGCGTGGAACCTCAGTTCTCCTCTGTCGATGACGCCTGAGCGTCTGGGCCTCCTCTGGGGCGTCACGGTTTCCTCGGGTGCTGCGGCCCGTTTTCTGGCGGCCAAGTCGGAATTTCCTGGGGTGGTGTTGCTGCTCTTGTCTGGGTTGCTGATCGGTCGCTCTGGTCTGGGTTGGGTGGAACCCCTCGACCTCGGCTCCGGGCTTGGAACCGTGGTGGGTCTTCTCGTCAGCCTGGTGCTTTTCGACGGCGGACTGAATCTGCGTCTGCCTGGAGACACGATAAAGGCCACGGTGCAGCGGATTGCAGCCCTGCGTTTGTTGATCTCCCTGGGCGGCGGTCTGTTGGCAGCCCATTGGCTTGCCGGCCTCAGCTGGTCGCTCGCCGCTGTATTCAGTGCCATCGTGCTGGCCACGGGGCCAACGGTGGTCACCCCTCTGGTGCGTCAGATTCGGCTCGCCCCTCCTCTGGGTGAAGTCCTGGAGGCTGAGGGGCTGCTGCTGGAGCCTATCGGCGCTGTTTTAGCCCTGCTGCTGTTGGAGCTTGCCCTTGGCAACCTGCACGGCTGGCGTGAGGTGATGCTCGGCCTGCTGTATCGATTGGGCGGCGGTGTGCTGATTGGCGCAAGCGTCGGCTGGCTGCTGTCTGAGCTGCTGCGACGGCTCAACCCCGATCAGTTGAAAGGGCTCCCACTTCAGCTCAGTCTGGGTTTGCTGTTTCTGATGTATGGCGTCAGTGAGTGGCTGCTGCCGGAATCCGCCCTGCCTGCTTCGGTGGCGGCGGGCATCGTCGTCGGTCGACGTCCAGGACCTCACACCGCTGAATTGGATGGCTTGATTCAGGAACTGGCGCAGTTGGCGATCACCATGCTGTTTCCACTGCTGGCCGCTGACGTGTCCTGGGCTGAACTCAGCCCGCTGGGTTGGGGCGGAATCCTCTGCGTGCTGTCGTTGATGCTCGTGGTGCGTCCGATTGGCGTGGGTTTGGCCACCATCGGGCTGCCCTTCAAGCTTGAGCAACGGCTGTTTCTGGGTTGGCTAGCTCCTCGAGGCATCGTTACCGCTGCGGTGGCCTCTCTTTTCGCTATCCGTTTGGAGCAGGCCGGAATCCTTGGGGCTGGACGCCTTCAGGGGTTGGTGTTCCTGACCATCCTGATGACGGTTGGCCTCCAGGGCCTCACAGCCCAGCCCTTGGCTCGGGCTCTTGGCCTGGTTAAGACCGACGATGACGAACCTGCCTCAGCCGAGGCAGCGGCGCAGACGCGGCAGGTCCTCACCGATTCGGGCCAGCAGTGACCATGTGGTAATTAGATCGGGGCCTTGAAGACGCCCAAGCAGAGCGGCGCGCAGGGATTTCATCACAACCCCTTTCTTCACACCGGCTGCTTTGGCGGCATCCCCCAGCCAAGCCTTGGCTTGATCGATGTCACTGCCATCCCAAGGGTTGTTTTCGAGCCGCTGTATCAGGTCGGCAAGGGCTGTTTGAGCTCCCTCGACGGCCAGTTGCTCGACAGCATCCTCCTGGAGGTCAGGACAATCAAAGAATGGTTCCGCTTGGTCGACGCCATCTTTGAGCAAGGTGAGGGATGGCCCCAGCAAGGCACAGAGGTCGAGGCACCAGCTGGTGTCGCTGGGAGTGGTCCAACCGCGCTCGGCCCAAAGAGGCGTCAGTTCTTCCAGGAGCTTTCCTGCGGTCCAGCCATGCAGAACCTGGGCATTCAGCCAGTTGAGCTTGTCCCAGTCGAAACGCGCACCGGCTTTGTTGACGCGGTCGAAACCAAAGACGGCTGCGGCCTCACTCAAGCTGAATCGTTCCTCCATGCCCTCCGGCACGGACCACCCCAGCAAGGTCATGTAGTTGGCGATGGCGTCAGGGGTGTAGCCCATGGCGCGGAAGTCGTTGATGGAGGTCACCCCATCCCGTTTGGAGAGCTTGCGTCCCTCGGCATTGAGGATGAGAGGAGCGTGGGCAAAGGTGGGCAAGGTCAGGCCAAGCGCTTCGTAGAGGAGCAGTTGCTTGGCGGTGTTGGCAATGTGATCTTCACCGCGGATCACATGGGTGATCTCCATCGCGGCGTCATCGACCACCACAACAAGGTTGTATAAGGGATCGCCGATTTGATCGGCCGGAGCACGACGGGCAATCACCATGTCTCCGCCAAGGTCAGAGCCTCGCCAGCTCATGGCCCCACGCACCAGATCATTCCAGCGAATTTCGGCAGCGTCATCAATGCGAAAGCGGATCACCGCTTCACGGCCTTCTGCCTGAAATGCCTGCTCCTGCTCGGGCGTCAGAGTCCTGTGGCGGTTGTCGTAGCGCGGAGCTTGATTGGCCGCTTTCTGGGCATCGCGCATGGCCGTGAGTTCCGTTTCGCTGGCGTAGCAGCGGTAGGCCAATCCCCGATCGAGCAGGGTCTGTATCGCTTCACGATGCTGCGTCACCCGTTCGCTCTGGATGACGGGTTCCTCGTCCCAGTTGATCCCCAGCCACTGCAAGCCTTCGAGAATGTTTTGGGTGTACTCGGGCTTGGAGCGCTCCTTGTCGGTGTCTTCAATGCGGAGCACGAACGCTCCTTGCTCGTGCTTGGCATACAGCCAATTGAAAACAGCGGTTCGCGCCGTTCCAATATGAAGCGTGCCCGTTGGGCTGGGGGCCAATCGAACGCGCACCATCGTGGGTTTTGGTGGTGAGAACGGGACCGACGGGATTCGAACCCGCAACTTCCGCCGTGACAGGGCGGTGCTCTAACCGGTTGAACTACGGTCCCAGATCTGATTCAGAACTCGCGAGACGCGCTCCGAAGAATCTGATCTGTGTCGCCTGCGCGACCTGATCAGTATCAACTGTTGCCCTGCCCTCCGTCAACAACTGATCGCCGGATCAGCCTTGTTTTGTCTTCCGAGTGCTGTCATAAAAAATCCCCGACGACAATGTCGCCGGGAACTGAGGGAAGCATCGGTTCATGACCGAGTGCTCAATGAGTCAGGGACGGAATCCTGCAGGTTCGATGAGCCGAACCTGATTGCCGCGGGCGGTGAATTCACGTCCTTGATCACTTTGAACGACCACACGGCCGCCGGACTTGACGCGTATCACTCGGGCACGGACCCAGCCGAGGGCGGCTGATTCCAACACCTTCACAACATCACCAGGTTGAAGATCCAACTCCATGCTCAGAACCGGGAAACTGCACGAGGGGAACATCGGACGCGCCGTGGAGGACTCGAACCCCCGACATCAGGTTTTGGAGACCTGCGTTCTACCAACTGAACTAACGGCGCAAGGCGATGTGCCCCTCAGCCAACGTTGAAGTTGGCAACTGATTGAACGAGGTCGAAACCTCAGCGATCGAAGCGCTGCTTCACGCGGGTGGCCTTGCCCACCCGTTCCCGCAGATAAAAAAGCTTCGCCCTGCGCACTTTACCGCGCCGTTCCACCTTGATGGAAGCCACCTGGGGACTATGCAGCATGAACACCCGCTCAACGCCGATGCCCTGGAAAATCCGGCGCACGGTGATGGTCTGGTTGAGACCGCCATGGCGCTTGGAAATCACCACGCCCTCGTAGGGCTGAACACGCTCCTTGTTGCCCTCGCTGATGCGAACACCAACGCGCACGGTGTCGCCCACGTAGATCTCAGGAAGATCATCTTTCTGCTGAGACGACTCAAAGGAACGAATCAGAGCTTCGGGGCTCAATTTTTTGGCAGGAGCACTGGAAGCCTTGCTGGGCTTCGCTGCTGTGGCCTCAGGTGCTGTTTCCACAGCCGTTTCGGTGTTGTCGTCGGTCACCGCTGTGTCCTTCGAATCGGCTGCCATCCCAGCTCCGCGTTGAATCGCCAAACTATGAGTGTACCTTTCGACGCCATTGCTCCATCAGGAGTCCAATCCCTGTGATCAGCATCCACAGCAGGCCGATGGCATTGAGAAGAACGACGACCGGTTCCAGTGTGGAACCGAGCCATTCCCCTTCGTGCACCACCATTAACCAGTGAACCTGTTCCCGGCTGGCTCCGAACCAGTCCCGGGCCAGGCGGTAACTGACACCGGAGAACACCGTCACCAGCAAAGGCGCCAGAACGACAGGTGCAACGCTTCGATGCAGTTCGCGCAAGCGCACAAGCAGCGACATGACCGGCATCAATTCGGTTGCTCTTGATAGCGTGACGGATATTGGGTTGAGCCATGAATCTCTTTGCTGATCTTCTGGCATCCACCCAGGCAGCGCAGGGGCAGGTGACGGCGACAGGCCCGCGCATCCAGAAGCGTCGCGGTGTTGAGATCAAATCAGCCCGTGAAGTGAAGATCATGCGTCAGGCCAGCCATATCGTCGCCACTGTGCTCAGGGAGGTGATGGGAATGGTGGAGCCCGGCCAGACAACGGGAGATATCGACGCTTATGCCGAAAAACGCATTCGAGAAATGGGAGCTACTCCCAGTTTCAAGGGATATCACGGCTTTCCTGCGAGCATTTGCGCCAGCATCAACAACGAAGTGGTGCACGGCATCCCTAGTTCGAAGCGTGTGATCCGCCAGGGCGATCTGCTGAAGGTGGATACCGGCGCCTACTTCGAGGGGTATCACGGCGACAGCTGCATCACGATCTGCGTTGGAGATGCGCCTAAGGAAGCACAGACCTTGAGCCGTGTTGCCAAGGAAGCCTTGATGGCTGGTCTAAGCCAGGTCAAAGCAGGCAACACCCTGCTGGACATCGCTGGAGCCGTTGAAGATCACGTCAAGGCCAACGGTTTCAGTGTCGTGGAGGATTACACCGGCCACGGTGTCGGTCGGAACCTGCACGAAGAACCTTCCGTGTTCAATTTCCGCACCGATGAGCTTCCCAACGTCACCTTGCGTCCTGGCATGACCCTGGCGATTGAGCCCATCCTCAATGCTGGCAGCAAGGCCTGCCGCACGCTGCGGGATCAATGGACGGTTGTGACCCGCGATGGCTCTCTCTCGGCTCAGTGGGAGCACACCGTGCTCGTGACCAGTGATGGATGCGAAATCCTCACGGATCGGGGCGACTGAGGATCCGGCTATAGGCCCGCCGTCCAAGCTCGGTCAGGGGCATCAACACATAGGTCAGTGGGTTTGGCGTCACGATCACAAGGCGAAAGCCCCAGCTCGCCTGGCGCAGCACTTGGGTTGCGACGAAATCGGCGCCCATCACCCCAATCGGATTGAGTGATGAACGAAAGGGTCCGAGCACCAGCTTTCGAAGGATCAGGGCTTCGCGGCCTGAGGCATCGAGTACCGCACCGCGGATGCTTACGAGCTGTCCAAGCATCCGCTTGGTGAGTTCATACACAGGACTTACGGCAGGCTGGATTTCAGCCTCCGAGGTGTTGATCCAGACCTCCCTCGCACTGCCCTGCGGCGATGCTCTGCTGATGTCCTCAAATCGCTGCATCAGCCTCCAGCTGCTCAAGGTGTTGATCTCCAGCGCCTGATTGATCACCTCGGGGCTTTGGTCGCCTTGAGGATTGATCCCATGGTTCAGGACCAGAACATCGATCTCCACTAGATCGGCATCCAAGCTGGCTTCGTCTCCGCAGCTCCAGCTCACCCAACGGTCTGGACCATCCGCTTGCTCTGGAGGTGTGGAACCGTGGGTGAAACCGATCACCTGGGCGCCTGCGGCACGGAAGCATCGGGTTAGGGCTGCTCCAAGGGCTCCACGAGCGCCTGTGATGCCGATCCGTTTTCCGTGGAAGGGGGACTGGGCCATGGGGCCAGCTTGGGGCATCCTTGAAACGAGCGGAGCAAGAATCAAGCATCAGCTGTGTCAGATGCCGCCCAACTGGTTTTGTTTGCTCCTTACTGCGGTGGTGTCAGTCGCGAGCAGGATCTCTCCGCAGCCCTGCAGATCCTGAGCTGCGGGGAGCTGAAGGGGCGGCGTCCAGTTGCCGGAATTGATGGTTACCGATTTGAACTCCGCTGGAATGGGGTCGCTGCGCCGATGGAGAGGCTGGACTGCCAACTTCGTTTTCCCGGTCATCCCGAGGGGGCTGTTGATTTCGCCGTCACCACCCATCAGCTGGTGGCCTGGCTGATGGATCGTTCCCATCTGCAGCCATCGGAGCCGGATCTGCCCGATGGGTTCTGGCAGTGGTTGTTGATGGAGCGCGGAGATGCGCCTGAACAGGCCTAGATTCAATGATGTCAGGCATCACCTCCATGGGAACGACACTGTTGATCGGATCGTGTGAGCCGTTCAGTGGGAAGTCGGCCCTCGTTCTTGGAATTGCCCAGCAGCTTGCTCGCGCCGGACAGCAGATCAGGTTCGGAAAGCCCTTGGCCACAAGCCTGGATTGGGATCCGAACCAGGGCCCGTTGCCTCAACCTCTCATCGACGACGACGTTCGCTTTGTTGGTGAAACGCTGAATCTGCCGCCTGAACGTCTGATTCCTTCGATGCATCTGCTGTCGCCGACAACAGCTGCCCAGCGCCTTGGCCAGGGCCAGTTGGATGCAGGCCAAGGTTTCGCGGAGCTTCGTCAGCGCATTCAGGCTGACGAAGGACTCACCCTCTTGGAATGTGCGGGAAGTCTCCAGGAGGGATTGCTGTACGGCCTCAGCCTTCCGCAGCTGGCGATAGGTCTGGATGCCAAGGTCGTGTTGGTGCACCTCTGGCAGGACAGCCGCAGCGTGGATGCGCTGCTGGCGGCCAAACAGACCCTGGGTGACCGTCTGGTTGGAGTGGTGCTCAACGCTGTCACGCCAGAGGAGGTCGAAAGCTTGGAGCGCCAGGTGGTTCCTGCCTTGCAGGGTCTGGGCCTGCAGGTGTTCGGCGTTATGCCCCGTTCCCCGTTGCTGCGCAGCGTCACGGTTGGTGAGTTGGTGCGGCGGCTGAATGCCCGGGTGATTTGCTGTCAGGAACGGCAGGAACTGTTGGTGGAAACCCTGAGCATCGGGGCGATGAATGTGAATTCCGCCATGGAGTTCTTCCGAAAACGACGCAACATGGCTGTGGTGACGGGGGCTGATCGCACGGACATCCAGTTGGCTGCTCTAGAGGCATCAACCCAATGTTTGATCCTTACTGGGGCAGGGGAACCTCTTCCTCAATTGATCAATCGCGCTGAAGAATTGGACGTGCCCTTGCTCAAGGTGGAGCACGACACCCTGGCCACGGTGGGCGTGATTGAGCAGGCGTTCGGTCATGTGCGCTTGCATGAAGCGGTGAAGGCCACCTACGCCTTCCGTCTTGTGGAAGAGCACTGCAAGCTCGATCAGCTCTTCAATGCATTGAATCTGACGGTTCAGCACGCCTGATGGTTGCTAACTTCCGATGAAATCAGGCGGCGGGTTTTCATTGGGTCAGTCACTGGATCTGCCAGCTCTTGATCGGGTTGACACCCTTGCGCAGGAACTCGCTCTTCTGCAGGACAAAAGCCAACGAAGGATCGCCATTCTCGGTAGCCGTCATGTGCCCGTTGTGGCGGTTCACCTGATCGAATTGGTGGCCCGCTCACTGGTGCAGGAAGGCCATTCCCTGATCACATCAGGATCTCAGGGAGTGAATGCTGCGGTGATTCGCGGGTGTCTTGAGGTGGATCCCTCCAAACTCACCGTGCTCTTGCCCCAGAGCCTCGATCGACAGGTGCCTGAAATCCGAGATCTCCTGGATCGGGTGTTGCACCTTGTGGACAAGCCCGAGCAGGACGACCTGCCTCTGCCGATGGCCAGCAGTTTGTGCAATCAAGAGATCATCAACCGTTGTGATCAGTTGATCTGTCTCGCATTTCACGACAGTGAAACGCTGCTGGCGAGTGCACGAACTGCGGAGGATATGGGGAAGGTGGTGAGCCTTCTCTACTTCGACTGATCAGCCGGCAGCGCTGATCACGGCCCGAAGTCCCTCCACGTAGCAGAGGCCAACGGCAGTCACCCCCGTGGCCCAGCAGAGTCCCCTCAGAGGTGGGACGTTGCCGACGTAGGCGAACAGATAAACGAAACGGATGCCTGGCCAGATCCAAGCTGCCGTGACGGCCGTTGGGCTGTTGACTCCGCTGATCAGACACAACAGCATTGCCGGTGCCCCCAGGGTCAGTGCTTCCCAGCTGTTCTCCTGTGCCCACACGGCGCGCTGCCCGAAGGCGGGCAGCCGTTCAAACATTGCCCGAGGTGCCTGAAGATCAGCCATGGTGAAGTCGGCTTTGGCCCGTCCGGCACCGGTGAGCACGATGCTCACCATCACGACGGCTCCCATCAGGCAGAGGGCCCAGGCAAACGCAGGAGACATGGCATTCGATCAATCCTGGGGGACCCTAACGGGCACAGGTGGACCGCAACCTGCTGGAGATCGGCGGGTTTCTAAGCTGGAGGATCGACAGGTTTGCGACATGGCCAGCACTTATTCCTTCGATGTGGTCTCCGACTTTGATCGTCAGGAGCTGGTGAACACCCTGGATCAGGTGCGTCGCGATGTTGGCAACCGTTATGACCTCAAAGATTCAGGTACCGAGATTGACCTGGAGGAAACCGAGCTGGTGATCACCACGGCCAGTGATATGACGCTTCAGGCTGTGGAGGATGTGCTGCGAACAAAAGCGACCAAACGCAACCTGTCTCTCAAGATTTTCGATTTTCAAACACCTGAAACAGCAGGAGGCAATCGGGTGAAGCAGGTGGTGAAGCTGCGTAAAGGCCTGAGTCAGGAGATCGCTAAGAAGCTGAGCAAGATGGTGCGTGATGAGCTCAAAAAGGTGACGGTGGCAATCCAGGGTGAAAGTGTGCGGATCACGGGCAAGAGCAAAGATGATTTACAAGTCGCGATTCAGCTCGTCAAGAGTAAGGAAGATGAGCTTGATGTTCCTTTGCAGTTTGAGAACTATCGCTGATGAGGAGATTGCAAGGTTTTGCTTTGAGGTGATGCAAGTCCAAAAGTAGTCTTGATGGTGTCCTCAAAAATGTGAGTTCCTGCCACAAACCCATGGCTCAACATGTTTTGTGCTGGTGTTTGTGGTAATTTGATCAAAATTTTTGGTTTTAGTGAGCAGCTTCGCTATCGCGGTTCGTGTTTTTGATGGCGAAGCTCCCTACCTTCAGTCTTTCATTGATCACCATCGCCGCCTAGGTGTTGATTCTTTTTACCCGGTGGTGGCCCCTGGGGCTGCGCCACTGTGTCGCGAAATTTTTGCGCGAAATGGAATTGCTTTCCATGAGTCGGATGGTCAGAGAATTAGTTCTGTTCAGGATCTGATTCGTGAGGATTATGTCGCCGTTATTGATGCTGATGAATACTTGCATCCTGATCTATTCTCTTTCCTCGATCAGGAGAAGGTGGAATCGCTTCTGATGCCTTGGAGGCTGACGGCATCGATGAATGATGGGTTTTTTGAAGCTCCGCAAAAGAGATTTTTTGTTTTTCCTCAGATCAAGTCGATCGTCAAAACATCTGCACTTCATCGGCTTCGCCTTCATGCTTCTGCCACGACCGGGTCGGGGCGTTGCCTGGGGATTGCAGAAGGTCAGCAATTCCCTGTGCAGCATTATTACCTTCGCGGTCTCGATGACCTCCTGCTGAAAGAGGGTGGTGTTGTGAAGCGAACCTTGGCGCAGAGTTCAGGACGGAAGGAGGTGAATCTGAACGCTGATGCGAATTCGATTGATTTCCCCAGCCGTCATGCTCGTGTGGCCTTCCTTTTGAACGTGCTCAAGTCCATGCCTGACCAGCCTGACCCCTACAGCATGTCGTTAGATCGTTCCATGTTGGATCATCTCCGGGACAATGTTGAGGGTGATCCAGAAGCTGCTAAGCAAGAGCTGCATGACAGTGTTGTGAAGATTCAAAAGGTTTACCGGAACCGCACAATTCGTCGGGAAATTAGAGCCACGCAGCAGCTGCTTGCTGCAGATCCGTGCAAGGTGAGTTACCAAAAAAGGGTCTTGAAATTGCTCCGGCAGGATTTTCAGTTTCGTCGCTCATGGTTGGGACGTCTGGAACACACTCGTGACTCCTTGTTGATGCATTGGACTTGAGCTGCATGGGTGAGGGGTGACGTCTAATCGCTCTGGTCCCGGGCCCGTCGAGCATCGATGATCTTCGCCAGTTCCAGCACATAGCCTGCGGTGCACCAGCGCCCATGACTGCGGGATCGGTTTTCAGGGTCCGAACGGATTTCAGCGGTCTCTGCCATCACTAGATCCAGCTCTCCCTGCGGTAGGTCATAGAGCTCTTGTAATTCCAGTTCCCGGTTGAGCAGATGGCTGCGAAACCATTTGCGATTTTGTTCTTGGGGCGGGATGTCTCGGCTCAAGGGGCATAACAGCGTGGATGTGTCATTCTCCGGCCATGCAGGTACTGAGCTGGGCCCAATTCGATCAGGCGGTGCAGCAGTTGGCTTCACGCTTTGCCGATTCTGCGTTGACTGGCGTTTATGGGGTCCCCCGGGGAGGGCTGTGCCTTGCCGTCGCGCTCAGCCATGCGATCGATCGCCCCTTGCTCTCAGCACCCGAGCAATCAGCCCTCATCGTGGATGATGTCTATGAAACCGGACGCACCTTGCAGTCGTTGAAAGTTCAGGTGCCGCAGGCATCCTTCGCTGTTTGGGTCAGCAAGGGTTGTCCTGATTGGTGGACGGCAGCTGTGATTGCCGAGTCGTCGGAATGGCTGGTGTTCCCTTGGGAAAACCTTGAACAGGCCCGTGCGGACGAGCAGGCCTATCGCGCCTCCCGTGGCTTGTGATGAACAACACCGCGCGCACGATTTATTTGGCGTCTCCCTATGGCTTTTCGGCGCAGTGGAAGCGGCTGCTGTTGCCGGAGTTCATCGGGGCATTGGAAGCCCTGGGGTTGGAGGTATGGGAGCCCTTTGCGCGCAATGGTCAGGTGAATCTGGCGGAACCGGGATGGGCCTATCGCGTCGCGCAGCGGGACCTGCAGGATGTGCGTGATGCTGATGCCCTGTTCGCCATCGTGAACGGAACGCCACCCGATGAAGGGGTCATGGTGGAACTTGGTGCTGCCATTGCCCTTGGTAAACCCACCTTCTTGTTTCGGGATGATTTCCGCAGGTGCACCGATTCCGAGCAGTATCCGCTCAACTTGATGTTGTTTGCCGGTCTTCCCGAACTGGAATGGCAGAAGTACGTCTACAGCGACGTTTCTGAAATCAATGATCCCCAGAAAGCCTTGGCCTGTTGGGCACGATCTTGATTCTCTGGTGAATCGTGGTCTGTTGATGCTGCTCGCTTTTGGATGAGTGCTACTGGGTTGTGATGGTGATGATCAGTTGATTTTTGGTTGTCTCAGTTCAAAGGGCGCGGGAAGAAGTTGCTCAAGTTGCCTTGTTCCCACACCATCAATGCTCACCTCGGCCTTGCTTGGCAGCAGTTCCTGCATCACCTGACGGCAGGCGCCGCACGGCATGCGGGATCCTGGGGCTGCATCGCTTTTGGCATCGATGCAGCTCACGGCCAGTTCAATCGGTTGTTTGCCCTGGCTGATCGCCGTAAAAAGGGCGACCCGCTCGGCACAGATGCTCAGCCCATAACTGGCATTTTCCACATTGCAGCCGTCGATCACACTGCCGTCATCACATCGCACGGCAGCCCCCACGTGGAAGTTCGAGTAAGGGCAATGGGCACGTTTGGCGGCTTGTCGAGCGCGCACCAGTAAAGACTCAGCGTTGTTCTCGGCAGGAGCCATGGGCCGTTTCAAAAAGGCTGCTCAGGGTTTGCGTCCCAGCCGATTGGGTCAGCCGGGATTGCTGGCTGAGTTCGAATCCCTTTTGGGGATTAATGACCAGATCTCCGCTCACTGCAACATGACTCTCCTGGGCAGGTCTGCTGGAGACGCCGGAGTCGTTGAATTTCAGTGCTCCTAATGAGGCTTCGTAAGACCAGTGATAGGTCATGCGATCCCCTTCCATCTGCTCAACACCGGAACTGCTGAAGCGTTCCACCAGGGAGGTGAGCCTGCTGTCGATCACTGTCTTCGGTTGAATTCCAGGGTTTTCACCCCGGTCAACCCGGAATTGCTGCTGCTCAAGCTGTCGAATGCCTGGGATCGGTTGGCCAGACCACCGGCTCTCCACGGTCTGGATCGTGCAGACCAGTGGAGGCAGAGGAGGTACTGGGGCCAGCACGGAACGATCAGGCCACGGCCGCGAAGCTTTCGCGGAAGGCGTTGATCGTCGCTTCGATGTCGGCGTCGGAGTGCGCCAGGGACGTGAAACCGGCTTCGAAGGCCGACGGTGCGAGGTAGATGCCCCGCTCGAGCATGGAGCGATGCAGCTTGCCGAAACGTTCAGAATCCGTGCTCTTGGCTTCTTCAAAGTTGCGCACCGGGCCCTCGCATAGGAAGAAGCCGAACATGGCGCTGACACTGGCAGCTGTGATCGGCATGCCAGCGGATTGGGCTGCGTCCTTGATGCCGGCCACGAGCTTCTGGGTTGTGGCCGTCAGCTTCTCGTAGGTGCCGGGCTGCTTGAGCAGTTCCAGGGTCTTGATGCCGGCGGTCATCGCCAGGGGGTTTCCACTGAGGGTTCCCGCCTGATACATGGGGCCTGCCGGAGCCACCATTCCCATGATGTCGGCGCGGCCGCCGTAGGCGCCCACGGGAAGTCCGCCACCGATCACCTTGCCCATGGTCGTGAGGTCTGGAGTGACACCGAAATGCGCCTGGGCACCGCCGTAACTGATCCGGAATCCGGTCATCACTTCGTCGAAGACGAGCAGGGCACCGTTCTCTTTGGTGAGTTCCCGCAGACCTTCGAGGAAGCCGGGTTCCGGCTGAATGAAGCCAGCGTTGCCAACAATGGGCTCGAGGATCACGCCGGAGATGGCGTCGGGGTTCTCAGCAAACAGAGCCTTGACGGCCTCGAGATCGTTGTAAGGCGCGGTAAGGGTATTGGCGGTGGTGCTGCGGGGCACCCCAGGGGAATCGGGCAGGCCAAGGGTGGCTACGCCAGAACCAGCCTTCACCAGGAACATGTCCGCATGGCCGTGGTAACAGCCCTCGAACTTGATCACCTTGTCCCGGCCGGTGTAGGCACGGATCAGCCGCAACACAGCCATGCAGGCCTCGGTGCCGCTGTTGACGAAGCGCACCATTTCAACGCTGGGCACAGCATCGATCACCATTTCGGCCAGCGTGTTCTCCAGGGCACAAGGTGCTCCGAAGCTGGTGCCCTTTTCGATCGCCTCCTGCAATGCTGCGATCACCTCTGGGTGGGCGTGGCCGCAGATGGCCGGTCCCCAGCTGCCGATGTAGTCGATGTATTTATTTCCATCCACGTCCCAGGCATAGGGACCCTTCACCCGATCGAACACGATCGGCTGACCGCCAACCGACTTGAACGCCCGCACAGGGGAGCTGACACCTCCAGGCATCAGGGCCTGTGCTGCGCCGAAGATGGCCTGGGAGTGGCTGGTGTTCAACGCGGGAGCTGTCACTGGAACCGACGCCAAAGGGCTGATGCAAACCGTGCAACATCCTGACTCAGGAACGTCCGGTTCTGTTTGCTGTGTTTCTTAATTGCCCACTTCGCACGCATTTTGATGCGTAGTCTTTAGTCAGATCGAGATCGATGTGGCCCACGACTGGTCAGTACTGGAGAGGGATCTGCGCCGATGTCTGCCCCCTCGGGCCATCGTGGCGAAGCGTCAGGAACTGCTCAGTTACGACTGTGACGGACTGACGCTTGAGCGCCACTGTCCGCCTTTGGCGGTGCTGCCGGAGACCACCGAACAGGTCGCCGCGGTGTTGCAGTGCTGCCATCGACACGGTGTGCCGTTTGTGGCTCGCGGCAGCGGTACTGGCCTCTCTGGGGGAGCGTTGGTGGATCAGCAGGCGCTTCTGGTGGTGACCAGTCGCATGCGTCGGGTGCTCGACCTTGATCTGGCCAATCAGCGAGTCACGGTGCAGCCCGGGGTCATCAACAGCTGGGTGACGCGCGCTGTCGCAGGCGATGGGTTTTATTACGCCCCGGATCCGTCCAGCCAGGTGGTTTGCAGCATCGGCGGCAATGTGGCGGAAAATTCGGGAGGGGTGCACTGCCTCAAATACGGCGTGACCAGCAACCACGTGATGGGGCTTGAGGTGGTGCTGCCCGATGGAACCATCACGCAGTTGGGCAATGGGCTGGCCGAATCCTGCGAACTGGATCTACGTGGTGCGTTCATCGGCAGCGAAGGAACGCTGGGCATTGCAACGGCCATCACCCTGCGCCTGCTTAGGTCGCCGGAGTGCGTGAACGTGCTGTTGGCGGATTTCGCCACGATGGAAGCGGCAGGGGAAGCGGTGCGATCGGTGACCGCGAGCGGCCTCTTGCCGGCGGGGATGGAAATCATGGACAACGTCACCATCAACGCCGTCAATGATTTCTTCGGGTACGACGAGTACCCCCGTGATGCTGCGGCCGTTCTGCTGATTGAGCTCGATGGGCAGGAGGCTGAGGTTCAGGCCTCTTCTGAACGTGCCGAAGCGCTTTGTCGAGCGGCAGGGGCCCGTGGGCTGCGGCGGGCCCAAGACCCCACGGAGTGCGCGGTCCTCTGGAAAGGCCGTAAATCCGCGTTTTCCGCAGTGGGCAAAATCACGCCGACCTATTACGTGCAAGACGGTGTTGTTCCCCGCAGCAGCCTTCCGTCGGTGCTTGCGGCAATTGAACGGCTCAGCCAGGAGCACGGCCTGCCCGTGGCCAATGTTTTCCATGCCGGCGATGGCAACCTTCATCCATTGATCCTGTATTCCTTGGACCAGCCCAACGTGGAGAGGAGCGTCAAGGAGCTCGGTGCCGCCATCCTGCGAGTGTGTCTTGATGCTGGCGGCAGCATCAGCGGAGAGCATGGCGTCGGCGCCGACAAGCGTTGCTACCTCGACTGGATGTTCACCCCCGACGACCTGGAAACGATGGGGCTGTTGCGGTCCGCCTTCGATCCGGACAACCGGGCCAATCCGGGCAAGGTGCTGCCTACGCCGCGCACCTGCGGGGAATCAGCCAAACGGATGGTGACGCTGCCCGCCGGAGTTGAGCTCTACTGAACTGAATCAGAACAACGGTTCATCGTCGTCGTCGTCGGCTGGAGGCCAGTCGAGGTCAACGCTGACGGGGGCATGGTCGCTGGGTTGTTGGTTGCCGCGAATGCCTTTGTGGATGATGCAGCTGCGCGCGAGTCCCAGCAGCTCGTCACATAGGTAGATGTGGTCGATGCGCCAGCCGCGGTCCCGGTCCCAGGCACCGCTGCGGTAGTCCCACCAGCTCCAGTGACCGGAGTCCGGTTCGAACACCCGGAACACGTCCTGAAGCCGTTCACCTAGGGCGTCACGAAGGGCCTGGCGTTCGGCATCGCTCGCCATGATTCCGCCGGTCTGGCGGTCGGGGTCAGGAAGATCGCGTGCTTCGAGGCCGATGTTGAAGTCGCCGACCATGCACAGCGGCTCGCCGCGTTGCTGTTGAGCATCGAGATAACGCTTGAGGCAGCCGAGCCAGGCCAATTTGTAGGGGTATTTCTCCGACTTCAGGCTCGATCCATTCGGTACATAAAGGTTGAGCACGCGAACGCCATTCAGCAGTGCGCTGATCACGCGCTTCTGGTCGCCGAGATCGTCCGCTTCTGCGTCATCCGGGAGCTCCCCAATGAAGCCGCAGCGCACATCCTCCAAGGGCTCGCGGCTGATCAGGGCGACGCCGTTGTAGGCCTTTTGGCCATGGATGTGCACGTGCCAGCCAGCAGATTTGAAGGCTTCAAGGGGAAACAGAGGGTCATCCACCTTGGTTTCCTGCAGACAGAGCAGATCCGGTTGCTCGCTCTTCAGCCAGCTGAGCACCTGATCCAATCGCGTGCGAACCGAGTTCACGTTCCAGGTGGCGATCTGCACGGTTGATCCAGTGGCGTCCAAGACCCTTAGCATCAGCTAATTCTGAAATTCGTTGATGTCTCGCCGTCTTGCGGCTGTCGCGCAACTGGCGCTGTCTTCCCTGGTGATGACAGCCATCCCGGTGGGTGGGCATGCCCAGGTTGAAGCGCCTTTTCAGAACCGCGAGGAACGCGAGATCTACGGCGACACCGATAGCAGTGGCTCAATTCTGGATTCCGCGAACCCCATGGATCTGTTGAATCAGATTCGGCGGGCGACGGCCATGGATGACGCCACGCCACCCTCCGATGCCATAGACGCGGCCCTCAAGGCCTATCAGAACCCTCCTGAAACGCCGTAGCGCTGGGTTGTTCAGAAGCGGTGTTACGGGCTGCGCTTAATCCGAATTTTCCTGCCACCAAATCGATCAGGGGATTGATCACCCCGTTTGCGTCCCGCCGTTCCCCGGCCTGCTTCAGCAGGGTGTGGACAGCCTCTGCATCGCCCCTTTCTTGCCGCAACAGCGCTAGGGCCAAAAGGGGCCTTGCATCATTCATGTTCTCTTTGGCCAGTTGGCCATACAGCTTTATGGCGACCTGATCGGATCCGCCTTGTCTCAGCAGATCAGCCAGAAGCAAGCCGATCTCTAAACGCTGGCCAGGCTCCAGGCCCTTGAACCGGGTGGTGAGCTCCGCTGTGGCTTGACGATGGCGTCCTTGCTCTTGATCCAGCAGCACCAACAGTTGCAGAGCCTGCAGATCATTCGGATGCAGCCGCAGCAGGAGTTGGAGGTCGCGCCGGGCTGCCTCTGGCTGGCCATTGCGACGTTGCAGTTCCGCTTTGAACAGGGAGATTTCGCGCGGCGTGGAGCGGCCAGATAGCCAGGGTTGCAGCACCACTTCGGCCTCTTGCAGGCGCTCCAGTGCCACCAGGCGGTCCAGCAGCAGGACCCGTTCTGCCTGACTGAGATCTTGCTGATCCTGGAGTTGCTTTATCAGCAGCTCAACCTGTTGATCTTCAGCCTGGCGATGCCCGCGCGCCCGCGTTTCCGGGGCCATGGAGGCAGCGACGATCCAACCGACCATTGCAGCCCCAACGATGGATGCCAGCAGCAACAGAATCCGGCGCGGGCTTGGCATCCGATCTCGAATTAGCCACTTCAGTCTGAGGAGATTGCAGTGGGCTGGCTACAGTCTTTACAAGGGCTTTTGACTCCGCCCGGATCAGCATCAATGCGCGCCCATCCGATTCCCCCGGTCACAGAGCCGTTGCAGTACCGGGCCATCGGGCTTGTGCGCGGCACTTACGCCCCAACCGATCCCGAGCAACTCACCCGTGGCACCTTGACCGATGCCAATGGGGTCCCTCTTGAAACTGTTGTGCTCGGTCGTGTGCTCACCCTGATTCGGCGGCATCTCCCCCTGGATCAACCCCACCTCTGGGTCGTCTATCCCAGAAGCCGTGAAAGTGATCATCTGCATCTGCAGATCGCTGGGGTATGGGAACCCAGCACCCTGGCTCCGGACCAAGCCGATGCCTCCGACACCCTGCCGGAGGGTGACGATTTCTTCTCCATTCGAGGGGAGTTGATCTTCACCAAGCCTGAAACTGGCGAAATGGTGGTGAAGGTGAGGCAGCAGGCCCGTGCCGACGGCCACCGTCCGCTTCCCTTCAAAATCCAGATCAAGGGAGAGCTTCCCCTCGAACACCTGCGTCACTTCGTCAGCCTTGACCTGCGCCGCCAGGGACAGGAACTGCACCTCGAAAATCATGAGGTGATTGCTCCCATGCCGACGCGTGGCGGCAAATCCAAGGGAGGTCGTGGGCGTGCCACCTCCCGCGCTCGCAGCTGATGGCAGAGGCGGGGCAGGGCTCCACGGGGGCACTTCGGGCTGGCGTTGCCGTTGCAGGCATTACCGCCCTCGGCGCTTTCGGCCCTGCCCTGGGTCTCTCTGCTGCCTGGATCGTGGTGGCGGTTGGCGGTGCCCTGGTCACCCTCAGCGTTGATGCCGCCACCTGGGAAGGCATGGGCGGACACATCCTTGCCGAAGCTTTGCCCGGTGGGCAGGAGCGTTTGCGTCGAATTGCGGTGCATGAGGCGGGCCATGTGCTGATCGCGGAAGAGGAGCAACTTCCGGTTCAGCAGGTGCTGGTGGGAACCCTGGCCTGTGTGCGTGCAGGACTGCGTAGCAGCGGCGCAACTGAGTTCGCTGTGCCGGACAGCGTCCGCATGCCCCTTGAGGATCTACGGCGTTGGAGCCGGGTGCTTCAGGCCGGCATCGCCGCTGAGACCGTGGTCTTTGGCAAAGCCCGTGGTGGTGCTGATGACCGTGCTTTGTTGGGACGGCTGTGGGGACTGTCGGGCCATGACGTGGCCACGGCCCAGCGGGAGCAGCGTCGCGCCCGCCGGGAGATTGAGCAGCAGTTGCGTCAGCAGCGTGAGGCGCTTGACCAGCAGGCTGGTGTTCTGTTGGAGACAGCCCCGCGTCTGGGGCGATGAGTGCTCTTTGGATTGATGCCCCAACCGGGTTGGCAGGGGACATGCTCCTGGCCGCACTGTTGGATTTGGGCGTGGACCAGGCCGTGGTGGAGTCGCCGCTGGCGGCCCTCGGTTTGGCAGGGAGCTATCGGATTACCAAGCAGGAGGCGCGCAGTGGAGGTCTCCGGGGGGTCCGCGTTGATGTGCAGGGTCTTGAAGATCAGCCGCCCCACCGCCACTGGTCGGGGATCCGTGATCAGATCAATGCAGCTGCATTAGCGCCATCGCTGAAGCAACGGGTACTGGCCGTGTTCACCCGTTTGGCGGAAGCCGAAGCCACCGTGCATGGAACTCCGGTGGAGGCCGTTCACTTCCATGAGGTCGGAGCTATCGATGCTCTCGTGGATGTGGTGGGTGTCTGTGCGGCGATTGACGATCTCAATCCAGCCAGGATCGTCTGTTCTCCGTTGCCTGCGGGGAGCGGAACGGTGGCAACCGCTCATGGCCTGTTGCCGGTGCCCGTTCCTGCCGTGCTCGAACTGGCGCGACGTCACCGCATTCCTTTGCTTCAGGGCGGAGACCTGCCCACGGGAGAGTTGGTGACGCCAACGGGCCTCGCCCTGGTTTCGGTTCTGGCGGATCAGTTTGTCGCTCCTGATCGTTTGGTGGCCGAGAAGGTTGGTGTTGGTCTCGGTCATCGCCAACTGGACCGCCCCAACCTGGTGCGCTTGGTGCTGCACAGCCCAGCGGCGAATGCGGTGGAAGGTCCCCGTTGGGAGTCGTTGGTCGTGCAGGAAGCCTGGATCGATGACGCCACCCCAGAAGAGGTTGCGGTCTTGACCAATCGCTTGCGTGAGGCGGGAGCGATCGATGTGGCGGTGCAGCCGTTGCTGATGAAAAAGGGCCGCAGTGGCCAGTTGTTGACGGCACTCGTGCGGGATGAGGATGCCGATCAGATCCGCAGCCTCTGGCTCAGTGCTGGTAGCAGCATTGGCCTGCGAGAGCGGTGTCAGGGACGCTGGGTGTTGCCGCGGCGGCAGGGCATGCTCGAAACCCCCTGGGGGCCTGTCGCCGCCAAACAGGTGCGTCGCCCCGATGGTCGTTGCACCGTTAAAGCCGAAGCGGATGCCCTCGAGGCCCTTCAGGCCAGCACTGGGTGTTCCCTTGATGAGCTGCGGGCTGCTGTCGCTTCAGCACCGTTTGTCAGCACGGAAGATTGGGCTTGATGAGCAAGTTTCTCCGTCAACCCAAGCTCTGGATCACGCTGGCCAGCCTGCTCTTCATCGCTGTGGCTCTGGCCCAGCAGGGGGGCCAACTTCGCCAGCTGAGCTTGGTGGCCAACGGTTGGTGGTGGCTGGTGCTGGGGCTTGGACTGACCTGGCTCAGCATCCTGATCAATGGTGTGGCCTGGCGGGATCTGCTGGTTTGGTTGAAACATCCTCCCCAGGGCCTCGCTGTGGTGCCGCTGTTTGTGCGCAGCAATCTGCTCAAGTACCTGCCGGGAGGGATTTGGCACCTGGTGGAGCGGGTCCGGGTGCTACGTCCGGCGATTGGCGGCGGCCCTGCCCTGGCCGGGGTGATCCTGGATCCACTCCTGATCGTGGCGGCGTCCGTTCTGGTTGTGGTTGCTGGTGGATGGCAGCAGGGCCTTGCTCTGCTGGCACCCTGGCCTGCACTGTTGATGATTCCCCGCTGGCGCGAGCCCCTTCTGCGTCGACTGGAACGTTCCAAGGCGGCGCAATTGCAGTCAGCTGGCAGTGGGCCCTTGGAAAGTGAGGGAAGCGGCCGCGGCGGCTATCCCTGGCGGCCCCTCAGCCTTCAGCTGCTGTTCGTGCTCTGCCGCTTTGCCGGGTTCTGGTGCAGCGTCCAGGCCTTCGGCATTCAAAGTCCGGCGCCATTCACCTGGCTCGCGGCCTTTGGACTGGCCTACGCCGTTGGGCTGGTGGTGCCTGGTGCACCTGGGGGGCTGGGGGTGTTTGAGGCCACCCTGCTGCTGCGTTTGGGTGCTGCCGTGCCAGAGGCACAGTTGCTCGCAGTGGTTCTCAGCTACCGACTCCTCTCCACCCTGGCCGATGTTGTTGCCAGCGGGGCACTGGTGGCTGATCGGATGGTGGTCCAAGGTTTGAAACGTCCCCGCTGACCCCCGTGCTGTTGTGCTGCTAAATCGTCGTCAGATGCTGCAGTTGGTGCTTGGCACCGGTCTCACTGCAGCGGCCCTGCCCTTGAACGCCGCAAGGGGGGCTGTTCACCGCGTTGGGCTGATCAGCGACCTCAACAGCAGCTATGGCGCCACCAGCTACATCCCTGCCGTTGATCAGGGGTTGAATCAGCTCATTGGCCTGAAGCCGGATCTGGTGGTGTGTGCTGGCGACATGGTCGCTGCTCAGATGCCAGGCCTCAGTGGCCAGCAGCTGGATGCAATGTGGCGGGGCTTTGAACGGTCCGTTCTGCAGCGGTTTCAGGCGGCGGACATCCCACTGCTGCCAGCGATCGGGAACCATGACGGTTCACCGGGCTTCCACGCGGATCGTGCCGCTGTGCGTCGGTTCTGGACCCCGATCCGTTCACGGATGGGATTGGCGTTTGTGGATGCCTCGCAGTTCCCGTTTCGCTACACGGTGCTGCAGGACGGGATCTTCTGGTTGGTCTGGGATGCCAGCTCAGCCCGTGTTCCTGAGGATCAGTTGGCCTGGGCACAACAGCAGTTGGCCAGTCCCAAGGCACAAGCGGCTTGTGCTCGGTTTGTTGTGGGTCATCTCCCCCTGGCCGGTGTTGGTCTGGGCAAGGATCGCCCCGGTGAGGTGTTGGAGCGGGGACGTGCGCTTGAGGCCTTGATGGACGCCGCCGGCGTGCAGGCTTATATCAGTGGTCATCACCACGCCTGGTTCTCCAGCCGAAGTGGTCAGCTCGATCTGATTCAGCTCGGCGCCTTGGGCAGTGGCCCCCGGCGCCTGCTGGACGGTGGAGCGCCAGCACAGCAGACCTTCACCTTGCTGGAGATCGATGGGGGAAGGGGCACCCTTCTGGAGACCACCTACGCCGTTTCCACAGAACGGCCGCTGTCCTGGTCAACACTCCCTCTACGTCTCAACACCCGTGCTGGTGTTCTCCAGCGCAATGCATCAGAGCGGTCGCTGAGGGGGTGACGAGCTCTCTCGTCTGGAGGCTTGATCCAGCGTCGGGACCAAGGCCATGGCGGCGACCAAACCCAGAACGAGGATCATCAGGGCCGGCAACATCGCTTCGGCCAGTCGTTCATCGCCGGCGTACTGGAACACGCGCACCGAGAGCGTGTCGAAGTCGAAAGGCCGCAGAGCGAAGGTGAGGGGAAGCTCCTTCACCGTATCGACAAACACCAGCAGCAGCCCGACGGTGATCGGTCCGCGCAAGAGGGGCAGATGCACGCGTTGGAGCACGCGTTGCCATGGCGATCCCATCCCCGTAGCTGCCTCATCGAGGCTCGGGCTGATTCGCTCCAGGGCTGCGTCCAGGCCCCCTTTCGCCACCGCCAGAAATCGATCGCTGTAACCCCACAGCAGCAGGAGCAAGGGGGCGACCTGCCAGGGGGCGCCAGTGAGCAACAAGGCCAGAGCCAGGACGGTGCCGGGGATGGCGTAGCCCGTTCCGGCCAGGAAGGTGAGGCTTTTCAGCCATGGGGCGCTGGACCAGCGTTTGGCGATAGCCAGCACGAGCGCTGCCGTTACCGCCAAAACGGCAGCGACAAGGGCCAGCAAAAGACTGCGGCCGCTCAGGCTGATCAGATCGTCGTTCCAGCTGTTTTGGAGCTGATCCAAGTTGCTGGCGGCCCACAGCAGCGGGGTCCCCAGGCTCACGATCGGAGGGATGACGGAGAGCAGTTGCGCCACACCAGCACGGAATCCCTGCAGGTGCCAAGCGGTTGCGTCCCCGCCGGCCACGCCATCACTCCAGCGTCGACTGCGCCTGCGCAGGCTGCGTTCACACACCACCAACGTCAACACGATCACCAGCGTGATCAAGGCCAAGCTGATGGCGCCTGCGGGATCGCCGTTGGACTGCCAGGTTTCCAAGATGCCTGCGGAGAGACTCGGAATGCTGAGGAGCTGAACGGCACCCAGCTCATTGACCACTTCCATCCCCATGAGTGCGACACCGGCTCCGATCGCGGGTAATGCAATGGGTAAGGCCACACGCCGGAAGGCTGACCAGGGACCGACACCCAGGCTGCGACATGCCTCCAGCTGACGCTGGCCGCTGACGGAGAAACTTTCGGTGCTCAGGAGGAATACGTAGGGGTAGGTCGTCAGGGCCATCACAGCGATGCCCCATCCCATGCCGTGAATGGTCCAGCTGTGGCGACTTCCCAGATCGACAAGGGTGGCCGAGAGGAGATAGGCCGGCGTTGCCAGAGGAATCAGCTGGGCAATGCGGAGCCATTGCCGACCGGGAAAACGGCAGTTGCACAGCAACCAACCATTGGCTGTGCCGAGCACGGTGCCAAGCGTTGCTGTGCCGAGCAGCAGCTGGATTGTGCCAACGATCTGTCGCATGCCATCGGGGCCAAGATCGCTGAAGCCGCTGTGTAAGGACGTCAGGGCTTCCTTGACCAGCGTCAGCACAGGCCAGATGGCAATCAGGCCAGTGATGGAGGCGATCAGGATGAGGGCCAGCCGGGTTGGGCTTGGAACAACAATCCGGTTGGGCAGCAACTTCACTTCAGCGATGGGCCGGACACCGTTGTCGCGACATGGCATTGCGACATTGCCATGGAATGAGTCTGGCGATGAACGATGGGGATCTGATTCAGGGCGTGCAAACCGCACACCGGCTTCGATCATTTGTCACACTCATAAGCTCGGTCGCTTCCCAAGCTTCAACTGATCTGTGGAACAGCTGCTCCCGATGGAGCCAACGGTTGCTTTAAACGGGGTCTGGCATAGCTACGGCGATGCGTCTGACGGCTGGACCCTAAAAGGGGTCGATCTTCAGGTGGCGTCAGGGGAGTTGTTGGGCTTGCTGGGACCCTCCGGCTGTGGCAAAACCACCCTGCTTCGCTTGATTGCTGGCTTCGAACGCCCCCGACGCGGCACGGTTCAGCTGGATCAGCGAATGGTGGCTGGAGATGGGGTCTGGATGGAACCAGAACGCAGGGGCGTTGGCATGGTGTTCCAGGACTACGCCCTATTCCCTCACCTGAACGCTTGGCAGAACGCCAGTTTCGGTTTGCCCCGGCGGAACCCCAACCATGAGCGCGTGGCCTGGTTGTTTGAGTTGCTGGGGCTGAAGGGGCTCGAGCAGCGCTACCCACACCAGCTCTCCGGTGGCCAGCGGCAACGGTTGGCGTTGGCCCGCGCTTTGGCCCCAGCGCCAAGGGTTGTCCTGCTTGATGAGCCTTTTTCAAGTCTTGATGTGGAGGTAAGGCTCCGCCTGCGTAGTGAGCTCGCCTCCGTGCTCGACGCCTGTGGTGCGAGCGGCGTGATCGTCACCCATGACCCCGGAGAAGCCCTGGCGATTTGCGATCGCGTTGCAGTGATGCGGGATGGAGTGCTGCATCAATGTGCATCGCCCCCCGAGATCGTGAGATCACCTGCGACGCCTTTTGTTGGATCCTTTGTGCTCCAGCGCAATTTGATTCCGGTTCAGGCCCATGGCCAAGGCCAGTTGTCCTGTCTGCTGGGAGAACTGGATGCATCCGCCCCATGGGTCCAGGCTGACGGCAGAGCCTCCGATGACTGTTGTGTGCTGGTGGATCCGCACGACATCAATGTCGTCGCCGATGGCGAAGGTGAGGCAAGCATCTTGGGACGTGAATTTCTGGGGGATGCATGGGAATACCGAATCCGTGTCTCTGATGTGCTGGTGCGGGCCCACTGTCCGATCGATCAGGAGCATCCTCCCCACACCCGTTGCCGCCTCACGTTCAGGGAAGGGGCCAGAGTCACGCTGCTTCCGCTTGGCCACGCGTTGGCATAAAAAAATCCCCCGCTGCAGCAGAGGATTGAAGAAGTGGATGTTGATTTCTTCAGCGTTGCTGATGGCGCACGGGGATGGGCACAAGAGCCGGTTGGCGTAAGCCACCTCCACCGTTGTCGTCGTCGGAATCAGCCAGAAGCCAGAGCAGCAGGCTGGCGAGAACAAAGACTGTTCCGAGCAGCAGTGGTTCGACCATCGAGGTTTCTCCCATGGCACGCACAATAAGCAGCATTCCTGGGTTCTGCTGAATCAGCTGAAACCTTTTCCTGCATCCGGTGCCACACAGGCCTTGAGTTGCTTCCGCAGCGTGTTGTGGTCGATGTTGCGGCCGATCAGCACCAATTGATTCTTGCGATCTCCGTTCCAATCGGTGTCGTCAATGGAAAAGCGTTTGCCTGCTAGGTGGAACACATGGCGGCGTTCGCTTTCGTTGAACCAGAGGATTCCCTTAGCCCGGAACACCTCCTGGGGCATTTGATTGTCCAGGAAGTTCTGGAACTTGCGCAGGGAGAAGGGGCCATCACTTTGGAAGGACATGGAGGTGAATCCCTCGATGTCCTGATGCTCACCGTGGCTGTGGCCGTGGTGATGGTGTCCGTGCCCATGGCTGTTATGACCATGGTCGTCATGACCGTGGTCATGGTCATGGCTGCATTGGCCATGGTCGTGGTCGCAGTCGCTGTGATCCAGGCTCGGATCGTCGGCGGGGGAACTCACCTTGTCGGATTCGAACAGGCCAACGCTGAGCAGCAGGGCCAGGGGCACGTCTCCTTTCACCGACCGCAGGATCCGCGCATCGTTCTTGACGTCTCTGAGTTGCTGTTCGACGGCCTCAAGCCGCTCCTCGGAGACGAGGTCGCACTTGTTCAGCAACAGGATGTCGCCGTAAATCACCTGGGCCCGGCCAACTTCCGTGTCCAGCACGACGTTGTCGAAGTTTTCTGCATCGATCAACGTGATGATCGAATCCAGGCGGGTTTGATCCCGCAGCTCACTACCAAGAAAGGTCATGGCTACCGGCAGGGGATCGGCCAGACCTGTGGTTTCGACGACGATGTAATCGAGTGGCTCTGGGCGTTCAATCACCCGTTCCACCGCCTCCATCAGCTCGCCGTTGATTGAGCAGCAGATGCAACCATTGCTCAGCTCCACCATGTCTTCATCGGTGGTGACGACCAGATCGTTGTCGATGCCGATTTCACCGAACTCGTTCACCAGCACCGCGGTCTTCACCCCCTGCTGATTGCTCAAGATGTGATTCAGCAGAGTGGTTTTCCCCGCTCCGAGGAAGCCGCTGAGAATGGTGACGGGGACGTTGGCGGTGGCTGGTGCAGTGGTCATGCGCAAGGACCCTCTCAACTCATGCTGGCAGCAGGGCGTCAATGGCGCTGGCCAACTCCACATCCAGGCTGCTGAGGCCGCCGAGATCATGGGTGGTTAGGTCGATCGAGACGCGGTTGTAGACGTTGCTCCAGTTCGGATGATGATTTTTGGATTCGGCCAGCAAGGCCACCTGTGCCATGAATCCAAAGGCCTCCACGAAGCTGTTGAACTGCAGATCGCGGTGCAGCCTGTCTCCGTCCACAACCCAATTGGGCAAGGCTGTGGTGAGTGCCGACTTCTGGGCGGCGTCGAGGCGTTCAACTGGCATGGGAGCCCTAAATCACGACCACATCGTGGCTGGCGTCGGTCGTCAATCGCTCAGTTCATGCAATCGATCAATCATCAGATCGGTGTCTGTATCGATGCCGTCGTCGGTTTCCCAGGCATTGGGGTCGTGGCGGGCCTGAATGGCTTGATTGATCCGTTCTCCATTGCGCAGGCTCAACAGAGTTTGAGGCGTTGCTGAGCTGGTTTGCGTGTTGCTCTCCGGGGTGGGGCAGCTCGATGGTTCACCGAACAGGTGGCAGGCGATTGTTCTGGTGTGAGCAGCGCTGCGGTGCTCCCAGAGGTAAACGGCTTGCCAGGTGCCCAGCAGCAGCTGTCCTCTACTGACGCTCAGGCTGAGGGTCTGGCTGGTGAGTGCTGTGCGGATATGGGCCGGCATGTCATCCGCTCCTTCGTCGTCATGGAGATAGCGGCGGTGTTCTGGAACGGCATCCGCCATCCATGCATCGAGGTCTTGCAGCACCCGTGGATCAGCGTTCTCGTTGATCGTGAGGCTTGCGCTGGTGTGCAGACAGGTGAGGTGCAGAACGGCTTGGTCCAGGCCCGTGCTGCGGATCCAGGCATTCAACCGACCGTCCAGACGGGTGAATCCTTTCCCAGGGGTTTGGACCGAAATCTGATGCAGGATCTGCTGCACTCCCACCACTCTCGAGCGTTCTCTCCTTACTTTGCGTGTTGCAGCACCGCCTGAGTCCATGGCCAGTCCCTCTGCCCCCGAACTGACCCTGCTTTTCGACGGGGGCTGTCCGTTGTGTGTGCGGGAAGTTCGCTTTCTGCAGCGGCGTGACCGTCAGGGCCGGCTGGCTTTTGTCGACATTGATGCCACTGATTACGACGCAGAGGCTCATGCCGGAATCAGCTACCGCGCTGCCATGGGCCGCATTCACGCCATTGCAGGCTCCGGTGAGGTTCTGCGGGATGTGGCCGTCTTTCGCGAGGCGTACCGCCTGATTGGTCTGGGGTGGCTCTACGCACCGACCCGTTGGCCCCTGATCGGCGGTGTGGTCGATTGGGTCTACGGGATCTGGGCGGCCCGCCGGCTCCAGCTCACCGGGCGTGCCGACCTTGAGACCCTCTGCCAAGGACGCTGCGATTTGAAATGAACCGTCCTACTGATAGGGCGATGGCTGCCGGTAGATGAGCTTGAGCGGCCAGAGCGCCATGGGGAGGGCGATCCCAAGGGCCACCGAAAGTATCAGTCGGCGCATCGGTGCAGGACGTCTCAACCGCTTCACCATGGCCTGCATCGGTGGTTCGATGCCACTCCAAGACTCGTTAGGGTGGCAAAAACAGAGTGAGATGGCTTCTGCCGCAACGGCTTGGGGGCAGCTGGGAGCCCATCTGAAAGAGACGCAGCTGCTTGGTTCGATCCAAAGCACCCTGTACTGGGATCAGAACACCCGCATGCCCTCTGCCGGGGCGTTTTGGCGGGGTGAACAGCTCACGCTGCTGGCGACCCAGCTTCATGCCCGTCAGAGCTCAGAGGCTTATGCGGATCTGCTGGCCGCAGCACGTCAGCACTGGACCTCCGGTGAGCGATGCCCGGAGGAGGGCCGCAATCTGGATTTGTTGGAACAGGATCTGCAGCGGCAGCAGTCCCTCGATTCAGCTCTCGTCGCCGCCTTAGCCAAGGCCAAGGCCGATGGCTACAACCGTTGGCAGCAGGCTCGATCGGCCTCTGATTTCAGCCTCTTCGCACCGGCGCTTCAGACCTTGATTGACTTGCGTCAGGAGCAGGCCAAACAGCTGGATGAGCCTCGCTCCTGTTGGGAGACCCTGGCGCAACCTTTCGAGCCGGATTTGCGTCTGGAGCGTCTCGAGGCCTTGTTTGCTCCGTTACGGCAACGGTTGCCGCAGCTGGTTGCTCAGGCATCCACCCGGCCTCGCCCCCGATCAGCTGACTGGGATCTCGAAGAGTCCAGCCAGCAAGATCTTTGTGATCAGCTGCTCGGTGCTTGGGGCCGCAATCCCGCCATCACCTGCATGGCGCGCTCGCCCCACCCCTTCTCGATCACGCTGGGGCCGGCGGATTACCGCATCACCACGCGCGTGGTGCCAGGGCAGCCGTTGTCGTGTTTCCTTGCCACTGCCCATGAATGGGGGCATTCCCTTTACGAACAGGGTTTGCCGGACCAGAGCCACCAATGGTTTGCCTGGCCCTTAGGACAGGCAACCTCGATGGCGGTGCATGAAAGTCAGTCGCTGTTCTGGGAGAACCGTGTTGCCCGGAGCCGTCCTTTCGCGGAGCAGTGGTGGAAGCGTTTCGCACAGCTCGGGGCTCCCTTCAGCGGCGCCCAGGACATGTGGCAGGCGATGAATCCGATGGCGCCTGGTTTGAACCGGGTTGAGGCCGATGAACTCAGCTATGGCTTGCACATCCTGATCCGCACGGATCTCGAGATTGCTCTGCTGGAGAAGGGTTTGGCGGTGAAGGATCTCCCTGGCGAATGGAACCAGCGCTATCAGGAGCTTCTGGGGGTGCGGCCGATGAACGATGCCGAGGGATGCCTTCAGGATGTGCACTGGAGTGAAGGTCTGTTTGGCTATTTCCCCTCGTATCTGTTGGGGCACTTGATTAGTGCGCAGTTGAGCGAAGCGATGGCGGAGGCCATCGGGTCTCCGGAAGAGCATGTGGAGCGTGGCGATGTCACGCCCTTGCTGGCTTGGCTGCGTGAGCATGTTCACCCGCTCGGACGCAGTGTGAATGCCGATCAACTGGTGGAGAGGGTCACCGGTCGGCCCTTGAGCACCGATGCCTTCCTCGGCTATCTGGAGAACAAGCTTGATCGGCTGCAACTGGTCCTCTAGCCGCTTGCAACTCGACTGGATGAGGGGGCCCGTAGGATGCGCCGCGCTGTCCATCGCCGTTTATGGCCAACCTCGATCAGGCACCCAGCCGCAGCATGCCCAACCTGCTGCACGTGCTGCCGGCCTTCGCTGATGAAGCCGAACTTCGTCTCAACACGATCGTGGAGCTCAACTCCAACACGATCAACAAGTACGAGCTGATCACCGAAACCGGCCATCTGAAGCTGGACCGCGTCGGTTACTCCTCGCTGGCTTACCCCTTCGCCTACGGCTGTATTCCCCGCACCTGGGATGAAGATGGCGATCCCCTCGATATTGAAATCGTTGGTGTCACCGAGCCCCTGATTCCCGGTTCGATTGTGGAAGCCCGCATCATCGGTGTGATGACCTTCGACGACGGTGGTGAAGTCGACGACAAGGTGATTGCTGTTCTTGCCGACGACAAGCGCATGGATCACATCAAGAGCTGGGAAGATCTCGGTGAGCATTGGAAGAAAGAGACCACCTACTACTGGGAGCACTACAAGGATCTGAAGAAGCCTGGCACTTGCACGGTGAATGGTTTCTTCGGCACGGAAAAGGCCGTTGAGATCATCAAGAGCTGTGAGGGTCGCTATTTGGCTGAGATCGATCCCAAGTTGGTCGACTGAATGAGTCGGCGTTCGACTCCTAATCAGGCGGGGGGTGTCCCCCGCCTTTTTCATGGTTCAGCGTTGGAACATGTTCACCAGGACGGAGCGGCGCGCCTGAGGGTGTTGGGGGTGGCCGCAGTGGGCTCCGCGCTGCGAGGAGAGCACCATGTCTCCGGCCTTGGCAAACAGAGCAATGGCCTCAGCCCCTCGCAGCTGACTGAATTCAAACGGTCCTAGGCCGTGGCGCTTGTTGAAGCGGGCGTTACGCCACCAGAGCCGCCGTCGGCGTTGGGACCTGGGTACGAAGCAATAGGGCCCATCGGCCAGTGATTGCACATCACTGAGGTACACGAAGGATTTGAACTTCAGTGAGCGTCCATCGCAGTGGTAGCTGCGCGTGTCTTGCACGCCTCGGTTGAGGTAAAGGTTGCGGCATTTCACCCGCATTCGATTGAAGCTGCTCAACAAAAGCAACCGCTGAATCACCGATTCCTGCAGGCAGGTGTGGATGCTGCGGTTGAGGCTGTCGGAGAGGCGCTCGGGATGAAAGATGTCGATCATTCCTGCATCGCTACCGCTGCGTCCATCAGGTCGCTTGACCCGGTAGTTGATGACCGACCGATCGGCGTCGCGGAACTGGTTGTAGCCCTTCAGCACCCGCTGATCAGGAAGATTGAGATAGGCCAGGGACGCAAGGCGAGCGTGTTCGCCTGATTCGATTTCCTCGAGCAGTTGGCCGACTTCGCTGTTGATCGACGCGATCAGGTCGGCAGGTGCCGCCTCCCGCAGGCAGATGATCCCTTGCCTGCGCAGCGTCCAGGCCGCAGCGAGGAAGGTTCTGCGGTTGCTGAGGAGGTCGCCGAAGCGAAAGCTGATTGATTCAACCTCCTGGCTGAGGGCCTTGCCGTCGAGCAGGGTTGGCCGCGCCGTTGCGATCGCCGTGGAGGTCAACAGGGAGAGGAGAGATTTGAAGCAGGGTACCGCTGGATCGCAGGTCTCATGCTTGAGACCAAAGAGATCTTGAAGAGTTCAGTTTCAAGGCGGTTGTGGCTGTTTTTTTCTTGCGGCAATGAATACGTTGAGACCAATGGGTCTTGTGGGTCTCATGAAGTGGTCGTTGGTGCCGGCGCTGTTGCCTGGCCTGTTGGCGGTGGCTGTTTCTCCCTGTCTTGCTGCTGAACCTGCTGAGCTGGCGTTGCGGCGACCTGCTCGTGAGTCACGCATGGTCCTCGACCTCAGCAAACGACGGATCACCCTCGTTCGGGGTGAGCAGCAGCTTGGATCCTGGCCGGTGGCGATTGGAGATCCCAAGACGCCCACCCCCAAGGGGGAATTCGCCATCCTCAATAAGAAGGTCGATCCGATCTATGTGACCCATAAGTCGGGTCAGCGGCAGGAGCTGCGCGGACCCAGCAGCCCCATTGGCGATCGCTACATGGCTTTTCACCGCAATGGCCGCGGCGAATTTGGGATCCATGGAACGGCGTGGCCGCATTGGGTTCAGATTCGTGCGGCCGTCAGCCTGGGCTGCGTGCGCATGCTCAACAGCCACATCCGGCAGCTGTTTGATGCTGTGGATGTGGGAACGCGCCTGGAGATTCGCAGTTGATCAGGCTTCGGGGCGAACGGTGTCGAAGATCTCTTTGAGGATCTCTCCTGCTCCCTGATCTTTGAGGGTGTGGGCGAGGGAGAGGCCGATGGCTTCGGCGTCGCTGGAGGGGCCACTGGCTTGATCGCGGATCAAGCGTTTGCCATCAAGGCTGGCCACCATCCCGGTGAGGATCAGTTGATCGCCTTCGAAGCGGGTGTTCACGCCAATGGGGACCTGGCAGCCACCCTCCAGTTCCCGCAGGAAAGCGCGCTCGGCCAGGCAGCGCTGGGAGGTGGGTGTGTGCTCCAGCACTTTGATCGCCTCAAGCACTTCGGGCTTGTCCTCTACGCATTCAATCCCCAGGGCTCCCTGACCAACGGCGTGCAGTGAGATGTCGCCGGGGATCAGCTGGTGGATCCGATCGCCGAAGCCCAGCCGTCCCAGGCCTGCTGCGGCCAGGATCAGGCAGTCGTAACCACCGTTGTCCAATTTCTCCAGCCGGGTGATCACGTTCCCCCGAACGTCCTTGAAGACCAGGTGGGGGTAGTGGTGACGCAGCTGAGCCAGGCGGCGCAGTGAACTCGTTCCCACCACCGAACCTTCGGGAAGGGTGTCGAGCTTGTAGGCCTGGTTCTTGGCATTCACCACCAGCGCATCGGCCGGGTCTTCCCGTTCGGTGATGCAACCCAACATCAGGCCCTCAGGAAGGTTGGTGGGCAGATCTTTCAGGGAGTGAACGGCGATGTCCGCACGATCCACCAGCATCTGGGCCTCGAGTTCCTTGGTGAACAGGCCTTTGTCGCCGATCTTGGCCAGCGCAACGTCCAGGATCTTGTCGCCCTGGGTGGCCATGGCTTCCACGGTGATCTTCAAGCCGGGATGGGCCTTTTCCAGTTCCGCCTTTACCCAGTTGGTTTGCACCATGGCCAGCTGGCTGCGTCGTGAGGCGATGCGCAGTTCGGTGAGGGCCATGGAAAGGGCGAATCAGCCGCCCAGCCTACGCTTTTGGGCTTGGATTGATTGGTTCGTCTTCACGAGGTTGTGAAGCTTCGAAAGGGAAGATCTCTTTGTGAAGAACACTTAACATTCCTCAGAACCGCAGGACAGCCATGCCAGGACCCGTCGTCAATGGCGTTCGTCAGGCCGGAGTGATTGGCTCGGTTGCCCCGGACCCCCAAGAGCAGGAGGCCATGCTCCCCTTGGTGGCTGAGGGCTGCATTCGTCTAATCCTGTTGTGCAGTGGTGATGTCCTAATGGCGCGACTGCGCCACACCACAGATCGCGATGGAGACCATGCCTTTCAACTGCTTCGGCCCCGTCTGGTGCGCTCAGCGGCGGAGCCCTCGCAGGACGGGCAGTCCAGCTGGGTGCTTCAGCCTTACCTTTCGGGGCTGACGTCGCAGCACAATCTGGTTCTGTTCAAGGGGGCAGTGGCCTCTGTGCTTGAACCAGATGCTCGCTTGCTCCAAACCTATGCCCTGGAAACACGCCAGGAGTGTCCCTTAGAAGAAACTCCGGTGGAGCGCTTGAAGCGTGCCTTTCAGGAATTCACTGAGACCTTCGAAGACAATCAGTGAACCTGTTGCACTGAGCTTTTGTTTTCCAAAGGAAAACCCCAGTCTCAGACTGGGGTTTGATCTCTTCCGTGTGAGGAGGGCGTCTCAATTCCCTCACGCTTGTTATAGGAGCCCGACACACCATTGAGCCAGGGGGAATGTACTTATGTATTACTCCCGTGACTGTTTGATGGCAGGCTCAGTTCGGGTTTACTTGATGTATTCCTTGAGCACCCCATTGCGGTTGGGGTGGCGCAATTTGCGCAGGGCCTTGGCTTCGATCTGACGGATCCGTTCACGGGTCACGTCAAAAATCTGGCCAATTTCCTCGAGGGTTTTCATCCGCCCGTCGTCCAATCCGTAGCGCAGTCGCAGCACATCGCGTTCGCGGGGGCTGAGGGTGGCCAAAACACCCTCCAGGTCTTCACGAAGCAGGTTCTTGGCAACGTCCTGTTCGGGATTCTCGATGTCGGCTTCGATGAAATCGCCCAGGCGGGAATCCTCTTCCTTGCCGATTGGGGTCTCCAGGGAGATCGGCAGCTGGGCACTCTTGGCGATGAAGCGCAGTTTTTCGATGGTCATTTCCATCGATTCGGCGATTTCCTCTTCCGTTGGCTTCCGGCCGAATTCCTGAGAGAGAACCTTGGTGGTTTTCTTGATCCTGGAGATCGTTTCGTAGAGGTGCACCGGCAGGCGGATGGTGCGGCTCTGGTCGGCAATGGCGCGTGTGATTGCCTGACGAATCCACCAGGTGGCGTAAGTGGAGAACTTATAGCCCTTTTCGTGATCGAACTTTTCGGCTGCCCGAATCAGGCCAAGGCTTCCTTCCTGAATCAGGTCTTGGAAGCTCAGGCCCCGATTCATGTACTTCTTGGCAATCGAGACCACCAGGCGCAAGTTGGATTGCACCATCTTTTCCTTGGCTCGTCGGCCCAGCATCAAGCGCCGGCGGAAGCGGATGAGCGGCATTTCCACGAGGGCCGCCCACTCTTTGTTGTCGGGTTCCCGGCCGTTGTCGCTTTCAAATTGAGCGGCAAGTTCCTCGAGATAAAGAAGATCGGCAATTTTGCGGGCCAGTTCGATCTCTTCGTCGGGACGCAGCAGTCGAATCCGGCCGATTTCCTGCAGATAAACCCGGATGGAGTCTTCGGTGTAAACGCCTTTAGGCCCGATCTTGATGCTGGCCAGGGCTTTGGCCTTGGCTTCTTTCTCAGCGGCTGCGGTTTTGGCTTTCTCTTCGGCGGTGGGTTTTGCTGCAGCTGCTTTAGCTGTCGAGGCTTTGGTGGCTGCTTTCTTTGTTGTGGCCTTTTTCGTAGTGGTTTTCGCCTTGGTGGTTTTCGCCGCAGCCTTTTTGGTTGATCCCGAAGGCTTGGCTTGATCCGCAGCGGCCAGTAGTTCGTCGGCCGCTGCGCTCAGGTCCTTTGCGCTCGCCTTACTGGTTCGTCGGCGTGCGGGGGCCTTTTTGGTCTCTTTTTCGGAATCCATGGTGACTTCCTTCACCTTGCCATCAGCATTGGCCAGAAGAACAATGTCCGGCTTGGCAGCTTTGGTGGCAGCAGGGGTCATGGTGTTAGTCGAAGTCGGATGAAGGGGAAACGCAAAAGCGGCAGAAACACACCAGCGGCAAAAGCCGGAACCAGAGACTTCCGTTTAAACGAAAGAGAACGACGCAGCTGACGCTGAGACGGAGTTCATTGGTTGACGGTGGTGTCCGCGAGTCGACGAAACGCTTGGACTGATTGTCTCTGTGCTGCCCGGGGTGGTCTCAGACCGGTCAAAGTGGCAAGGAATAAAACCTTGACTTCAGACTCTGTGTCTTCCCTCTGGATCGAGCGCAGGGTTGGCAGAAATTGCCCAACATCTCCACGTTAATGAAGTCTTCCGAAGTTTGCAAGGTCCTGTCGCATTCGCGGCGATGCGTTGAGGTCTGGCTGGAGGCCGGGCGAGAAGGGCGGTCCTTCAGCTATGCCGCAGATCCCACCATGGGATTGATGCCGGGAGATCTGGTGCGGGTGCGCCTCCGGGGTCGAGCCATGCATGGGCTGGTGGTGGCGGAGCGGGAGTGGGCTGAGCAGGATCTTCAGGAGCTGCAACCGGTGGAATCACTCCTGCAGCGAGCTGCTGTCGATTCGGATTGGTACAGCTGGCTGGAACGGGTGGCGGTCCGTTGCCATCTCAGTGTCTTTCGCACCTTGAAGGCGGCTCTGCCGGCGGGCTGGATTGGTCAGGCCGGCCAGCGTTCCCTAGCCGGCGGGCGTCAAATGTGGTGGATCCAGGCCCGTGTCCCCCCTGATGCTGCGGACCAACCCACCCCGCGCCAGCGGGAGCTTCTGGCTTGGTTGGAAGGCCAGGGCAATGGCGTTTGGCAACGGGACCTGGTGGCTTGTGGGTTTGGTGCCCAATTGCTGCCCCCCCTGATCCAGCAGGGTTACCTGGAGCGTGAGCAGCGTCGTTGTGAAGACCAGGGTTCCTCAGGTGGTGCTGGCCCCAAGGAGTGCCCCCAGGCTTTGACTGCTGAGCAGCAGGCCGTGGTCGATGCCTACCAACAGCTTTCTCCGGGGCGTGGACTGCTGCTCTGGGGAATCACCGGCTCCGGCAAGACCGAGGTGTATCTCCAACTGGCTGCTCAGGAGCTTGAGCGGGGCCGGCACGTCCTGCTGCTCACCCCCGAGATCGGATTGATCCCCCAACTCGTCGACCGCTGCCGCAAACGCTTTGGCTCGCGCGTCGTGGAATACCACAGCGGTTGTGGTGACGCCGAACGGGTTCGAACTTGGCGACGCTGTCTTGCTGCCGAACAGCCGTTGGTGGTGGTGGGAACCCGCTCCGCTGTGTTCGTGCCGTTGAAGCCACTGGGGCTGGTTGTTTTGGATGAGGAGCACGACAGCTCTTATAAGCAAGACGCCCCAATGCCCTGCTATCACGCCAGGGACTTGGCCTTGGACCGAGTTGTGATGCAACAGGCACGGCTTGTGCTGGGCAGCGCCACACCGTCGCTCGAGAGCTGGATTCAATCGGGCCCCGATGGTGCCTTGACCTTGGTGTGCCTGACCGAGCGGATTTCCCGGCAGGCCCTACCTCCTGTGCATGTCATCGACATGCGCCATGAGCTGGCCGAAGGGCACAAGCGTCTGGTCAGTCGCGCCTTGATGGATCGTCTTGCAGCGCTGCGGGAGCAGGGCGAACAGGCCGTGGTTTTGGTTCCTCGTCGGGGGTACAGCCCCTTTTTGAGCTGCCGCAGTTGCGGCGAGGTGGTGATGTGCCCCCACTGCGATGTGGCGCTCACCGTTCACCGCGGCCAGGGCGGACGTCAGTGGCTGCGATGCCATTGGTGTGACCATCGTGAGGATCTGGAGAACCGTTGCAGTCAATGCGGTTCCACGGCATTTAAACCCTTTGGGGCCGGTACCCAGAAGGTTTTGGAACTGCTCTCCCAGGAGCTCGAAGGCCTTCGATTGCTCCGCTTTGACCGCGATTCCACCGGGGGGCGTGATGGCCATCGACGCCTGTTGGACCGTTTTGCTGCCGGTGAAGCCGATGTCTTGATCGGCACGCAGATGCTGGCCAAGGGCATGGATCTGCCGAGGGTCACTCTGGCGGCGGTACTGGCGGCGGATGGGCTTCTGCACCGCCCCGATCTCCGCGCAGGAGAGCAGGCCCTGCAGTTGCTGTTGCAGTTGGCGGGCCGTGCTGGTCGAGGTGAGCGACCGGGGCAGGTGTTGGTGCAGACCTACACCCCAGAGCACCCGGTGATTCAACACCTGGTGGATGGTCGTTATGAAGCGTTCCTCTCCCAGGAAGTGGCCCTCCGCAAGGAAGCCGGTCTGGTGCCCTTCAGTCGCGCTTGTCTGCTGCGACTGTCTGGAGATTCCCCCAGCAAAACAGCAACGGCGGCAGCGGTTCTGGCGGAGCGGATCCGACCGATTTGTCAGCGCCAGAGCTGGTGGCTGTTGGGTCCGGCCCCGGCCCCGGTGGCCCGGGTGGCTGGCCGGAGCCGATGGCAGTTGTTGCTGCACGGTCCGGCGGGCTCCTCGCTTCCGTTGCCTCCGGGGCAGGCCCTTTGGGATGGCTTGCCCAAGGGTGTTGCGCTGACTGTGGATCCAGATCCGCAGCAGCTTTGATCAGGAGGGCAGCTCTGGGAAGCCAAAGCCCAGTTTCCGCCGCACCACCTGCAGCACCATGCTGCTGGTCAACAGCATCAGGATCACCACGGCCCCCAGGCCAAGCGGATTCCAGCGCCAGCCCTGCCAGCTGACTTCGGTGGTGGTGCCGGAAAGAGCCGTGCGCTCAACCCGCCCATGGTTGAGGCTCAGATGAACGTCGAGCCCAGGGATCTCGGGCAGACCGTTGAGGTCCACCATCAGCTGAAGGTGCTGCTGCACCCCCAGCAGCCAGTTGCGTTCTTCGAGCTTGAGCACCGGTGCAGGGAGTGAGACTCCAGCCGCGCGACCAGCCACGGCAACCACGGCGGCCATTTGTTGCGCCAGCTCGTGCGATGACACAACACGGCTGCTGATTTTTTGGCGCCCTGGGCCTGTTTGTTCGATCTTCAGCCCGGGCACATCCCGTTGCAGGTCTCGCTCGAATTGCTCCTGCCAGGGCAGCGGCCGTTCCTGGGTGCTCCGCATGTCCCAAGTGAGGGCCAGTCGATCCGGGCCGCGAAGGTCGAGATCAGCCTCGATTTGCACGCAGCCACTCAGCAACAGCGTGATCCCCAGCAGAACCGCCATCACCAGCACGGCGAAACCAGCCCCCGGTGAACGCGTCGGACCCGTTGGTGGTGGCGGCGGGGGTTCGGGTCGCCGCGACCGCCGCCGCCGCATGGTGGAGGTCTGCCCGCTGCCGGAGCCATTCAGCTCCAGTTGCGGCATCCGCATCGACCAGCGTTCCGGACGATCCAGGCTGGGGGCTTCCAGAATCCCGAGCAGTTGTTTGGCTTGCTGGCGCAACTTGGGATCACGGCAGCGACTCAGCAGCCTGCAGGTGGCGATGGCTTTGTCGTCCTGCCCCTGGCCCATCCAGGCGGTGATCATCAGGAGCCGAAGGCCCGGCCCCTCCGGGCTATTGATCGGGTATTGCTCCGCTAGGGGGAGAAGCAGCTCCAGGCTCTGGCCGTAGTCCCCGCGCTCCAGGGCTGCCTCCGCTTCAGAGAGGTCCAGTGCTGCGTCCTGCTCGCTCACCCTCTAGCCGCGTCCCACCACCATGGTGCCGATGCCTGCGTCGGTGAAGACTTCGAGCAAGAGGGCATGGGGAACCCGCCCATCAATGATGTGGGCGGCTGACACGCCCTGGGCCAAGGCACGGATGCAACATTCCGTTTTGGGCGTCATGCCCCCTGCGACCACTCCGTCCTCGATCAGCTGTCTTGCCTCTGAGAGGCGCAGTTTGCGGATCAGGGAGTCGGGATCGTCCCGGTCTTCAAGGATGCCGGGGGTGTCGGTCAGCAGGATCAATTTTTCGGCTTCCAGGGCCGCCGCCAGCTCTCCAGCGACCGTATCGGCATTGATGTTGTGGGCTTGCCCGTCATCAGGGGTTGCGGCAACGCTGGAAATGACAGGCACATAACCCTTCTCCAGCAGCGGTTCGAGCACATCGGGGTTGACGCGGGCAACGTCCCCCACCAGCCCATGGCTGCCGTCCCCCCAGGGGCGTGCCTCCACAAGGCTTCCGTCACTTCCGCTCAAACCAACCGCACGGGTGCCGAGTTGGTTGAGTCCATTCACGATTTGCTTGTTGACGCGGCCCACCAGCACCATTTCCACCACGTCCATGGTGTCGGCGTCGGTGACGCGCAGTCCGTCGCGGAATTCGGCGGGGATTTCCAGACGCTGAAGCCATTGGTTGATTTCGGGCCCGCCGCCATGAACCACCACGGGTTGGACCCCAACGCAGGCCAGCAGAGCCAGGTCGCGAAAGACGGCAGCACGCAGCTCGGCATGGGCCATGGCAGCTCCGCCGTACTTGATCACGATGCGCCGACCGGCGAAGCGCTGGATGTAGGGAAGGGCTTCGCTGAGCACCGAAACCCTGAGGGCGTCATCGTTGTTTTGGGTGGAGTGGGCCATGGCTTAGGCCTCACCCGCTGGCAGCAGAAGAACGTCCAGCCGTTGCTGATCCAGTTCCTTGAGTTCCGCTCGCATCCCCTTGGCGAAGAAACGACCGAGCCGCTCTTGCCGCTCTTGCCAGCGCTCGAGGGGGACGGCTCCCAGCAGGAAACGCATCCGAAGGCCGTAGCCGCTGTCGGAATGCAGCTCTTCGATCTCCTCCAACTGCGGTGGGGTGTCCTCGTCCCAAAGTTTGAGCGCTTCCAGCGACGACTCAAGATGGGCCTTCTGGCCGTAGCGCCAGCGCGTCACATCGCCGAGCAACTTGCCCAGTTCAGGGGCCGCAGCTTCGCGTTCTTTCTGAAAGGTCTTGATTGGTGTCACCCGGATCGCTGGTGGCAGCTCCGACGATTTCAATGCCAGTCCCCCCAACAAAATCGGGATTCCATAGAAAATCGTGGGGAGGCTGAGGTTGGCGCTTCCCGTGGCGTAAGCGGTGGCACCGACCACGGTCAGCACGCCTCCGGCGATGGTGACGAGGCTGCCGGGGGAGAAGAAATCCTTCATGAAGGCCTTGGCTTGATCGTCATTTTGACCTCTAGGCCATCAGGATGGAGATCCACTGCTCCGAGCTAGATGCCAGATCCATCGTCGACCGGGATGGATGATCTGCTCCAGCAGCTCGACCGTGATCGCAGCTGGTTGCTGCAGCAGATTGATGGTGGTCGCTGGCCCGAGCTGCGGCTGGATCTTGCCGCTCTTGAGCGGGAGCTCGGGCAACTGATCACCCGAGCCTCAGAACTGCAGGACGAAGCTGATCGTTGAGTTGCTCCGACCCGCGAGCGTCCTTTGATTCAGAAGGGGATGTCGTCGGTGTCGGGAACCAGGGGTGCAGCATTCCAGCTGGCCGGTTCAGGCTCTTTCTCCACCTTGGTCGGCGCAGCCGCGGGGGCCTGGCGGCTTGGGGCCGGGGCTGCCGGGTTGCCGGATGGGGGTGCGCCCGTGGCTGCCGCGCCAATCGGATGAAGCCGAGCCAGGGTGAATTCAGCCCGTTTCTCCTTCATGCCATCGCCCCGGGGCATGGTGTTCATCCTCAGCCGACCTTCAATCAGCAGCCGCTGCCCTGTCTGCACACGGTTCTGCAGCTCCTGGGCCAGGTTGCCCCAGCCCACCACTTTCAATTCGCCTGGAGGATCACCGTCCCGAAGGGGATCAAAGCGCACGGCCATCTCCGCAATGGGAGTCTGGTTGTCCTGGGTGTATCGAACCGTCGGTGCGTCGATCACCTCCACTTCGAGCACGCAATGGTTCATGGCTTGAGCTGGTGTCGGCGCACATCCTGATGCAAGGCCCCGCGAATGACCAGCGTCGTGTGCTGCTGCTGGCTGGAACCGGTGAGGGGCCGCACTTGGTGCAGGAGCTCTACCGCCGCAATTGGCGTGTGAGCGTGAGCGTGGTGACCGCAAGTGCGGCGAAGGCCTACGGGGGACTGCCACTCGAGCGGATCTTGATCGGTGCCCTGCAGGGCATTGGCGGAATTACGGCAGCACTGCACCAGGCCGGGCCTTTCCATTGGGTGGTGGATGCCACGCATCCCTTTGCGGCTCGGATCAGCCATGACCTGGTCACGGCTTGTGCGGATCTCGGCCAACCGCTGCTGCGTTTTGAGCGTCGCCTTGAACCGCTTGGAGCTGCCTCTCTGCTGGCTGATGCCGAGGCATTGGCCGCCCAGCCGCTCAATGGCCAGCGTCTACTGCTGGCCATTGGAGGTCGTCATCTTCCGGCCTTGACTGCCGCTGTGCGCCGCGCCGGAGCTATCCCCTATGGCCGTGCGCTTCCGTCCCCCGATGGATTGCGCGCAGCACTGCGGGCTGGTCTGCCCCCGGATCACCTGGCCGTGGTGCGCCCCCTGCTGGGAGAGGTGCCGGGGGCGATCGAGCGGTCTCTCTGCCGTCGCTGGGACATCGGGGTGGTGCTATGCCGCCAGTCTGGTGGTGTGACGGAACAGCTCTGGCATCAACTCACCACGGATCTGGGGCTGAGCTTGCTGCTGTTGCGGCGTCCATCCCCCCCCGCTGGAATGGATTGTGTCGAGGATGTCAGCAGCCTGATGGATCGGCTTGAGTGTGATTGAAGCGAGTGGGCTCGTGCTGGCCCTCACCACGGAAGCGAACGCTGAGAGTGCCAAACAGCTGGCCGAGGCCTTGCTGGAGCGCCATCTCGTGGCCTGTGTTTCCGTCCACCCCGTTCAGTCGTTCTATCGCTGGGAGGGGGCGCTGCAGGCTTCCCATGAGGTTCAACTGCTGATGAAGACCTCAGCCCGGCATGTGGAAGACCTGCGCTCAGCTATCTCAGAGCTGCACAGCTATGACACCCCTGAGTGGTTGTGCTGGCCGGTGACGGCATCACCGGCCTATGGGGCTTGGGCTATCGCTGAGCTCAGTTCAGATGCGTCTCCGCCAGCTGCTTGAGGCAGACCTGGGAGCGGGCCCCCAGTTGGGTCACGATCTGTCCGGCGCAGACGGCTCCGAGCTCACCACAGCGCTCGAGTGATTCGCCCTGGGTGAAGCCATGCAGGAATCCGCCGGCATAGAGGTCGCCTGCACCCGTGGTGTCCACCAGGTCTCCCAGGCCGAAGATGCCGACATCCCAGCGCTGGTCTCCACTCAGCACAACGGATCCCTGGGCACCACGGGTGATCGCAATCACCGAGCAGCAGCCGCGCACCCGCTCGAGGGCTTGGTCGAAATCATCAGTTTCATAAAGCGACTGAATTTCGACGTCATTGGCGAACAGCACATCGACGTGGCCATTCACCAGTTCGAGAAAACTCGCTCTGTGTCGATCCACACAGAAGCCATCGGAGAGCGAAAGAGCGACCTTTCCGCCTGCTTCGCGGCAGGCTTCGGCGGCGGCGATGAAGGCCCGTTTGGCGGCAGGACTGTCCCAGAGGTAGCCCTCGAGATAAAGCACTTTGGCTTGCTTGACCATGGAGAGGTCGAGATCCTCGGGCTCCAGTTGGGTGGAGGCCCCCAGGAACGTGCACATGGTCCGCTCGGCATCGGGCGTGACGTAAATCAGGCAGCGCGCTGTTGTGGCTCCACTGGTGGCTGCTGGGGTCTCAAAGCGTGCACCAACGGCCCGGATGTCGTGGCTGAAAATGCTGCCCAGCTGGTCGTCCCGAACACGGCCGATGAAACCAGCGCGACCGCCGAGCTGGGCAATGCCCACCATGGTGTTGGCAACCGAGCCACCGGAGGTTTCGAGGCCAGCACCACTGGCCTTGTAGAGAGCCTCTGCCTGTTGTTCATCGATCAGCGCCATGCCCCCTTTCTGGAGGCCGTGTTCAGCGATGAAATTGTCGTCCGTCTGCACCAGAACATCGACGATGGCGTTGCCGATGCCAACGACATCGAGGCTGCAGGCGCTGGGGAAACGGGTCTCTGATGACATCGACGCGTGGAAAGCAGCCCCGAAGTATGAACCTCAGAGGCTTAGGCGCTCAATAAAGCCCGCTTGGGGCCATGGATCGGATCTTCGACAACGATGGTCTGATCACGGCTGGCCCCTAGGGAGACAATGGCGATCGGCACTTCCATCAAATCGGCGAGGAAGCGCAGGTAATCCATGGCCGGCTTGGGGAGGTCCTCAAGGCTGCGGCATTCTTCGGTGGAGCACTGCCAGCCAGGCAGCGTTTCGAAGATGGGTTTGCACTGGGCGAAGTCATCGGCACTGCTCGGGAAGTGCTCGATTCGCTCGCCATTGAGCTCATAGGCCACACAGACCTGAATTTCGTCCAGTTCATCCAGAACATCCAGCTTGGTTACGGCCAGACAGTCCAAGCCGTTGACCTGCACGGCATAGCGACCGATCACGCCGTCAAACCAGCCACAGCGCCGTTGGCGGCCAGTGGTGGTGCCGAATTCACCACCGCGTTCCGTGAGCTGGTCATTCAGGCTTCCGCTTAGCTCGGTGGGGAAGGGGCCTTCACCCACGCGGGTGGTGTAGGCCTTGGCCACGCCGATGACGCGGTCAATCAGGGTTGGGCCGACGCCTGCACCGATGCATGCACCGCCGGACACTGGATTGGAGGAAGTGACGTACGGGTAGGTGCCGTGGTCCAGGTCCAACAGCGTGCCCTGGGCACCTTCGAACAGGATGTTTTTGCGAGCTCGCGCTGCCTGATGAATCGTTTGGGTGCACTCCACCACGTGGGGTGCGAGGCGCTTGCCGTATTCCAGATATTCCTGGATGACGTCTTCGGCGTTCAGGGGAGCAACGCCGTAAATGGTTTGAAGAAGTTCGTTCTTCTCTTGCAGTGGGCCTTCAAGGCGTTCGCTCAGCCGCTGTTCGTCCAGGAGGTCGATGACGCGGATGCCACTGCGCTGCGACTTGTCGGCGTAGGTGGGGCCGATTCCGCGGCCTGTGGTTCCGATCCGGCGTGCCCCCCTCTGCTTCTCCATCGCCTGATCGAGCAGGCGGTGGTAAGGCATCGTCACGTGGGCCGTGGATGCCAAGCGAAGCCCTGAAATATCAATGTCGTTGGCGATGAGCATGTCCAGCTCACCGAGCATCACCTTGGGATCCACCACCGTGCCGGATCCGATCAGGCAGATCGTGTCGGGATAAAGGATTCCAGAGGGAATCAGGTGCAGCTTGAGCACACGATCGTCAACAACAATCGTGTGGCCTGCATTCACACCACCCTGATAGCGAACCACCACATCGGCGGAGCGGCTCAGGAGATCGGTGATCTTTCCTTTTCCCTCGTCACCCCACTGCGCTCCGATGACGACAACGTTGGCCAAGAACACGGCGGCCCGAAGCCGCAGATCTGCACAATCCGCGAGTATCTCAGATCTCGGGTGGCCTCGTCAAAGCTGAGTTTGTCTTGAGGGCTCAGCTGCCCCGGACCACTGATTTCTCAGCCTTGTTGAGCTCCTTGGCGATGCGGTCATGCAGCGCTTCGGGCAGGGGACGATTGGCGTAGGAGGCGTAATGACCAGCCAAAGAATTCAGCGCTGTCTGCATCGTGGTGAAGGAGCTGAGTCCGTTCACACGGGGCTGAGGCCGATAACGGGACATGTAGTCGTTGATCAGGGCCCGCGCGTCGGCTTCGGCTTCGGCGTGGGTCGGATCGTCCTGAGGCAGGTCAATCACCGTTAGCAGGGTGCGGGAGACCGCCACGGTGTCTTCCACGTAGTCGCCGCTGAGACGAGCTTCAGCATCCCCACTGCAGGCCGTAAGGAGGAGGCATAACCCCAGGCCAAGGGCTACGGCAGCCCGGCTGAGGGGGCGAAGCAGGCGTGTCAGTGCGGAAAGCATGAAACCCTTCAATGTGGATCGACTTTAGGGGTGGAGTGCCTTGGTCAGGCAGGTCACAGCCTCAGCATGGGGAAGCTTCTGCACCTCGCGGCTGCGGCGGCACACCAGTTCAACGGTTCCTTCGCTCGCGTCGCGTCCCACCACGATCCGCCAAGGGATGCCGATCAGATCCGCGTCTTTGAACTTGACGCCGGCGCGTTCTTTGCGGTCGTCGATGAGCACATCGACTCCGGCAGCCTGAAGCTGCGTATAGAGCGCTTCCCCAAGCTGGCCCTGGGTCTCGTCTTGGATGTTGGCAACAACGACGATGGCTTCAAAGGGGGCGATGGCGGTCGGCCAACAGATGCCGCTGTCGTCGTGGTGCTGTTCGACGGCAGCCTGCGCCAGCCTGGAAACGCCGATTCCGTAGCAACCCATCCAGAACGGTTCGGTCTTGCCGTTCTCGTTGGTGAAACGGCTCTCCATGGCCTCGGAATATTTCCGGCCCAACTGAAAAATGTGGCCAACTTCGATGCCTCTTTTTTCCATCAGCCGTGATTCAGGGTTGTGTGTACAGACGTCGCCTGCTCGTGCATTGCGTAGATCCAGGCTGGTCGGCTTCTGCCCGATGGCGGCCCAGCTGGTGTTGAAACGGTGCAGATCGGGCTTGTTGGAACCACAGATGAAGCCGCCGAGTTCGCTGGCGGTTTCGTCCGCCAGACGCAGGAATGTTGGCTCCCAGGTCTTGGCTCCCTGCAGGACGTCATCGGAGAAGTCGGGCCCGATCGATCCAAAGGGGATCGGATCAATCTGCTGACGGTTGTTGTCGTCTGGTGTGATCGGGCGGCAATCGAGAACACCCTTATTCAGGATTCGACTGACGGCGTTCACAACCTTGGTCGGGTTGAGCTCCTGGTCACCACGGAGGCTCACCAGCAGGGGTTGGAGGGTGTCATCGTCCAGCGTCGCCACGAACAGCAGCACCTTCACCACTTGGCTCGGATCCCAGCCTTTGGCGTCGCAGAGGCTCTCGATGCTGCCCAAGCCAGGGGTTGGAATCGATTCTTCCGGGCCATCAGGGAGAGGAGATGCGGCGGATGGGATCGAAACAGCCTTTTCTTGATTGGCAGCGTATTGGCCGTCATCGCTGATCAGGATCAGGTCTTCCCCGGCATCCGCCGTCACCATGAACTCCTGGGAGGCGGCGCCGCCGATCGCTCCGCTATCGGCATCGACAGGGACGGCATCCAGGCCACAACGTTCAAAGATGCGGCGGTAGGCCTGATCCATGTCGCCGTAGGTCTCGCGAAGATCCGCTTCGCTGGCATGGAAGGAATAGGCGTCCTTCATGATGAATTCGCGGCCTCGCATCAGGCCAAAGCGGGGACGGATCTCGTCGCGAAATTTGGTCTGGATCTGGTACAGGTTCACCGGCAGCTGCCGGTATGACCTCAGCAGCTCACCCGCCAGGCTGGTGATCACTTCTTCATGGGTTGGGCCAAGCCCCAGCTCTCTGCCTTGTCGGTCTTCGAGGTGAAACATGATCCCCTCTCCAGCGGTGTAGCCCTGCCAGCGGCCACTCCTCTGCCAGAGCTCAGCAGGATGCAGCTGCGGCAGCAGGGTTTCTTGGGCGCCAGCGCGGTTCATCTCCTCTCGCACCACGGCGGTGATCTTCTGAAGCACCTTCCACATCAAGGGGAGGTAGGCGTAGATCCCTGATCCAACGCGACGGATGTAGCCGGCCCTGAGAAGCAACTGATGCGAGGTGATCTCCGCTTCGGCGGGAACATCCCGAAGCGTCACCAGCAGCAGGCGGGAGACGCGCATCAATCGGAAGAAAATGAGATTTGGAAGTTATCACCGCTTCGGAGGCATGCCGATCGCGGAAGTGTCTGTTTTGCTGGAATTCCACTGTGCGCCCTGAGTCTCGGCTGCTACCGTCCAGCTCAATCCAGCCTGTCCTAGGCCCGTCTCATGTTTCCTCGGTCCGTTGAATCTGTGGCGTCAAGCGTTCAACAAGCGACCGAGCTTTCCATGGATTCAGCCCATGCATCTGCGCAGGCCGAGGCCCTGGTCGGAATCGACGACGTTCAGAAATCCCTTAATCGCTCCCGTGCCTCGGTTTACCGATACACCAACACCGACCCACGCAACCTCAATCCCCCCTTCAACCCCCGCAAGCTGAATCCGGAGTACCGCAGCGATCAGAAAGATCCGCTGATGTTCCACCCAAATGAGGTGGCGCGCTTCGCGAAAGATGTTCTACGCATCAAGGAAGTCACCGTCGAGGTGCTGAACTCTCCCTCAACGGCGACGCAGCAAATCTTGGGATCGATCCTTGAGGAGCTCCGACTGATCCGAAGCCAACTCGAGGCGAGTGGACAATCACCTTCTGACCTGAGCGCACGTCTCGACCAGCAAGACCGGCCCGCCGCTTAATGATCGGTGCGTCCTGCTTTTGGCAGTGACAGAATGAGTTGATCAACGTTGTGATCGGAAGAGGGAGCTTTTGCAGCTCCCCGTTTTATGGCCTCAGATGTTCCCCACCCGTCTCACGATGACGCCATCGCGTCGTCGGAGGCGGATGAGCCGTTTAGTCGTCGCGCCTCGTTGACGGCCATCAAAGGATTACTAATTGCTGTTGTCAGCTTCAGTGCTCCTCTCGTGGCTGTGATCACGGATCGAACGTTCCCTTCTCCGCAACTGATCCCCACCGCCTCGGATCGGCATGGATCTCCATCAGCTCCCCCCGTCACCTTCGCCAGGATTGGTGAATCTCATCGTGGAGATTCCGGCAGGAAGCAGGAATAAATACGAGTACTCCGCCGAAGCTGGAGTGATGGTCCTCGACCGGGTGATGCACTCTTCAGTGCGTTACCCCTTCGACTACGGCTTTATCCCCAACACGCTGGCGGAGGACGGTTCTCCCCTCGACGCGATGGTGATCATGGCTGAACCCACCTTCGCGGGTTGCCTGATCAAGGCTCGCCCTATCGGTGTGTTGGATCTCCATGATCGGGGTGCTTACGACGGGAAGATCCTTTGTGTTCCCGATGCAGACCCCCGTCAGGACGAGATTCGCAGCATTCGCCAGATCGCGGCATCCCAGCTCGAGGAGGTTGCTGAATTCTTCAGGACGTACCGCACGCTGCAGGGTGGAGTTGTGACGATTGACGGATGGCGCGACCTTGATGCGGTTCAGCCCTTACTTGATTCCTGCATTAATGCAGCCAATTGATCTCAGGGAAGAGCCCCTTGATCGGGCCAGATGCTTGTAAGTTGGTGCGCACTGAGATTTGCGGTAACCGTGCCCACCATCCGATTCGAGCAGGAAGGCCAGCAGGTTGGCTGCATCGAGGGCGCGAATCTGCGTAAGGCTGCACTCGATGCAGGCGTCAATCCCTACAAGAGTCTCAACAACCTCAACAACTGCAGTGGCGTTGGTCAGTGCGGCACGTGTGTGATGGAGGTGGTTGAAGGGCAAGCCAACTTGTCCCCCCGCAGCGACGTCGAGGAGGTTTATCTGGCAGACCGTCCTGCGAACTTCCGTCTGAGCTGCCGTACCACAGTGTTCGGTGATGTCACCGTTCGTACCCGTCCGGCTGAAGGTGTGGGCCGCGGCTCCAACAGCCTTGTTGGTGCGATCAAATCCCTGTTCGGCCGCTGAGTCTTGGCCGGAACCCTTCAGGTTTACAGCTACAACCGCTGCAGCACCTGTCGAAAGGCATTGACCTGGCTTACCGAGCGAGGCATCGCCCATGAGGTGCATGACATCACCCTGACTCCACCGTCAAAGGTCATGCTGGCGGCCGCTCACCAATCCCTCGGTGACAGGAAGCTGTTGTTTAACACCAGTGGCCAGAGTTATCGCGCCATTGGCGCGGCAGCAGTGAAAGCTCTGACAGATGACCAGGCGATGGATGCCTTAGCTGCAGATGGCAAATTGATCAAACGTCCATTCGTGGAAGTGAATAGCTCCACGTACTTGACCGGCTTCAAGCCTGATCTTTGGGAGTCGGCACTCCAGGGCTGAAGTTCAAGCCATCCAATTCGCTGATCAGGGCGTCCACATCGCCTTGGTCACGGATCTGCCTGAAGCTCGAGCGTTTGATCTCTTCCAGGAGGGCGACCAGCAGATCCTGGCTGCGGCTCAGTACAGGACCCTGCTCCAGGGTGTGGGCCAGTTCCTCCCAGAGTCGATCCAAGGTTTCGGATCCAAGGGATTCCAGAACCGGATCACGCTGACCGATGCGGTTTCCTGCTCCCTTGGACAGGTCGAGCACTGAGGTCACCATGCTTTCGGCCAGCTGGCGGCTGAATTCTGATTCGGCGTTTTGCAGTCCAGGAAGCCGCCGCAGGGCATCCGGCACGACGTTCTGGTCCAAGCTCTGCTGCACCAGATGGCTGATCACGGCTTGCAGTTGCGGTCGCATGGCTGGGCCAATGCGGGTCAGCAGCAGAGGAAGCCACAACCGCAGCAGCTCGATCACCTCCCGCTCATCGTTCAAATCACTGCTTTGGTAAGTGCAGAGTCCGCGAACCCTCTCTGGCAGCTGTGGTGATCGGATCAATTGCTGCAGAGCATCGACCACCCTGATGGCGATCACTTCAAACAGCTCCACAGCCAACAGGGCCACCACGCCGCGGCTTATCACGGCACGTAGCGGTTCGAGTTGCAGTAGGCCGGCTCCGCAAAGCCGCTCTGTGACCGGGATCACCCTGAGCCAGCGCGCAAACGGCAGCAGCAGGGGCAGGTCGATCCAGCGGCGTAACAGGGCGTCGCGCCAGCGGATCGCCGGGTAGCGCTGTTTCAGACGCAAGGTGCGCAGAAGAATGTCGATCAGAAACAGCAGTTGAAACGGCGTGTCGATGCGCCAGCTCAAATCGCTGGGCCGGCCGTTCTCATCGATGCTTCGCCAATAGTTGCTTTCCACCAGTGGCAAGACCTTTTGGCTCCAGAACTGACGCTCCTGGCTCCAGGGGAAGCGTTCCAGATGCTCGGGGCTTAGGAGCAGGTTGGCGGAGTCACGGGCTGATTCCAGGCCGGTGCGGGCGCGGAGTCGGTTCTTGAATTTTTCAAGCGCGCCGGCTTGGCCTGAACTGATGAACGGGTTGCTGTCCATCAGCGCTGTGGTGAGCGCAGCCTGCTGCTTCAGCAGATCGGTGCTCTCAGCAGTGTTCGAGCCGTTCTGCTGCAGTGCACGATCCAGGGCCGTGTAGGCCTTGAGATAAGCCTTGGTGTCGCGATGGGGTTCGATGCCCTTGAGTGGATCCAGTAGTGGGGTGATGTCTGGGAGCCAGGGCAGGGGAACCACCAGGGGAAGCGATGGCACCGGATAAAGATTGCGTTGCAGCCAGAAATTGCGCAGGGGGATGTAAGTGAGGTCGATGGCGACCCAGGTGAGATTGACTGCGGCGATGACAGCAATGGCCTGGTCCCACCGGCGCCAGCTGAGCAGGCCGTGTTGGGGCTTGAGTGCTTGCCAGCGTGGACGAATCATTGGGCCTGCAGGTTCCCCCTATCGTGGATGGAAAGATTGAGCCTGCCCACATTGAACGCGGAGAGAGGGCCTTCCGATGTGAAGGGCAGAGTGAGCGCGATATGGGAGTTCTGGGCCCCATTTCTGTTCACGGTTTCGCTTTATCTCCTGCTTCGGCAGTTCGCCTTTGAAGCCCGCTATATCCCTTCGGGATCGATGCTGCCGGGTCTTCAGGTCGGCGACAAGTTGATCGTTGAGAAGCTGTCGTACCGCTCACGACCTCCTCAGCGGGGAGAGATCGTTGTGTTCAATTCTCCCAGTGCCTTCGATCCAGTTTGGAAGTTGGAGGCGGGGCAGCCCAATCCACTCAAGTGCGGCGTTGTCACTTTCCCTGGCATCAGCTGGGTTGTGGATCGTGTGCTGTTACAGCGCTATCCCGAATGTGAGGCCTGGATCAAGCGGGTGGTGGGTGTTCCTGGTGATGTCGTGGAGGTCAATAGCCTTGGTGCCGTGAGCATCAACGGCACGGCCTTCAATGAGCCTTACGTCACCAACTTCTGCTCCGATCGCGATGGAATGATCGGCTGCAAGGGCCTGTATGCCGTTGTTCCCGAAGATAACGTTGTTGTTTTGGGCGACAACCGCCGCAACAGCCAGGATGCCCGTCGCTGGCCAGGCGGTCCGTTTTTGCCTGACGATCAGATCATTGGGCGTGCCGTTTTTCGCTTCTGGCCTCCTTCGCGCATCGGTCCGCTCAGCAAGTGAGGCCACAGGCCACAACGCGTCCCTGAAGCTCCCGGCCCAGCCAGGGGATGTTGGCAGCACGCGGTGCTCCAGGGGTGTGGCTGCTGATGGTCCAGCCTTGATCGGGATCGAACAGCAGCCAGCGCCGGCTGCCCTGTTCAAGCTGTTCGGAGGGCTGGTCGATCAGCGCCGACGGCCCAAAGCTGAGGGCCTGCCAAAGATCTTCCACGGTCCAGCGTCCAGGCCGCACCAGGGCATTCCACAGCGCAGGAAGCACCACATGGTGGCCGCTGAGGCCTGCGGGGCGCTGGTCACCTGGCAACAGCATGTCCTCTGCATCAAGAGGCACAGCGTGGACAGCCACGGCAGTAATCGTTCGCTGCTGAACGGCCTGGATCAACTGCTGGCGGTCGCCTGGGCCACCGAGAGATGGGCAAACACGCCAGCCCGGGTTGCTGCTGGCCAGCATGCTGCGGTCGGTCAGAAGATGCCACCAGCTCACGCTGCTTAAGGGGGGTAACTCGCAGCCTGAAAGTTGCTGCACCGCCGCTGCCGTGGAGAGGTTCATCAGCCGCAGTTGTCGTTCCGGATGGCGTTGATGCAGCAGCAGCAACTGGCTGAGGGGAAGGGTCTCGCTGGTTATCGGATCCGCTGGCCACCCGGCCCGCAGCGTCTCCACCCCTTCCCGCACCAGACCCTCCCCTTGCAGATCTGGATCCCGGGGTGCCACGAGCACCGGGCATCTCCCCATCTCTCCGAGCAGCAATCCCCGCTCCAGCAACGTGATTGGCACCATGGCGTCATCGTCCGCCAGTCCGATGGCACCGTGTTCGAGAAGATCGCCATGGGGAGCAAGTTCATCCGCCTTCCCGCCGCGGCTGAAGCCTCCCCAAAGGTGCAGCCGAACCGACGCCGTCTGATCCTGATCGAGACTGAACCCCTGGAGCCGCTCCGGACAATCGCGCCAGCTGCTGCTGCTGCGGGGAAGCAGGGCAATCTGTCCATAGCCCCCTGCGGCGGCACAGTGCCGAAGGCTCACGGCTGTTTCTTGATCCCCACTGAAGGGGGTCTCAAGGATGGAATGAGGATCAACCAGGCAGGGGGCGACCAGTTGATCCGGTGCTGGACTGGCCTTGATGCCCAGGTCGAGGGCCTGCTGCCGGGCCTGGTCGTCAAAGCCGACGAGAACCCCTTGGTGGATTAGGACTGCACCGCGCTGAACCGAATGTCCGGGGCCACGCAGGATGCGCACCGGATCCAGCAGCAAGGTGTCGTTCATGACGTCAGAGAGCGCCTGCTGCCGTTCGGTCAATCACGCTTCCGAAATGGGAGGTGAGGTTGAGGCAGGTCACCACTCCAGGCTGGCCTGGATCAGCGGCAATGTCGACCACCGTGACGCCACCGTTGCCCTGTTTGACGGCCCAGATGTCGGCCGGGGTCAGCCCCAACAGATCGCAGAGGATCGTTTTGTTGACGGCGTCGTGGGCCACCACCAGCACCGTTTCCTCAGGCTTCAGCTCGCCAGCGATCTCTCCCCAGCTCCGGACGGAACGGGCCCACACGTCCTGGATGGTTTCCCCTTCAGGCATCTGCACGGTTTCCGGAGCACGTTTCCAGGTGTCCAGCAGCTCCGACCAGCCATCTCTGATCTCGGATTCGAGCTTGCCTTCCCAGAGACCGTGTCCGATCTCCACCAGTCCGTCGATCTGAGTCAGGGGCACATCGAGATGCGCCTCGAGAATGATCTGGGCCGTTTCGGTTGGGCGCGAAAGAGTGCTGCTCCAGGCCCGATCGATGGGGATGTCTTTGAGGAAATCGCGGGCGGCCGCGGCTTGACGGCGACCGTTCTCATTGAGCGGAATATCGATCTGTCCCTGGAAGCGCCCGGCTTTGTTCCAGTCGGTCTCGCCGTGTCGCACCAAAATCAGCCTGGCGTTTTTGCCCTTCTCCGGCAGGGGTTGCAGATGTGTGGTGCTGTTCAAGCATTCGATCTGCACCTGGGGGCCGTTCTCTCCCGGCCGGAGATTGAAGATGGAAAGGGAGGTGTTGTCGACGCGGAGACGACGGAAGCCGTGGTCGGGTTCCCCCAGCAACACCAGCATCAGGCAGCGCAGGATGGCGTTGTGGGCCACCACCAGCACCGTGTCGTTGCCGTTGGCGGGGTGGCGCTCCAACAGGTTGCTGATGAAGCCCCGCGCCTGTTCCATCAGTTCAGGCAGTGGCTTGTAGCTCGAACCATCACGACGCTGGAGCTCCAGCTCCATGGGCCGCTGCTTCCAGATCTTGTAGGCCTCCGTTGAGCCTTGCTTTAGCTCGTCGATGGTCTGGCCGGACCAGGGCTCCAGATCCACTTCCAGCAGTCCGTCGTCAAAGACGGGACCCGGTGTCTGCCCGCCTTTGGCCTCCAGCAGGCTCGCAGTGGTTGCGGCCGCCCTCTGCAAGGGAGAGCTGTAGATGGCCTGGATGCTCACGTCCTGGAGCGAGCGGCCCAGGGACCTGGCCTGCTCATGCCCCTCCTCGCTGAGGTTCGAGAGATCATCGCGGCCCTGGATGCGCCGTTCCTTGTTGAAACTGCTGAGACCGTGGCGGACCAGAAGAAGACGAAGGGGCACGGTTCAGCGTCAGGGCGCGGCCATCGTATGGAAGCGGCCTTTCGGGGGGACAATCGTGGGCAGTTGACGCCCGCTGGTGCCCAGTTCCCCACAACCGGTTTCCCCGCACTGGAAGGGACTTCTGGCGGCCTTGTCCCTCGCCTTGGCTGGTTTTATCTGGTTGTCGGGATTGATTGACAGCCTTTCGCGACCTTCGGTGGCACCTGCCCTGAGCCTTCAGCAGCAGGAGTTGACGCTTCTTGCTGAACCAGCGGTGCCGCCCCCGTTGCGGGATGCCCTCCTGGGGGAGTCGCCGCGGGATGCCCTGCTCAAGGCCCTGGAGGGAATCAGCTCAGAGGAGCGGAATGAGCGGCAACAACAGATGCTCCTGTTGTTGCAGGGCCAAGGTTCCGCATCAGCGGACCTTGCACGCGGCGCCGATGATCCTTTGTTCCAGCAGCTGCATTGCGAAGCGGGCACCTCTGATCCCACGCTCTGCATCGATGCTGCAGCCGCGGGGGAAGCGGCGTTCCGTTTGGCCCTCAGCACGGTGCTGCCCCTGGTGACGGCCCTGCTCGGTGGCCTGCTGCTGTTTGGTCAGGCCTGGCGTTGGCTGCGAGGCCGGCTGATGGCCTGGCCCGATGTTCAGGGGCCGGCGCTAACCCTGGTCGACATGGCGCTGCTGGTGGCGGGTGGCTTCGTGGTGATCAGTGCTGTTGGCGTTCCGCTGGTGGCGTTCCCGTTGGTCGGTGCACTGACGGCGGGGCTTGGCAGCCCTCGTCGCGAAGCCGTCAGCGTGGTGATCAACTACGCCGTGATGGCCTTGCCGAGCCTGCTGATCCTTTGGCGGCAAGTGCGTTCGCTGCCCAAGGAGAGGGCACCGCTGGGGGGATGGATGCAGTGGCGCGTGCGTCCGCTGCTCTCAGCTCTGCGCGATGCGCTGGCGGGTTGGTTGATGGTGACCCCGGTGGTGATGCTCACGGGGTGGTTGCTCGTGCGCCTGGTGGGGGATCCCGGGGGCAGCAATCCGCTGTTGGAGTTGGTGCTGGGCAGCCGTGATCCGCTTGCGCTGGCCTTGCTTGCTCTCACTGCGGTTGTGCTGGCGCCGCTGTTTGAGGAGACGATTTTCCGCGGTGCCTTGCTGCCGGTGTTGGCGACCCGGATCGGTCCCCTCCCGGGGGTCCTGCTCAGTGGCCTGTTGTTTGCCATGGCCCACATCAGTGTTGGCGAGTTGGCACCGCTCACTGTGTTGGGAGTTGGGCTTGGCTTAGTGCGGCTCCGTAGCGGACGCCTGTGGCCCTCGGTGCTGATGCATGGGCTGTGGAACGCCGTGACTTTCCTGAATCTGCTGCTGCTCTGAGCCTTGCCCCGCCTATCTGCAGGTGGTTCACTGGCCTATTCGCCTGTGATCCCGGTGGTTGCCGCTCCGGAACAGCGTGCATCGACCACGGCTTTCGAGCTGATTCAGGGGTCACTGTCCTCCGGACGCATTGCACGACGCTCCCCTCTCCTTGGGGGGCTCCATCGCCTGATGGACGGCACGCTGCTGGGGTTGATTGCGGCGGTTGCGGTTCTTGCTGCTCTCACGCTGCACTGGCAGCATCGCTGGACTGTGGCCTTTCACCTGCTGGAGGCAACACGCACCCAGGCACACCGCTTGACGGAATCAACCGCTGTGATGGAACAGCATCTATTGCAGCGTTCTCAGCAGCCCAACCGCCTGGTGCCAACGCAAGTGGCCAATCTGGTGCATCTCGATCGCCCCGATCTGGGTTCTTTGCAAGTGTCCGCGTCCTCTCCTATGGCATCGCTCCAGGCCCTGGGGAATCAGCCCATTAGGGCGGGGTACTGATGACGCGGCTGTCCGGGCATCGACCCGTCCGTTCGCGGCGTTCCCGCGCGCGGGTCGTTCCTCTGACCCAAGTCCCCCCAAAGCGGCTTTGGATCATTTTCTTGATCCTGGCGGCAGGCCTGATGGGGTTGGTGGGCCGCATGGCCTGGTTGCAGTTGGTGCAAGCCCCCGACCTGGAGCAGCGTGCCCGTCAGCTGCAAACGCAGCGCACCCAACCCTTGGGGCAACGGCGTCCGATTGTCGATCGCACCGGCCGCCTGGTCGCGATGGATGAAAAGCGGTTCCGGCTCTGGGCCCATCCCCGCTACTTCAACATGCCGGGAGATGCCCCAAATCTCGTCCGTCCTACCAAGGATGTGGCGGAGGTGTTGGCCGATCCCTTGGCTCGTCCCGTGCCTGCGCTTCTGAAGGCCATGGGAACCCAGGCCTCGGGGATCAAATTGGCTGAGGAGCTGGATCCGGAGACGGCCGATCGCATCCGTGCCCTTGGAATCAGCGGCCTGGATCTGGAGGCCTATCCCCAGCGGGTGTATCCCCAGGCGTCGTTGTTTGCCAACGTTGTGGGCTTTCTCAATGCGGAGCGGCAACCTCAAGCGGGTCTTGAGCAGAGCCGTGATGGTGATCTGGCTCGCCATGAGCAAACCCGATACCTCCGCCGCGGCGCTGATGGCACGCCATTGCCGGCCAACCTCGCCCCGGGTGCCTTCTATGGCGATGATTTGCGCCTGCAGCTGACGCTGGATTCGAGGCTCCAGCAGGTGGCACTCAAAGCTCTCGCTGAGCAGGTTGCCAAGTGGAAAGCCCAGAAGGGTGCCGCGATCGTGATGGATGCCACCAACGGTGAGCTGTTGGTGCTGGCATCGACACCCACCTATGACCCCAACCGCTACTGGGATTTCCCCACCGGGCGGTTTCGGGAATGGTCCGTTCAGGATCTCTATGAACCGGGGTCGACGTTCAAGCCGATCAATCTGGCTCTGGCACTTCAGGACGGCGCAATTCAGGCGACGGATCGGGTGAATGACGTGGGCAAGCTGATGATCGGTGGTTGGCCGATCAACAACCACGACAAAAAAGCTCATGGTTTGGTGGATTTCGCCACCGTGCTGCAGGTGTCAAGCAACGTCGGCATGGTCCAAGCCATGCGCCGTCTTGACGACGATGCCTACTGGAACTGGATGGAGCGTCTTGGCATCAATCAGCGTCCCGACACCGACCTCCCCGGAGCGGTGGCCGGACAGCTCAAGAGCAAGAAGCAGTTCACCAGTCAGCCGATCGAGCCGGCGACGACGGCCTTTGGTCAGGGGTTTTCGCTGACGCCGCTCAAGCTGGTGCAGCTTCACGGGATGCTGGCCAACGGTGGCAAGTTGATCAGTCCCCACATCACCCGTGGCTTCCGCTCGGGTGATGCCTTGGCTCCGGCGGCGGCACCCAGTGGTCAGCCGTTGCTGAACCCGGAGGTCACGCGCACGGTGCTTCAGTGGATGGAATCTGTGGTGGATCAGGGCAGTGGCAAGGGTGTGAAAACGCCCGGCTACCGAATTGGTGGCAAAACGGGAACAGCGCAGAAGGCCCTGAATGGGATCTATCTGCCAGGAGCCAAGATCTGCAGCTTTGTAGCGACCTTGCCGATTGAGGATCCCCGTTACGTGGTGTTTGTGGTGGTGGATGAGCCCCAAGGTGAACACGCTTATGGCTCCACCGTGGCCGTTCCTGTCGCCAAGCAGATCATTGATGCCTTGCTGGTTGTTGAGCGCATTGCTCCCTCAAAACCTGCTGAATTGAACAAGCTTTTGAACAGCTGACGCATTAAAAAGCGTCGCTACGTTACGGGTATTGAGCCGTCGTACATCATGGCCAGCCTGCTCGATCAGCTTTCACAAATGACCGTGGTCGTTGCCGACACGGGTGATCTGGAGGCCATCCGTAAGTTCACCCCTCGGGATGCCACCACCAACCCGTCGTTGATCCTTGCTGCTGCGCAGATTCCCGCCTACCAGAACCTGATTGATGAGGCGTTGCGGTCATCGCGCAAGTTGATGGGTAGCGATGCAGCGGTGGAAGACGTTGTGCGGGAAGCGCTGGATGAAATCAGTGTGATCTTCGGCAAGGAGATTCTCAAGATTGTTCCCCGTCGTGTGTCAACTGAGGTGGATGCTCGCCTGAGTTTTGATACCGATGCCACGATTGAAAAGGGGCGCAAGCTGATTCGTTTGTACAACGATGCCGGCATCAGCAACGATCGTGTTCTGATCAAAATTGCCTCCACCTGGGAAGGCATCAAAGCCGCCGAGGTGCTGGAGAAAGAGGGGATTCACTGCAACCTCACCCTGCTGTTTGGTTTCGGTCAGGCGGTTGCCTGTGCCGAAGCCGGCGTCACCCTGATTTCCCCCTTCGTCGGGCGCATCTTGGATTGGTACAAGGCAGAAACCGGGCGCGACTCCTATCCGGGTCCGGAAGATCCCGGCGTGATTTCGGTGACCAAGATCTTCAACTACTACAAGACCCACGGCTACAGCACGGAGGTGATGGGGGCGAGCTTCCGCAACATCGATGAGATCACCGAGCTGGCCGGTTGCGATCTGCTCACGATTTCACCGAAGTTGTTGGATCAACTCCGTGAGAGTGATGCCGTGCTGACCCAGAAATTGGATGCGGCCCATCCCACGGATGGCGAAGCCAAGATCCACGTCGATCGCGCCAGCTTTGATGCATTGATGCAGGACGATCGGATGGCCAGCGACAAACTCACCGAGGGCATCAAAGGCTTCAGCAAGGCAATTGAAACGCTGGAGCATCAACTGGCCCATCGTCTGGCTGAACTGGAGGGTGGATCCGCCTTCCGCCACGCCGTTTCCGAGATCTTCATGCTCAATGACATGAACGGTGATGGATCGATCACCCGCGATGAATGGCTCGGTAGTGATGCCATCTTTGATGCCCTGGATCAGGACCATGATGGTTTGATCTCTCAGGAGGATGTGCGCCAAGGCTTTGGCGCAGCCCTTGCTCTGACCTCTGTCTGAGTCGAGCTGGTTCCATGCATGCGCTCGACACCATGCGTGCTTTGGCCAGCAAGGCCGAAGTGATTCGTCTCCAGCAGGGTGAAGTGCTGTTTCGAACGGGCGAAACCGGCACCTGCATGTACGGTCTGCTGGAGGGATCGGTGCGGCTCACCTGGATTGATTCTGCAGGCCATGAGGGACACGAGGACATCCCAGTAGGCCATGTGTTTGGTGCTGGGGCCTTGGTGATGGAGGACCATCAGCGTCTGAGCACCGCCACGGCCACCAGTGATTGCCGTTTGATTGCCATGAACCGCGACAAGTTCCTGTTTGCAGTTCAGGAGACGCCGATGTTCGCAGTGCAACTCCTCGCATCGATTGATGCTCGTCTGCGGGACATCAAGTTGGCTGAGGGCTGAGACAGAACTTTTTTCGATGGGGTCTAACGATTGTTTGACTTGATTTTGAATCGTGGCTAAATGTGCTGCGATGTTATTTATTGAAAGGCCAAAGTGAGGCTTTGGATGCAAGGGGAAATATCTGGGGCGTCGAGGTTGTATTGGTCTGCACTTGTGGAGAAGTTGTATTGGATGATCCAATCTGTGTCTTTGTGGTGAATTCGAATGATGAAGCGCAGCTCTAGTTGAATCTCTTGTTGTTAAAGCGATGGATTGGCGCAAGAAAAATAGGCTTTGAACAGGAGTTTTCTCAAGCGTTTGGCGTGACAAATAGCTCGCCTATGCCGGCTATGCCGCATAGAGAGCTTGCTGGCATTGTCTGAAACAAGCAAGTGATTTTTTCGATTGATCAGTGAGAATGATTCGGATTTTGGATTCCGATCACTCGCGATGCGGCCTCTCCGCCTGGGAATGCAACTTGGATTGTTCCAGCTCAGTCTGGGAATCCTTGGCGTTCTCATCCTGGGACTTCTGAATCGTCTACTAATTCAAGACATCCAGCTGCCGGCGGTGTTGGCGGCCTTGGCCGTGGGTGCTCAGCAGTTGATGGGGTTCACCCGCGCTTGGTTCGGCCATCGCTCCGATGGCATCCCTCCCAGCCGGCTACGGCGCACACCTTTCATCGTGATCAGCTCCTTGGCGATCGCCCTGTTGTTCGGCGTTGCTTGTCAGCTGGTGCTCCTGTTGGCCGCCAGCATGGAGGCCTCCGGCGGTGAGCTCAATGCGCTGCTGATTGGCCTGTTGATTCTTGTTTTCGTGGGAATCGGCACGGCGATTGCCGCCGGTGGAACAGCCTTTTCGGCCTTGATCGCCGATCGCACCACAGAAGCCGATCGGCCGCGGGTGCTGTCGGTGGTGTGGGGGATGCGTCTACTGGGGGTGTTGCTGGGCAGTGTTCTGGTGAATCAGGTGTTCGGCAGTGTCTGTGCGGCCGATGCCAGCCGCACCGCTGTTCTGGCCGGACTTCAGCGCTTGTCGTTGGTGACGCCGTTGGTGCTGCTGGGGCTTGGGGTGGTGTCTGTATTTGGCGTGGAACGCTGCACTACAGGCTTGATGGTGCCTGCGGGGGCGGCTCCCCAGAATGTCCCCCAGCGGTTGGCTTTGCCCCAATTGTTGTGGCAACTGCGCACCATCCCTCAGGCCGGACGCTTCCTCGGGGTGCTCTGCCTGTTCACTTTCAGCATGTTCCTCAACGATGCGGTGCTCGAGCCCTACGGTGCCGCCGTCTTTGGCATGAGTGTCTGTGCCACCACATCCCTGAATGTGTTGATTGCCCTGGGCTTCTTTGCTGGCCTGGGCCTCAGTGGCTTCTGGTTGATTGAGCGTGCCGGCAACATCAGAGCGGCCCGGGTGGGCGCGGTGCTGGCAGCTTTGGCTTTGCTATTGATGCTTTGGGCCGGCTCTGAGCAGTCCATCCCCCTGTTGCGGACTTCCGTTGGCTTGTTTGGCCTGTCGCTGGGGGTGTGCATGAATGCCTGCCTCTCCTTGATGTTCAGCTTTGTGCAGCCCGGTCGCACTGGCTTCCTCTTGGGCATCTGGGGTGCGGGCTATGCCTATTCCTGCGGCCTGGCCACCATCAGTGGAGGCGGGCTGCTCACCTTGCTCAAAGCGTGGAACGGGGGTGATTTGTTCGCTGCCTATGGCGGTGTCTTTGGCCTGCAGATGGTTTGTTTCCTTGGTGCCGCGTTGATGACGCGCCATTTGGATGTGGAGGGTTTCCGCAACACGGTGAAAACCCGCTTTTCAGATGTCATGGAAATGGCAGTGGATTGAATCTTGGCTGGAGCTCCGGATCCACTAGAACCGGATTCCTTCAATTGCAGTGAATGGCAGCGCTGCAGATCGTCTGGTTCAAGCGTGATCTGCGCATCGTTGATCACCGGCCCTTGGCGGCTGCTGCCGAGTGTGGCCTTGTGCTGCCGTTGTATGTGGTGGAGCCGGAGTTGTGGCAGCAGCCCGATGCCTCCGAGCGGCAGTGGATGTTTTGCCGGGAGTCGCTGCTGGAGTTGCGCCAGGCCCTAGCGGATCTGGGCCAACCCCTGGTGGTGCGTGTTGGGGATGTGGTGCAGGTGCTGGAGCGGGCCCGGCGCCAGTTCGGTATCGATGGGCTGTGGAGCCATGAGGAAACCGGCAACGGCTGGACCTACCAGCGCGACAAACGCGTTGGGGCCTGGGCTCGTCAGCACGGCATCGCGTGGACGGAAATCCCCCAGTTCGGGGTGACGCGCCGGATGCGCAGCCGCAATGGCTGGGCCAAGCGATGGGAGGTTCAGATGACGGAGCCCATCACGCCAGCGCCGGCCGCGTTGCAACGCCTGGAGGGTGTTGATCCTGGAGTGATCCCTGAGGGGCCCTGTTCAGAACTGCTTTCGGATGCGTGTCCGCAGCGTCAGATCGGTGGCCGTTCGACCGGCCTCAAGGAGTTGAGCGACTTTCTGCAGCACCGTGCCCAGCGCTATCAACGGTCGATGTCGAGCCCCAACACCGCTTTCATCGGTTGTTCTCGGCTTTCGACGTATCTCACCTGGGGTTGTCTCTCGATGCGGGAGGTGCTGCAGACCAGCCGCAACCACAGTGGTCGCGGCGTCAGCAGCTTTGAATCACGGCTGCACTGGCACTGCCATTTCATTCAGAAGCTGGAGGATCAGCCCGCGATTGAATTCAGCGATTTCCATCCGTTCATGCGGGGCATTCGTGCAGCGGATGCCGAGCGTTTGACGGCCTGGAGCGAAGGCCGCACAGGCGTCCCCTTTGTGGATGCCTGCATGCGCGCTTTGCGGGCCCATGGCTGGATCAATTTCCGCATGCGGGCGATGTTGATGTCATTCGCGAGCTACAACCTCTGGCTTCCCTGGAGGCATAGTGGCCTGCATCTGGCCCGTCAGTTTGTTGATTACGAACCGGGAATCCATTGGAGCCAGTGCCAGATGCAGTCAGGCAGCACCTCGATCAACACGATTCGGATCTACAACCCGATCAAGCAGGGGATGGACCACGACCCCCAGGGGCTGTTCATCCGTCAGTGGTGTCCTGAGCTAAAGGATGTGCCCGCGATTCATATCCATGAGCCGTGGATGCTGGGTGGTGGCATGCCAGCACCGATTGTTGATGTCACCACATCCATGCAAGACGCCAAAGATCGCATCTGGGAGATTCGTCGATCGGCCGGTTTTGATCGCCATGCCGATGCGATTCAGCGCAAGCATGGCTCCCGTAAAGCTGGCTTAAAGCCCACGACGGCACGCCGTCGGCGCAAACCTCAGCAACCCGACAACGCCAGTCAGCAGCTCAGCCTTGGCCTTTAGTTGCGCTGTAGCAGCAGCCGTTTGATCACCCGTTGGGCGATGTCGCCGTAGCCCATTTCCCCGGAGAGAATCTGAGCAATCCGCCGTGGTGCGGTGGGCCGCTTGATCCCCAGCTGATATCCCACACCGGGGAAGCGATAGAACACCTGGGCAATGCGCCGACCCCAGGCCATCGACTCACCCCAGCGCTCCCGCATGGCGCGGCTGTAGCCCCGCAGATCTCGACTGTCGCCCTTGAGCCATTGGCTCAGATGTCGAGCCGCCTCGCAGCCACTCATCAGGGCGGGGCGTAGCCCTTCCGCCAGAAATGGATCGCACAGCGATGCCGCATCGCCCACCACCACAATGCCGTTGCCATCATGACGGTGATGGCCGTTCCACACCCGCAGTTGCCCCCGTTGGCGGATCCCAGCATCTGCGGCGAAGCCCAGATCCGGCAGCAGCTGGGCCAGCACCTGCTCCGGGTCGGCGTCCTGCTTGCCGATGAAGCTGCCCACACCGATGTTCACCCCGCCAGCGAGGGGAAAGGCCCAGGCGAAGCCCTGTTTCACCAGGCCGAATTCAAAGCGTGTGGTGCCATCGCTGAGATTTCCCTGGCCCTCCAGCCGCACCGACATGGTGGTGGCCATCTGGGGCTGTTTCGCTCCCAGGCCGAGCTGTTGGGGCCAAGGGGACCCCGAACCATCGGCGATCACCACGGTCCGTCCCTGCCAATGGCGCCCATCGGTTGCCGTCACCTGCCATATATCTCCATGACGACGGATGTCATTGACTTCAACGCCTGTAAGCCGTTCGGCCCCAGCCTGACTGGCCTGGTCTGAGAGCAGTTGATCCAGCGTTTCGCGGCGCACGATCCAGAACGGTGCATTGCCGGGCAGCTCGGCGACCACCGGATCCTCCAGGCACCAGCTGAAATCCACCTGACGGATCACCTGCTCCACCGCCGGCTCCAGGGAAAAGGGGAACCATTGCTGCACCGAGGCCGCCATGCCACCACCGCAGGGTTTGATCCGCGGCTCGTCGTCGCGCTCAAGCGTCAGAACGTCATGGCCCGCTGCTGCGAGATGCACTGCCGCCGCACCACCAGCGGCCCCGGACCCGACGATCAGAACATCGCGGGTCCGATCCACTCCCTTGCTCACACCTTGAGGATGTCGGCTTCCTTGGTGGCAAGGTGCTTCTCGAGTTCGGCAATGAACTTGTCGAGCGTTTTCTGAACGCTGTCTTGTTCATCGCGGCTCTGGTCTTCGGAGAACTCGCCCTCCTTCTCCTGCTTCTTGATCTTGTCGATCGCGTCGCGGCGCAGGTTGCGCAGGGCCACCTTGCCTTCCTCGGCGTACTTGGAGGCCAGCTTGCAGAACTCCTTGCGTCGTTCCTCGGTGAGGGGTGGAACGTTGATGCGAATGATCTTGCCGTCGTTGTTGGGGGTGAAGCCCAGCTCACTCATGGCGATGGCTTTCTCGATCGAGGCCAGGGCGCTGATGTCGAACGGTTGGATCTGGATGGTCTGGGAGTCCGGGGTCGACAGGGTGGCCAGCGACTTCAGCGGTGTGTCAGCGCCGTAGTACTCAACGCTGATGCGATCCAGCAGGGAGGAATTGGCCCGGCCGGTGCGGATCGTGTTGAAGTTGCGCTGGGTGGCCTCCACCGACTTGCGCATGCTGGCTTCGAGGTCCTGGGTCGACATGGTTGTTGAGGGAGGAGGCGTGCGTACTGGGTGGTGTTATCAGGCGGGGTCGCCGATGCGAGACCCGATCGGTTCGCCGGCCACGGCTCTGCCGATGTTGCCAGGTTCGAACAGGTTGAAAACAACAATCGGGATGTTGTTGTCTTTGCAGAGGGCGATGGCGGTGCTGTCCATCACCCCCAACTCGCCGCTGAGCACGTCTTGATAGCTGAGCTGTGCATGCTTCACGGCATCGGCGTGCTTAGCCGGGTCCTTGTCGTAGACCCCATCCACCTTGGTGGCTTTGAACACCACATCGGCATTGATTTCGGCGGCCCGGAGGGCAGCGGTGGTGTCGGTGGTGAAGAAAGGGTTTCCGCAACCGGCGCCGAACACCACCACCCGGTTTTTTTCCAGGTGCCGAATGGCTTTACGGCGGATGTAGGGCTCCGCCACTTCCTGCATGGCGATGGCGGTCTGCACCCGGGTGGGCACTCCGGCCCTCTCGAGCCCGTCTTGGAGGGTGATGGCGTTCATCACCGTGGCCAACATGCCGACATAGTCAGCTGTGGCCCGTTCCATTCCCGCTGCAGAACCCTTAAGGCCGCGGAAGATGTTGCCGCCGCCCACGACGATCGCCAGTTGGGTGCCACTGGCCACCACTTTGGCCACATCGGAGGCAATTGATTGAACAATCGCGGGATCGATGCCATAGCCCTGAGATCCCATCAGAGCTTCGCCGCTGATTTTCAGCAGGACGCGTGTGTAGGTCATCTACGGTCCAGATCCTTTCGACAGTAGCAAGCACTGGCAGAAGCCTCTGATCGCCGCTTGGATGGGGAAACCGCGGCTGTTTGATGACAAAGAGCGATGCCACCCAAAGCGGTGTGATGGCCCGTCTCACGCTTTCCGCTTTGGAACGGGCCAGCCAGGATCCGGACTGTTGGCGTGAGCCTGTGGTGCACCGCGCTCTGTTGGTGAGTGGACTGTCGGTGCTCACCGCGGCCACACGTCATCTTCAGGACGATCTCGAGGAGGCTGAAGCGGCCTAATTAAGGCTGGGTTGTTCAACCCTTAAAACTCGATGCCCGCCTGAGCCTTCACCCCCTGTTCGCGGAAGGGGTGGTGCACCAGGGTCATCTCGGTCACCAGATCGGCCCGCTCCACCAGCTCGGCTGGTGCGCCCCGTCCGGTCACCGCTACGTGGGTGAGCTCCGGTCGCTCGTTCAATCCGTCGATCACCGTACCGGCCTCGATGTAGCCCAGTTTCAAGGCCACATTCAGCTCGTCGAGCAGCACCAATTTCACGCTCGCATCGCGTAGGTAGCCCAGGGCCGTCTGCCAGGCCGCCTCCACCAGTTGTTGATCCCGCTCTCGGTTCTGGGTTTCCCAGGTGAAGCCTTCCCCCAGGGCATGCCAGCTCACCTGCTCGCCGAAGGCCTGTAGTGCTCGTGCTTCGCCGGGCTCCCAGCCCCCCTTGATGAATTGAACAATCGCTACCCGCTCGCCATGGCCAAGGGTGCGAAGTACCAGCCCAAGCCCGGCTGTTGTTTTGCCCTTGCCCTGGCCGGTGAACACCAGCACCAGCCCCTTCTCCTTATCGCGTTCCTCCACCCGTTGCTTCTGCACCTGCTGGCGCCGCTCCATTCGTTTGCGGTAGCCGGCGTCGTCGGTTTCGGGAGCGAGCTTGCCCCCCATGCCCAGCTCTGCGGCGGATTGATCGAGGTCGTTCGTGCTCATGGAAAGAGGGGCGTTGTTGGTTCTATCGAGGTCGAGTGGCGGTGATGCGTTGCAGGGCCCGTCCCGCCAGCAGCTCTTGGCTCACGCTGCTGAACCCAAGTTGCTCCAGCTGGGAGGGGAGGTCGTCCTCCAGCATGGCGGTGGCGGTGTCGGTTTCAAATAGGGCGCAAAAAAGTTGTTGGGGGAGCTTCAGCCAAGGTCCGGCTGGATGCAGATCCACAACCACCAACCAGCCGCCCGGTTCCAGCAGCCTCAGGGCGCTGCGCAGCACCCTCTCCCGATCGCTGCGGGGGAATTCGTGCAGGGCCACGCTCAGCTGGATGGCGTTGAAGCTGGCATCGGCCAGCGGCGGATCTTCGGCCAGCCCCTCCACCCGCTCCAGGGTGGGGTGGCGTTGGGCGGCGAGATCCAGGGCGCGGGGGGAGACATCGAGCCCCGTCACGGCATAGCCCGCCGCTAGCCATGGGGCCGCTGCTTCGCCACTCCCGCAGCAGAAATCCAGCACTGCCGCTCCAGGTTTGAGATGGGGTCGCAATGCCTCGAGCCCTAGGCCCCGCAGGCGCTCCACCCCACCCACACTCAGCGACGACACCGCCGTCACCGTGTCGTAAATCCAGCGGTAGCGGTAGGCCAGCGGCCTCAGAAACGACGTCATCGTTGATGTGCAAAAGGGCAGTCAGGTTGATGTCAGGCCGGTTGCCGGGCCAGGGCTGCATCCACCGCTTGCTGCTGGTCACGACGGGTGATCCAGTGGTGATAGGTGCGGGTGTGGATCGTCACCGAGTGGCCCATCATCCTGGCGGCAACGGTGTCCGGCAGGCCGACGTGGATGGTGCGCACCGCCCAGGCGTGGCGCAGGTCGTAGGGGGTGATCGGCAGGTCGTAGCGGCGGAACTGCTCACTCACCCGCCGTCCCACCTGCTGGAGCGTGGTCCGACGCAGATCGGTCTGGATCGCCGGCAGGGCGGCTGGATTCTCCGCCAGCTCCTGCAATCCGAAGCGCTCGACCCAGTCGGGGTGGAACGGCCAGCTCTGGTGCTCACCGGTTTTGGTGGTCGGAAGCACCCGCAACACCTGATCCCCGCCTGGGGCCAGAGAGGAGCAATCGCAGAAGAACACCTCGTGGTTGCGCAGGCCGTAGGTGGCCATCAGGGCAAAGGCCAGGCGCCACTGCGGATTGGGAATGCGGCCTGCGGCTTCGAGGATCTGCGGATCGGTGGGCAGCTGGCGGAAGCGGGCCCGATGCAGGCCATAGCCGCCGGCCTCTTGGCGCCAGTCCTCCGGTAAGGGCAGCTCCAGATGCCGGGCTAGGGCGGCCAGGGCCGTGGCGCACTGCTGCCGGCTGCGGCTGCCGTCGTCGTAACTGGTCAGCGTTTGCATCAGCAGCGCTGGCTCCAGCGGCTGATCACTGCACTGACGCGCCAGTCGCCTGAGGTAGGGCAAGTAGGCACTGGTCCAGGTGGTGCGACTGCTCGCTTGTGAACGGCGTCGGCGCGGGTCGGCAAAAAAGGCTGCTTCGAAGCTTTCGATGGCGGTCTGGATGCTGATCGAGCGCCCCTTGGCCGTGGCTGATGAGGTGGGGGCCGACCAGAGCGTCCAATCAAAACTGCGCTGCTCCAATTGCAGCTGCACCAGGGCAGCAGTGCTGAGGGCTTGATTCAGTCCGGCTGGATCGGCCATCAGCCCCAGGCTGATGCGTTGCAAGCCGCTCTGGCTTGGATCCCCGCGCAATGGCAGAGACCCGCGCAGGTTCAGACGTCGTCCCCGCTGTTCGATGCGCAGGCGTGACCCCCGTGCCGCCAGCTGCGCATTGGCGGTCTCCAGCGCACTTTTGAACTCCATAAATGTGTCGTTGGAACCAAGGATCGCGTCCATGGCGGCTACGCTCAACCCCCGAAAAGCGTTCTGATGGGTATGTCTCGCGTCGGTGTCGTCCTGCTGAATCTGGGTGGCCCGGAGCGTATCCAAGACGTTGGCCCGTTTCTGTACAACCTGTTCGCCGATCCGGAGATCATTCGGCTACCCAGCCCGGCGCTGCAGAAACCGCTGGCTTGGTTGATCAGCACCTTGCGCAGTGGCAAGTCGCAGGAGGCCTATCGCTCCATCGGTGGCGGATCACCACTGCGGCGAATCACGGAGCAGCAGGCCCGGGAACTTCAGAGCTTGCTGCGTCAGCGCGGCATCGATGCCACCAGCTACGTGGCCATGCGCTACTGGCATCCATTTACCGAATCCGCAGTGGCGGATATCAAGGCCGACGGCATGGATGAGGTGGTGGTGCTTCCGCTCTACCCCCATTTCTCGATCAGCACGAGTGGATCCAGTTTCCGCGAGCTTCAGCGCCTGCGGCAGGCGGATCCCGCGTTTGAGAAGTTGCCGATTCGCTGCATCCGCAGCTGGTTTGACCACCCGGGATATGTGAAGGCCATGGCCGAGCTGATCGCTGCAGAGGTCCGCAACAGCGACGATCCCACGAAGGCCCATGTCTTCTTCAGCGCCCACGGTGTTCCGAAGAGCTACGTCGAAGAGGCAGGCGACCCCTATCAAAAAGAGATCGAATCCTGCACCGATCTGATCATGAAGGAGTTGGCCGTTCAAATGGGCCACGACAACCCCTTCACCCTGGCGTACCAAAGCCGTGTGGGCCCGGTGGAGTGGCTCAAGCCATACACCGAGGAGGCCCTTGAGGAATTGGGCCAAGCGAAGACCAACGATCTGGTGGTGGTGCCGATCAGCTTTGTCAGCGAACACATCGAGACGCTCGAGGAAATCGACATCGAATACCGGGAGTTGGCCACCGAAGCCGGCGTGGTGAATTTCCGCCGGGTGCGCGCTCTCGACACCTACTCCCCCTTCATCGAAGGCTTGGCCGATCTCGTGGCTACCAGCCTTCAGGGTCCTGAAGTGAGTCTTGATGCGGCGGCAGAGCTTCCCAACAAGGTGAAGCTCTATCCCCAGGAAAAGTGGGAATGGGGTTGGAACAACAGTTCTGAGGTCTGGAACGGCCGTCTGGCCATGGTCGGTTTTTCGGCCTTTTTGCTGGAGCTGATCAGTGGTCAAGGGCCGCTGCATGCGCTCGGTCTGCTCTGATCAAGCCAGGGGCGCTTCGGGCCCTTAATCTTGAGGGTCATTGACCCGTCGCCTCTGTGACTCTCACCTCAGCGTCTTCGGCCGTCACTGGGCAGCAGGCCGGTCACGGTGGGCAGAGAATGTCTGGGGCGACAGCCCTGATGGATGCGTTGCGGCGCCATGGCGTCGACACCATTTTCGGCTACCCCGGCGGCGCCATTCTCCCGATTTACGACGCACTTCACATCGCCGAAAGCGAGGGTTGGGTCAAGCACATCCTGGTCCGGCATGAGCAGGCCGGCACCCACGCGGCCGATGCCTACGCCCGCGCCACAGGCAAGGTGGGCGTTTGCTTCGGCACATCGGGGCCCGGTGCCACCAACTTGGTGACCGGCATCGCCACCGCCCAGATGGACTCGGTGCCCATGGTGGTGATCACCGGCCAGGTGCCGCGTCCGGCGATTGGCACCGATGCCTTCCAGGAGACCGACATCTTCGGCATCACCCTGCCGATCGTGAAACATTCCTGGGTGGTGCGCGATCCGGCGGATCTCGCCTCCATCGTTGCCCAGGCTTTTCTGATCGCAGCCAGCGGTCGTCCGGGCCCCGTGCTGATTGACATCCCGAAGGATGTTGGCCAGGAGATGTTCGACTACGTGCCGGTTGAGCCCGGATCGATTGTTCCCAAAGGCTTCCGTAAGCCTCAGCCCCCCCGGGATGAACCGATCCTGTCGGCGCTTGAGCTGATCGCCGAGGCAGAGCATCCCCTGCTCTATGTGGGCGGTGGTGCGATCTCAGCCGGTGCCCACGACAGCCTGCGGGTGATTGCCGAGCGCTACCAGATACCCGTCACTACCACCTTGATGGGGAAGGGTGCATTCGATGAAAACGACCCCCTCTCGGTGGGCATGCTCGGCATGCACGGCACGGCCTACGCCAACTTCGCCGTCACCGAATGCGATCTGCTGATTGCTGTTGGAGCCCGTTTTGACGATCGGGTGACCGGAAAGCTCGATACTTTTGCTCCCCGCGCCCAGGTCATCCACTTCGAGATTGACCCGGCCGAAATCGGCAAGACCCGCCGCCCCGATGTGGCGGTGCTGGGAGACCTGAGCCTGAGTGTGGCGCGGTTGGTGGAGCTGAGCCTGCAGCAGCAGGTGCAGCCCCGCACGGCCCCTTGGTTGGCACGCATCGCTGAGTGGAAAAAGACTTATCCCCTCACCGTTCCTCCCGCCGAAGGCCCCTTATTCCCCCAAGAGGTTCTGCTGGCCGTTCGTGAGTTGGCACCGAATGCCATCGTCACCACGGATGTGGGCCAGCATCAGATGTGGGCTGCCCAGTACCTGCGTAATGGGCCTCGGGGCTGGATCAGCAGTGCCGGTCTCGGCACCATGGGTTATGGCATGCCGGCTGCGATGGGCGCCCAAGTGGCTTGCCCCGATCGTCAGGTGGTGTGCATCGCGGGTGACGCCAGCATCCTGATGAACATTCAGGAGCTGGGAACCCTGGCGGCCTATGGCCTCCCGGTGAAGGTGGTGATCGTCAACAACCACTGGCAGGGCATGGTGCGCCAGTGGCAGGAGAGTTTCTACGAGGAGCGCTATTCCGCCTCCGACATGCTTAATGGCATGCCGGACTTCGTGGCCCTTGCACGCTCCTTCGGTGTGGAAGGCGTCCACATCCGCGAGCGGGAGTCGTTGCGCAGTGATCTCGAGGCGGCGCTCAAGGCTCCCGGCCCGATGTTGATTGACATCCACGTTCGTCGTGGTGAGAACTGCTATCCGATGGTTCCCCCAGGCAAAAGCAATGCTGAAATGGTTGGCCTCCCGGCTCCCATGCCGGTTCTCAACGCGCCGACCTCTTGATTCGTTTTGTCTTAATCGGCTTTTTGCTGCTGCTTTGGGCCGTGCCTGTACAGGCTGCTGAGGTGCTTCAGGTGCGCAGCAGTTCACTGCTGCAGGTTGGCGATCACAACCGCACCTACACCGTTGCCCTCTCCTGTGCTGCCGTTGATGCGAGCCAGGAAGCCGAGGCCACCGCATGGCTGCGTCAGGAGCTGCCGCGCCGCCGCAAGGTCAATTTGCGGCCGGTCGGCTCCAGTGAGGGTCAGCTGATGGCTCGGGTGACCCCGATCGGTGCTGAGCGTGACCTCAGCGCTGGCTTGATTGCCGCTGGTTTGGCCAGCAACAGCTGTGGGGTTGATGGCTGATAACCGCATTGCCAGGGGGATTGTGTTGGTGCCCTGCCTGCTGCTTGGGGCTGCCTTTCTGGCCACAGCCGCCTGGGGCCAGGGCGCCGCAGCTGAAAATCGCACCCTGGCCATTGGCATTGGTGCTGGCTTGCTTTTGGCTGGTGGTTTGTCCCAGTTGGGCGGCGGCTCTGAGACCTCTGTGACAAAACCAGACGAGTCAGACCCCTCTCCCTAATTTGCGTGGATCGGGTTGCTTCCCTCCGATTCCATGTCGAAGCCTGAGTGGCGACGTTGGCCTTGGCTGTCGTGGTGTGTTGTGGCAGCCACGCTGATCGGCTGCCAGTCAATCGTTGCCAGTGGGGTTAGTCGCCCAAGGTTTGCGGTGCTGCTGCCGATGGGGCACCGCGATGCTGAATTGCGGCACAACTTTCTCCAGGGCTTTCGTCTGGGCCAGGCTTCGGTGGAGGCCTGTGGTGAGCCCTTCCCGCAGGTTGCTTGGCATGGGACCAACTCCGGCGATGGGCCCGATCCGCAGTTGATGCCATCCAGTGATCTCAAGCTTCTGGTGGCTCCCCCGTCTGCAGATCTGCGGGCCTTTGCCGCCTTGGCTGACGAGCGGGACCTCACCGTGCTGCTCCCCTATCAGCGTGGCCAGTCGCTGGACACCCTGCGCGGGCTGGAAGGCCGTGAACGGCTCTGGCCGCTTGTTCCCTCCCGTCAGGAGGATCTGAAGGCGATGGTGGCGGCGGCGATGGAGGCCGGCTGGGGACGAGCAATGGTGGTGGAGGACCCTTCTGCCCTCGAATCCACCAGCTCAAATACTTTTGTGGAGCTGTTCAAGGCCGCTGGCGGCATTGTTGAGAGCTACGAAGCGCAGCCTGTCCAGCGGGTGGATCCCAGCAACAACGGGCGTCTGCAACGGTTCAAGGACGACATGGCCTGGTCTTGGGTGCCCACCGTTGTGGTCGCCGATGCTCCAGACGGCCTTCTCTCCCAAGAGCTGCGGGCTGAGCAACAGCAAGGGCGCTTCGGCGGTGGTGCGCCGCTGACGCCAAACTGGATTTGGCTCACTGAGGCGGAAGGTCTGCAGGATGCGCCCGCGGTGCCTTGGCAGCAGCTTGGGCTTCAGCACCCAGCCCGTGGTGTGGCCTGGGCTGAATTTCAACAGGATTTCAAGCAGCACACAGGCAAGGCTCCATCGTTGCTCGCGGGTGCGGGGTTTGATACGGCGCGGCTGTTGGCCCTTGCCGATGCAGCCCCCTTGCCGCTGTCTGCTGACGGGGGCGTCGATGCGATGGGGTGGTTGGACCCCGATCAGCAGGAAGCCGTCCCGATTTGCCAGGCCTTTGATCAGCGTCGACGCGGGGAGCGTCTCCGTCTGAAAGCCGTTGCCAGTGATTCCCGCTTTCGTGCTGGTCAGGCACCATCAGGTCAGGCCATGGCCAGTCTGATCGAATGAGGTCTGGGGACACAACCTCGAGATGCTGCGCCTTAGTGAACTGAAGCTGCCCCTCGACCATGGGGAGGAAGCGCTGCAGGAAGCGGTGCTCAAACGTTTGCGGATTCCCGCCGATCGTCTTTTGGGTCAGACCCTGGTGAAGCGCAGTGTTGATGCGCGGCGCAGCGACCGGATCCAGCTGATTTACAGCGTGGATGTGCAGGTGAAGGGTGAAGCCGCCCTGTTGCGGCGCATCGGCAACAAAGCTCGGGTGCGTCCGGCCCCAGACACCCGCTACCGGCCCGTGGGCCAGGCGCCGGATGGCTTCCCCTTGGACGCGGGCGATCGGCCTGTGGTGGTGGGGGCAGGCCCCTGCGGTTATTTCGCTGCGTTGCTGTTGGCGCAGATGGGCTTTCACCCGCTGTTGCTGGAACGGGGTCAGGCCGTCAAGCAACGCACAGCTGACACCTTCGGCTTCTGGCGGGGCAACAGCCCTTTCAACCCGGAATCGAATGCCCAATTCGGTGAGGGTGGAGCGGGAACGTTTTCTGACGGCAAGCTTTACAGCCAGGTCAGCGATCCCGAGCACTACGGCCACAAGGTGCTGGAGGAACTGGTGGCCTGTGGTGCCAGCGAGGAGATCCTCACGCTGCATCGCCCCCACATCGGCACGTTCAAGCTCGCCACGGTTGTCCGCGGCTTGCGGGCTCGGATTGAAGCCTTGGGAGGTGAGGTGCGTTTCAACAGTCGCGTGACACGCCTTCAGCTCAGCGACAGCAGCGGTGAGAAGCCACATCAACTCGATGGAGTGGTTCTGGCCGATGGAACGGAGATTCCCTGTCGCCATCTGGTGCTGGCTCCCGGTCATTCCGCACGAGACTGCTTTGAAATGCTGCAGGAGATCGGTGTGCAGCTGCAGCGCAAACCGTTTTCCGTGGGCGTACGAATTGAGCATCCGCAGCATCTGATTGATGCAGCCCGCTGGGGGGAGGCGGCTGGCCATCCGCGTCTCGGGGCAGCCGAGTACAAGCTGGTGCACCATGCCGAGAACGGCCGCTGCGTCTACAGCTTCTGCATGTGTCCTGGTGGATTTGTGGTGGGGGCAACGTCGGAAGAAGGCCGGGTGGTGACCAATGGCATGAGCCAGCATTCCCGCAACGAGCGCAACGCCAACAGCGGGTTGGTTGTGGCCCTGGACGCCGATGACCTGGCTCCGTTTGAACGCTTTCCCGGGGATCCGTTGGCGGGCATTGGCCTGCAACGGCATCTGGAGGAGCGCGCCTTTCGCTTGGGGGGCAGCAGCTATGCCGCACCGGCGCAGCGACTGGAGGATTTCCTGGCCTCTCGGCCGTCAACCCGGCTCGGAGCCATTGCAGCGTCCTATCAACCGGGTGTGCATCCCGCCGACCTGGCTGAGCTGCTTCCAGCCCCCATCATTGAGGCCTTGCGCGAAGCGTTGCCGGCCTTTGCCCGCAAGTTGAAGGGCTACGACCACGCCGATGCGGTGCTCACTGGCGTGGAAACCCGCACGTCATCGCCTGTGCGGATTCCCAGGGATGAGGCTTTGGAATCGCTCAATGTGAAGGGACTGGTGCCGGCCGGTGAAGGGGCGGGCTACGCCGGCGGCATCCTGTCGGCCGGAATCGATGGCATTCGGGCTGCTGAAGCCTTGGCTATGCAAATCCTGAGAACTAGCCGATCGTCCCATTGACCTCGCCCCCCCCTCCGCGATCAATACCCGGCAAACGGGGTCGAGGAGTGATGAACAACGATGCGCAGGGCACCTGCGTCATCTCGCACATAGCCAAAGGTCTTGTCGACCTTGCTGGTGGTGCCATCGGCCGCCTCAATATGCACCCAGCCCATCGCATTGGCGGTGTTGCCGAAGCTTTGGATCACGAAAATCTCGGGCTCACATTTCACCCAGGGGCTGCGCTTGGCACCGGGCGTCCCGATGGCAAAGCCGGGATCGTCAAAAGTGGGATCGCCTCCAACGAAATACGACACAGCACCAGCGCGGGTATCGCGGAACGTCAGGTCGCCTGTCGCCCAGGTGGGCTTGAAGGCCACAGGACCAAACTGGTAGCCGTAAGCCGCATCGATCACTTCGGCGGCCAGGGGTTTGGATTTGGCCAAACCTCCCTCAGCATGGGTTTTGCTGATGTTGATGAGGGCATCACACCAACCGTCCTGGGCGGCTTTCACCTCGCCTACACGGATGGTTTCCGACATCACTGCGGGCTTGGCATCAGCAGCGGTTGTAAAGGTGAGTAGGGGAGTAAGTGACACTGCACTGACCAATCCCAGGCGAAGGATCGATTGGAACATCGGGAAAGCTCAAAAGATTTTTTCAGCTTGGCTCTGTATTGAGCAATCGTCTGCTCTTGTCCGTAAGTCGTGATTGGACTGGCTCAGGTTGGGGCTTGCGCCACGATGCCGCTCCACTGCACGGCTTTCACCTGATCCCGTCGCCAGGAGTGGAACAGCTCGGGTTCACCGACGGTGCAGAGCGGGCAGTGGGCGATCCGTTCGCCAGGAATTCCCGCACCCTGGAGCTGCAATCTGGCTGCGGTTCGGATATCCAGGCGATGCCGCCCCGGCTGCTTATCGGGCACCAGGGCCCCGGTCTTGGATAAGGCAGCCTCGCCGGGGATCGCGTCGCTGACGGCCTCCACCACCTCGTCGCCCACTTGGTAACAAGGGCCGCTGACGGCCGGACCCAGGGCAACAACCAGATCCTCCCGCCGGGCACCCCGCTCCACCAACCGATCCAGGGCCGTGATCAGGATTCCAGCTGCCACCCCACGCCAACCGGCATGACAGGCCGCGGCATGCCCGGTGCCGGGATCTGCGATCAGAACAGGCGTGCAGTCGGCGCCGCACACCCAGAGGCTTTGCCCCCCACGATCACTCACCAGTCCATCGGCCTCAGGCCAGGGATCCTGACGGGCGTCGCTGCCGTTCAGAACGATTCCACTGTGGATCTGCTGGGGCCGGTGGACGCTGATGCCAGCGCTGATGTATCCCGCTAGTTGATCGGGCCCGCGGCCGTGCCAAAGCCGGGTGAAGAAGCCGTGCTCGAAACCCTGTTCATGGAGAAGATCGCTCTGGAGGTAATAGCCCCCGTAACAACCGATCCAGGTCCAGCCCTTCAACGTGTTGAAGCGGCTGTCTGGTCGATCAAACGGCCCGTCTTTCATCAGCCCTGCAATCAGGCCATCGGGATGTCTCGCAGCATCCAGAAGCCGCCGAAGGTCTGTTCTTCGGGGCTGGCTTGGATGGCGATGAATTGGAGGCCGCGCACCTGCTGTTGCGAGGTCGCCAGGGCTTCGGCAATTTCAGCGGCGACGCCCGGTTCTAGGTCGCTCACCAGCCAGCGGTCGTCCTGACCAGCCTCCAGAACCAGCTGGCGGTCTTCAACGATCATCCGCACGGGCTCCAGCCCCCCCAACCAGCCAGCCATGGCGAGCGAGCGGCTCTGGCTGAATAGGCGCAGACCCGGCACAGAGGCCTCGGGGTCGATGCCATCGGGCACCGGCAGCAGCCCGCTGAAACTCATCGGCCATTCCGATGCCTCCAGCAGCAGGCTTGCCGGCAGGGCGGCCCAGCTCCAGGCGTCTCCTTGAACTTCTTCCGGCAGGGGCACCGGAGGGGTTGGGACGGGCGCCGGCGGCGGTGCCAATGGGCCCGCCATGAATCCCTCTTCCTCGGGGTAGACCTCCCTCTCGCGCTGTTGAAGCCAATCGAGCAGCGCGAAGGTGCGGCGACTGGGAATCACCTCGAGGTCTTGTTCGGCTGCGGCGCGCTGCACCATGGTGCGCATCGAACTGCGCCAGCAGCGCAAACGGACGGGAGAACCCCAGCCTCCGCTGGCGGATGCCTCCTTGGCTTCTGCCAGGGCTTGGCTCAACCAAAGCGAATTCACCTCTCCAGAGGGACACACCTTGGCGAAGCGAAATGGCCCTGCATCGCCGCTTGCGGCGGGGGTGGAGGTGATCAGCAGTTCCCAACGCTTGCGGCCATCGGCCTCAAGAATTGGTCGGGAGTAGAAGTCGAGTTCCCAGTCTTCAGCGGCTGTCAGGGCAGCAGTGCTCATCCGGCGGATTGCTCCTGCTGCTTCAGCATGTTCTGGGCGCGGCTGGCGCGATCGGCAGCTTCAGCCATCACTTTGTCTTTTTCGATCAGCAGCTCTCCGGGGGGGCCTTCGAGAAGGGCTGTGTTGAGACCAATGCGTCCACGGCCAGGGTCCAGTTCTGTGATCAGGGCCGACACGCGGTCGCCCTGATCGAACACCTCACGGATTGAGCGCAGGCTGCCATTTGTAATGGCTGATTGGTGCAGCAGTCCGCTGATGCCACCGAGGTCGATGAACAGGCCGTAGGGCTTCACAGCAGCAACTTGGCCCTCCACCAGTTGGCCCACTTCCAGATCCTGGAAGCGTTCGGCGACGGCGGCTCGTTTTTCGGACAGCACCAGCTTGCGCGTCTCCGAATTGACCTCGATGAAGGCCACGCCCAGGGTCTTGCCCACCAACTCCTGGTGATTTTCACCGTTTTGGAGTTGAGAGCGGGGAATGAAGCCCCGCAGCCCTTCGAGATCGCAGGTGACACCGCCGCGGTTGAATCCATTGACGATGACTTGAACCACTTTCCCCTGTTTCTCCATCTCCTTGACCCGGTCCCAGCTTTTGCGCAGCTCCAGGGCGCGACAGCTGATCGTGACCATCCCATCAGCGTTCTGCTCACGGGTCACCAGAACTTCAACCTCCAGGCCCTTGGGGAAGCGTTCTCGGAAGTTGGTCACAACACCAAGGCCTGATTCGCTCTTGGGCATGTAACCGGGGGCTTTGCCGCCGATATCCACATACACCCCATCGTTTTCGATGCCGATCACCGTGCCCTTGATCACCTCACCGGTGGTGCCAACCGGAGCGTTCTCGTCCAGGGCGGCGAGGAAAGCTTCTTCATCGAAATCAAAGTCATCCACGCTGCGCGGTTGGTTGCGCTGCTCCTTCTTGGGTTTCTGATCCGGCGCACCCATCAGGTCTGCCATGGTCATGCCTTCCATGCCGCCCATGTCGAACAGCGCGTCGTCATCCGTTCCTGGAGACGAGGAGGGTGCCTGCTGGACCGGTCGCGGAGGGGTGGCAAGACCCGCCCGTTCCTCAAGGATGCGTGCCTTTTCCGCCGCAGCCTCTGCTGCTGCCCGTGCTTCAGCCGCTTCGAGAGCCAGCTTTTCCTGCTCTTCGCGGCGGTTGATCTGCATCACCTGCAGCGGTTTCGTCGCTGCCGGCTTGGGTGCCTTGGGGCGGTTGGGCTGCGGACTGCCGGCTGCGGGCATGGACCATTGGGCTTGTCGATCGCCCATTTTGACAGGCTGGGCTGGGATCAGCAGCTCCTTGCCTGTTCAACTCCATGGATCAGCTTCGCAAGCGATTTGATCAGCTGACCTGGCCCGAGGCCAGCAAAGCCGCCTCTCGGCCTGGTGCAACGGTGATTTGGCCGTTTGGAGCCTTTGAGCAACACGGTCCTCAGCTGCCCCTGTCGACGGACGCTGTTTTTGCCGACGGCATCCTCGATTTGGTCCTGTCTGGGCTTGATCCAGCTCTGCCGATTTGGCGACTGCCGTGTCAGGCCATCGGCTTTTCGCCTGAGCACCAGAACTTCCCCGGAACCCTCAGCATTTCGGCTTCTCTGCTTCTGGAGCTCGTCGAACAGGTGGGCTCGCAGTTGGCGGCGATGGGGGTGCAGCGCCTTGTTCTGTTCAACGCCCATGGCGGCCAGATCGGTTTGCTTCAGGTGGCGGCCCGACAGCTGCGCGCTCGCTGCCCGTCGCTGGCCGTTCTGCCTTGCTTCCTCTGGAGTGGGGTTGAAGGGTTGGCTGACCTGCTGTCCGATCAGGAGTTGCTCCACGGTCTCCATGCCGGCCAAGCCGAAACCAGCTTGATGCTGAAGATGGCCCCAGAACTGGTTGGATCGGCCCGCCCCGTGGATGGACGTCCAATACCGGGTTCAGATCAGGAACCGCCGGAGGGGTGGAGCCTCGAAGGGGCGGCGCCCTGCGCTTGGCTCACCGACGACCTCAGTGCAACGGGCGTGATCGGAGATGCGAGCCAGGCCTCGGTGGATTTGGGCAATCGCTTGGAAGGACGGCTGGTGAACCACTGGCAGGCACGTTTTCAGGCCCTTTTGGCCAGTCACTGGCCCCCCACCCAAAGCCTGCTCCCCAAACCCTCCCAAAGCTCCCCCAGGTCCTGAACCTTGGACGCATGTGTCCCCAACTCGTGGGGCACTGGTTATTGTCGGTCCCACTAAACGTGGTGGACAGCGTCCTATGACGACCCTCAATGCACCTGAAGCACCCGTGCTGGAGGGCCAGGACGCACTTCCCGATTTCACAACCGCTGCCTACAAAGACGCTTACAGCCGGATCAACGCCATCGTGATCGAGGGCGAACAGGAAGCTCACGACAACTACATCTCCTTGGGCACGCTGATCCCTGAGCAGGCCGAGGAGCTCAAGCGTCTGGCGCGGATGGAAATGAAGCACATGAAGGGCTTCACCTCCTGTGGTCGCAACCTCGGGGTTGAAGCCGATCTGCCCTTCGCCAAGAAGTTCTTCGAACCACTGCACGGCAATTTCCAGGCCGCTCTCAAGGAGGGCAAGGTGGTCACCTGCCTGCTGATTCAGGCCCTCCTGATCGAAGCATTCGCTATTTCGGCCTATCACATCTATATCCCTGTTGCAGATCCCTTCGCCCGCAAAATCACTGAGGGTGTGGTGAAGGACGAGTACACCCACCTCAATTACGGCCAGGAATGGCTCAAGGCCAACTTCGAGGCCAGTAAAGATGAGCTGTTCGAGGCCAACAAAGCCAACCTTCCTCTGATCCGTTCAATGTTGGAAGACGTTGCTGCTGATGCCGCCGTCCTGCACATGGAAAAGGAAGACCTGATCGAAGATTTCCTGATCGCTTACCAGGAAGCTTTGGGTGAGATCGGCTTCACCTCTCGCGACATCGCCCGCATGGCAGCGGCAGCTCTGGCCGTTTGACCCGCTCCAGGGCTTGATTCAACGCCGGTTCATCGACAGGCACGTTGCCGTCGATACCGCTTGCCATGGGAGCATGGTGATTCGAGGTGTTCTTTGAGACGTCAGCGGTAAGACATGTTTGGTCTGATCGGACATTCAACGAGTTTTGAGGCTGCTCGCCGCAAGGCAATGGAACTCGGGTTCGATCACATCGCCGACGGTGATTTGGATGTGTGGTGCAGCGCACCTCCACAGCTCGTTGAGCACGTGGAAGTCACCAGTCCGGTGGGCACGACGATTGAGGGTGCCTACATCGACTCCTGCTTCGTGCCTGAGATGCTGAGCCGCTTCAAAACGGCTCGGCGCAAGGTGCTCAATGCGATGGAACTGGCCCAAAAGAAGGGCATCAACATCACTGCTTTGGGTGGTTTTACCTCGATTATTTTCGAGAATTTCAACCTGCTTCAGCACCAGACTGTGCGGAGCACCACCCTGGATTGGCAACGGTTCACCACCGGCAACACCCATACGGCCTGGGTGATCTGCCGCCAAGTGGAGAACAACGCTCCAACCCTTGGCATCGATCTGAGCAAGGCCAAGGTGGCCGTCGTTGGTGCGACTGGTGATATCGGCTCTGCCGTCTGTCGTTGGCTGCAAGCGCGTACTGGGGTCGCAGAGCTGTTGCTGGTGGCACGTCAGCAGCAGCCTCTGCTTGATCTTCAGCAAGAACTGGGAGGTGGACGGATCCTGCCGCTCGATCAAGCCTTGCCCGAGGCAGATGTGGTCGTCTGGGTGGCGAGCATGCCCCGCACCCTTGAGATCGACCACAACAGCTTGAAGAAGCCCTGTTTGATGATTGATGGGGGCTATCCCAAGAATCTCAATTCCAAGGTCGCTGGTGGTGGCATCCACGTTCTCAAAGGTGGAATTGTTGAGTTCTGCCGAGACATCGGATGGTCGATGATGGCCATCGCCGAGATGGAGCGGCCCCAGCGTCAGATGTTTGCCTGCTTCGCTGAAGCGATGCTGCTCGAGTTCGAGCGCTGCCACACCAACTTCAGCTGGGGGCGCAACAACATCACCCTCGAGAAGATGGATTTCATTGGTGCGGCATCGGTCCGTCATGGGTTCAGCACCTTGAACCTCCATCCCAACCTGCAGGCCACTGCCGCCTGACCTCCGGAGAGCCAGAGCCATGCCCCGTCGCCCCCTGCTTGAGTTCGAAAAACCGCTGGTCGAGCTGGAGCAGCAGATTGAGCAAATCCGCCAGCTGGCCCGGGATTCTGAAGTTGACGTCTCGCAGCAGCTGCAGCAGCTGGAAAGCCTTGCAGCCCGACGGCGTCAGGAGATCTTTCAGGGGCTGACCCCCGCTCAGAAAATTCAGGTCGCCCGTCACCCGCACCGTCCGAGCACGCTGGATTTCATCCAGATGTTCTGCGACGACTGGGTCGAACTACATGGCGATCGTCGCGGTAATGACGATCAGGCCCTGATTGGCGGTGTCGGACGGGTGGGCAATCGTCCGGTGATGTTGATCGGCCATCAGAAAGGCCGCGATACCAAGGAAAACGTCGCTCGTAACTTCGGGATGGCTGCTCCGGGTGGATACCGCAAAGCCATGCGGTTGATGGACCATGCCGATCGCTTCCGCCTACCAATCCTCACCTTCATCGATACTCCGGGTGCTTATGCCGGGCTCGAGGCCGAGGAGCAGGGCCAGGGTGAAGCTATTGCGGTCAACTTGCGGGAAATGTTTCGCTTGCGCGTTCCGGTGATCGCCACTGTGATCGGTGAAGGCGGATCCGGCGGTGCCTTAGGCATCGGGGTGGCCGATCGCTTGATGATGTTCGAGCACAGCGTCTACACGGTGGCCAGCCCAGAGGCCTGTGCCTCCATCCTTTGGCGTGATGCGGCCAAGGCGCCTGATGCGGCGGCAGCCTTGCGGATCACCGGTCGGGACCTGCTGGAGCTTGGGGTGGTGGATGAGGTGCTCGAGGAGCCCTCCGGTGGTAACAACTGGGCACCACTGGAGGCCGGAGAAATTCTGCGGGCGGCGATCGAGCGTCATCTCGATGAATTGCTGAGCCTTTCGGAACAACAACTGCGGGAGGCCCGTTACTCCAAATTCAGAGCGATGGGGCGGTTCCTCGAAAAAACGTCACAGGATGTGGAGAAAGCGGCTTAAGGTGTTGTGGTTTGCTAACGGTTTTTGCCAACGGCTCTAATCACGGGTGCGAGCCGAGGCATAGGTCGCCGGACTGCTGAGCTTCTTGCTCACCAGGGCTGGGACCTGCTTCTCACGGCCCGTAGCGCTGATCAACTGGAGCGGCTGAGTGCTCAGCTCAGCTCACAAGGTGTTTCTGTGGCCTATGCCGCCATCGACCTGACCCAATCAGATGCCATCGCAGCTGCGATGGCTGGCTTGTTGCAGCAGGGTGAGACCCCTTCAGTGTTGATCAACAACGCTGGCGCTGCTTACACCGGCGACCTTCTGGCCATGCCGCTTGAGCATTGGCAATGGCTGCTACAGCTGAATGTCACCAGCGTGATGCAGGTTTGTTCTGCTGCCGTTCCCGCCATGCGCAAGAACGGCGGACTGGTGATCAACATCAGCAGTCACGCCGCTCGCAATGCCTTCCCTCAATGGGGTGCGTATTGCGTCAGTAAAGCTGCCTTGGCCAGCTTCACCCGCTGCCTTGCAGAAGAGGAACGGGCCAACGGCATTCGTGCCTGCACCCTCACTCTTGGAGCCGTGAACACACCACTGTGGGACGCGGAAACCGTACAAAGCGATTTCGATCGTCGTGCCATGCTCTCTGTCGATCAGGCGGCAGAAACACTGGCGAATCTGGCGATGCAACCCAGCAACCAGTTGATCGAAGACCTCACCCTTATGCCGGCCGCCGGCGCCTTCTGAACGAACACCATGACCTCCACAGTCCCTTTCGTTTCCAACGGCGTCGCCAACGGCAACGGCAATGCTAAAAAGCTCCTGAATCCCCAGGTTTCAGCCCGAATTCGTGAACGTTTAATCGAATCTGGCGTTTCCTTCCTGGCCAACGACAACATTGCTGATCACCTCAATCCCGGTGAACTGGATCAGCTTCAGGTTGAGGTCGCTGACAAGGTCCGCGATCTGTTGCGCAGCCTGGTGATCGATATCGATAACGACCACAACACCCATGAGACGGCGGAGCGGGTCGCCAAGATGTATCTGCAGGAGGTGTTCAAAGGGCGCTACCACCAGCAACCCAAGGTGGCCAGCTTCCCCAATGTGAAGCAGCTGGATGAGATCTACACCGTTGGACCGATCACGGTGCGTTCCGCCTGTTCACACCACCTGGTGCCGATCATGGGCAACTGCTGGATTGGGATCAAGCCTGGTGCCAGGGTGATTGGCCTCTCCAAATTCACCCGTGTGGCTGACTGGGTCTTCTCCCGCCCCCACATCCAGGAAGAGGCTGTGATGATCCTTGCCGACGAAATCGAGAAGCTCTGTGAGCCTCAGGGTCTCGGCATCATCATCAAGGCGCAGCACTACTGCATGAAGTGGCGTGGCGTGAAGGAGCCCCAAACCAGCATGGTGAACTCCGTGGTGCGCGGTGATTTCCGCCACGACCCCAGCCTCAAGCAGGAGTTCTTTGAGCTGGTGCGTCAGCAGGAAGCGCTGCTCAGCACCTGATCAGCCTCAACTCAACCTCGTTTCACTGCCTCGACAAGGGCTTGGACCTTGTCGAGGTTTTTCCATCCCGGACGTTCCTCCAGCCGACTGGAGGCATCGAGCCCTTGTGGCGTGACGCGGCTAAGCAGTTCCGGAACCCATTCCGCACTTACTCCCCCCGCCAGCCACCAAGGCACCGATAACTGGGTCTCACCGAGCCAATCAAGAGGGATCCTGTGCCCTGTGCCGCCCAATTGATCAGCGCTCCAGGCGTCGAGGAGCAGGGCATCCACATTGGGCGCGTACTGCTCAAGCTGCTCGAGGTCTTCGGGTTCGCGCACCCGTAAAGCTTTCCACCACTGCTGCCGGGGGTAACGCTGTTTCAAGCGTTGGCAGCGTTCTTCTGACTCGCTGCCGTGCAGCTGCACCACGGAGGGCTGTCCTGCACCGTTGAGCGCTTCCTCGAGGGCGGCATCGTCGGGGTCGGCCACCACCCAAACGCGATGCAGTTGGGGATGCTGCTCCTCCAGCAGCTGGAACAAGGACCTGCGCTGGGGTGGTTCCACAAAGCGTGGGGTGGCAGGAACGCCGATCACGCCAATCGCCTGCACGCCCATTTGTGCAATGGCATGGGCCTGCTCGGGGTCGGTGATCCCACAGATCTTCAGGTCTGGAGTGGGGCGGGGATCACGCAAGGGCCGCATCGATTGCTCTCCCTAGGATCGTGGATGACAGTCCGCAGTAGCGGCACACGACGGGATTGGCGGTGGGAGAGGGCTGGCAGGTGCTCAAAATTGGCGGAATCCCCCTGCGGCTCCAGCCCAGCTGGTTGTTTGCTGTGGCGATCTTCACCACATTGTTCCAATCCCGCTATGCGACCACGGCCTCGGTCACGGTGAGTTGGGGGCTGGGATTGCTGACCACCTTGCTGTTGTTCAGCTCCGTGCTGCTGCATGAGTTGGGCCATGCCCTTATGGCCCTGCGGGAAGGGGTGAAGGTGCTGAGTATCACCCTGTTTCATCTGGGCGGTATCGCGCGGGTGGAGAAGGAATGCCCTACCGCCATGGGCAATTTGCGCATTGCAGCTGCTGGCCCGATCGTCAGTTTGATGTTGGCTTTCGGGATGCTGGTGGGGGCTGCAGCGCTGTCCGACACCCAGCCCTTGGCCACGCAGTTGTTGAGCCAGGTGGGTTTGCTCAACTTGATGCTGGGTCTGTTCAATCTGTTGCCTGGTCTACCGCTGGATGGTGGGCTGATTCTCAAGGCCCTGGTCTGGCAGGTGAGCGGCAGCCAGCAGAAGGGCGTTCAGGTGGCATCGGCGTCCGGACGGGCGTTGTCGATGCTGATGATCGTGTTGGGCGGTGTCCTGCTTTGGCAGGGCTGGGGGCTTAACGGCCTCCTGCTGATGTTGATCGGTTGGTTCGGCCTGAGTGCCAACCGCAGTCAGACCCAGATGCTGCAGTTGCAGACCGTGCTGCGGGAGTTGAAGGTGGAGGCTGCGGCAGGCAAACGCTTCCGCGTGCTGGAGGCTGATCAGACCTTGCGGCGCCTTAGCCAGCTGCGGCTTACGGCCAGCGAGGGTGAGGGTCCTGTCGATTGGGTGCTCGTCTGCAAGAGCGGCCGTTGGGTGGGTTGGATTGACGATCAGCCCCTGAAACTGCTGCCAGTGCAGCAATGGGACCAACAGCGCCTCGAGGATCATCTGCGGCCCCTCACTGAACTGCCGTCCATCACCAGTGCGGCCCCAATGGTGGAAGCGGTGCCGGCCCTGGAGGCGGCCTCCCAGGGACGCCTTTTGGTGATGAGTATTGCTGGGCTTCCCTGCGGCACCCTTGATCGCATGGATGTGGGAGATGCGGTGCTGAAGCGTCTCGGTGTGACCCTGCCCCCCGCGATTCTCGACGAGGCGCGCAAGCGCAATGGCTATCCCTTGGGTTTGGCGATGCTTCCTCAGATGGTGCAGACGATGAGGGATCAAAGCTCCGACCAGGACGCCAGCTCTCTTTCCAAGTCCTGAACTTCGTCGGCCTCCAGGGGTTGCATCTGCCACGGGCAATGGCTCCAGGACTGAACCAGGCTCTGGCGCAGCTGCTGATCCAGCGCCAGTCGGCTGATCTGGGCCGGTGCTCCCGCTGGTGCCTCTTCCTCAAACACCTCTTCCCAGAGCTCGGCAGGGGGATCCAGCAGGATTTCGCCGTGTTGAAGCAGGCGACCGCTCTGCCAGCGCTGGGCGCTGCCGACCCGTTTGACGCCGCTCGAATCCACCAGGTCGGCCACCGTTGCCGTGGCGAAACAGTTGTTGGCCTCGGCACCAGCGGGGTCAGAACCGAAGTGCAGCGCTAGCCCGAGATCCTTGAAGCCATCGATCAACCACTGACAGGCCTGCCGGTAGGCCTCCTGGCGTTGCCGTGGTGCATCCGGCCAGATCAAGGCATAGGTGAGCCCGCCGGCATGGAGCACTGCCCGGCCTCCGCTGGGGCGTCGCACCAGGCTGATGCGGCCGCGGTGGGCGAGATCATTCCAGTGCTCAGGCCAGTGGCGTTGATGGCGTCCAAGCGAGAGCCAGGGCCCATCCCAGCGGTAAAAACGCAGCGCCGGACCGTTGCTTCGTCTCAGAAGCCAGGCATCCAACGCCATCTGGGTGTGTCCATCCGCTTGCTGGGTGGGGAGCAGACGCCCGGTTGCGGGCATGCTGGAGGGAAGCATCGATCGCACGCCATGGTGCCCTGGTGGGATGTGCCGATCTTGATCGCCCTGGGCCTGCTGGCGGGGGGCTTGGCCGGGCTGTTGGGGATTGGCGGTGGCTTGATCTTTGCCCCGCTCCTGCTTTGGCTTGATCTCCCGCCCCATCAGGCTCTGGCCACCAGCAGTTTCGCCATTGTGCCTACAGCTTTGGCGGGCACCATCACTCACCTGCGCCAGGGGCGGGTGCCGACCCGACCTGGACTCGCCATCGGTTTGGCCGCTTTTGGTTCGGCACTGCTGTTCGGTGGTTTGGCCGGTTTGGCGGCGGGCTGGATTCTGTTGGCGATGCAGACGCTGATGTACATCGTGCTGGCGTTCTGCGTTCGCGAACGGCCCGAGGCGGATGCCACTCAAGACGTCGATGACAGCAGCGCACCGCAATTGGCTGGAGTGGGCTGTATCGCCGGCTGGACCGCTGGGATGCTGGGCCTGGGTGGGGGGCTGGTGATGGTGCCCCTGATGAGCGGTCCGATGTCTGTGCCGATTCATCAGGCCGTGCGGCTCAGCACGGTGGCGGTGCTCTGTTCAGCCAGCGCAGCATCCCTGCAGTTCCTGCATGAAGGACGAGGGGTGCCTCTGATGGGCTTGCTTCTGGGGGCTGTGGCAGCGATCGCTGCACAATGGACCGCCAGTCGTCTCGATCAATTTGATGCGGCTCTTCTGGTGCGTTGTCTGCGGGGGCTCGCCATCATCCTGGCGATCGACAGCTCCAGGCGGGCCCTGCAGCTCTGGCTGAGCTAGAGGGTCAGGTCAGCAGGCCCCAAAAACCCGCATCGAGCTCATAACCCAGCGCCGCGGCCATCTGGGAGAGGTTGCCCCGCATCGGGCGTCCGAGCTCCCGCTGGCAGAGATCGTCGAGCAGCATCAGTCGATGCGTCACCCAGAGCTCCAAGGCTTCCGGGTCAAAACGCAGGCCTTCGCTGCGGCTGAAACTGTGGGGCACCACCAGGGCGACATGGCGAATCAGGCTGCCGTTGTCGCGTTCAAGCAACAGCGGCAGCCAGGGGAAGCGTGCATCGGCCCGCAGGGCCCAGAGGCGAGGCTCGGGGCATTCCGGCAGTTCCCGCGGGTCATCCTGCGCCCGGGGCCAGTCGAAACGAAGCTCCAGCACCGGCCCTTGGCTGAGCAGTGCATCCAGCGGCTGATGGCTCCAGATCTCCAGCGGCCGCAGATCCAAGGCGCGGATGGCAGGGGCATCGATCAGAACCGGATCCATGGGCTGGTGTGACAGGCCTTTGCGAATGATGGCCTGCAGCCCCTCCCTCGGAGAAGAATGGGACCGTTTGATGCATGGCTCCCATGGAAACCGTTCTGTCTGCACCCGAGGTGTTCATCGCCCTCGTCGTCGCTGCCCATGCCGCTGTTCTGGCCCTGCGTCTCTCCATCAGCCTCTACGAAGCCTGATTTCAACGGGCGCCCAGATCAACGGGCCTAGAGCTGGTCTTGGCACTGCGAACGGATTGCGTTACAAGCGGATGTACGTGCTGATGCGGTGACCGCCAGTCAGGTTCGAAGATCAGCTCCCCGCACGGACGCAGCCAGCATGGCTGCGGCGATTCAGCGGCAGACCGACCAACAGGAGCTGCAGTGCAGCCTTCTCGCCTTGGCCGCCAAGGCTGGACTTGTTCTGTTGGGCTGCGTGAGCTTGATTCGCCTGTCGGTGGCCTATCAGGAACGAATGGATCGCCACAGTGAAATTGCGGCGGTCGTGTCGATTGAGTCGGCCAAGTTGGAAACGCTGCAACAACGGTTCGATCGTCTGTTCAGCATCGGTGGAGAGAAGCGCCTGATCAGCGAGCAGGATCAGTGGATCGCTCCCAATCGTTTGCGAGTGGTCTGGCGCTGAGATTCGTGACCAGCGACGTTGAGATTCAGTACTGACCGGCAGACTGACAGCCTTCCTGGCCCTGTCTTGATGTCCACGCCCGGCACCGTTCTGATCACCGGCACCACCTCCGGTGTGGGCCTGAATGCCACCTGCGCTTTGGTCAAGCGGGGCTGGACGGTGATCACGGCGAACCGCAGCCCGCAGCGTGCCGCGGCTGCCGCGGATGAGCTCGATCTCCCCAAAGACCGGCTCAAGCACGTGTTGATGGATCTGGGTGATCTCGACAGTGTGCGCCGGGCGGTGGATGCCTTGCCCGAGCGATTGGATGCCGTGGTCTGCAATGCAGCCGTGTACAAGCCGAAGCTCAAGCAGCCGGAGCGTTCGCCCCAGGGCTACGAGATCTCGATGGCTACCAACCACTTCGGCCATTTCCTTCTGGTGCAGCTGCTCTTAGGTCGGCTCCAGAGCTCCAGCCATCCCTCCAGGCGGGTGGTGATCCTGGGCACCGTGACGGCGAACTCCAAGGAGCTGGGGGGCAAGATTCCGATCCCTGCACCGGCAGATCTGGGGGACCTCTCTGGGTTTGAGGCTGGGTTCAAAGATCCCATCGCCATGGCGAGTGGCAAGCCGTTCAAGCCCGGCAAGGCCTACAAAGACAGCAAGCTCTGCAACATGATCACCACTCAGGAGCTGCATCGCCGTCTGCACGGGGATACAGGGATCACCTTCACCTCGCTCTACCCCGGCTGTGTGGCGGATACCCCGTTGTTCCGCAACACCCCCAAGGCCTTCCAAACGATCTTCCCCTGGTTCCAGAAAAACATCACCGGCGGCTATGTCTCCCAGGCCTTGGCCGGAGAACGGGTGGCTGATGTGGTGGCCAATCCCGACTTCGCCGAATCCGGGGTGCACTGGAGTTGGGGCAACCGCCAGAAGAAGGATGGTGAGCAGTTCAGCCAGGAACTGTCCGACAAGGCCACTGATCCAGAAACAGCTCGGCGGGTGTGGGAGCTGTCCATGGACCTGGTGGGCCTGGGCTAAATCTTTTAAGACCTGCGGTCAGTCGAACCCCAGTAGGTCGAAGATTTCGCGGTCCTTGAGGGATATGGCCTCCAGGGGCTCCACCTTGTCGATCATGTTTTGGGCCAGCCGCAGGTATTCGTTGCGCACGGCTTGTACGGCTTCGTCGTCATCGTCCATCTCAAAGATGGTGCATTTCTTCAGCCGGGAACGCCGGATCGCATCCACATCCCTGAAGTGGGCCATGGTGCGCAGGCCGGTGCGTTCATTGAACTTGTCGATCTGATCAGTGTCCGCCGACCGGTTCGCAACAACGCCGCCAAGTCGCACCTTGTAGTTCTTGGCTTTGGCTTGAATCGCCTGAACGATGCGATTCATCGCGAAGATCGAATCGAAATCGTTCGCGGTCACAATCAGGCAATAGTTGGCGTGCTGCAGCGGGGCGGCGAAACCACCACACACCACATCTCCCAGCACATCGAAGATCACCACATCGGTGTCTTCCAATAGGTGGTGTTCTTTGAGCAGCTTCACGGTCTGCCCTGTCACGTAGCCACCGCAGCCCGTGCCCGCCGGTGGGCCACCACTCTCAACGCACTGCACCCCGTTGAAGCCGGTGAAGACGAAATCCTCAGGCCGCAGCTCTTCGCTGTGGAAGTCCACCTCCTCGAGAATGTCGATCACCGTCGGCACCATCTTGTGGGTGAGGGTGAAGGTGCTGTCGTGCTTGGGGTCGCAGCCGATTTGAAGCACCCGCTTGCCCAGCTTGGAAAAGGCGGCTGACAAGTTCGAGGAGGTGGTTGATTTACCGATCCCGCCTTTGCCATAAACCGCGATCACCAGGGTCTCCTCCTGGATGTTCATTTCCGGGTCCTGGTGGACCTGCACGCTGCCTTCGCCGTCCGCCGGTCGCGTCAGAGTCGTGGTCATTCAGCGACCTGTGCAAGAGAAGTCAGTTTCATTCAACAGCAGCAGATGTGCAGTGGTTGATTTTCACCAAGAAATGAAAGATCTACTTCTTGGCTGCGTTGCAAAAGCAGAATTTCTTTCAATTAAATAAAAAGAAATGAGTGCAAATGCTCATGCCTTGAAGTGGGCTTTTGCGTCATACAGCGTTTCGCTGCTGATCTCTCGGCAGCCCGCATCGCGGGCATAGGCCTCGGTGTTGCGTCGCACTTTGCCCCGCACGAAAAAGGGAATCTTCTTCAGTTCGGCTTCCCCGTCGGCTGTCCAATGCAGGGCACCGTCGCCCTCCCCGGGGATATCACTCAAGGCGGAACTGTCGGTGGCGCCGGCACCGCCGGCATGGCCGAGGTGGCTCTGGTGGCCATCCACGAATTCGAAGTCGTGGCGGAACATGCCAATCAGGTGTTCCTCCAGTCCCATCATCAGCGGGTGCACCCAGTCGTCGAAGATCACGTTTGCCCCTTCCCAGCCCATCTGGGGGCTCATTCGGGCGGGCACGTCCTGAACATGCATGGGCGTGCTGATCACGGAGCAGGGAATCCCCAGACGCTTGGCGCTGTGGCGCTCCATTTGGGTTCCCAGCACCAGTTCTGGGGCTGCCTCGGCCATGGCGGCTTCCACTTCTAGGTAGTCGTCACAGATCAAGGCCTCAAGTCCCAGGGCCTTGGCGGCCGCCCGTACTGGTCTGGCCATCTCCCGGCTATAGGTGCCCAACCCCACCACGCTGAAGCCCAGTTCTTGGCTGCAGATCCGTGCTGCTGCAATGGCATGGCTGCCGTCGCCGAAAATGAACACCCGCTTGCCGGTGAGGTAGGTGGAGTCCACAGACTCCGAATACCAAGGCAAGCGTGAGCGTTTGTAGCCCTCATCAGCTGAGGGTGTTTCGAGCCCGAGCAGATCGTGCACTTCGACGAGGAAATCGTGGGTGGCGCCGACACCGATCGGCACCGTTCGGCTGAAGGGCATGCCGAAGTTGCGCTCCAGCCAGCTGCAGCTGGATTCGGCCACCTCCGGATAGAGGCAAACGTTCAGATCGGCATCGGGGATCCGCTTCAGATCCTCCACTCCTGCACCCAGGGGCGCCACCACGCCCACATCGATGCCGTGCAAGGTGAGAATCTTCTGCACCTCCAGTACGTCGTCGCGGCAGCGGAAGCCAAGCAGTGATGGACCCAACAGGTTCACCCGGGGTCGACGGCCCTCCTGTTTCCATGCCTGTGGGTCATGTTGGGTGTCTGTGGGGACCTGTGCCTTGAGCAGGTTGCGGATTAATTGATAGAAGGTTTCTGCGGCCCCCCAGTTCTCTTTCTTGCTGTAGGCCGGCAGCTCAAGATTCACCACCGGCATGGTCAGCTCCATGCCTTGGGCCAGGGCGCCCGGTTGATCCTGAATTAGCTCCGCGGTGCAGCTTTCACCCACCAGCAGGGCATCGGGTTGAAAGCGGTCCACGGCTTCGCGTACATGCCGTTTCACCAGTTCTGCGGTGTCACCCCCCAGATCCCTGGCCTGGAAGGTGGTGTAAGTGACCGGCGGTCGTTGCCCGCGCCGCTCAATCATCGTGAATAGCAGGTCGGCGTAAGTGTCCCCTTGGGGGGCATGGAGCACGTAGTGCACGCCGTGCATCGAGGCGGCGATGCGCATGGCCCCCACATGGGGTGGCCCTTCGTAAGTCCAGAGCGTGAGTTGCATGGGGTCAGGCGTGCACGGGGGTGTCGGGGCTACTCGGATGCAGACCGGGGCGAATCAATTGCCGGCGACGCAATGGCCGGGAAAACAGTTCCGCGAGGTCTCCGGCTTGGTCGATGCCGTGAATCGGGCTGAACACCAATTCGATCGACCATTTGGTGGCGATGCCTTCGGCTTCCAGGGGATTGGCCAGGCCCATCCCGCACACCACCAGGTCGGGCTGGCTGGCGCGAACCCGGTCCAGCTGCTGCTCCACGTGTTGCCCCTCCATCACCGGGACGTCATCGGGGAGCAAGGCCAGCTCGGCAGCCATCTGTTCACGGTTCAGATAAGGCGTGCCCACCTCCACCAGCTCCATGCCGCATTCCCGTTGCAGAAACCGGGCCAGGGGCAGTTCCAGCTGGGATTCGGGAAGCAGGAAGATTCGCTTGCCTTCCAGGACGGCGCGATGGCGGGCCAGGGCGCTCTCGGCCCGCTTCATCAACGGATCGAGCACGTCAGCGACCCTCTCATTGGGGAGATGGAAGGCATCAGCAGCAGCCTCCATCCAGCGGCGACTTCCCTCTGCCCCCAGAGGGAAGGGGGCCGTAAGCACCGTGGCGCCGCGGTCGCTCAGCAGGCGAGCGGTTTCAGTGAGAAAGGGTTGGGTCAGCAGCACCGTGGTTCCCGCTCCCACCCCTGGCAGGTCGGTCGATTGCCGGGGCGGCAGGCTGTGAATCGTTTCGATGCCCATCCGCTGGAACAGGTGCATCTGCCTGTCTTCCACGGCATCGGCGAGGGTCCCCACCAGCAGCAACTGCTGTTCATCGCTGGCGGGGAGCAGAGGCACGAGTGCCGCCAGCGCCCCGTCTTCTCCCTGGGTGAACGTGGTTTCAATGCCGCTGCCGGAGTAGTTCACCACCCGCACCCGGCCGGACAGCTCTTCGTTGAGACGTTCGGCGGCCCGGGCCAAATCCAGCTTGATCACTTCGCTGGGGCAGGACCCCACCAGAAACAGCGTGCGGATTTCGGGGCGACGTTGCAGCAGCTCCTTGCAGACGCGGTCGAGTTCGTCGTGGGCATCCGCGAGGCCAGCTAGATCCCGCTCGCTGAGAATGGCTGTGCCGAAACGCGGTTCGGCGAAAATCATCACCCCTGCAGCGCTCTGAATCAGATGGGCGCAGGTGCGTGATCCCACCACAAGGAAAAAGGCATCGGGCATGCGCCGATGCAGCCACACAATCGAGGTGAGGCCGCAGAACACCTCGCGCGGCCCCGATTCTTTTAGCAGCGTTGGCCCGGCCATCGGCCGCTCCCTTGATGATCAACCTCTCCAGGCTGCAAATAAATTCGCTGAGGAGTGGAAAGGTCGCTCAAACTCTTTGGGATCGCTTAGGGCAGGTCAACCTTGGCTAAAGCTCAAAGGCGGCGACGGAATCCGTCGTAACGCTCGGATCGATCGCTCTCCTCTGCTTTGCTCAACCGCCAGACGTTGCGGCTGACACGGCGGGCGACGAGGCCACCGCGTTCCACCCGTTCCGTTCCAGGCCGGGCTCCCAGCAGAATGCTCACCTCCGCGGTGGTGAGGGGAGCACCGGTCTCGATGGCCAAAGACGTCAGTTCCAGCCGTTGACGCAGCTGACGCAGACGCTCACTGTCTGCATTTCCTGATCCCTCCAGCCAGGGCAGATCCACCTGTCCATCCTGCGCTAGGCGTTGCATCAGGCCGAAGCTCACCATCCCAAGGGCTTGATCAGCGTTGAGATCAACTGGCTTCAAAGAAGACTGCTCAGTCATTGCAAGATCTCTAGAGGGGTTCTCCGGACGGTATCGGCTGTTTTTCAAGGCGCAAGACCGCAGGCTCCAACTCTTTATTGGGCCGTTTCAGATGAATTCGTCCGGTACACTCCCCGCCATGACCCGTTTTGCCAGCTTCGATGCTCGGGAGCGGCGACGCGGCGGTAGTGCTCTCGTCACCGGGACTGAGGTGACCTCTCAGCAGGGAGGGGCAAGTTGTGTTGTCACGACGGATTCTGAGTCACCCAGGCTGCTTCGCCAAAACAGCCATGTGCAGTCGATCGAACTGCGCACGCACGTGTTCATCGACTCCCTGCAGCCCCAACTTGCGGCCTATATGGGGACAGTGAGTCAAGGTTTCCTGCCCATTCCTGGAGACGCCTGCCTCTGGATGGAGGTTTCACCGGGCATGGCGGTCCATCGCGTGACCGACATTGCGCTGAAAGCCAGCAATGTTCGCCTAGGCCAGATGGTGGTGGAGCGGGCTTTTGGTTCGATGGCTCTCTATCACCGTGACCAGAGCACTGTTCTCCATTCCGGAGATGTGGTGCTGGAAGCGATCGGCAGCACCATTGAGCAGCGTTCTCCAGCGGACGTGAGCTGGACCGAAGTCATTCGAGCGATCACTCCGGACCATGCCGTGTTGATCAACCGCCAGAACCGACGCGGTTCCATGATTGAGGCGGGAATGAGCATGTTCATCCTGGAGACTGAGCCGGCTGGATATGTCTTGATTGCTGCCAACGAGGCTGAAAAAGCCTCCAACATCACTTTGGTGGACGTGAAAGCGGTGGGTGCTTTTGGACGCCTCACTTTGGTGGGGCGGGAAGGTGATGTTGAGGAAGCGGCGGCAGCTGCGATGCGCGCCATCGACCATGTCAATCGAAATGCACGATCGCTCTGATCGCTGAGCTCAGTTCAGGCCAAGAAGTTGGCGCAATTGAGGAGCCAAAGCCCGCGCTGCTTTGCCGCGACTGCCCAGTCGGCTGAGTTGTGCCGGGTTGAGTTCGCCATAGGTGCAACGAGCTTCACGCACCCAGAGCAAGGATTCAAAGCCGCCACCTGGGTAGGCCGGTGCGTTGAGGAGCTCACCCCAGCAAATGCCCTCTGCCGCCGCTCGGCAGGTCCCTGTGGGATCGCACAGCACCATCGTGCTGCGGAAGCAGGCGCTTCGATAGAGGGAAGCGCCCAACTCCGAAAGAATTCTCTGAATTTTGGCGTCGTTGCCTTCGGCGTATCTGGCGGAGAACAGTCCAGGTGCGCATTGAAGTGAGTCGACTTCAAGTCCCGAATCGTCTGCCAGCGCCCAACCGTTGGTTCGTAGTGCTGCCGCAGAGGCCTTTAGCTCGGCATTTTCACGGTAGGTGCTTCCCGTTTCCTCAACGTCTAGATCGTCGGGTTGACGCTGAACGTGAATGGGGAGTGGACCCAGCATGGCCTCGATTTCAGCAACCTTGGTGGGGTTGCCCGTGGCAATGGTGAGCTGAAGCGCCAAGGAGGGCCGACAAATGAGGGCCTCCATTGTGCGGGCTGATTGGGGGGTAGGACTTAAAAATCTCTGGATTCGACCCTGCAACACGCATTTGGGTTGAACATTCCACCCCTAAGCAAGGCTTCGGGAGCGTGTCGCAATGTGAACCTATGGAGCTTCACCGCACTCGACAACGACTTGTGCGGATGTGATCACAGGAACCACCACAGCAGACCGGAACAGTGAGGCACTGGGTGATAAGCCTGGCTTATTTAGTTCACTATGGACAGTGATCGAGAAAGTCGCCCCAATCGCTTGACGGGAAGGGTTCTGGCAAAGCAATGTCCCCAGCGAACATTCCACCTCTTTTCCCGGTAGGCAATGGCTAACGAAACCATGGGCATCGCCCTCGGCATGATCGAGACCCGCGGTCTGGTCCCCGCCATCGAGGCAGCTGATGCCATGACCAAGGCTGCCGAAGTGCGCCTGATTGGTCGCGAGTTTGTCGGTGGCGGTTACGTCACCGTTCTGGTGCGCGGCGAAACCGGTGCTGTGAACGCTGCTGTGCGCGCTGGCGCTGATGCTTGCGAGCGCGTCGGCGACGGCCTTGTTGCTGCTCACATCATTGCCCGCCCCCACCGCGAAGTGGAGCCTGCACTGGGCAACGGCAATTTCCTTGGTCAGAAGGACTGAGATCTTCCGCTGAGCCTCTGACGAGGCACGCGAACGTCTCACCCTCTTCACCGACCTAACGGAGATTTCCCATGAGCAAGAAGTACGACGCTGGGGTCAAGGAGTACAGGGATACCTACTGGACTCCTGATTACGTCCCCCTCGACACCGACCTGCTGGCCTGCTTCAAGTGCACCGGCCAAGAAGGTGTGCCCAAGGAAGAAGTTGCCGCTGCTGTGGCTGCTGAATCCTCCACCGGCACCTGGTCCACTGTGTGGTCCGAGCTCCTCACCGATCTCGACTTCTACAAGGGCCGTTGCTACCGCATCGAAGACGTCCCTGGTGACAAGGAGTCTTTCTATGCCTTCATCGCTTACCCCCTCGACCTGTTCGAAGAGGGTTCCATCACCAACGTTCTGACCTCCCTGGTCGGCAACGTCTTCGGTTTCAAGGCTCTCCGCCACCTCCGTCTGGAAGACATCCGCTTCCCGATGGCGTTCATCAAGAGCTGCTACGGCCCGCCGAACGGCATCCAGGTCGAGCGCGACCGGATGAACAAGTACGGCCGTCCCCTGCTGGGTTGCACCATCAAGCCGAAGCTCGGCCTGAGCGGTAAGAACTACGGCCGTGTTGTCTATGAGTGCCTGCGCGGCGGTCTGGACTTCACCAAGGACGACGAGAACATCAACTCCCAGCCCTTCCAGCGTTGGCAGAACCGCTTCGAATTCGTTGCGGAAGCCATCAAGCTGTCCGAGCAGGAGACCGGTGAGCGCAAGGGTCACTACCTCAACGTGACTGCGAACACTCCCGAAGAGATGTATGAGCGCGCTGAGTTCGCCAAAGAACTCGGTATGCCAATCGTCATGCACGACTTCATCACCGGTGGCTTCACAGCCAATACCGGTCTGTCGAAGTGGTGCCGCAAGAACGGCATGCTCTTGCACATTCACCGCGCCATGCACGCGGTGATCGACCGTCATCCCAAGCACGGCATCCACTTCCGCGTTCTCGCCAAGTGTCTGCGTCTGTCAGGTGGTGACCAGCTCCACACCGGCACCGTGGTCGGCAAGCTGGAAGGTGATCGTCAGACCACCCTCGGCTACATCGACCAGCTGCGCGAATCCTTCGTGCCCGAAGACCGCAGCCGCGGCAACTTCTTCGATCAGGACTGGGGTTCCATGCCTGGTGTGTTCGCCGTTGCTTCCGGCGGTATCCACGTGTGGCACATGCCCGCACTGGTCGCCATTTTCGGTGACGACTCCGTGCTGCAGTTCGGTGGTGGTACCCACGGTCACCCCTGGGGCTCCGCTGCAGGTGCTGCTGCCAACCGTGTGGCCCTCGAGGCCTGCGTCAAGGCACGCAATGCCGGTCGCGAGATCGAGAAGGAAAGCCGGGACATCCTCATGGAAGCCGGTAAGCACAGCCCTGAGCTGGCCATCGCTCTCGAGACCTGGAAGGAGATCAAGTTCGAGTTCGACACCGTCGACAAGCTCGACGTTCAGAACTGATCGTTTCTTCGGCCGGTTGATGCAACCGGCCAACACTTTTTCTTAAACCCAGGATCCCCATGCCTTTCCAGAGCACCGTGGGTGACTATCAAACAGTCGCCACCCTGGAGACCTTCGGCTTTCTCCCGCCGATGACCCAGGACGAGATCTACGACCAGATCGCGTACATCATTGCCCAGGGTTGGAGCCCGCTCGTTGAGCACGTCCATCCCAGCAACTCCATGGCCATCTATTGGTCTTATTGGAAGCTCCCCTTCTTCGGTGAGAAGGATCTGAACGTTGTCGTCAGTGAGCTCGAGGCTTGCCACCGCGCATACCCCGATCACCACGTGCGCATCGTCGGTTACGACGCTTACACCCAGAGCCAGGGTGCATGCTTCGTGGTCTTCGAAGGACGCTGATCCTTCGGACCCATGGTTCTGAGCCCTGACCTGATCAGGGCTCCAGCTTTTTTCGGAGGGGCAAGTGCCCTTCCACCTCACGACGACTCCCACGGGCGGACATGGCAAGACTCTCCAGTCGCGAACTCGCACTAGAACGCCGTAAGGCGCTGACCACTTCCGGTAAGAAGTCCTCAGCTGCAGCTGGTACTGGCGCCAACCGTGTTCGCACCGTTGATGACGCCCGTCCCACCCGCACGAATGCGGCTGCAGTTGCTGAACCTGCTTCCGCACCTGTTGTTCCCGCTGCTGTAGCTCCGCAGCGAACAACTTCATTCACCGCTGCTCCTTCCAGGCGCAGTTCACAGGTCAAGCCGCATCGCGATGCGAGCCGCGATCTGGTGCTCGCCCGTCGCGAAGCCCTGTCCCGTCGCGGCAAAACCGCAGACACCAGCCGCGATCGCAACCGCGCTGATTTGGCCCGTCAAACCAAGCCCGCTGCACCTGCTGAATCCACCAAGAGCTGTGGCTGCGGTGGCAAGCGTGCTGCTGAGAAGACTGCACTCACCTCATTGAGTGCCTCGGCCCCCAATCTTTCTTCACGCACGGAACGTCGTGCAGCGGCCCCTAAGCGTCGCGCTATTGAGAACCCCAGTCGTGCCCTGGTTTTGGCCCGCCGCGATGCCATGGCCAAGCACGGCAAAACTGCAGGTAAGCAGTCCACTAGTGCCGCTGCTGTTGCTCGTCAGGCCAACCCTGATCTCACCAGTCGTGAGCTGGCCCAGCAGGTGCGCGAGTTGCGCACCAAGGCCGGAGCCCGTAACAAGCAAAGCGCTGGTGTGACTCGCCCAACCGGTCCCAACCGCCACGGCGCCAAGCAAGCTGCTGCTGCTGATGCCCATTGGAAAGTTGGTGAAAGCACCACTACGTCTGGCCAGACCGTGACTGGCACCCAGGCCAACCGCTCGGTGAAAACCACTGGCAATGAAGCCAGCACCTGCCGTTCCATTACAGGCACGGAGTACTTGGGCGCTGAAGTCTTCCAGACTTTCTGCCAGACGGCTCCAGCTGCCACCACTCCTGCCAAGGTGCGCGTTACTGCCACCAGCCACGGCAACCGCGTTACCGGCAACGAAGTCGGCCGTTCCGAAAAGGTCACCGGCGATGAGCCCGGCACTTGCAAGAGCGTGACCGGCACCGAATACATCTCAGCTAATCAGTCTGCGGCCTACTGCGGTGGTGGCACGACTTCCCCTCGCAAGGTGGGTCACAGCCTCACCGAACAGGGTCGACCTGTGAGCGGTGTCATGGTTGGCCGCTCCGCCAGCGTTACCGGTGATGAGGCCGGCGCGAATCGCAGCCTCACTGGCGATCAATACCTCGGTTCTGACCCCCTTCCCGAAGGCCGTCCAGCAGCCAAGGTCGGTTTGTCAGGCACCCTGTCGGGCACGGGAGTCACTGGGACTTTGGTGGGTCGCTCCTCCCAGGTCACCGGTAATGAATTCGGCTCCTGCCACCGTGTGACAGGTGATCAATACATCAGTGCTGAGCAGGTCAATTCCTTTTGCGGCGGCAAGCCTGAGCCTGAAGCTGCCAAGGTTGGTTTCAGTGTCACCAATCGCAACCAGGTGGTGAGCGGTACCCGCACCGGTCGTTCGGAGCGTGTGACTGGTGATGAGCCAGGCAGTTGCCAGGCCGTCACCGGCACCCCTTATGCAGGCCTTGAGCAGGCCGGCCAACACTGCGGTACTCCCGCCGTGAAGGCCATTCGTGAGCGCACTCCTGTTCGTGTTGGCACTCCTTCTGCGGCCATGACGGGCATCCAACCCGGCGTGGGTGGTGTGATGACCGGCGACAAGCGTGGTGCTTGTGAAGCAGTCACCGGCACTCCTTATGTGGGTGCTGACCAGCTGGCCTCTGCATGCGGCGCTGATGCTCCTGCCGGCACCGATACCCATGGTCAAGCCCCTGAGGGTGCTGCCTGGACCCGCTTCAGCGTGGTGTCTCCCGCCCGTGCTGCCCAACAGCAACGTGAGGCCAATTCCGGCGTGACCGGCACGTCTTACGAGGATGGGAATCGCATTACCGGCCCTTTTGACATGGCTGGCGGCAAGGTGACCGGTACCGAGCAGTTCCGCTTCGATAACCGCGAGTTCCAGAATCGTCAGCAGCAGCGCCAGTTCCAGCCCACCGTGGCTGTGGTCAGCGAGCCCTCTGAAAAGCCGGCATCTCGGGTGACCGGCGAGGGTTCCTCCACCAAGATCACTGGCGATGACTGGGATCGTGGGGAGCATGTCACCGGTACTGAGGGTGCTTCGGCCCGCCGTCGTAACCCCAGCCGTCCTGGCCCGATGACTGCCATGTCTTCCTTCGAGCGCAAGCGCAACGAGGAGACCGAATGGCCTGTGAGCCGCGTGACCGGCTCCAGCGGTAACACCGAGAAGGGCTCCTTGATCACCGTCTCCGGCGGCGCACGGGGCTGATTCACGGATGGTTCGCTCCAAGCCTCTCCGTGGCGGGCGACCTCAGGCCCCCTCGGCACCCACTCGACGCCAGCTTCAGCAGCTGGCCACAATCTCTGAATCCGCCCAGCCCACATCTGAGGTGGAGTCTTCCACCCGCCTAGCCGCTCTGGAACGCCGCCGTGCCCTCACCACTTCGGGTAAGGCCGCTCAACTGGGTGGCGGCTCAGTGGGCGGCGGTCGGATTCGCTCCAGCAACGACGTCAAGCGTCCCGCTCCCTCTCAGCCTGGCTGGGTACGACGTGAGAAAGCAGCTACCCGGGCGGTTCCTTTCAATCTGAGCCGCAGTTCGCTGCCGATTACCCATCGGCGTCATCCGTTGACGGATGCATCGTTGAACTCCCGTCTTCAGGCCTACGAGCTGGAGATCAAGGGACGTTTTGATCGGATCGTTCCCCTGCTCCAACAGGTTTCAGCGCTTCAGCACGAAACCGATTTCATCCCCCAAGCCCAGCGGTTGTGCCGGGCCGAACTCGGGTTTGACCTGCCGGATCACATCCTGCAGCGGGCCTGGGTGCGTCCTCTCGACATGCGCGCCCTGTTCGCCTGGTGTGTGTTCGAAAGTCACCGGCTGTTTAGCGATCGCTTTTTCCAGGACGACCCACTGGATGCCGGCACGGGCAGTGCTGCCTCCAGAGAGTTCGAACAGTTCCTGCTCGACTGCGGTATCCATCTGCTCGATCTAACGCCCTGCGCTGATGGTCGTTTGGCCCATACCGTGGCCTACGCCCTGCGTATTCCCTTCAGTGCTGTGCGTCGCCGTTCCCACGCCGGCGCCATGTTCGACGTGGAGAACACGGTGAACCGCTGGGTCAAAACCGAGCATCGTCGTTACCGGGAAGGCTCTCCCAATCCCTCCACCGAACCGACCCGTTATCTGAAGGTGGTGACTTACCACTTCAGTTCCCTCGATCCCTCCCACCAGGGCTGCGCTGCCCATGGCAGCAATGATGAACTGGCGGCAGCCGCGGGGCATCAGCGCCTGCTCGATTTTCGTGAGTCGGTGGAAAACAGCTTCTGCTGCGGTGCCTCCGTTGATCTTTTGCTGATCGGCCTCGACACCGACACCGATGCGATCCGGGTTCACCCCCCAAGCCGCGACAGCGAAATGGTGCTCGACCGTTGGCTTTGCGCCAGAGAACTACATGCAGCTACGGCATCGATGAGTGCTGATCAGGCGATGGCGCAGATTGCAGAAGCCGTTGAGAGCTCTGCTCCTGGCCCCATGGATGCCGGGATGGTGTCTTTCCTGACCCGGTTGCTCTCCAACAACTTCTCCCAAATCGATTACGTGCAGGATCTGCATGGGGGTACTTACCCGGATGCCGGGCACGCGGAGCGGTTCATCGGTGTTGGCATCGGCTTCAAAGAGGTGCATCTGCGCAACCTCACCTACTTCGCTCACCTCGACACGGTTGAAGAGGGCGCCCCTGATCTCGATGTGGGCGTGAAAATTTTCAAGGGTCTGAATGTCGCCCGGGATCTGCCTATTCCGGTTGTGGTGCGTTTCGACTACTCAGGCCGGGTGCCCGGTGCTCGGGAACGGGCCATCGCTGATTGCCAACGGGTGAACCAGGCCATCGCCGATCGCTACGCAGCTCTCGTCGATGAGGGTCTGCTCCACACTTGTCTCACCATTCGCGACCGCAACCAGACGGCTCCGGCCGAGGTCGTCGGTTCCACGCTCGACCCGCAACTTCCGGAGGCTCACTGATCATGCTCATCGTCAAGGTCGTCAAGCCGCTCGTCTCCACCAACCGGATCCCCGATTTCGAGCACAAGCATCTGCAGGTGGTGCTCGATGGCAGCACCAAGAAGGTGGCGGTCGATGCGGTCGGTGCCAAGCCGGGTGACTGGGTGATCTGCGTTAGCAGCTCGGCCGCCCGTGAAGCCGCCGGCAGCAAGTCGTACCCAAGTGACCTCACGATTGTGGGGATCATTGATCACTGGGAGCCCGACCCTCCGAAGACCTCTGCTCCCTCTCCATCCCCCAGCCCCAGCAACCCCGCGGGAGGCAAGGCCAGCTGATGGAGATCATGCAGGTGATGGGCACGTTGATCTGCTCCTACCGGGTTGCCGGACTGGATCACATGCATCTGCGCATCCTGCGCAACAACAAGGGCAAGAAGCTGGTGGCCGTTGATCCCGTTGGGGCCCGTGAGGGCAACTGGGTGTTTACTGCCAGTGGTTCAGCTGCACGGCATGCCTGCCCTGACAACACCGTTCTCACCGATCTGACCATCGGTGGAATCATCGATTTCTGGAATCCGGACGGATAGGGACCACCCATTTCCCTCCGCCGTTTCCGTTCCGCTTCCACACCTTCACAGCCATGGCCACTCCTTCCCCCACCCCCCGTCGTCGCACCACCCGCAGCACGGCTGCGGCAAACAAGACCGTTGATGTGAAGCCCGTGGCTAGCACCCCTGCTCCGGCGTCGACTCCCGCCAAGGCCTCCCCTGCGGCAACAACAGCCCGTCGCTCTTCGCCCACGACCACCCGTCGCAGCAGCGCCTCCAGCACAGGATCCGGTGGTGGATCAGCTGTGGCTAAACCCGCTGCTATGCCTTCCCCAAAAGCCCCCGGTGTGGCCTTGGGCTTGATCGAAACCCGCGGCATGGTTCCTGCTATCGAGGCAGCCGATGCGATGACCAAGGCTGCGGAAGTCACCCTGATCTGCCGTGAATACGTCGGTGGTGGTTACGTCACGGTGATGGTGCGTGGTGAAACCGGTGCCGTGAATGCCGCTGTGCGTGCCGGAGCTGATGCCTGCGAGCGGGTCGGTGATGGCCTCGTTGCCGCTCACATCATTGCCCGCCCCCACAACGAAGTGGAACCAGTGTTGGCCGGCAGTGGCGCAGCCCGCCGTAGCTGAAGGTCAAAAAGCCACCTCATTGCCGTTCACAAAGAGCCCTTTTGCTGATGATCGGCTCTTAGATTCGCCGGCCATCTAGCGACAAGCTCGATCATCATCCCGCTCGCTGTTTTGACTCCGGAGCTTTCGCTACCTCAGCAGACCGCCTGGTTGATCCCGCTCTACGGGTTCATCGGGATGTTGGTCTCTTTGCCGTGGGCCTGTGGCTGGTTCAGGCGTGATGCGCATCGACCGGCGGCGTATCTGAATATTTTCCTGACGCTCGTGGCCTTCGTTCACGGAAGCCTGATCCTGCAGGAGGTGTACCAATCGGGGCCAGTGGATCTGGCCTTCCCTTGGCTCACTGTGGCGGATCTGGAGCTGGATATCAGCTTCAGTCTTTCGCTTACCAATTTGGTGGCCCTGGAACTGATCACGGGCCTCAGCTTGCTGTCCCAGGTGTATTCCCTGGGATACATGGACAAGGAGTGGGCGTTGGCCCGCTTCTTTGCACTGCTCGGATTTTTTGAGGGGGCGATGAGCGGCGTTGTGCTCAGTGACTCCCTGTTCCAGAGCTATTTCTTGCTGGAGATGTTGACCCTCTCCACCTATCTGTTGGTGGGCTTCTGGTATGCCCAACCCCTGGTGGTGACCGCTGCCCGGGATGCCTTCCTCACCAAGCGCGTTGGTGATGTGCTGCTGCTGATGGGTGTGGTGGCGCTCTGCAGCTACTCCGGCGTGATGGGGTTCAACGACCTCTATGCCTGGGCCGCCCAGGACACCCTCTCTCCTCTGGCTGCGACTCTGTTGGGTTTGGGCCTGGTTGCCGGTCCGACGGGCAAATGTGCCCAGTTCCCCATGCACCTCTGGCTGGACGAAGCCATGGAGGGCCCGAATCCCGCCTCGATTCTCCGCAATTCGGTGGTGGTGACCTGCGGCGCGATTGTGCTGTTGAAGGTGATGCCGATCCTGCAGCTCTCTCCCATCGCTATCGGCGTGATGCTCGTGATCGGCAGCATCAGTGCGATCGGCGGCTCCCTGGTGGCCCTGGCTCAGGTCGACATCAAACGAACCCTGTCGTACTCCACGACGGCCCATATGGGGCTGGTCTTCATCGCCATTGCGCTGCAGATCCCTGTGCTGGCCCTGTTGCTCCTGTTCACCCATGCCGTCTCCAAAGCTCTGCTGTCGATGAGCATTGGTGGGGTGATTGCCTCCACCAACTGTCAGGACATCACCGAGCTGGGTGGCCTGGGCAGCCGGATGCCTGCCACCACCACAGCCTTCCTCGTGGGGGGTGCCGGTTTGGTGGGCTTCCTGCCCCTGGGTGGTTTCCTGGCGCTTGCTCAGTCGATCGAGTTGCTGAGCGTGCGCTCTGTGCCGTTCATGGCCGTGTTCCTACTCACCAATGCCCTTACTGCCGTTGGGTTGGTGCGGGTGTTCCGCCATGTGTTCATGGGCAATGCATTGATCAAGTCCCGCCGGGCTGCGGAGGTGAACTGGCAGATGGCTCTGCCGATGGTGGCGCTCACCGTGATTGTGCTGATCACTCCGCTCCTTTTGGTGCGGCTTGAATCCCTCGATGGTTTGCTGGCTTTCCCCCTCTGGGCAGCAGCTCTGGTGGTGGGAAGCGGACTGCTGGGCCTGCTGGCTGGCGCCGTGCTCCCCTTGAGCAAGGCCTGGTCCCGCTCGCTGAATCCGGTGCTGCGCTGGTGGCAGGACCTGCTGGCCTACGACTTCTACACCGAGCGCTTCTATCGCCTCACCATCGTCAACGTGGTGGCTGGCTTCTCTCGCCTGGCTTCCTGGTTCGACCGAAATGTGGTGGATGGTCTTCTCAATGGGGTGGCTCGCTTCTCACTGGCCAGTGCCGACAGCCTCAAGCTCAGCGTCAGCGGCCAGAGCCAGTCGTACGTGCTGACCGTGCTCCTGGCCATCGTTCTTTTCCTCACCGCGGTGAGCTGGTTCCTCACCTGATCACCCCGAGATGCTTCTTTCCCTCCTGCTTCTGATTCCCTTCCTCGGGGCTCTGGCTCTGATCCTCTGGCCGGGATCCCCGTCCAGTGCACGCTTGCGCGATGTCTCCATCGTGCTGCTGGTGATGCAGTGCCTGGCGAGCTTTGCCCTGCTGTTGCCCTTCGATGCAGCCGATGCTGGTTTGCAGTTGGTGGAACAGGCCCGCTGGGTGCATGCCATTGGGCTTGATTACGTCTTGGCTCTGGATGGTCTGTCGTTACCGCTGGTGCTGATGAACGGGGTGCTCTGCCTCGTGGCGGCCATTGCGTCGCGCACGATCGAGAACCGACCCCGGGTTTACTTCGCCCTGCTGCTGGTGATTTCCGGAGCGGTGAATGGGGCCTTCCTGGCCCAGAACCTGCTGCTCTTCTTCTTGTTTTACGAACTGGAACTCATCCCCCTCTGGATGTTGATCGCCGTTTGGGGCGGTTCTAATCGTGCCTACGCCGCCACCAAGTTCCTCATCGTGACGGCCGTTTCAGGCGTTCTGATTCTCGGCGCGTTCCTCGGCATTGCGTTTGTCACTGGAACCATGGACTTCAGTCTGCGGCCGATCCTGGCCGGTGAACTGGGCATGACCACCCAGCTGGTGCTGATGGGCGCTCTGCTGATCGGCTTCGGCATCAAGATTCCACTTTTCCCCTTCCACACCTGGCTGCCGGATGCCCACACCGAGGCCTCCACGCCGGTGTCGGTTCTTCTGGCCGGCGTGCTGCTCAAGCTGGGTACCTATGGCCTGCTCCGTTTCTGCCTTGGCTTGTTCCCCGATGCATGGCAGGTGGCTGCTCCCTGGCTGGCCGGCTGGGCCGCGATCTCGGTGCTCTACGGATCCCTGGCAGCGATTGCCCAGACCGACATGAAGCGCATGGTGGCCTACAGCTCTGTTGGACACATGGGCTACGTGCTGCTTGCCGCCGCCGCCGCTACGCCGCTCGGGTTGATGGGAGCCCTCTTCCAGATGGTCAGCCATGGCCTGATCTCCGGGGTGCTCTTCCTGGTGGTGGGTGTGGTTTACGCCCAGACCGGCACCCGCGACCTCAACGTGTTGCGTGGCCTGCTCAATCCCCAGCGCGGCCTTCCGCTGACTGGATCTCTGATGATTATCGGCGTGATGGCCAGTGCCGGAATTCCCGGCATGGCCGGCTTCATTTCTGAATTCTTGATTTTCCGCGGCAGCCTGCAACCCTTCCCCCTGGCCACGCTGCTTTCAATGGTGGGATCGGGCCTGACGGCGGTGTACTTCCTGCTGTTGGTGAACCGCGCCTTCTTTGGTCGCCTTGCGATCGCCCCCGGCGAGGTGGTGAATCCCCGTATCCTCGATCGCGTGGCGCTGCGGGAGCAGGCTCCGGCCATCGCCCTCAGCCTCGGTGTGCTGGTGCTTGGCCTTGCTCCGGAGCTGCTCTCGAACCTCAGTGAGGCGGCCACCACGGGCCTCAGCCTGATCACTGGAGATCTGTCATGACCCCGACATCCGCATCCCCCGTTCAACCCCCAGTGCTTCCTGATCAGGAGGAGTTGATCCGTCGTTTGCTCAGCGATGCACCGCTGCTCAAGGACACCCCCGACCATCTGCTGCAGGTGGTGAATGTGCTCGAGAGCTATGGCCTGGTTCTCGATGCCTACAGCAAGAACCTGGTGGACCAGGGCGAGCAGCAGATGCTCAATCCCTTCCCGGTGTTCCGCTTTTTCCACGAGGGCTTCAGCCTCAAGCGCCTCTGGACCCATCTGATGGGGGATCGGATCAACTTCGAGTACGCGGAGTACTGCCAGAAGGCGATGTTCTGGCATGGCACCGGTGGGCTCGATGCCTATCTCGACACGCCTGAATTTGCCGAGGCCTGCCAGCGGATCATCAAGTGCAAGTCGGCTCGCGACCCTTTGCTGGCCCTGAACAACCGCCTCTATCCCGACTTCGCGCCTGAGGCCATTCGCTCGCTCACCACGATCTACTGCCTCGGCTTGTTTTGGCGGGTGATGAGTGACATCTTTGTCGACCTAGCCCGTCGCTACGCGATCAAGGAAGTCACCTGCGTTAACGATGTGGTGCATCACATCCGTGATGGCTTGGTGGCGGCGGCGGGAAGCCCGATTGAATACAAGGTGTCGATCGGTGGTGAAGAGATCTGGGTTCTCCCCCCGGAGGCAGGTCTCACCTTCTTGGTGGATGTGGCGGTGCCCTACGTGGAGGCTGTTTTTTTCCGCGGCATGCCCTTCCTGGGCACGGTGTCATACAACGCCCAGGCCCGGCAGATCTCACCGGACATCAGTGATTTCAAGTACGGCGCCCTTTACGCCGATCCGATTCCCAGCATGGGTGCGGGGATTCCCCCGAGCCTCTGCATGCAGGACATGTACCGCCACCTACCCGAAGAACTGAGCCTTTGGTACGACGACAACGGCCGTGGGCAGACCGATGTGCACGTTCAGATCTGCATCAGCTTCCAGAAGTCGATGTTCTGCGTCACCAATGCCGCCATCGCCGGAACGATGCCGCATCCGCTGGATTCCGATGATCCCGAGCAGCAGGCCGCCAATCGGGCCTACGCCGAGGCCTGGTCTGGGCGCCTGATGGGCTGTCAGCGGGTGGCGCTCCTCTAGGTTTTCAGCAGGTTCAGGCTGAACGGGGGCTCTGATGAATCAGTGGCAAGAGCGGAAACGGCCCGTATGCCTCGAGTGTCGTTTCGAGTTCGACAGCTACGACGCTACCCGCGATTTTCTCGACAAGCTTGGCGAGCACAGCGAGGCGACCCAGCGCTTTCCTGATATCAGCTTCGGGCGCACCTACGTGAACATCACGATCCGGCCGGAGGATGACGGCCCGGAGGCCCAGCTGAGTGAAGCCGATCGCGCCTTTACCGCAGAGATCGATGCCCTCCTCGGTTGATCTGGCTTCGGCCTACGCCGATTCCGGCGTGGCTGAGGTGTTGGACCAACTGGACCGTGAACTGATCGGCCTGGCGCCGGTGAAGACGCGGATTCGTGAGATCGCTGCCCTATTGCTGGTGGATCAGGCGCGGCAGCAACTGGAGTTGCCCAGCACCGCGCCCAGTTTGCACATGTCGTTCACCGGCCATCCCGGTACTGGCAAGACCACCGTGGCGCAGCGGATGTCGCAAATCCTGCATCGTCTGGGCTACCTGCGCAAAGGCCATGTGGTGACGGCCACCCGCGACGATCTCGTGGGTCAGTACGTGGGGCACACCGCCCCTAAAACTAAGGAGATGATCAAGCGCGCCCAGGGTGGCGTGCTGTTCATCGATGAGGCCTATTACCTCTACAAACCAGACAACGAGCGCGATTACGGCGCCGAGGCCATTGAAATTCTCCTGCAGGAGATGGAGAGCCGGCGCAGCGACGTGGTGGTGATCTTCGCGGGCTATAGGGATCGGATGGAGACCTTCTACAGCTCCAATCCAGGCCTGTCCTCAAGGGTCGCGCACCATCTCGATTTCCCCGACTACAGCGACGACGAGTTGATGGCGATCGCAGGCCTGCTCCTCGAGGCCCAGCACTACCAGTTCAGTGCCAAGGCCGAGACAGCTTTCTTCGAGTACGTCTCGCGCCGGCGTCAGCTGCCTTTCTTCGCCAATGCGCGCTCGGTTCGTAATGCCTTGGACCGGGCCCGTCTGCGCCAGGCCAACCGGTTGTTTTCGCGGATGGGGGAAGCCCTCACCAAGCAGGATCTCACCACGCTTGAGGAAGCGGACATCCGGGCCAGCCGTGTGTTCAACGGCGAAGTGGAGGGCCACCATCCAGCTCAGCACGGCACCTGATCAGGTGCGCCATGCCGAGGCCCACCAGCAGGCCTGCTGTGCCGTGGCCCTGCAGAAGGGCAACCCCGAGCACAAGAACCGCCAAGGGTGCAGGAAGCACGGAGCGGTACAACGCACCTGTGAGGGCGCCGCACCAGCTGCCAAGGCTGCCCAGATCCGGCAGCAGAAGGTGGAGTCCCATCCCAAGTGCGCAGGCGACTAGGAACAAGGGGAAGAACACCCCTCCGCGCCAGCCGGTTTCCAGGCAAAGGCCGAGCATCAGCAGTTTCACGATCGCGGAGAGGAGTAGGACCCAGGCCTCACTTGAGTTCTGGCCTTCCAGCAGGGGCTGCAGCTGGTCTTCCCCGGCGAAGGGAACCAACGGCAACCAGTGCATGCAGGCCCCCAGCAGCAAACCGGTCAGCAGCGGCCACCAGGGCCATCGGGCCAGGAGTTGGCGCTGTTCCAGCCAGCCTTGCCAGCGCAGCAGCAGCCAACCCAGTCCGCAGCCGATTACTCCACCCAGTGCGCCTGCGCTCAGGGTGCCGAGGTCTTCTCCCAGGCTGCTGGGCCAGATGTAGGGGAGCCGTTGGAGCGATCCGCCGCTGGCGGCACCGATGCCATGAAATGCAGCAAAACCAGCTAGGCCGCCGAGGCTGCCAGGCAGCCAGCGGTCGAGGAAAGTTTGTCTTCTGTTCGGTTGGGGGGCTTCGCCAACAACAGCCCCCCCCAGCAGTGGAGCTCCGAAAAAGGCGAGGCTCCCTGCCACTGTTGCCTCCTGAAGCTTCTGGTCACGACCACGCCAGATCCGTTGGCTGATCAGTGCGGCCATGCGGCTCATTAGGGCCTCCGGCCCGACGGCACCTCCACCGATCTGGGCCAAGGCCGCTCCAAGAAGGCCGCGAGTTTCATCGCGTTTCGGAGCCTGGTCTGGATCACGCAGATCACTGAGGGTGTCGCGCAGCTCAGGCAGCAAGGTTGAGGGGCCCGGGCGATGCAGCAGCGACAAGATCAAGCCGCTGCCGCCGCAGATCAGCAGCGACCAGCCCAGGGGAAGGCCGCGATCCAAGCCCTCGAGCATCGGATCTCCCCAGAGCAGCTGGCTCAATCCGCCGATCCAACCCATCACAACAGCCACACCGGCGCCGCTTAAGGCTCCGGTGAGCAGGGCCATCAGGCTGAGGCGAAAGGGAGTCACCAGTGCGGGTCGGTGGCGAATTCAACGTTGAGTTTCGCTGATTTCGAAGCCGGGACGGTGCTGATGCAGGCGCGCACCGTCTTGCCGTTCACGTCGATCTCGCATGCCCCGCAGCTGCCTCCCAGGCAACCGGTGGGAATGCTGATGCCCGCTTCACTGGCGGCCACCAACCAGTCCTGGCCAATGGTTTCGTGGGTTATGCGCCCATCGGGCCAGCGCACAGGAATCGAAGTCATGGCTGGAGCAATGGAGCGAGGTTCACATGCTGCTCGAAGGCATCGGCCAGGCGATCGAGCAACAGATCACGGTGGGCGCTGTGGTTTTTGGGATCGTTGGCTAAGGGTTGCAGCCCCCGTTGATCGCGAAGGCGGTTGAGCCAGGCCCGTCGCCAGGGGCCGTTGTCGAGCAAGCCGTGCAGGTAGGTGCCCACCACGCTCGACCCCTTGGGGCCGGGAGCCCACCAACCCAAACCAGGGTCGCTGCTTAGGGGCTGAAGACCGGGGTCTGGGGTGGTGGTTCCGTAGTGCAGTTCAAATCCGCTCAGCGGTGTCTCCATGGGCCAGAGGCCATCGATGCTGCGCTGGCTCAGTCGTTTTGTTCCGCTGAAGGTGGTCTCCAGGGGCAGGAGTCCCAAGCCGTTCTGGGGCCCCCTCTGATCCGTACCCTCCAGTCCCTCCGGATCGCTCAAGGTTCTGCCCAGCATCTGCATCCCGCCGCAGATGCCCAATACGGATCCACCAGCGCGGGCGTAGGTCCGGAGTTGATCGGCCAGTCCACAGTTGTTCAACGCCTCCAGATCCCGCAGCGTCTGCTTGCTCCCAGGAAGAATTACGGCATCTGGCTCCCCCAGGGGTTCCCCGGTTTGAATCCAGCGCAGCCTCAGGCTGGATTCGGCTTCGAGCGGATCGAGATCGGAAAAGTTGCTCAAAGAGGGCAACCTCAGCACTGCGATCTCCAGATCCGTTGCTCCGCGGGTGGGTTTGCGTTCCAGCAGATCGAGGGAATCTTCCGGTGGAAACAGCTCGTTGAGCCAGGGCATCACCCCCAGCACCGGTACCCCGGTGTTGGCTTCCAGCCAGCGGCGACCCTCATCAAACAGCTCCCGACGGCCGCGGAAGCGGTTGATCAGGATGCCTTTGATCAGCGGGCGCTCCACCGGGCGCAGCAAAGCGAGCGTCCCAACGATCTGGGCAAAGACGCCGCCGCGCTCAATGTCGGCCACCAGCAGGCAGTTGGCCCGCAGGTACTGGGCCAGGCGCAGGTTGGTGAGGTCACGGCGTTGCAGGTTCACTTCCACCGGGCTTCCCGCCCCCTCCAGCACCAGCCGGCCTTGGGGCCATTGCTGCTGAAGCTGCATCAGCCCGCTGCGGATCGCCTGCCAACCGGGGCGGAACCAGTCGCGGTAGTAGTGCTCGGCGCGGGCGATCCCCACGCTTTGGCCTCCATGGATCACCTCACTGGTGCTGTCTCCCCGGGGTTTCAGCAGCACGGGATTCATGGCGCAGCAGGGTTCAAGACCCGCCGCCCAGGCCTGCATGGCCTGGGAGTAGGCCATCTCGCCGCCGTCGACATCAACCCAGGCGTTGTTGCTCATGTTCTGGCCCTTGAAGGGAAGAGCCTGTTCTCCCCGGCGTTGGAGCACCCGGCACAATGCCGCCGTCATCAGCGATTTGCCGGCACCGCTGGAGGTGCCCAACACCATCAGGGGCCGCGGCGTGGTTTGGATCACAGCGGCCAGTGCCGACGCAGGCTGTGACGCAGACGCTCCAGCACCGGAATCGAACGCTGAAGGAGTGCAGGGTCGTCATCGAGGAGTTGGCGACCCAGGGGGGTGAGCCTGAAGCGGCTGGTCAGCCCCTGGCCATCCACTTCGCGGCGCAGCACGCCCACGCTGATCAGCCAACGCAGGTCGTCCTCGAGGGCTTCGCTGTTGCGGAACCAGCGTTTCTTGCGGTTGTAGCGGCTGGGTTCGCTCCAGAGGTCTCCTGCATCCAAGCCTTGCTGCTGAAGATCCCGGTAGAGGGCTTCAGAGAAGGGCAGGCATCCCATGGCCCGGCAAGCCCGGTCTCGGCTGCGTCGATCCAGTAGTTCGGTGGGGTGAGCGATGGCGAAGCCTCCCGTCCCTGGCAGCCTACGGAGCGTTGTTCTGCGGTGTGTTCCCGTGCTCATGCTTGCTTCCGCCTCGCCGGCGCGGCGCCGCTTGCTTGAGCAAGCGGGAGTGCAGCATCAGGTGCGCGTCAGCGGTGTGGATGAGGACCAGATCCAGCATGCAGATCCGGTAGAGCTGGTGAAATTGCTGGCTCAGGCCAAGGCCACGGCTGTTGCCCAGACGCTTGATCCTGTGGGCGATGCTGAGATCACGGCCGTGCTGGGCTGTGATTCCGTGCTCAGTTTTGAAGGGCAGGTGTTCGGCAAGCCCTCGGGGCCAGCCGAAGCGATGGAGCGTTGGCAGCGGATGGCTGGCGGCTGTGGATCTCTGCTGACGGGCCATTGCCTGATCCGTCGCGGACAACCTGAGGCATTGGCGTGCGTGGAAACGCTGGTGCGCTTTGCGTCGCTCAGCCAGGCCGAGATCGAGGCCTATGTGGCCAGTGGTGAGCCGCTGCAATGTGCCGGGGGGTTTGCCCTCGAGGGCCGCGGCGGCCTCTGCATCGATGGCTTGGATGGCTGTTATTCCAACGTGATCGGCTTGAGCCTTCCTTGGTTGCGTCAGCAGCTTTCTGCTTTGACTTAATGCAGCAGCAGATTTCGCGTTCCCGAGATCGCTTGCATGGCGAGGAGTAAAGCCACCAGCAGGTTGCTGCTGATGTGAATGCGCCTGGCCTTCACGGAATGACCAATCAAGGGCTGCAGCGCTGTTGAGCTCAGCAACAGGGTGGTGAGCAACATCCCCATCCAGAAATGGGATTGCCAGAACACGGGGCTCCAGGGAACATCGCTGAACCGCTCCACGGCGGGTTGCAGCCCCAGCAAAAGCAGGCCGCCTGCAGCGGCGACAGCCCAGAGAAAGCGCTGCCAGACCATTCGGGTTGCCAGCAGGCGTCCGAAGCTGAACATCACAGCACTGCCGGTGACGACCAGACCCAGGGGATGGCTGCTCCAGAGGCTGTGGCCTAAACCGATTAGCACCGCCACCAGCACACCGCCGGTAACCCAGGCTCCGTGTTGCGCGTGCTCCACCGGCACCGTGTCGGCGATTGGGTTGATCTTCAATCGTTTCTCCCGCGCCAGGATTCCAAGCCGGATCGTGGCGCCCACCACCGGGTAGACGAACAGGATCATCAGCACGGGGTGGATCAATCCGAGCCAGTCGTGGCTGGTGAGCGCTTGCAGTGCCTGGGGATCAGCCAAAAAAAAAACGCAACCCTGAACCCAGGGTTGCGCATCGTGGGGCTGTGAACTGCGGATCTGGATCAGACCTTGCGGGAGTAGTACTCCACCACCAGCAGTTCGTTGATTTCCAGGGCAACCCACTCGCGTTCGCAACGGGCGGTGACCTTGGCGCTCAGCTTGGACTTGTCCAGCTCGAGGTGGCTGGGCACGTTGGCCAGACCGGGGAACTCGAGGTTGGCTTCAGCCAGCTTCTTGCTGCACTTGCGCTCGCGGATGGCGATCACATCGCCAGGCTTGCACTGGTAGCTGGCGATGTCGGTCACACGACCGTTCACGGTGACGTGGCCGTGGTTCACAAGCTGACGGGCGCCGGGCACGGTGGGACCGAAGCCGAGGCGGAAACAAACATTGTCGAGACGGTTCTCGAGCAGCTTGAGCAGGTTGGTTCCGGTGGAACCTTCCTGGGCGCGCGCTTTCTTCACGTAGCGCACGAGCTGACGCTCGGAGACGCCGTAGTTGAAGCGAAGCTTTTGCTTCTCTTCGAGACGGATCGCGTATTCAGAGCGCTTGCGACGGGCTTGGCCGTGCTGACCGGGGGGATAGGACCGTTTGGCGGCCTTCCGGGTGAGACCGGGGAGGTCTCCCAAGCGCCGCGTGATCCTCAGACGAGGGCCGCGGTAACGGGACATAGGTGGGAAGGTGTGTGTTGAGATCGTGCGGTTGTTGGGCATGCTGGAACCGAAAGAGTCCCAGGCATCTGCCGCGATGCACGAATCAACCACTCTATCTGGCGGCCCGATGGCCAAGCTGCGACAGGCGATTAATCATGCTCTGGCGGCTGTTCTCCTGGCCGGTATTGGTTTTTATCGGCGCTTCATCTCCCCGATGATCGGGCCCCGCTGTCGCTTCATGCCCACCTGCAGCGCCTACGGCCTGGAGGCCATCCAGAAGCATGGTCCCTGGAAGGGGGGCTGGCTCACCGTGAAACGCCTGCTGCGCTGCCATCCGTTCACTCCCTGTGGCTGTGACCCGGTGCCCGATTGATGAAGCAGCTCACCCTGTACAGCCGCGCCGGTTGCTGCCTCTGTGAAGGCTTGGAATCCCGCTTGCGTGCCCTCGATCTCTTGGGGCTGTCGATCGAGCTGACGGTGATTGATATCGACGCGACCGGCACCCCCCAGGAGCTGAAGGCCCGCTACGACCTCGAGGTGCCTGTGCTCGCTCTCGATGGATCTGAGCTCCCCCGGGTCTCCCCACGTCTTACGGGCGAGGGACTGTTGAATTGGTTGCAACGCTGTCTGTCCACGGCGCTCTGAACGGCTTAAAACTCCCCCATGCAGAGGGGAGATGGGATGACGCAGGCGTTGCATGCCCTGTTGAGTGATGCAGGCATCGCAGTGCCGCCTGGGCTGGTTAACCCTGGATTAGAGGCGATCACCACCGATTCCCGGCGCGTCGGCCCTGGAACCCTGTTTCTCGGACTCCCCGGCGAACGGGTGGATGGAGGCACGTTCTGGGCCCAAGCCCTTGAGGCCGGTGCCGCCGCTGCTGTGATTGGAGCTGAAGCTGCTGCTGCACAACCGCCAGGTGCTGATGACCCTGTGGTGGTGATCCAAGAGCCGGTGGCGCGTCGAATCGGTGAAATTGCTGCGGCGTACTGGGACCATCCCTGCAGGCGTATGGCCCTGATTGGTGTGACCGGCACCAATGGCAAAACCACAACCACCCATTTGATCGAGCATCTGGCCGCTTCGTCCGGCCAAGCCGTGGGCTTGTTCGGCACGTTGGTGAACCGCTGGCCGGGCCACATCATCACGGCCACCCACACCACGGCCTTTGCCGATCTCCTTCAGGGGCAACTTGCCGAGGCGGTCTCCGCCGGCTGTGGCCTGGCGGCGATGGAGGTGAGTTCCCACGCTCTGGCGCAACAGCGGGTGGCGGGCTGCCGCTTCGCGGGAGCCGTGTTCACCAACCTCACCCAGGACCACCTCGACTACCACGCCTCGATGGAGGACTACTTCGAGGCGAAGGCGTCGCTGTTTGCGGATCCTCTGTTGTTGGAAGGCGATGCGCGATCGGTGGTCAACAGTGATGACCCCTGGGGGGCGCGGTTGGCTGAACGGCTAGGCGCAGCCTGTTGGCGCAGTTCGCTTGAGGATCCATCGGCTGAGTTGCGCATGAGCGATTTGCAGATGACGGCCGCTGGGGTGGAAGGTCGCTTGATCAGCCCTGTTGGCGAGGGCCGTTTTCGTTCGCCCTTGTTGGGTCGCTTCAACTTGATGAACCTGCTGCAGGCGGTTGGGGTGCTGCTTCAGCAGCAGTTGCCTTTGCCGGTGCTGCTGGAGGCCATCGGCCGATTCGGTGGCGTGCCGGGCCGGATGGAGCGGGTGATTTTGAACGGTGTGGATGCAGCGAATTTGCCTCCGGTGCTCGTGGATTACGCCCACACGCCCGATGGCTTGAGTAACGCTCTTTCAGCAGCGCGTCCGTTCTGCACCGGGCGGCTGATCTGCGTGTTCGGTTGCGGTGGTGATCGGGATCGGGGCAAGCGTCCGCAGATGGCGGCGATTGCGTCACGCCTGGCTGACCGCGTGGTGGTCACCTCCGACAACCCCCGCACCGAGGATCCTCAGCAGATCCTGGATGACGTGGTGGCGGGGATTCCGGACGGAATCGATCTCATTGTGGAGGGCGATCGGGCCAGTGCGATCGCTTCAGCTATCGCAGAGGCTGAGGCCGATGATCTGGTGCTGGTGGCCGGTAAGGGGCACGAGGATTACCAGATTCTCGGCACTGAGAAGGTGCACTTTGATGATCGCGAGGAAGCTGAACGCGCCCTGCGTTTGAGGTTGTCTTGAAGCAAGGTGCTCTGACGCGGTTGATCTGAGCCGATCAAAGGGTGCCGATCGCTGCCACCAGGGCGTTGATGTCGTCGTCTGTGGTGCTGATGTGGGTGCAGGCTCTCAAGCAACTGGGGTCCGCCAGATCGCGAATCCAAAGCCCTTGGGCCCCCAACTGCTTCACATGCTCAGCGGGGGATACTTCGCCGTTGATCTGGAAGCTCACCAGTCCGCTGGCGGGCGCCGTTTCCAGCAGGGGTGTGACGTGGTCTAGCCCTTGGAGTTCCTGCCAGAGGTGGCCGCTAAGGCTTCGAATGCTGTCCCAGCGTTGTTGGGCTGATCCCTCTTGTTCCAGCAGTTGCAGTGAGCTGCGCAGGCCGGCCATCAAGGGCACGCAGCTGGTGGCCACTTCAAAGCGGCGGCTGTCGTGGTGAAACAGATCAGTGCTGCTCAGATCGGCCTTGCTTTCATCGCGCAGGCTGCGCCAGCCGATCACGGTTGGCGCAGCCTCAGCCAGCACACGCTCGGAAAGCGCCACGCCCCCCAGCCCTTCTGGACCGCAGGCCCACTTGTGCCCGGTGAAGGCGTAAATGTCGGCCGCGGCAGCGGCCTCTTCAACGGGGATCTGTCCGAAGCTCTGGGCGGCATCCACCAACAGAAAAGGTTGTTGGGGGTGCTGATGGAGCTGCTTGGCGACGGTGGCAATTGGCATCACCTGGCCGGTGTTCCAGAGCAGATGGCTCAGCACCACCAGACGGGTGCGGGGGGTGAGGGTTTGGTCAATCGCCTCGACCACGGCGGCATCGCATTGGGCCTGATCCCCCCGCAGATGCTTCACCGGCAGCACGTCGATGGCGAGGTTCTGTCGTCTGGCCAGTTCAACGCAGGCACTCACGACTCCAGGGTGTTCGCAGTCGCCGATCAGCAGCCGGTCCCCTTTGGTAAAGGGCAACCCCCATAGCGGCAGCACGCAGCCGCTGGTGACGTTTTCGGTGAGGGCAAGCCGATGGGGCGGAACACCGCAGCACTGGGCCAGAAGACGGCGGGTGCTGTTCACCTCTTTGGCGATGTAGGGCCAAACATCTGCAGTGAACGGCCCGAGCTCCTGAATGCGTGCCCAGCTTGCGGTGATCGCCTCCAGGGATGGATTGGGCAAAGGCCCTTGGCCGCCGTAGTTGAAGTACGTCTTGTTCTGCAGGGCAGGGCAGAGGTCGCGCATGGTTACGGCTGCCTGTATTGGCTCTGCCGCCATGTTGCTGCAGACATTCAGCGGACTGTGCCGTACAGCCCCCTGAATGAGATGAGGAATGTGGCTTGCTTAAGCGGCCAAAGGATCCTGGAAGCTTTCACCCTCGAGCGAATTGTTTCCATCTTGGTTGCCATCTGAACCAATCACGCCAGAGGTTCCAGGTGCTTCGAGGGAGCCGACATAAGCGGGCTCAGACTCAATCGCATTTTGATCCTTGAAGGAATCGTTCTCCCAGGTTGAGCTTTCACCCTGGCTATCGAGCTCATTCCAAGAGATGCTTTCAGATCCTTGGAAATCTTGATCACCAGTATGCAGTGATTTGCCCCAGTCATTGTCGAGGACAGCTAAGTCAGCGAGGTCGATCTTGCCGTTGAAATCAGCATCAACATCTTTGGCGAGCGATGCATCGACAATGCCGTTCCCATCAGCATCGGTTTCGTTGTCACCGGGGATGACTGTTTGCTGACGTGCAGCGCCAGCATTGAGGTAGGCAAGGTCTTTCATGGAAACCCGGCCGTCGTAGTTGAGGTCACCTTGGAAGGTGATCAGGTTTGAGGAACCTTTGCCTTCATTGGTGAAGATCTCTGATCCTTCGGCCTGGATGGAGACGATGCCATCGGAGAGATCAAGCACATTGCCAGCTGAGCCGGTGACCTTGATGTCGGTGGTGAGTGTGGTGGATTCACGGGCATCGCTGACAAAAACACCATCGATGAAAGAACCACTGGCAACGCTGGTCTGTGAGAAGTCAGCAGAAGCGAGGGTGGCGTTCTGGTTGTAGACCTCGCTGTAGTTGAGATTGTTGGCTTGGATGTTGCCGACATTGAGCCAGTCGACGGATGTGGTGAGTGTGTCTCCAGAGCGGATCAAATTGGTGAACGTGGCATCAGCACCGACGACGCGTTGGGTTCCCAAGACGAGGCCATCATCTTGCTGTTCGAAGTTGATCTTGGCTTCATAGAGAGTGACGTCTTCGCTGCCGACGGCCGCATACCCGCCTAAATCATTGAGGGTGACAATCTCGCGATTTAGAAGGCCTGTTGCATCAAAGAAGTTCTTGGACAACACTGTTTCATCTGCGTTAGCAGAGAGCGAGAAGGAGAGAGGATTGGTAACGAGGCTGCCGTCTGCATTTTTTTCGATCGTGGCGAGTGCCTCTTCATCAAAGTCAAGCGAAATTGATGCAATGACAGTCTCTGAGGAAACACCTTGACCTGCGTCAAGGGCTGCGAGGCTTGCAGCGGCTAATCGCAAAGTGCCCGATTCATTGTCAATCTCCACTGCGTTTGCTATGGGTAATTCCCCTCCAATGCGAACATCAGAAGCGTTGATTACGCCAAAGAGGAGCGGATCAAAATGCAGCGTTAAATCCGCCGATTCAATGGTGTATCCCTCCCTCAATGACTCACCTGTGATTAAAAGTGAGTAGCTTGCATCGTGATCTACGGAGTCGCCTAGAACTGCAACTTGAGGCAGTATTGAGGACTCTGATGTTAAGAGGGCTTGGAGGCGTAATGCACGATCCCCCGAATCAATGGCTTCTTCGTTGAGGAAGTAGACGGAATCATCGAATTGAATGCTGTCGACATTCCGCAAAGTATCGGTACCGTAGTGGGCATCATTACTTGTGACTTTGTAGAAATATCCATCTAGATCTCGAGCTTTTGTAATTCTGTAGTCAGACATCACGCCATCGAGATTTAGTTCTTCAAAACCAATGATGAGGTCATCACCGGCTTGATTGCCCTGCATGCCCGGGCCAGTGGGAATGGGATTGCCGTAGGAATCGATTAGAGCGACGTTGCCGTCGAGGTCAATCCAGATGTCTTTGTTGTTGTAGTTCTGTTCTGAGAAGTAATAGTCGCCTTCTCCAGCGCCCGTTAGATCCCATTCTGTGGATCCGTAGTGCTGGGAATAAATTTCGAGAGTATCGACGCGGCGGAGGGTGTCAGTGCCTTGGTTATCGGAGTTGCCGGAGCGGTCTTGAACGATGAAGTACTCGCCCTGCTCATCACGAAGCCGAGCGATAGCGAGATTAGAGAGAGCCGAGTCTCCGTACCAAGGTTCCCAATTTTCAGCTGAGTCTGAGTAAGAAACGCGATCAAAGCCAATGATGAGGTCATCACCGGACTGATTGCCCTGTTCACCAGCTTGGGGAGTGATCAGGCCACCGGAGTAAGGATCGAGATAAGAGATCTGGCCATCGAGGTCAATCCAGATGTCTTTGTTGTTGTAGTTCTGTTCTGAGAAGTAATAGTCGCCTTCTCCAGCGCCCGTTAGATCCCATTCTGTGGATCCGTAGTGCTGGGA
>NZ_JAUONZ010000003.1:195654-319020 GCF_030546365.1 Synechococcus sp. YX-04-1
AATTTTCAGCTGAGTCTGAGTAAGAAACGCGATCAAAGCCAATGATGAGGTCATCACCGGACTGATTGCCCTGTTCACCGTAGAGTGGAGAGGAATCGTCGTCTCTGGTGACGTTGCCGTCGAGGTCAATCCAAGAGGATTGGCTTAGGAACTGTGGATTGGAGAAGAGGTAGTTGGGATTGTATCCGCCCCAGCTGTTGAGAGGTGAGAGGGCAACTATTTCTCCGTTTTGGAAGAAGATTTCATTGACATTGCGGAGAGTATCTGTGCCGTCATTGCCATCGTCAAGGTTACGGTCCTGGATGAGGACGTATTGGCCTTGAGTATCAGAGAGGAGAGCAACGGAGTAGTCGCGTTGATATTGATCCCAGAGGCTGAAGTTGCCGTTGTAATCAACGAGTTGAAAATTGGAGATGAGGTCATCACCTGACTGATTGCCCTGTTCGCCATTTAGAGGAGCGGAGCCGTCTTCTTTGGTGATGTTGCCGTCGAGGTCAATCCAAGAGGACTGGCTTGAGAATTCTGGATCGTTGAAGAGGTAGATGCTTCCGGGATCGTTATGCTCGCGCAAGGAATATCGATTTCCTGAAATCAGAATCTCTTCTTCTCCGGTGTAGAGGGAGAGGCCAGTGTTTCCATCACTTAAATTTCTGTCCTGGGCAATAAAATTAAATCTCGGCCAGCTGAACTGGTTCAGTGGGAGGAGATTGACGTCCTCCAATCTGCTGAACTCCGTTATCGGTTCTTCTCTAACAATGCCACTCATATACATTTATGACCTTGGCTGCCTAAGTTGACTTCTGCTTAGAGCTGGGTGCCAGAACAGGACTGACTAAGCGTATTTCAAGCATTTTAACTCAGGCGCCTGTCTAGCCCTTTTTGGTATGCGGGATCCGCATGCATTCCATCTCCGAGGGCTTTGTTCGACCATCTCTTTGTGGACTCAGGTGTCCCCAGAGTTGCTGGCTAGTGCTGTGGTGCCTTGTTCAACGACTCAAGACCACTTTTTTCTGAACTGTTTTGCCGCCGTGCGTTCCATCTGCCAGCCCGACCAACGTTGCCATTCGATTTCAGCTGCCGTCAGGCATTGCTCGGTGAGCGATTCATTTCGCTGTTCAAGGCTGTCAAATCGGATGGGACAGGCAGGACCAGCATTCATCTCGATCTCCCAACGTGAATCAAGCTTGTCGTTCAGACTGCATCCGTGGTGGTTTTTATTGATACCAAAGCCAATCGATCGGTATTTCAACTCAGTTGGTCCTGCCAGCTCGTTAGATCTGAAATGCTTCAGCTGGCCTTGAGATACACCTTGCGACCTTTGGCGTCGACTTTGTAGCGACCACCCCTGGGACCAATGTGAATCACATCGGCTGTTGATGTGTTGACTGGGCTCGGTGGTTCGGGTTCCTGCTCAACCACCGCAGGCACGGGAGTATTGGGCGTTTGCGTTCTCAGGTGAGGTGCTGCTTTGAAGATATTCAGCCCGAGTTTGCGATACAGAAAATCTGCAATTCGCATGACGCATCACTTGAATTTCCTTTTTTATTTTCCGGCGATGTCAAGTGTTCGTGGTGTCGCCGTTGCCCATCGCCCAGCTCCAATTGGCTCAACCGTGATTGTTTGTCGACTCCGCTCGACTGCTTTGCACGTCGGGAAAGTGCTCGTTCATGCATTCGGGGCAGATGCCATGGCTGAAATTCAGCGTGCTGTGCTGCATCAGGAATCGTTCGATCGGTTGCCAGAACCCTTCCCTGTCACGGATGGATTTGCAGTAACTGCAAGTGGTGACCAACCCTTGAGCGTGATGCATCTGACAGAACTCATCCATCAGGGCCAGGGATCGGCGTCTGAGTTCCAAAAGAGTGGTGGCTTGTTCCGCCAGGCCTTCCATCACCTTGTATTGCGAATTGGTGAGTGATTTGGGAATCCGATCAATCACGCAAAGCGTTCCAATGCGGTGGTTGATGTCGGTTTTCAGGGGGAAGCCTGCATAGAGCCGGATGTGGGGTGCTTCCTGCACGAGTGGGTTGTCGCGGAATTTCTCATGAAACAGCGCGTCCTCCACCACCAGAGGCTTGGAATCGAGGATCGTATGGGCGCAAAAGGAGATGTCTCGGTCGGTTTCGCTGGCCTCAAGGCCCACCTTCGATTTGAACCACTGACGCTTTTCATCCACCAAGGAGATCAGAGCGATCGGAGATTGGCAGATCTCTGAGGCCATCCGGGTGATGTTGTCAAAAGCTTTTTCAGGCTTCGTTCCCAGAATTCGATATTCACTGAGTGATCTCAGCCGGGCTGCTTCGTTGATCGGCTTTGGTGCTGCCTGCATGGGCATACCTCGCTAGGCATGCCTTTGGTCTAAGGCATGATTTTTTTATTTTCTGTAAATGTGCAGTGCGAAAAATTTCGCTTTGTGGATTTTACTTCCCTCGATTAATTAATTCTTGGAGCTGCTTCATAGAGCCACACGCTCCGCCCATCCCTGAGGGTCGCGCTGCTGCGTTGGTACACCTCAGGTACCTCCTCCCAAGCATCTAAATCGGGCAAGCAAGGGTCGGGCACCCAGTAGATCTCTCCTGTCACGGACCCATCCCCCCGCTGGAGCATCGGATAGCCCTGGTAGTCGATCAAGACGAAGCCATCGACGATTCCGTCGCTGTCGCGCTTAGTGCCCTTGAGCAAGTGATGGGCGCTGCCGTTGCTCTTCAGTGATCCGTAGACGAACAGACGCTTCAGAGCACCTGCACCACTTCACTCACTTCGGGGATCGATTCGCGCATTTTGCGTTCAATGCCCATCTTCAAGGTCATCGTGCTGCTGGGGCAGCTTCCGCAGGCTCCCTGCAGACGCACCTTCACGATCGGACCATCCAGCTCCACCACTTCAACGTTGCCGCCGTCGGCCATCAGGAAGGGGCGCAGTTCATCCAGCACCTTCTCCACGTTCTCCAACGTGAGGGCCATGGTTTCAGTGCTCATCGGGATGAACCAGACATCAAGTCCTCAAGGTTACGGAGTGGCCCCATAGGGTGACGAGAGCGGTTAACCCTCCAGCTCCGGTGCAGCACGACGGTTCGTTCAACCCCGAGGCCCGTTACGACGCCGTGCTCGTGGGCGCTGGAATCATGAGCGCCACCCTGGCGGCGCTGCTGCATGAACTTGACCCGCAGCTGCGGATTCTTCTGGTGGAGCGGCTCGAGGCGCCTGCTCTCGAGAGCAGCGCCGCGGTGAACAACGCCGGCACTGGCCATGCCGCCAACTGCGAGCTGAACTACACCCCGATGCAGGCGGATGGCACGGTTGCCACGGCCAAAGCGGTGGCCATCAATGCCTCGTTTGAACGCAGCCTGGAGTTCTGGGGGTCGCTGCGGGAGCGGGGCGATCTCGACACCGGCAGCTTTCTCCACCAGGCGGCCCACATCAGCGCCGTCTGGACGCCGGAGAACATTGCCTTTCTGCGTCAGCGCTACAGCCAGCTGAAGGAGCTGCCGGCCTTTGCGCGGATGCGCTGGAGCGAAGACCAGAGCGAGCTCACCGAATGGATGCCCCTGGTGATGGCGGGCCGTGATCTCAAACAGCCGGTAGCGGCCACCCGGATTGATCGGGGCACGGACGTGGATTTCGGCACCCTCACCAGGGCCTATCTGATGCCCTTGCAGCAGAGCGGAGCACTCACCGTTGAGTACGGCACCCAGGTGCAAGACCTCAAACGCTTGCGCCGCAGCGACATGACCGAGGCCGACTGGCGCGTGGTGCTCAAAGGGCCCTCCGGCAAAAAAGAAGTGCGGGCTCCCTTTGTCTTCCTTGGTGCTGGTGGTGGTGCCCTGCCGCTGCTGCAACGCTCCGGGATTCCGGAGGCCGCTGATTTCGCTGGCTTCCCGGTGAGTGGCCTCTGGTTGGTGTGCGGTGATACGCAGCTGGCCGACCGTCAGCGCGCCAAGGTCTATGGCAAGGCGGCCGTAGGGGCCCCGCCGATGTCGGTGCCTCACCTCGACACCCGCTGGATCGATGGCAAGCGCTCGCTGTTGTTCGGCCCTTTCGCAGGTTTCAGCAGCAAGTTCCTTAAGCAGGGCTCCTTGCTGGATTTGCCTACTTCCGTGCGCGTCACAAATTTGGTGCCGATGCTGCAGGTGGGTGCCACCAATTTCGAACTGGTGCAGTACTTGATCAATCAGCTGCGCCAGAGCCCTGCGGAGCGGCATGAGGCGCTGCAGCAATTCATGCCCACCGCCCGCGCCGAAGACTGGACCCTCTCGGTGGCGGGCCAACGGGTGCAGATCATCAAACGCAGCAAGCAGGGCGGACGGCTGCAGTTGGGAACCGAGGTGGTGGCCTCCGGTGATGGCTCCCTGGCGGCGTTGTTGGGGGCCTCCCCAGGAGCAAGCACGGCCGTCACGATCATGTTGGAGGTGCTGCAGCGCTGCTTCGAGCAACGGCTCAACAGCGAGGCCTGGCAGCAGCGGCTGCAAGCGCTGTTGCCCAGCATTCATGAGGATCCGCAGCAGGATCCGCAAGTGCTGCAGCGGATGCGGGAACGCAGCGATGCCCTGCTGGGGCTCATGCCCTAAGCCTTAGTCCCCCAGATTCACCAACACCACACCGGCGGTGATCAGGCCGATGCCGATCAACTGCGCAGGCTGGAGCATCTGGCTGTAGGCGAAGCGCCCCACCAGCACGATCACCACGGTGCCAATGCCGCTCCAGAGGGCATAGGTGATCCCCAGGGGAATGCTCAGCACCACCTTGGAGAGCAGGGCCATGGCAAGGGCGTAGGCGCTGAACACCAGCAGGGTGGGCAGCGGTCGGGTCATGCCTTCTGACAAGCGCAGGCAGGAGGTGCCGATCACCTCAGCGCTGATCGCCAGCAGCAACAGGGTCCAGGGATTGCTCATGACCTCTGGTGCCGCTCCTTAGGATTGAGACAACGACTAACTCTGGACCCGAGACGGGATTCCGCCGCTGCATGACCGACGCCCCCGTCTCACGGATCCGCAACTTCTGCATCATTGCCCATATCGACCACGGCAAGTCGACCCTGGCCGACCGCTTGCTGCAGGACACCGGGACGGTGGCCAACCGGGACATGCAGGAGCAGTTCCTGGACAACATGGACCTGGAGCGGGAGCGGGGGATCACGATCAAGCTCCAGGCCGCTCGGATGAACTACACCGCGGCGGATGGGGAGGAGTACGTCCTCAACCTGATCGACACCCCTGGGCATGTCGACTTCTCCTATGAGGTGAGCCGCAGCCTGCAGGCCTGTGAAGGGGCGCTGCTGGTGGTGGATGCAAGCCAGGGGGTGGAAGCACAGACCCTGGCCAACGTGTACCTGGCCCTGGATAACGATCTCGAGATCATCCCGGTGCTCAACAAGATCGATCTGCCTGGTGCGGATCCCGATCGAATCAAGGAAGAGGTCGAGGCGATCATCGGTCTCGATTGCAGCAATGCCATTTCCTGCTCGGCCAAGACCGGCTTGGGGGTGCCCGAAATCCTGCAGGCCGTTGTTGACCGTGTGCCCCCACCGAAGGATGCGGTGGAGGAACCCACCAAGGCGCTGATCTTCGATTCGTATTACGACCCCTACCGGGGCGTGATCGTTTATTTCCGCGTGATGAGTGGCCGGATCAGCTGCAAAGACAAAGTGTTGTTGATGGCCAGTAAGAAGACTTATGAGCTCGATGAGATCGGGATCATGGCGCCGGATCAGAAGAAGGTGGATGAGCTCCACGCGGGAGAGGTGGGCTATCTCGCGGCGTCGATCAAGGCGGTGGCTGATGCCCGTGTGGGCGACACCATCACCCTGGTGAATGCGCCGGCGGATAAGGCTTTACCGGGTTACACCGAGGCCAAGCCAATGGTGTTCTGCGGCCTCTTCCCCACCGAGGCCGATCAGTACCCCGATCTGCGCGATGCCCTCGACAAGTTGCAGCTCTCGGATGCAGCGCTGAAGTACGAGCCGGAAACCAGCAGCGCCATGGGCTTCGGCTTCCGTTGCGGCTTCCTTGGCCTGCTGCACATGGAAATCGTGCAGGAGCGGCTTGAGCGTGAATACGACCTTGATCTGATCGTCACCGCGCCATCGGTGATCTACAAGGTGAACATGATCGATGGCTCCGAAGTGATGGTGGACAACCCCGCCACGCTTCCCGATCCGCAAAAGCGTGAGTCGATCGAAGAGCCCTACGTGAAGATGGAGATCTACGCGCCGAACGAGTACAACGGCGCCTTGATGGGCCTCTGCCAGGAGCGGCGGGGTGACTACATCGACATGAAATACATCACCACCGATCGGGTGACGTTGATCTACGAGTTGCCGCTGGCGGAAGTGGTGACCGACTTCTTCGATCAGATGAAGACTCGCACCCAGGGCTATGCCTCGATGGAATACCACCTGATCGGCTATCGCAAGAACCAGCTGGTGCGCCTCGATGTGTTGATCAACGGCGAGCGGGCCGATGCCCTCACTACGATCGTTCACCAAGACAAGGCTTACAACGTGGGTAAAGCGTTGGTGGAGAAACTCAAGGAACTGATCCCTCGCCAGCAGTTCAAGATTCCGATTCAGGCTTCGATCGGCAGCCGGATTATTGCCTCCACCAGCATCAGTGCCATCCGCAAGGATGTGCTCGCTAAGTGCTATGGCGGCGACATTTCACGGAAGAAGAAACTGCTGAAGAAGCAGGCTAAGGGCAAGAAGCGCATGAAGGCCATGGGCAAGGTGGATGTGCCTCAGGAGGCCTTCATGGCTGTACTGAAGCTCAATGATGGTGGGGGGAGCTGAGGGTTTATTTGCACCAACCTTGGGCGGGGATTGACAATATTGTGCTTGCCTGAGTTTTGATTTTTGAATGTCCAGTTGTGGAGTAGTTGATAAGAACCAGGTTTTCATTGCCAGGCAGAGTTTCGATGGTGCGTATGATCTGTAATCCTTGAAGAGGTGTTGAGATATTGGATAAGTTGAGAGCTTGGGATGCAGGAAGTAGAGAATTTTGATCGCTCAGAAGCGTTGTAGCAAGAATTGAATCCTCGCAATCCGATTGAGGTGGATCGTAGGACAATTGACCATCTGTGCCCGTAGTATTGATGCTCCACTGCGAGACAGTCTCTCGGATTTTTTCGATGTCTCGTTGAATCGATGTATTGATTCCGTCGCGTAGGCGACTTTTTCCTATCGCTTGCATTGAATTACCAAACACTTGGCTTGCCTGTGTTGCCATTGTCATCAAAATCGCTGAAGCAACTAGAGATTCGGTGATTGTCATGGTGCGCTATCTCCATATTTGCCCTGCGATCCTTGTTGAGTGCCGCCAAGCATTGAGGCTTAAAGAAAAGCTTTGCAGTCGTTTCTTGTCCTTGATTGCTTAACTATCATCACTCCCTGTTGGTGCCTTCTACTCAGAGGATGATTGGTTTTGGCTTTGGATCAGATGTGATCCGTCTGAGAAATTGCTGAGGGTTAAGGGTCTGGTAGGTCAAGGCGTGCATCGTTGAAAATCAAGATCTCAGAGTCGTAGATGGTTTTGGTTTCATTCTCTGAAGTCTCAACTGTGCATGATTGCGTGTTGCAAGGGGAATCGGTGGTGTCAATGGTGTATTCAGACTGATTGCCGTTGAAAAAAATAATATCTAAGCCTTGTCCTCCGTGAATTGTATCCTTGCCGTTTCCTGGCAGATAAATATTCTGATCATCACCAATGGCTTGCGCTTCAATATCTCCTACAAGCTTGTCATTTCCACCTCGACCCACCAATACATCATTGCCTGGCCCGCCAATAAGGGTATCGGCGTCATCTGTTCCCCTCAAAACATCATTTCCTGCAGCTCCGGTAAGAGTGCTTGATCCAGCATCACCAGCTTCAATAATATCGTTGGCATCAGATCCAGTGATTGAGTCACCGCCACCATATCCACATAATAAAATATCTTCTCCTCGCAAAACTGAGATATTTTCAGAAGATAAGTCAGTATCTGGTCCGCTTGTACCTTTCACTTTGACCATGTTCGATGCATCACACAAGCTGTTGGCGGTTGGCCTTGTGTATAGCGGGCTGATGCGGCTACGAGCAGCCGTCACTTGCCCATATTTCACGGTGGCATGACCTTTTAGGCCAAGTATGAAGTCTGCGTATTTGGAACTATTGGAGGTGTTCGAGCTAGAGATAAATCCACCTCCTTCGTCAACTGTGCCAGCAAGTCCATCGAGGAGCCGTTCGAACTCGATGGTGTTGTTGTACGAGCCATCATTGTTTAGTCCTGGACCACATCGCCACAACGTATTTGTCGGCAGCCAGTTTGAATCTGATTCCTTCACTGCATAAATCACAATTGGAAGGTCGCGCCTCATATCAATGGCAAGGCGAAACTCCTCTTCTGAAATGTCGCAAGATGAGGAAACGATAATGTTCTCGATATTTGTGATTAAGTGCTCAGAAAGAGCAATTTCGGATTCGATGAAATGTGTTGTACGTGCCCAGTCGTTTCGTTGCCGTTCCATGGCTTCTGCGCGTTCACTGCTTTGGAGGTGTGATATCAAGGCTTGTCCAGCAACTGATGCCGTTAAGAGTCCAATCGCTGCAGCTACGACTAATTCAGTGATCGTAAAACCCATGGCTTAAAAAGCAGTGTTGAAGTTGCAGCTGCTGTTTCGCTCAATTCCTTGGCGAATTAATCCCAATGGCTGGATGATGGCAATGCAGCGATTCTTAATTGATTGGTCCAGATTTAACTTGATTAATCCACCCTGCGCCACTGTGCCTCGAGGTGTAATGATGATGTTTGTGGTCCCATCTGTCTGCGAGTTTGTATGTGAGCTATCGCAGATTAGATTGTTCGACGTTGATGTATCGCTGCAGAGAATTAGGTTGTCAATATTCTGAGTTATTTGCTTAAGATCTAGTTGTGAGATATCATCGCAATCATTCCCATCGTTATGCGATGCGGCCCTTAAAGCGGTGTTTGCATCATCAATCTCGATAACACAAGTTTCCGATTGTTGTAAGGCTCGCAGTCGATTGTCTTCCAGCCAGGCTGCTGTTTCCCGTGTAATTGCTTTAAGCCTCTCTTCTTTCCAATTGCGCTGGTAATGACCGATGCCAATCCCTGCAAGAATCCCAAAGATGATGACAACAACCATTAATTCAAGGATTGTGAATCCTCCACTCTGAGTGTTTTTGCTGGGCATCATCATGGCTCTCGATCAAAAGAGAACCAACTGTTCACGCCAAGGCTGATGTAGTCCTGGATTGAGGTGGCAAAGCTGGTGCCATTCCGGCGAACCAGTTCAGACGGAAGATCGGGAGGTACGACCAGTTGAGCTTGATTGCCCGACGATCCTGTCCACGATTTTGACCAGACGGCACCACGGATATCTCCCCCAGCGCAGTTGTCGTCTTCGGCGACATCACAATTATTTTTTGATCCACCATTGATCCCAACATCACCACAGGGGAAAAAGATGAACATGTTGCTGCCACTGGCACCTCCTGAAATCTTGATGTCTTGCAGGGTGAAGCTGTCATCCGTTGAGCATGAGTCGTCGCTCGATGCTGGAAGGCCAAATAGGCTCAAGTCTTCCGCTGAGCCGTTATGGATGATTCCACTTTTACCACTGAGTGTGATGTTGCCCTGAATGTAGAGATTGACTGGGCCATTGGATGTGTCGACATTTAAGACCCTCTTGCCGCTGCCAATAATGTTGCTTACTTTGCAGTGAGTTATGAATATATTGCCTTCTTTTTCCGTCTCGCAGCGATTGTTGTTGTTGACGCCAGCAGTGTTTCCTGCAGTGATTGTTGTGTCACCAGTTTGTAAGTCAATATTGGTGTATTCAGTGTTTCCAATGAGCTTTGATGGGAATTCTGGTACGGGAGGAATGTCGATATCGCCTATAAATATCTCCCCCCCAACATCGCACTGGGTGTTGCAGCTTATTGCCGGTTCATTCTGTTTGGTGCGTTCATCGCTATCGATGATTCCATCTGCATTTGTATCTGTATAGGTAGGCGTCGTGCATTTTGTGCAGAGAATATTGCCCGATGTCTGTCCAATTACATCGTTGCCTCCCATGGTGACCGTTGAGGCGAGTAAAGCTGGAAATCCACTATTTGTTGCGGGTGATCCGTAGGTGTTGTCACAGGGCTTTGGCTTGATGTCGAAGCTTGTCTCGACGACTGCGCTGGCAAGAATGCGCGTCTTGTCGTTGCTTTTTCGATGCCCTATTACGCGAAGGGTTCCCGTTCCACCATAGTATTGAGTTCCTGAATAAGCATAGTAATCAACTTCGTAATCTCCAGATGGATTGGAGGTGATTCCTGCGATATCTGGTTTTCCCGAGCTTGTGGCATCAGGGCAGATGGAGGACGGAATGCATGGTTGGTCCCATGTGCATTCATAACTGATAGTGTCTGAATCTTCGTCTTCTATGCAGCTGTGATTTCCTGGAATTGACCCATTCTTGGAGTAGCAATTGATCAGTAGATAGCGATAATTGCTGTTTAACGATTCGATCGTTTGGGCAATGCCTGATTCTGCGATGGCCCTCGCTTGGCGTGCTTGCTCCAGCCTTTGTGACCCAATCAATCCCCCAAAGCTTCTGGCTAGAAGAGCAAAACCACCCACCGTCATGATCAAGCCAACGATCAGGACGAGTGGGAGAGCAAATCCATTGCTTTCAGAAGTATTTTCTAGTCTTCTCCATATGATTTGTGCATGTTTTGCATGCCCACTAATTGTTGTTCTCGGTTGCTGTTTGAATTTTTCTGATTTGGATTGCATCTTCTCTTCCTCTATTGCTGAAGGGCTCTCTTTTCGAGAGCCCTAGAGTTGTTTTAGCAGGCTGCTGTAGAAGGGGTTCCAGACGAGGTGTTGGTCGGAGCTGTGGTCGCAGTTGCAGTTCCACCGAAGACTTGACAAGTTCCGGTTTTCACCGTTTGTGTGTGACCATTATCAAGATTGGTGGCTTGGGTCATCACCAAATTCTGCAGCGAAGTGTCAACTTTTACTGTGGCCGTATCTGTGATGGGTGGTCCGAAGGCGGTTACTACGAGAATGTAATCACCCAAAGCATATGTGCCGTCATCAAGTAAGGGCGTAGCACCGGCGGCTGGTGCTGGCGCTTGGACGAGTGAGCAATAATAATCAAACTTTTGAGTTTCGAGTTTTGTTCTCCCTCCAAGGTTGTCGCATGTCGTTGCTGATCCTGCGAAGACAAAAGGTGTATTCGTGGTGGTGCCTTTAGTGGCTAATTCAGCGATGTATTCTGCGCCACCTTGTTGGTATTCTGCGGCTGTATTTTTGACGATTGCGGCGGTGTCAGATTTGCCCTCTGCCCCTTTGGCTTTAGTGCTTTGAGATAGGAACTGCGGAAGTGCAACGCTTGTCAGAATTCCAACAATCACAATCACAACCATCAGCTCCACCAAAGTGAAGCCCTTCTCGAGCGGATTGCGGCCTTTTTTGCGGTTGAGGAATGCCAGCTTCACCCGTCTGTTCAGTGTCGTCATGGCAATAAGTGGTTGTAAAGAGTGCACGCAGTGGTGCTGCAATCACAACCATGAATCAACTAGTAGGCCTTTAAGCCAGTACTGGCTGAGTCTTCTCTGAGCTTTCTCTGAGTTGTTTTCTCCGATGTTGCTCATCTCTGAGCTTTATTGAAACCCCTCCAGGTTTTTCGTCTTATGGGGAATGCTTCATCCATCTTTCGTTGATGTTGGATGCGATCGCCTGATCCAAAGCGGCAGGGGTTTGCCCTGCCTCTGGCACTCACCACCTCGGCATTGCTGCTGTTGAGCAGTTTGTCGTTGCAAACCCTCGCCCTCCATGCGCGTCAGCGCAGCCGTCAGGCGTTGGCCCTGTGCCTTGGCCGATCGGCAACCCAAGCTCGCCATCGCACCACGTGATGGCTCGGATCCTGTGGTGTACAGCCTGGGTCCGGCGCCGTCGGCGATCTGGCGCGGTGATGTCTTGATGCGCTGCGGCCCTGCCTTTGATCTCCAGGGGGGGATCCGCAGCGGCAGTCGCTATCAGAATCGTGTGGTTCTGGATGGCGTGGAGCGCTTTGAGCTCCACCAGCCGTCTGGATTGCCGGTGCTGCAGATGCAGCTCGAACAACGCACCCGCCTGGGAGGGCGTGTCCGTTCCCAGGGGGTTGGCTAGGGCTCGGTGACGGGCGCAGGATCCGGTGCCATCAGGAAGAACAGGGTCAACGCCACTTCAGACAGGGCCAGGAAGAGGTGGTCCAACCAGCCGAATTCCACGCCCATGCCCATGGCGGTGATCCAGCTGTTCACCACCAACATCACCGTCGCAAAGATCGCCAACACCAGTGCAGGCACAGTCCGCAGCAGACGCCGTTGATCCCAGAGCATCCACAGCAGGGGAATCAAAACAACCGTGCACACGCCGTGCAGGATTCGCATCGACACATCACTGTGCATATGCGGTGTGATCGCAGCCCAGAGGTTCACTGGGATCAGCAGTGAGCAGAACACGAGGAACGGAATCATGACGGCAACACCACGGTGAAGCAGCTGCCTTGGCCAAGGCGGCTGTGCACCTGAATGCTGCCGCCCATGCCCTCCACCAGCAGCTTCACAACGGAAAGTCCTAAGCCGGAGCCCGTTTTGGCCGGTGCGTTGCTGCCGCGCTGAAAACGCTCAAACACCTGGTTCAGTTCGGTCTCAGGAATGCCGATGCCTTGATCAATCACATCGATCAAGAAGGCACTGGCGCTCTGCCGCAGCACCAAGCGGATGGCGGTGTCCCCGGGGGAATACTTGTCGGCGTTTTCAATCAGATCCAACAGCACCTGGCGCAAGCGGGCCGGATCGGCCAGGGCCATCGCATCACGGGCCGTTGGATCGTCAGGAAGCTCCAGCACCAAGGGGCGGCTCAAGGTGTTGCGGGCAAGATCCGCCACTTGTTCCAGTTGGTCGGAGAGGCGGACAGGTCCCTTGGCGATGGCCAACCGGCCGGAGTCGCTCCGGGAGAGGTCCAGCAGATCGTCCAGCAGCCGGCGCATGCGAATGCTTTCCTCCTCCGCGGTCTGCAACCCCTTCACTTGATTGGTGCTGAGGTTGTTGCCGCGTTTGATCGTGCGGTGCAGATAGCCCTGAACGATGGTGAGGGGGGTGCGCAGTTCATGGCTGACGGCGCTCACGAACTGGCGTTGCTGGCTCCACGACTGGGCCAGCCGTTCCAGCAGGCCGTTGTAGGTGCGGCTCAGCTGCATCACTTCGATGGGGCCTTCGCTTAGCTGGAGTTTGGCGGTGGCCAGGGTGTCTGCCGTCAGTTGGGAGCTGGCGGCATTGAGCTGATCCAAGGGCTGTACCACGCGCCGCACCACCCAGCTCACGCTCAGCAGGGTGATGGCCAGGCAGCTGCCCCACACCATGATCATCAACACCAGATAGTTGTTCAGGGCCTGAAGGTTGGAGCTGGCCCGTTGGGCCATCCACAGGCGTGAGCCGTCGGGCAATTGCTTGACCAGCTCTGTCAGCAGTCGTTCATTGCCGATGTCGAACGTGCGCTGCAGCCCTGGCTCACGGCCGGGGTTGGTGGCCATGGCGGTTTGGATCGCGGCGTCCGGCAGGGCCTGGTGGATGCGTGGCCGCACCAAATCGCCGTTGTTGTCTTCGATCCAGAGGCTGGTGTTGGGGCTGGAGTGGAACAGCAATTCCTGTTCAAGCCGGGTTGGATCGTCTTGCAGATCGGTGATGGCGTCTTCGCACAGCGCGATGCTTTGGCGGGCCAACTGCTGGTCGTTGGCCAACAGATTGCGCTGACCGATCAGCAGACCCACCGATGAGGCCCCTGTGAATCCGAGGAAGACCACCAAATAGGTGGCCAGCTGGAGCTGGCCTTGGAGACTGCCGAGAAGCCGTTGTCGCCAGTGGTAGCGGGACGCCATGGCTTCATTCTTCCTCGGTTCGGGAGACAATGCATCTGCCCGAGGCCAACTTGCCCGTGACCCGCAGCCTCTCCACCCGCATGGCTCGCTGGGGTCTGGTGATCGTGGGGATTTACCTGCTGGTGGCTTTGATCACGCCGTTGTTGGTGAGTGCTGGCATCCTTCCGGACGCCAATGCTGGCCTGGAAAACCCGATCTACTCCGGTCCCAGCTGGACCCATTGGTGCGGCACCGACCGGCTCGGCCGGGATGTGTGTGTGCGCACCATGGCAGGCAGTGGAGTGGCGCTTCAGGTTGTACTGCTGGCGGTGGGTTTGGCCCTGCTGGTAGGGGTGCCCCTGGGCATGGTGAGTGGTTATTTCGGCGGCGCTGTCGATCGCCTGATGGTGCTGCTGATGGACACGCTCTACACGCTGCCGGTGTTGTTGCTTTCGGTGGTGTTGGCCTTTCTGCTGGGCAAGGGCATCCCCAATGCCGCCGCAGCCCTTTGCGTGGTGTACGTGCCGCAGTATTTCCGCGTGGTGCGCAACCAAACCGCTCAGGTGAAGAGTGAGCTGTTTGTGGAGGCCGCCCAGAGCCTTGGGGCAGGGCCGCTCTGGATCCTGCGGCGCTACCTGTTCCGCAACGTGATCACCTCGGTGCCGGTGCTGCTCACCCTCAATGCCGCCGATGCGGTGTTGGTGCTGGGGGGACTGGGATTTCTTGGCCTGGGCTTGCCGGAGACCGTGCCCGAATGGGGTGGTGATCTCAACTTGGCACTGGCGGCGGTGCCCACCGGGGTGTGGTGGACTGCATTGTTCCCCGGCCTGGCGATGTTTGTTCTGGTGCTGGGGCTGTCCTTCCTTGGGGAAGGGATCGAGGCCTGGGTGAGCGGCACAGAAGCCCGGCCCGCGTCAGACTGAAGCCATCGGCACGTGATTGATGGCCTGGTGGATCAGCTTGATGTTGCTGAGCATGGCCGCGTTTCTCTGGAAAAAGAGCCTCGACAGCACCGATGACGTGATCGCTTTGCTCGAGCGGATCCTTTCCACCACCTTGGTGCTGGTGGTGGTGCTGGTTAGCCGCAATCTGCTGCTGGAGACGGCGGTAATGATCGCCGCGGTTCAGTTGCCTGGGGCGTCGCGGCGATAGCGCTGATCTCAGGCTGGTTTTGGTGCCTTCACCTCACGGATCGAAATCCGGCAGGAGCTGGGGAAGATGGCGTGGGCCGCTTCCACTGCATGGCTGAGATCGTCGGACTGGAGCATTTCTTCGCCCCACTCGTTGCCGCAGTGATAGGTGACCGCGTACTGGTGCAACTGTTTGTTGTCCATTGCTGACAATCCGCTGCTTTGGTTATGGCCCAGCGTTCGCAGAGATACAAGTCTTCCGTCGGATCAGCAGCGCAGCTTCACAGTTCGCGGCAACTCCTCCATCAGCTCTCCTTCCTCGCTTAAGGCGGGGTATGGCCGTTGCTGATCCCGACACCAGCGGGCCACCTCGGGGTAGGACCACTCAAACAGCAACTGCTGGTATTGCTCTGGCTTCAGGCCTTCTCCCTGAGTTGGGGCCAGTCCGGCGACCTGGCGTTGGCGCAGCGCCTCAAACAGCAGGGTTGCCGTGGCGACCGACACGTTCAGGGACTGCACCATGCCGCGCATGGGGATGAACAGCGCTTCATCCATCAGATCTCGCGCCTGATCGGTCAGCCCCCATTTCTCGGCCCCAAGCACGAAGGCGGTGGGTCCGGTGAAGTCGCACTCCCGGTAGTCCTTGGCATTCACTCCGAGATGGGTTCCGTAGAGGCGGAACCCTTTCGCTTTGAGTTGCCGGATGGCTGTTTCGGTATCGGGATGATCGTGCAGAGGTACCCATTTCTGGCTGCCCTGGGCCGTGCTGTTGAAGGTGCGTGGCCGCCCGTCGAAACTCACCGCGTGAGCTTCCAGCGCTCCGACGGCATCACAGCTGCGCAGGATGGCGGAGAGGTTGTGGGGTTTCTCCACGTGTTCGAGCAACACCGTGAGATCCGCCATGCGGTGGTTCAGCACGGATTTCAGCCGCTCAAACCGTCGCGGCAGCAGGGGCATGGGCGATCAATCGGGTGAGAGCAACAGGTTGGGGTACTTCCATGCTTTGGGGCCTGGAACGACAATCAAGCAGCCAGCGCTTCTGTCGACATCCAGATCCCGCCTAAGGATCCCTCCGTTGAACCGTACGTCTCCGGCGGCACGTTTGATCAGCGTGTCTGGAGTGAGGTGGAACGCATCCCCCACGGACGGTTGGCGACCTACGGCCAGATCGCTGAGTTGATCGGTGCCTTTGGTTGTGCTCGTCAGGTGGGCTGGGCGCTGCGTCGCCTCAAGCTCCCGTCCCCTGTCCCTTGGCACCGCGTGGTGAACGCTCAGGGCCGGATTTCGATGAGCCTCAGCCGTGAGGGCAGTGACTGGATCCAGCGGGACCTTCTGCTGGCAGAGGGCATTCCGGTGGATGTGGAAGGACGCTTGCCGTTGCGTCAGTTCCTCTGGCACCCGGGCGCCCATGCTGGAGATTGATGCGTGGTGCTCTTGTCTGATTCGGCTCCGATTGGACTGCTGCCGCGCCGTCTCGCCTGGGATGTGTTGCAAGCAGTTGCGGCTGGGGCCTATGCCGATGTGGCACTGGAGCGGGTGCTGCGGGAGCGGGACCTCAAGCCTTCCGATCGGGGTTTGGTGACCGAGCTGGCCTATGGCGCCATCCGCCAACGGCGCACTCTTGATGCCTGGCTGGATCGGTTGGGCAAGGTGCCGGCTGCAAAGCAACCGCCCAAGCTGCGCTGGCTGTTGCATGTGGGTCTCTATCAACTGATGTTGATGGAGCGGATTCCTGATTCAGCAGCGGTGAACACTGCTGTGGAGTTGGCCAAAGCCAGCAAGGGATTGGCCCGACTGGCCCCTGTGGTGAATGGGGTTCTGCGGGCGGCACTGCGGGCGCGGGAGGCCGGCGAAACCCTGCAGCTGCCCAACGATCCGGCGGCCCAGCTGGCCCAAGCCCATTCCCTGCCGGATTGGTTCACCCAGTTGTTGATCGAATGGCGCGGGGCGGAGGGGGCCGAGGCGGTAGCGCGCGCCTGCAACCGGGTGCCGGATCTGGATTTGCGGGTGAATCGGTTGCGATCGAGCCCTTCGCAGGTGCAGCAGGATCTGGCCGCGGCTGGCATCAGCAGTGAGCCCATCGTTGGTTGTCCTAACGGCCTGCGCATCTCTGGGCACAGCGGTGATCTGCGCCAATGGCCTGGCTACGCCGAGGGCCATTGGTGTGTGCAGGATTGTTCGGCGCAATGGATTGCGCCTCTGCTCAAGCCCAATCCGGGGGATCGCATCCTGGATGCCTGCGCGGCGCCGGGGGGAAAATCCACCCATTTGGCGGAGTTGGTGGGGGATCAGGCGGAGATCTGGGCTGTGGACCGTTCGGCTGGACGGCTCAAGCGCGTTGCTACGAATGCTGCCCGGCTGGGCCTTGCATCCATCAATGCCCTGGCAGCGGATGCCGCCAATCTCTTGGATCAGCGTCCCGAATGGCGTGAATCGTTCCAGAGGATCCTGATTGATGCCCCCTGTTCGGGGCTTGGAACTCTGGCCCGTCACCCCGATGCCCGTTGGCGGGTGACACCCGAATCCATCCGTGGTCTTTTGCCCCAACAACAGGCTCTTCTGGACGGACTTCTGCCGTTGTTGGCTCCTGGAGGTTCTTTGGTGTATGCCACCTGCACCATTCATCCCGATGAAAATCAGGCACAGATCCAGGCTCTGTTGAAGCGTCACCCAACGCTGCGTTTGGAGCAGGACAGCCAGCGCTGGCCGGATCAATCAGGCGGGGGGGATGGGTTCTATTCGGCTGTGCTTCAGCGGGTCTAAGGCCCTGGATCAATCCCGTGTCCAGCGACGTCCTTGGCGATCAACGTTGTTGCCTGGTGAGCTGTTTCTCCAGAGATAGGGCGTCTGGCGAGGTGGAGGTGACATGGGCGTGAGAGCGGGCAGGTCCGTCTCAACTGTTGGTTGAGCTGGATCAAGCTCGCCGTTGCCTTTCTCCTTCTTCTGCTTTGGTTTGGTCTTCGGTGGCTTGGCAATTGTTTTCGGGTCGACAGCCAAACGCACTTTGCGTTTCAGCTTGGGTTTGTCGGGGAAGTTGCGGACGGGGATCTCGTCCTTGATCTGGAGCATGAATTGCTTCCACGCCCATGCCGCCTCGCCGCTGGTGCTTTTGGTGGCTCGGTCGTCGTCGTATCCGAACCAGACGCCTGTTGTGAGCTGAGGAATCGAGCCAATGAACCAGAGATCACGGGTGTTCTCTGACGTTCCCGTTTTGCCGGCCACCTGTCGATCATCGAGTTTGGCGGCGATGCCGGTACCGCCGGTCACCACCCGTTGCAGCATCCAGTTCATGGTGTCTGCCACATCACTATCAACTGCCCGTTTGCCTCGGTTGTCGCTCATGCGCCGGCTCCAAAGCAGCTCATTCTTCGGTCCACGAATTTCTTCGAAGGGGCTGGGTGTGAAGAACACTCCGCGATTGGCCATGCCTGCATAAGCGGCGGTCATGTCGAGGATGGTTTGCTCGTATGCACCAATCGCCATGGGGTAGTACTTGCCGAGAGGCCGCTCGGTGCCGATGTTGAAGTTGTTGGCAATTTCAATCACCGCATCAAACCCAACGATGTCTTGCAGTTGAACTGCAACGGTGTTGAGTGAGTTCTTCAGGGCATTGGAGAGGGAGATGTTGCCGTAGTACTTGTTGCCAAAGTTTTTTGGGCAGTAGCCGTTCCAGCAACGCTGGGCATCAAACACTTTGGTTTCGGGTTTCATGCCCCGATCAATGGCCGCGGCGTAGGGAAACAGTTTGAAGGTGGACCCTGGTGAGCGCAGCGCCAGGATCGTGCGGTTGAACTGACTCTTGGAGAAATCCTTTCCGCCCACCATCACCCGCACCAGTCCGTTGCCGGGATCGATCGAAACCATCGCCCCTTCGGTGTCGAAGGGGGCATTGGTTCGAATCACCTGCTGAGCTTTCTTTTGCCAGTCGAGATTGAGGCTGGTGCGCACCTTGACCCCACCCACTTCCAGTTGTTCTGGCGTCAAGAATTTGGGCAGCTCCTGGGCAATCCAGGTGGTGAAGTAAGGCGCTGAACTGTTGAAGTACTTGGGTGTTGCGGGCTTCAGCCCCAAGGGGCTGTTGCGACCGCGCTCCGCCTCGCTGGCGGAGATGAATCCGGCCTGGGCCATGCGATCCAGAACGATCGAGCGCTGCTCCTTGGCCAGATCTGGGTTCACCAGGGGTGAATAAATCGATGGCGCCGGCGGCAGCCCAGCGATCATGGCTGCTTCAGGAACCGTGAGCTGTTCAGGGGTTTTGGAGAAGTAGATCCAGGCCGCATCGGCAACCCCATAGGCGCCCGATCCCAGGTAGACGTAGTTGAGGTATTGCTCGAGGATCTGCTGTTTGCTCAGCTGGCGCTCAAGCTTCATGGCCAGAGCCGCTTCCTTGAGTTTGCGGGTGATCGTGCGGTCTTGGCTCAAAAAGACGGTTCGAGCCAGCTGCTGGGTGATGGTGCTTGCCCCTTCCCGAACCGAGCCTTGGCGGACATTGGTGACGATGGCCCGGGCAATGCCCCAGCCATCCACACCGTCGTGTTGATAGAAACGTCGGTCTTCGGCGGCGATGAAAGCCTCAGCCACCGTTGGCGGCATCGCACCGGGCTTCACCTTCTCTCGCGTCGCCGGCCCAAGCTTCTGGATCACCTTGCCATTGGTGGAGAGCAGGGTGATCGTTCCTGGACGGTTGAAGCTGGAAATCCCTCTGGCATCAGGAAGCGTGGAATCCACCAGTTCCGTCAGAGCGCGCATGCCCAGGGCAGCTCCCACGCCCACTGCAGCGGCTGTGCCCGCAGTCAGTGCCCAGTGCAGGCGGGAACGGTTCACATCACCTGGGTCAAGGGGCTGTGGCCCACGGCCAGAGCGGTCACCAGCATGCCAAGCACCAGGAAGGGTTGCGCACTGGCCTGATATTTGACGTCGAAGGCAACGGGGTCTCTCAATAACCAGATGTCCTGGAAGGTGATCTGGGGAACGATCAACAGAACCAGCAGAACCGCTGCGAAATGCTGGCCGATCCCGATCAAGACGGCAACCATCGCCAGCTGAAATACATCGATCATTCCAGCGCTGATCCAGCTGGCCCGTTCAATGCCGAACACCACCGGCAAAGATTGAAGTCCGAGTTCACGGTCGCCTTCAACGCTTTTGAAGTCGTTGACGACAGCGATGCCAAGACCCGCAAGGCTGTAGGCCAGGGTGAGCAGTGCTGTGCCCCAGGTCAGTTGTCCAAACAGGGCCTGACCGGCCCACCAGGGCAGGGCGATGTAACTGGCACCGAGGGCGTAGTTCCCAAGCCAACCGTTCTGTTTGAGCTTGAGCGGCGGTGCTGAGTAGATGTAGCTCACAAATGAGCCGCCCAACGCCAGCAGAAAAACCACAGGAGTGGTGTGGCCCGCCCATCGGTCGAGTCCGTAGGACACGCCTAGACCGGCGAGCAGCAGCACCCAGATCTGCAGCTTGACCTGGCCCAGGGGAATCGCTCCGGACGGGATCGGCCGGTAGGGCTCGTTGATCGCGTCGATCTCGCGGTCGTAGTAGTCGTTGATGGTTTGGGTGAAGCCCGCCAGCAAGGGGCCGCTCATCAACATGCAGGCGAAGGCTGCGAGGACGTGGTCAAGTCGCCACTCGTAGTTACCGCTGGCTGCGGCTCCACAGATCACCCCCCAGATCAAGGGGATCCAGGTGACCGGTTTCATCAGCTGCAGCCGCAGCTTCCAGATGTTGGTGGTGCCTGAGGCACCCTTCATCCCAAGCAGCTGACGCGCGTCGCTCACAGAGACAGTCCTCAGGCGGCGGCGATTTCGTCTTCGAAGAACCAGCTGGTGGAGCCATCGCTGAGCTCAACAACCACACCGATTCCTTTGCCGTCGACGGTGCGGAAATCCTTCACCGTGCCGTTGGCATCCTTCTTCAGAAGGTCGACCATGGCCTGAGGAATGCGATCCCGCACGCGGGTCACGCGAACCTTGGAGCCGATCGAGATGGCGTCAGCCTGGGACATGGCCTGCGAGGCTTGGAGAGTGGCGCAACCTTAACAGTCGCTTTTGCGCCGAATCGATGGTTGCTCTGCGTCTTATCCCTTGCCTGGATGTCGCCCGGGGACGGGTGGTGAAAGGTGTCAATTTCGTTGGCCTGCGCGATGCCGGTGATCCAGTGGAGCTGGCTTGCCGTTACAGCTCTGCAGGGGCGGATGAACTCGTTTTCCTTGATATCGCAGCCAGCCATGAGGGGCGCGGCACCCTGATCGATATGGTGCGTCGAACAGCTGAATCGGTCACGATTCCCTTCACCGTGGGCGGTGGCATCAGCACCGTTGAAGGAATCACCGAGTTGTTGCGGGCCGGTGCCGACAAGGTGAGTCTCAACTCCTCGGCGGTGCGGCGGCCTGAGCTGGTGCGGGAGGGGGCCGATCAGTTCGGCTGCCAGTGCATCGTTGTGGCCATTGATGCCCGTCGGCGCGATGCCGGCGGCTGGGACGTTTATGTGAAGGGAGGCCGCGAGAACACGGGCCTCGATGTTGTGGAGTGGGCCCAGCGGGTGGCTGGCCTTGGGGCTGGAGAGATCCTGCTCACCTCGATGGATGGTGATGGCACCCAGGCTGGATACGACCTTGCCCTGACCCGGGCCGTGGCCGATGCGGTCCCCATACCGGTGATTGCCTCCGGTGGCGCGGGCTGCATGGATCACATCGCTGAGGCATTGGACGTGGGCCCAGAGGGAGGCCATGCCTCCGCAGCCTTGCTGGCCTCGTTGCTGCACGACGGTGTTCTCACCGTGGAACAGATCAAGCAAGATCTGCTCTCCCGTGGCCTGACGATTCGTCCATGAAGCCTGGTGATCCCGCGGCGGTGGAACAGCTGTTTGATGCTGTGGCTCCCCGCTATGACCGCCTCAACGATGTGCTCAGTTTCGGGTTGCACCGCCAGTGGAAACGTCAGTTGGTGCGCGCCCTTAAGCCGGTGGCCGGCGAACAGTGGCTGGATCTGTGCTGCGGCACTGGGGACCTGGCCTTGGAGCTGGGGCGCTGTGTTCGCCCCTCTGGTGCGGTGACCGGTCTGGATGCCGCCGCTGCTCCCCTGGAGCGGGCCCGCCAGCGTCAGCGTCAGCAGCCCTGGTTGCCTGTGACCTTCCATCAGGGGGATGCTCTGGAAACTGGCATGCCCAGTGCCTGCGCTGATGGTGCGGTGATGGCTTATGGATTGCGCAATCTGGCGGACCCCCTGCAGGGGCTGAAGGAACTGCGCCGGCTGCTGAAGCCCGGCGGGCGTGCCGGGGTGCTGGATTTCAACCGTCTGCCCCAAAGCGGAGCGGCGGCCGTCTTTCAGCGCTTCTATCTGCGTCGCTTTGTGGTGCCCGCTGCCGCCTCTGTGGGTTTGCGGGAGGAGTACGCCTACCTGGAAAAGAGTTTGGAGCGCTTCCCTGCGGGGCCTGAACAGGAGCGGCTGGCACGGCAGGCGGGTTTTTCTGAAGCGACCCACCGCTCGCTGGTGGCCGGACAGATGGGGACTTTGATCCTCAGGGCATGAATCTTTGCCTATGTCGCTTGCGACACCCCCCGATGCTGTTTTAGGAAAGTTGAAGAGAAGATGAAGGGGGAGTCCGGTTTGGCGTTTCCGCTGCCGAAGCTGCTGCCCCGCATCGAAGAGCTGCTTCAGGAAGTGCAGTGGCTGGATGGTCTGATCCTGATCACCGACTCGGACCGCGCCTGTTTTGTCTCCTTCTCGCAGGTGGATCCCTTGCTGCGTCGCCTGCGCCAGCGCCCTAAGGGGCCGGAGGTGGCTGAAAAGCTCTGCATGTCCTTGCTGGATTGCCACGGCAAGGGAGGTGCAAAGCCCGTCCTGGTCTTTCAAGGGGATGGCAGTTTCTGGCTCGGAATGATTGGTCCCAGCGGCAACAATCCGCATCGCCATCACGCCATCGCGCACCTGCATCGTTGCCTGGCCTTGGAGGGCTGACCGGCCACTGGGCAGAATCGGAACTCAGGTAGCCCCGGCCCAGTGCATTTTCAGGACATCATCACCACTCTCAACCAGATTGAGTGAGGGACTGGGTTCTGCGCTGCTAATACTACTGGGATCAACAAGGGATCAACGCTATGGTCCGTTGGTTGTTGAAACCATGTGGTGCTCTGGGTGCATACCTCCCGTGCTGTTGATCCCTTCAAGGGGTTCGCTGCAGCAGTGCGGAGAAGTGTGTTCTCGCTAGGTGTCGTACCGACCTTCCTGCTGATTCCGAGTCCCGAGGCAAACGAGAAGTACACAAGAAACTTCCCGCCGTTCTTCTATCGCTGCGAGAACGGTCAGACGCTGGTCTCCCGACTGGAGTACGAGAACCAGTTCGGTGATGGTGAGGTGCTCTCGGTCTACCCGTACCCAGTGGAAGAGCGTTCACAGGTCCTCTGGCGCTCTGCAGGGAGGCAGTACATCGCTGTAGGTGGGCAGCAGTACGACTGCAAAGCGTGGAGGCGTGGCGATAACGGTGATGCTGATGTTGGTGTCTGGGCAATACCTGATCCAGCAGCGTTGAAGGACTACGCCAAACGGTTCAACACGGCAGGGAAGTACCGCTACATCTGCGGCGAACACACCGTCCTCTTTCGGATCACTGACTTCCTGGACGGTGGATACCGTCACGGCGTGATGGAAGTGGATGACCAGGAGGAGGTGGGTCTATCCCATTCCCGAGGTACTTCGGGGAACTTCAACAGCAAGGCGAGCAGTGAACCAGGAATCTCCTTCGCCTGGGGCATTCACACGGGTGACGACAACAAACCCGTGATCAGGTGGTTCCTGTCCATTGACGACCAGACCTTCACCTGCAACCGAGGTGGGTACTGATGAGCGGTGCCCTGCTGGAAAAGATTCCTCTGCTCGGTGGCGAGTTTGAGATCTGCCGCTTCGCCAACAAACCTCGGTTCTGGTGGTTTCGGCAGTACATCCCTGCTGGTCCGAACAACAAGCGGACCTACATCAAGCGATCCCTGAAGACCGAAGACAGGGCACAGGCAGAGCGTCGTGCCTATGAGGAGTGGCGCAAACTGAAGACCATTGAGGAGGACGGCGGCAGCATCACCGCCAAGAGCGTCCAGGACCTGATGGACGACTGGATAGAGAAGTCGTACCAGCGTGTGATTACTGGCGAAATCCAGGAAGGCACATGGCGTAGTAAGCGATCATTTTTTACCAACGCTCTCCCTAACTATTTCAAGAGTCGTGGTGTGAAAAGGGTTACTGATCTTCAGGCAGATACTTTTGATGATTTTCGTTTTTGGCGTACTACGGAAGGTTGGAAATACTACAAAGGGTCTAATCCGAATCAGCGCAAACCGCCAACTGATGGAACGATAAACTCTGAAATTGGTTTGATCAACGAATGGTATAACAACTATCTGGTTCCCAAAGGATATGTGCGTCGTAAACCTCTAATTAAAATGAAGCAGTTGGATCTAGATGATCTGTCTGCTAATCCTCCAATTCCTGTGAAGCAGTGGGAAATGATATGGCGCTACTTGAAGAGTTGGTCCGAGTCAAAGGTAGGTGTGAACAGGGCAGAGGTCACTTATTGGAAGCAGTGTTTTAGGCATTATCTGCTGGTTGCCTACAACCTGGGTAATCGTCCATCCGAGATGATTGGGCGCTTTAACAACAAGAAGGATGTCTTGGAGCGTGGGGTCCCTTGGGACGATGTTGAGATCATTCCACAAACCAGATGGTCCGAGAGTCAGAAACGAGAGGTGGAAGATAAACCGATCTCATTGGTTCATATTCGCAAGACGAAGACCAAGGTCCCTCGTGAGGTTCCCTGTCGGGCAGCAGAGTATCTGGAGCGATGGCGTGATTTTGTTGTTGAGTGGCGTAAGGAAAATGGGTATCCACCTCTCAAGAGCGGTGATCTGATCTTCGCCAACCCAAAAACAAATAAACCTTATTCGTACACCATGTACTCAAAAGCATGGTCCCAACTCAAGGCAAAAATTGGAGATAAGTTTGAGGATCAGTACACTCTTTACTCCACACGCAGTAGTTTCGTCACCAACTTGCTAGAGGAAGGTGTATCTGCTGATGATGTTTGTAAGTTGACTGGTCATAGTTATTCCGTCATGAGGCGTCACTATGACCGTATGAAAATGCGTAACCGTATCCCAGAAGTTACCAAGCGTCAGTACGGCAAGAAGGATCAGAACCCCTACGGCAGCAGGAAACTCATATAAGTTTCTGTTTACTCTGCTCGTTGATTGGTAACAGTTGCAGGGTCAAGTTTTTCTAGGGATCCAGTCACGACATACGACTGACGATGCTTTGTGATTAGGAACGATGCCCTGGTGCAAGCGGCAGATCGTCAGAGGGACGCACAGCAGCGTCGGATGGTGCTCGTAATGCCCGCAGTAGAGGCAAGCGTTTGCGCCTTCACCTGCTGGTGAGAGATGCCCGTAAGGCAGGTAACCCCACTCCTCTGGATCGGTCATGGGACAACAGCGAAGAACTCCACGATAGTTCAGATGTACCAACGACATCAACACCCAAGAGATGTCGTTCATCTGTCTCATTTCTCGTCTCAACGAATCGGTCAAAACCAAACGCCTGTCTGGGACTGGATTCCTTGGTTGATCTTCCAGGGATAGTGCAACCAATCGCAGAGAAGACGACACTCTCCGTGCAGAGACGCAGTATGCTTTGGTTGTTCACGCCTTTTCCCCGTGTCTGTCTTTCACAAGGTCAACCGCTCTGGAAAGTCAAAGGTCCTCTCCACCGAGGAGCGTGAACTGATTCAGAAGCACCTTCCCGAGAAGTACCGACTGATCGCAGAAACCTTGTATTGGTCAGCAGGTCGCATCAGGGAGGTGCTCACCATCCGAGTGAGGAACCTTGTTCCTGACCGTCAGATGGTGGTTCTGGAGCGGATGACCACCAAAACGAAGGAGACACGGGAGATCTATCTGCCCGAGCACCTGATGCAGAAACTGCTGCTGCGGGTGCGTTGTCTGGATCTGGGACCTGCTGACTATTTGTTCTTCAACGAGTCACCCACACAAGACCGTGGAGGCAGGAAGCATCTGACGGTGCAGTCCTTTGATAAAGAACTGCGCCGTGTGTGCGACTGGAACAACCTCCAGGGAATCTCATCCCACTCGTTCCGCCGCACTCAACTGACGGAGTTGTATCGGGATGGATGGAACCTTCGGGAGATCCAGCACATCAGTGGGCATAGGTCGCTGCAGTCGCTCCAGGAGTACCTGGAGATTGATAAGGCAGAGGTCGTGGACAAGTACCGCCAGCGCATGGCGACCACCTAACCCGAGTTCAATGCTTAATCGTTTCCACATAGCAGCAGGCATCTTCCTTGCTGCAATCAATGTTCTTCCTGCCTTCGCCCTTCCTTGCGACACCGCTTACAAACAGTTCAGGAAACAACTCCTGACTGCTGGGTGGACCCCAGTGGATTGTGAGCAAACAGAGCGGGTCTACATCTCCGACTATCCCGAGTTATGTGCTGCAACTCGTGAGGATGTTGGATTCGCTCATTGGGAGGATCCGAGAACCGACTCCCGCTTGCGGTTCATGACTTGGGCACCTAGAGGTGTGCCGAATCAGTGTGTACCTCCCTGGTTTGATGTTGTGCGGTTGGGACCTGAACCAGCACCAGCACCAGTGGAGTCGTGATGCCTAGTTATGTCGCCAAGGTGGAGTATGTGATCAGCACTCAACACAGTTATTCCAAGAGGACCTGGACAATGAACATTGCAGGTCAGTTCGCTGGGAAGACCGAGAGTGCTGTGATGAAGAAATTGCGTGACCGTCACGGTTCATCCAAGGAGATCACCATCACATCAGTTGAGTTTCGCTAAAAAAACACTGCAATGGTGTGGATCTGAACCATTGGATCCACATCTATTGCAGTTGTATTGCAAAAGTTTCGTGTTTTTCGTTAGATTCAAGCAGGCATGTATCAGTGTGGACGAAAACGGGATTATAGAAAAAGAGTGATTGAATTATTCCAAACCTCGCCACGAATTTTCTCTATTTTTGAGATCACGGATTTTCATTGAACGAGGGTCACCTCCCTCTGTACTTGGGTTCTTGGTTCTTCGTTTCTTTGAGTTCTTGCGCTCTTGTAACTCCTGTGACCTGCGGATGTCCTCTCGCATCTGACGAAATGATTTACCGCCCTCCTGCTCATGGAAGTTGGCGATGCCTCCCACATAGATCAAGTTGGAGTCGTCTTTGGGACTGTCGCCCTGGGGTACATCAATGCTTGAGGGGTCCTTGGATTGCCCTCTGCCCTTGAGTGTCTTGATTCGTTTGCGACTGTCCTTGCGCTTCCGATCAGATTCATTCACAGCACTTTGCCTCCTTTCCTCTTCATGTCGGCGTAGAGTTTCTCAATCAGATCTTCAACGATCAGATTTACCTTTTTGTTGCTGTGACGCTTGCTGATGTCGGTCAGCATGGACATTGTGGTGTCGCTGATGGATAAGGTTTTCATTTACTTGCTAGTTGTCGTTTCTGCTCTTGCAGAAGTTGTTTGTGGATGTTCCTCTTCACCCAACCTGATTTTGTGGTGAAGTTGTCCTTGCAGTATCGGTCAAATTCCTTGAGGAGGACTAACTCTTCTGCTGTAAAATGTACGCTAATATTGCGTCCTGTTGGAAGCGTGTGCATGATTCTGTTTCCTTGTAGATACGGATTCTCCTGTCTAGATCTACCTTCCACTCTCCCAGGAGAGTGTGTAACCAAGACCAGCGTGCATCATCAAGTTTTTCCGCATAATCTGCGCTGATGTCCGCTAAATAGGAGTACGAATACATTCTTCGTTTGCGAGAGTGAGACATAATGACCCTTCGGTGGTAGAGGGGTCTCTTTTTATGCGCTCAATTCAATGACCCCAGTTTGCATCAGATTTACATAATTATTGTTGATTGCGTGAATATATTTATATAGTTTGTGTTCTTTAGGTGTCCATATCTTCAGTGCTTGCTGTCTTAACCAGCGAGCACTGCATAGTTAAAAAACATGATTTCCTCGCCATCGCATTCCGCCACATTGCGGAGTGTTTGATCAGTATTTCAACCAGTCCTCCAGCGTGTTCTGCACCTTCTCGGCAAGGTGCGGGTGCTGTTGAGCGATCTCACGCAGACGCCTGCGGTAGTTGAAGCGTTGACCCCGTGAGTCGGTCTTCAGGTACTCCAGGGCAATCTTGTGGATGTAGTCATGGGCATGCAAACTCCAGAACCCATCACGCCCACCACGGACCCTGTTCAGGAATCCAGTGAAATCCGACATCGGACCGTGGATCAGGTCCTCTAGCGACTGCAGGTTGAAGAGCGTCTTCAGGTTGTCTGGAGCGTCCTTCCAGGTGGTCTTGAGGTCCTTGAGCAGTGTCCCGACCATTTCATGGGATCTGTCTTTATTTCTTCGCAGGCGCAGGGCGGTTGTGGATTGATCCTCCTGGTGCTGTGACTTGAACCCGTAGGTGGTGACCAACTTCTCTAGGTCGCTCTTAAAGCGTTCCAGGTGCTCTGGATCAACACCTGAAGGACCCATAACAGTCGCTATCGGACTGAAGTCAGTTGGTACTGCCTCCTGGGTTCCAACGAAGCGGTATTCCTTCAACCAGCGTGTGAGCACACCTTGGGAAACACCTGGGTGCAGTGCGCCGCTGTCCACCGCCTCCTTCAGTTCCTCATCGTTCAGGCAGTGGACCTGATGGATCGTTGTGTACGAGGGAGGCAGGTGTTCCTGGATCGCTTCCAATCGGTCATCAAGACCGATCTGCAGGAGTTTGGACCAGATTTTTTGACCCTTGCCCCAGCGGTCCCGAAGGTCCTTGAACTCCGTTTCAGGGAGCGTCTCCTTCGCAGTGCTGATGGTCCTGCAGATCTGGAGAACACCTTCAACCGAATCCATGGACCCCTGAACCAGGACCGCCAGGAATTCAGTCGTTGTCGTGGGTGTTGCTGCCTTCTTCATGAGGTCAAGGTACGACACTCTCTGCGCCAGATCAACGACTCTCTCTGTAGTTGGTTGTCGTTAGGGCGGGAACCGCACCCTGAAGCGCCAGAACTACTGCAAAACCTGCATTTTTATTTGTACCAGAGTGTTCTGGGTCTACTGCCTGGCGTTGATGACCACCCTTCTCGTAGTCAAGAGCAGCGCCTGCCTGCAGAGATACTACCATCTCTTTACGGAGAAAGTCATAGGACCTGTGCCTCTCTCTGAAGTTGCATACGACTGTCTCCGTGCAGAGAATATCGTTCTATCGTATGTGCAACGAAACAAGGGAGACAACCCGATGACCACCGCCACCACTCAATCCATCCAGATCAACCAGGAGCAGTACAGCGCCCTTGAAGACCTCCTGATGGGTGTGCTCTACGAGGGAACCCTCCACTACGACGACGACCAGGAATCCGAGTTCAACGCTCTCGGTGCGATCTACGACCAACTGGTGGCGCTGCGACAGGAAGAGACCTCCTGCTGAACCTGCCTCAACTACCTGCCCTTACGAACCTCAAACGACTCAAACGATGCCCACGACTGCTCTCACCACCGTCACTGTCCAGATTCGTGCTGACCTTGCTGTTGCGATGACTTCCATTGGTCGCCAGTGGGATCACCGTTCACAGGGGATCGGGAACGACCTTGAGAGCGGTATCAATAGCGAGTCGCTGGTGACGGGCATCAAACCCATGAACGGCATCACCGAGATGACTCTGCAAGGTGCAGCAGCGGATATCGCTGAAACTCTGAACGACCTCTGGAAGCACCTTCTCTACACCGATGAAGACGAACTCTGTGCTCTGGTGATTGGTGATCGTGTGGTGGGGCACTGGTGGGTTGCCCTGGAAGAAGCAGGTATTGAGAACCCCGAGGTCACTGAACCTGCTGACCAGATGAAACTGCTTCTCGCTGCTTGATGCTTTGACGACAGCAGACCGTCAATAAACCCCCAGGACTCCGTTCTGGACTGCCCGACAAACAAGGCGAATAGAGCAGCACTTCATAGAACCGAACTGAATACTTCCGAACTCATCCAACAAACTTGCTTGAATTATCTATGACTTGGGAATTAATTACTCAATACATCCATCGCACTAAACTTCCATGCGAGGACGATGCAACTTTCATCCATAAGTCAAAGGTTCATTGGGTCGCCTATGGACAAAATGTCGCTAGTATTTTGGATTTAGATGAAGACGCTGGTGATCAGTATGCGGAACCTAGTGATCTTCGCCAAACTATCTCCGACAGTGGCGTATTAGATGGCGCACCTTCTGACCAAGAGGATCATTATCTCCGCATTGTGTTCAGTGATTTAATGAATAAACTAGACAAACTGCCTTCTGAAACACCATCTGGTGATTGGTTGTTTGTCTGTAGGTGGGGTGATTTGGTTTGATCAAATCGTTCTGTTGAGTAACTGATTGCTCTTCTCAACTACTAGACGCTTGTGCAGAGCAGAGTATCCAACTCTGTACTTCTGCATGAGCATCTCTTCAAGGTCAGTGATGTAGTCCTCCCTGGAGGAATAACTAATGTGTTTCGTCTTGGGTGCCTTACTGGATTCCATTTGGATTCAATCTGTACCGTTGCCTTAACTGTATTTAGGTTTAGATCCGTTGGTGTGACTGAAGAGTAAGTTGTTTGAGTTCGTTCTCTGTCTCTGGAATTGAGTGTCTCTGTGCTCTAGATCTCTTTAATTAAATTAAAAATAAAATTCCAATTGACTCAAAGTTTATTTATACAAAAACTAACTACTTTCTGGACAACTGTTAACAAATGGAAACAAACAAGTACACCAATCCCTTTGAGGATGGTGGGCAACTTTCGTTGTCTCAATCAATCACTGACGAACAGAAGTGGCGTTACTGGTTAGAGGTTATTGATCGTGGTGTGATCAACGACATCACCCCTCAACTCCAAGGTTTTGAGCAGCGGCACTCTGGTCAGTCGGTCAACTTCCACTTCCGCTGTCCCTTCTGTTCGGCACAGCAGAAAACTGCCTACGAGAAGACGAGGGTCACTGCCTGCCTGCGTGAAACAGGAGGTCGGTTTGGAACCGCCAGCAGGGGCGGTTATCAGTTCCACTGCTTCCGTTGCAAGCGCACCCACACGCTCTTCCAGTTCCTCACGGAGACGAGCAACAGTCAGATCGCTGATCAGTACCGCTGGGACCGCTTCCGTCGGAAACTTGCTGGTGCTGGATGGAACTGCCCGTTGCCTCCCAAAGAGCAGCGTGATGCCCTGAAGAATCCGCTGTACGCAGGCAGTGATGTTCCACCTCCTTCCAAGGCGGACCGTGCAGCAGCGCACAAGCGCCGTTACGAGGACCAGAAGCGCCTGAACTACATCCACAAACATGGATGCCCCCCGCCCAGAGGCAAGAGCGATTGAGGGTCCTCCTGGGTGTCTCTGCGGTTCTGCTTCAGAGATGTCGTTGTGTTTGAGGGTGGTAGTGCGTTGATCCCACCCGTCATTTGGGAAAATGGTGTGGTTGATCTGGCGGGATCAACAAACGGATCAACAGGTCTCGTAATTACTGGGGTTTTCGCTCTGGGATCAACAAGGGATCAACAGATCTCACCGCCCTAAACCCCCACCATCACTAGAACAGACCGACATATGCACTTCCAGGACATCATCAGCACGCTCAACCGGTTCTGGGCAGACCAGGGGTGTCTGTTGCTGCAGCCCTACGACACCGAGAAGGGTGCCGGCACCATGAGCCCCCACACGGTGCTTCGGGCGATTGGGCCTGAGCCTTGGGCCGTGGCCTATCCCGAACCCTGTCGACGCCCCACCGACGGCCGTTATGGGGATAACCCCAACCGGGCCCAGCACTACTTCCAGTACCAGGTGCTGATCAAGCCATCCCCAGACGGCATCCAGGAGACCTATCTGGCGTCACTGGAGGCGCTGGGCATCAAGGCTGCTGACCACGACATTCGTTTTGTTGAAGACAACTGGGAGTCGCCGACCCTCGGCGCCTGGGGTGTTGGCTGGGAAGTGTGGCTCGACGGTATGGAGGTCACCCAGTTCACCTATTTCCAGCAATGCGGCGGCATCGATTGCAAGCCCGTTTCGATTGAGATCACCTACGGCCTCGAGCGGCTGGCGATGTACCTCCAAGACGTGGAAAGTATTTGGGACCTCAGCTGGAACAGCGAGCGCAGTTACGGCGAGATTTGGCTGCCGTTTGAAAAGGGGCAGTGCCACTTCAACTTCGAGGCCTCCAATCCCGAGCGGCTCAAGCAGTTGTTCGCCATCTACGAGGCGGAAGCTGCTGATCTGATCGAGAAGCAACTACCGGCACCGGCCTTGGATTTCGTTCTGAAGTGCAGCCACACCTTCAACTTGCTGGAGGCCCGTGGCGTGATTTCCGTGACGGAACGCACGGCCACCATTGGCCGGATCCGCAACCTGGCCCGCAAGGTGGCTGAGGCTTGGTTGGCGGAACGGGAGGCCCTTGGTTTCCCGCTGTTGAAGGGGGGAACTCTCGAGACAGCGGCCTAATGGTTTCTGCGTCGACGTCGTTCTGCTGATGCATTTGCCCTCTCTCTGCTGGCGCTCCTTGTGCTTCGAGGGATGCTGTGGGGGGCGCCGACGCCAAGCCGATCCGATCCGTCTCGCCTGACCCAAACGCCGCCTGCCGCCGTGGCGATCAGTGGTCGCTTGCTCGCCGATGTGCGCCGTTTTCCCTCGGGGTGTTCCTGCCTGTTGGAGGTAGATCGGATCGAGGCTCGCTGGGTCGAGGGGCGAACCGAGCTGCAGCTGCCTGACTGCTCTGCGCCGTTGCTGCAGGGCTGGCGTGTCCAGGCCATGGGTGTGCTGAGGCGTCCGCTGCCAGGAGCGCACCCGCTGTTGCCGGGGTCGGCAGAACGTCTGGCCCGCCAAGGCAGTTGGAGTCAGCTGCGGGTCGAGCGCATCGAGGTGCTGCAACGTCCATGGACGCCGTTGGCTGATCTGCGGCGCGATGTTGCCCATCGGCTGCAACAGGCCGTGGGGCCCCGACGGGGTGGATTTCTGGCCGCTCTGGTGCTGGGCAGCTCCCAGGTGCAGCTCCCGGATGACGTCAGAGAGGCGTTCCGCATGGCCGGCTTGTCCCATGCCCTCGCAGCATCAGGGTTCCACCTCTCCGTTTTGCTGGGCAGTGTGCTGATGCTGGCCCGGCGTTGGCCGTCAGGCCTACGGCTTCCCCTGGCGGCCATGGCGCTGCTGCTGTTTGTCTGTCTTGCTGGAGCCCAGCCATCGGTGGTGCGGGCGGTGCTCATGGCTGCGATGGCCTTGCTGATTCGTGAGTCAGGTCATCACAGCCGTCCTGTGGGGGTGCTGGTGCTGACGCTCAGCGGCATGTTGCTATTGCGCCCGGCCTGGGCCCTGTCGATTGGTTTTCAACTCAGTGCAGCGGCCACCGCTGGGTTGATCCTCACGGCTCCTCGCCTCGAGCAGGCTGTTCAAGCTTGTCTGCCGGGTCGCTGCCACGGCCTTGCCGCGGCCTTGTGCATCCCTGTGGCGGCCTTGCTCTGGACGCTGCCGCTGCAGTTGCTCCACTTCGGCGCCATGCCGTTGTATGCCCTGCTTGCCAATCTTCTCGTTGCCCCGCTGCTGGCACCGCTCACGCTGCTGGCCATGCTTTCGGCGTTGTTGGTTCTCGTAGGGCCTACGGGTTTGCTGCCCGTGCTGCTGTGGCCCGTCCATCAGTTGGCGGGCCTGGTGATGATCATGGCCAGTTGGATCAGCCACTGGCCTGGAGCCCAACTGCTCACCGGACGTCCCGAGCCGTGGGTGGTTGCCCTGCTGGTGCTGGGCATGTTGCCTTGGTTGCTGGGAGCAGAGCGCTGCTGCCGGCGCTGGGCGCTGCTCCCCATGGCAACCGCCCTGCTCGTCCATGGCCTGGTGCAGCTTGGCGATGGCCTGGTGGCGGTGGAGCGGTTCGGTCGCCACTGGTTGCTGGCTCGCCATCGTGGGCGTGCTGCGCTGGTGAGCACCCACGGCGATCCGCGCAGTTGCCGGATGGCACAGAGGCTCGCCGCCGTGCATGGCCATGCCCGTCTGGATTGGGTGATGCTCCTAGACCCTGTGGCAACAGACGTTCTTCCCTGTTGGCAAGCGCTGGCTCACCACGTTGAGGCTGCCCAGCAGGGTCTAGCCCCCATCGTCATCGGCCAGGTGTTGCAGAGCACTGGTTTATCGGTGCGGCGCCTGCCGCATCGCTCTGGAGCAATGGTGATGCGGGTGGGACGTCAGCGCTGGCATCTGTTTCCCAGGCCTCAGGCCTTGTGGGCACTGCAGGCGCAACAGCGATCCGACCCCCGGCAGGTGATCACCGGAACATGGCTTGGCTTCAAGCCTTCCGCTTCACAGCGGCGTTGGCTTCTGCAGCATGGGGCTGGCTCGCGGTTCATTGGCCTTTAAAGTGCTTATACGCCTTAGGGCGTGTGGAGAGGTGGCAGAGTCCGGTTGATCGCGCACGACTCGAAATCGTGTAGGGGTAACACCCTCGTGGGTTCGAATCCCACCCTCTCCGTTTTTGAATGAACGAAAACTGACCGATTGAGCGATATTGAATTCACTCTCGCGCAGATCTTCTTAGAAAGGGGGTATTGATCTCAAGAAAGACTGATCAAATGTATTCACCGTGCAGCAGCTGTGTGCGGCATAGTTTTTTATTTCTATCAGCCATTTGTTGTATTCCCTGTGATACAAGAAATTAGAAATTTTTCTGCTTACTTTTGCTGAAAGTGCAATCAGCGCTGCTCTCATCGATGGCTCATCTTCGGTGTGGAGACGATCAAAGATGCGTTTTCGCCATTCTTTCGGTGAGGTGTAGAGGGTGATCACATCGAGCCGCTTGGTTCGCTTTGAAATCTGCCGCAACATCTTCAAATTGGTGTTGTGATTGATGCTCGTCAGATCGACATGAAGCAGCAGGCAGTGTTTTAGCTTCCGTGTTTTTCGTTTTTTGAAGTTGGCTGGATCCATCAGTCTCTGCATTCGTTCAACTGTGGAGCGTTTCAGGCGTTGATTTGGATCACAGCCCAGTTGCTTCAGCACGTTCAAAGTGAACGCATCGTGAGGTGGCTGGCTCAGTTTTTTGATCAAATGCGTCTTGCCTGAGCCTGATGCACCTGCAATCACAATCACGTGGCGAGCCCTTCTGCCCTTGTTGCTCCTCCTCATTTCGCCCCTTGTCCCGTCTCCGGCTGTAATCTTGCATGCCAGAGATCTTTCATTTGCATGTGTAGTGTTAAAGCGCTTTGGGTGGCTTCCCGTCAAATTCTTTTAGCAACCCCTCTTGATCTCCTCAGGAATGGAATAGAAGCACCAGTCCTTGTTCCACTTGATGGAACTCCCGTTCCTCGCGGCTGAGGTCGAGCCCCACATTGAGCCCTTCTTTGAGTGCGTCCTCAAAGGGTGGTGTTGATGGTGGAGCGCTGTCAATCCAGAGTGCTGCAATACCCACCGCCGTGGCATGCCAACGGAATCGACTCGTTGTGCCGATGTCCGGTTCATTCAACGCCTCTTCCAGGAGGATGTTGATGGTGAGGTTCGTGCTGGACATGTGCACCAGCATCGTGATCTTGTCTTGCTCCTGCAATGAGCTGAGAGACTTCGTATCGTTCGTTTCATTCCAGAGGGATGTCCTCGGCTTCGGACCACCTCCCGCAGCGCATCGCTCTGGTTCATGAGTGGTTCTCGCCTCGCTCCGTTGGAGGTGCAGAACAGGTTGTTCAAGAGGTTGATTCCCTTCTGCGCAACCTTGGCCGTGAGCCGCAGTTGGCCGCCCTGATCGATGCGGAATCCCGCCGGTTGGGCAGTTGGTTGCATGGTCGCTCTGTTCTCACCAGCCCGATACAGCGCCTGCCCTGGGGGCACAGCCACGTTCAGCAGTACCTGCCGCTGTTGCCCTTTGCGATCGAGCAGATCGATCTTGGCGCCGCTGAGTTGGTGATCAGCAGTAGCCATTTGGTCGCCAAGGGTGTGCTCACCGCTCCAGATCAGTTGCACATCAGTTATGTGCACACGCCGGTGCGTTACGCCTGGGACCAGATGCACGCTTATCTGCAGCGCTCCGCGCTGGTTCGGTGTGGTCTGGGCCCCTTGATTCGCTGGCAGCTCCATGCACTGCGCCAATGGGACCAACTCAGTGCCCAGCGGGTGGATCACCTCATTGCTAACTCCCGATTCACGGCGCGGCGAATCCGCAAGTACTGGGGGCGGGAAGCCAACGTGATCCATCCCCCTGTCGAGGTGGATCGCTTTCGCTGGAATGCAGATCGTGACGACGTCTACCTCTGCCTGTGCCGTTTGGTCCCTTACAAGCGGGTGGATCTGGTGGTGGAAGCCTTCAACCGGCTGGGTCTTCCCCTGCTGGTGGTTGGCGATGGCCCTGAGCGGGGAAGGTTGGAGGCTCTGGCCGGTCCCACTGTCACCTTGCTCGGCCGTCAGCCCCAGCAGCAGGTGGAAGAGCTCATGGCTCGTTGTCGGGCATTTGTGTATGCCGGTCTGGAGGATTTCGGCATTGCTCCGGTGGAAGCGATGGCGGCTGGAGCGCCGGTGATTGGGTTGGGGCGGGGCGGTTTGTTGGACACGGTGCGTTGTGCAGCGGCCGGGTTGCGCGAGCCCACCGGGGTGCTGTTCCCGGACCAGAGCGTCGAGTCGCTTGTGCAGGCCGTGGAGTGGTTTGAACAAGAACGGATTTGGCGTTCTCTGGATTCGGAATCCATCCGTGCGTGGGCTGAGCGCTTTCGGCCGGAAGCCTTTGCGGCGCGCTTTGATTCGGTTCTGCGAACGGCCTGGCGCGCCCATCAACGGGGCTGTGCCGTTGCAGCGAGTGACCCCGCGGAGATGCCAGGGCCCCAGCTGTGACGTTGAGTGTGGTGAGTCCCAGGTTGAGCCTTTGACCTCGGCCTCCAGGCCTTCCTTGATTCAGACCGCAGGGCGTGCAGCTCGCCGTGGCAAGTACAAGCCACACCTTGCGCTGATCTCAGCTCCGCCGTCGGTTTTGTCGACCGGCATGCTGATTCGTCATCAGAACCGTTGGGGCCGAGTCTTCAAGCGCACCGGAGATATTGTTTTTTCTCTCGCCGTACTCAGCATCGGTTCACCGGTGTTGCTGCTGCTGGCGGGATTGGTGAAGCTCAGTTCGCCGGGGCCTGTGTTTTACGTCCAGCGTCGGGTGGGCCGGAGCTACCAGCGTTTTGGCTGTATCAAGTTCCGGACCATGCGGGCCGACGCGGATGACGTTCTGGCGCGTGTTCTGGAGGCGGATCCCTCGCTGCGTGACGAGTTCGAGCGTGACTTCAAGCTCAAGCGTGATCCACGGATCACTCCTATTGGTCGTTTTCTCCGCCGCTCGAGTCTCGATGAGCTGCCGCAGTTTTTGAACGTTCTTCGCGGTGAGATGAGCGTTGTTGGGCCACGTCCAATCGTTCAGAAGGAACTCGTTCGTTATGGCCCCTACATGGACGAAGTTGCCTCAGTTCGCCCTGGGTTGACTGGGCTCTGGCAAGTCAGTGGCAGAAACAACCTGAGCTACAAAAAACGCGTCAAGCTCGATCTGGCCTATGCCCGTGGTCGTTCGTTCGGCCTGGACTTCGCCATCATCCTTCGCACGTTTGGTGTGTTGCTCCTCCCGATGGACCGTGGTGCCTACTGACTGAGCTCAACGGGTGATCGCCAATTGGATGATTCCCAGAGCACTGAGCCAGACGATCTCCAGCCGGCTTGATGCCTTTAGAACAGATCTGACCAAAGTCACGTTTGCAGTTGGTTGGCCAGCTCCAAGCACCGGTTTCTGTACCAAGAGCTCTCCATACCTGTTTTCGCCGCCGAGTTGGATCCCGATGCAGTGGGCGTAGATCGCTTCCGAACGCCCTGCATTGGGGGATGGATCTGCAGACCCATCTCGTTCTGCAGCTTGCACCCGTTGCGCCCACTGCTTCCAGGGAGGGCAGACCAGGGGCAGCGTCAGCATGACCAGACGACAGGGCAGCCAGGTCAGCAGATCATCCAGGCGTGCGCCGGCTGTTCCTAACCAGCGCAGACGACCGGTGCGGTACCCGAGCATGGAATCCAGCGTGCTGCTGGCCTTGAAGCCCCAGGCCAGCGCCAGGGGGCCAGGACCAGAGGGCATGACCATCCAAAGCAGCGCACCGATCCCCATCCAGAACAGAGGTGCGAACACGCCATCCACAGCATTTTCCGAGGCTGTTTCGGCTGCGGCCCTGAGCAGTCCCTCTCGATCCAAGCTCTGAACGTCTCGTCCGACGATCCAGCTCAAGTTCCTGCGGGCCAGCTCGAGGTCTCCTGCCGCCGCTGATGGCAAGGCATTCACCACCGCCAGCACGCTGTCCCTCAGGCTGCGGGCCGCCAGGGTGCTGGCGAGGCTCAGGGCCAGAACGGGGATGGAAATCCACTGCCATGAGGAGGGAAGCCAAAGCAGCCGCTCCAGACACCAGCCCGTCAGCACGCTGCCAAGCACCAGGATCAGGGTGATCAGGCCTCCCCCGATCCTTAGCTTCATCGGATCGTCCCCAGCCCATGGCTCGACCCAATGGCGCAACTGCCGGATGCTCCACCCCATCACCACCACGGGGTGGAGTATCCGGCGCGGGTCACCGATCAACTGATCCAGCAGTGCTGCCCCAAGCACCAGCAGGCCTCCCATCGTTTCTGAGGTCATGGGAGGGGCATGGCCTGGAACCAACAAAAATCCCCGCTCTGCACCGTTAGGGCAACAGAGCGGGGGATGCGGTGAGTGATGGTGTTTGATCCCACCGGGTGTTCAGCGCTTGCGCTGGATCAGGCGTCCTTCAGCCAGCTGAACATCGAGCGAAGGCCTTTGCCCACTTTCTCGATCGGATGCTGAGAGTCACGATCGCGCACCTTCTTCATTTCGGGTTTGCCGGCTTCGCATTCGGCCACGAAGTTCCTGGCGAAGGTGCCGTCCTGGATATCAGCCAGAACACGCTTCATCTCGGCCTTGGTGTCGGCGGTGATCAAACGAGGGCCACTGACGTAATCGCCGTACTCCGCGGTATTGGAGATCGAATCGCGCATGGAGGTCAGTCCTCCCTTCACCATCAGATCAACAATCAGCTTCACCTCGTGCATGCACTCGAAGTAAGCCAGTTCGGGCTGGTAACCAGCTTCCACCAAGGTCTCGAAACCAGCTTTCACGAGTTCGGACAGACCGCCACACAGCACAGCCTGCTCACCGAACAGATCGGTTTCGGTCTCTTCCTTGAAGTTGGTCTCCAGGATGCCGGCACGCGTGCCACCGATTCCTTTGGCGTAGGCCATGGCCATGCCGCGAGCGTTGCCGGAAGCATCCTGTTCGATAGCGAACAAGGCGGGCACGCCCTGGCCGTTCTGATACTCCCAACGCACGGTGTGGCCAGGACCCTTCGGAGCGATCATCACCACATCCACATCAGCGGGGGGCTTGATCAGCTCGAAGCGGATGTTGAAGCCGTGGGCAAAGCTGAGCACCTTGCCTGCACTCAGGTGAGGTGCGATTTCCTTCTCGTAGACGTCCTTCTGGAATTCGTCGGGCAGCAAGACCATGATCCAGTCCGCCTTGGCCGAGGCATCGGCCACGCTCAGCACTTCAAGACCATCGGCCTTGGCTTTCTCCGCTGAGCGGCTTCCGTCGTAGAGGCCCACCACCACGTTCACACCTGAATCCTTCAGGTTCAGAGCGTGGGCATGACCCTGGGAGCCATAACCAATGATGGCCACGGTCTTGCCGTTCAGCAGACCGAGATCGGCGTCGGAGTCGTAGAAGAGCTGGGCCATCCGGGGCGGGCTTGCGGAACACTGCAGTGGACGAGCTTACGCAGTGGCCTGCCCCGTTCTGTTCAAGCCTCGTTCGGATGGGAGATGACGCGGTCGATCAGGCCGTATTCCTTGGCTTCTTCGGCACTAAGGAAGTAGTCCCGGTCGGTGTCCTTCTCGATCTTCTCGAAGCTCTGGCCACTCATGTCGGCCAGGGAGCGGTTGAGCATCTCCTTCATCCGCAGGATCTCCCTTGCCTCGATTTCGATGTCACTGGCCTGGCGACGGCTGGTGCCGCCGAGGGGCTGGTGAATCATGATCCGGCTGTGGGGTAGAGCGACCCGCTTCCCTTTGGTGCCAGCGGCGAGGAGAAAGGCACCCATGGATGCAGCAAGACCAACGCAGATGGTCACCACCTCGCTTTTGACGTACTGGATGGTGTCGTAGATGGCCAGTCCCGCTGTGACGGAGCCACCGGGGGAGTTGATGTACAGGTAGATCGGCTTGCTGCTGTCTTCTGAGTCGAGATAAAGCATCTGGGCCACCAGGCTGTTGGCGATGCTGTCATTGACCTCTGAGCCGAGGAAGAGGATCCGCTCCACCCCCAGACGGGTGTAGATGTCGACCCAGCGCTCCATCTGGCTGCCGGGCAGGCGGTAGGGAACGCTGGGGGTACCGATCGGCATGGTTCAGAACGTTGAAGAAAGAAGTGCAGGAGGGTTGGATCTGATGCCGTCGATCAGACGGGGGGATTGCCAGGCAGGTCTTTACGGCTGCTGAGCACGCGGTCAATGAGTCCGTACTCAACAGCTTGTTGAGGGGTTAGGTAGCTCATCCGGTCGGAGTCCTTGCTCAGATCTTCCACTGAACGACCTGTGTTGGTGGAAAGGATTTCGAGCATCGCCTGCTTGTTGTGCAGCACTTCTTTGGCCCGGATCTGGATGTCCGTCGCCTGGCCGCGGGCGCCGCTGCGGGGTTGGTGCAGAACGATGGAGGAGTGAGGCAATGCAGCCCGTTGACCTTTCGTTCCTGCTGAAAGGATCACCGCCGCCGTGCCCATGGCCTGGCCGATGCAGATGGTGTGCACCGGAGGCTTGACGTAGCGGAGGGTGTCGCAGATGGCGAAGGCTTCGGTCTCGAAGCCGATGGCATCACCCGAGTACCAGCTCGTGCCTGTGGAGTTGATGTAGAAGTAAATCGGCTTCTCTGGGTTGTCGAATTCCAGATAAAGCAGCTGAGCAATGATCAGCTCAGTCACGTCGATGCCCATCTGACGCTTGGCGTCGTCGTCAGAGAACAGGGGCAAGCCCAGGTAAACGATCCGCTCCTTGAGCAGGAGTGAGGGAAGGTCAGGAGGTGGTGTGCGCATCACGGCGCTGTCGCCGTAGTACGGGGCCGAAGTTGTCATCTCCACCATCGCGGTGGGGCGAGCCTAGCCGGGGTCAGCGGGCTTGCGGTTGCTGGTTTTGGCCGGTTTCCCCTGACTTTTCGATTTCGTTGCAGGCTTGGTGTCGGTTGATGCATCCTTCTCGTCCAACCGTGCAAACACCATGCGACCGGTTGGGGTTTGCAGGGCACCGGTTACCACCACAGGTTTGCGTTGGCCGATTAGCGATTTCGCCTCGTTGACCACCACCATCGTTCCGTCGTCGAGGTAGCCGACACCCTGGCTGTCCTCCTTGCCTTCACGCACGATCTTGAGTTTGAGCTCATCGCCGGGTTGCACTTCAGGCCGCAACGCGATCACCAGCTCACTCAGATTCATCACCTTCAGGTCTTTGACCTGGGCCACCTGCGCCAGGTTGAAGTCTGCGGTCACCAGCGTGCCGCCGGTGTCAGACGCCAGCTGCAGCAGTCGGTCGTCGGTTCCCTTGCCGTCGTAACGGGTGCTGTTGATCACCAACCGCCGTCCGTAGGTTTCCCGCAGATCCTTCAGCAGCTTCAGGCCACGTCGGCCCTTGGCCCTCTTTTCGATGTTGGTGGAGTCCGACAGCTGTTGCATCTCATCGATCACCGATTCGGCAACGATCACCTGCCCTTCCAGCAAGCCGCAGGCGAGCATGCCGCGGATCCGGCCATCGATGATCACGCTGGTGTCCAGAATCTTGGCTGTGGCGGGGGTCAGCACCCCATCGGCCACCAGCAGCGCCTCTGTGCTGGCGGGATTGAACAGGCGCAGCAGCGTGCGGCCGTGAACTTCCGCCAGGTTGCTTCCCAGAATTCCGAAAAAGACGTTGCTCACCACCGCGAGAAGGGGTTTGAGCAGAACAATTCCCCCGGAGAACGGAAGCAGCAGAACGGGCAGCAGCAGCAGGTTGGCTACCAGCAGCCCCAGGATCAGGCCGACAGCGCGGCTCACCAGTAGATCGGTGGGCATGGTGCGCACCTGTTGCATCAGGCGCACCCGCAGCTTTTTGAACACCAGGCCTGCAATCAAGCCAACGCCACCGCCAGCTCCGCTGAGCTGGAGACGTAACTGTTCAGCATTGGTGGTTGCACTGACCAGGCCATCGGGCAGCAGATGAATCCCCATCCACCCGGCAGCTGCACCGGAAACGACAAACAGAAGCAGGATGAGCGGATCCACCATGGGTTCAGGTCGTGGCAGCTCGATCCGGATGCCAAAAGCATGCCTTATCCCATCCCGCCCCGCAGCGCCTACCTCCACATTCCCTTCTGCCACCGGCGCTGTTACTACTGCGATTTCGCCGTTGTTCCCCTGGGGGACCAAGCCCGCGCCGATCAGGGGCCTGGCAGTCGCTCGATCCGTGAGTACCTGACCCTGCTGCATCGGGAAATCGCCTCTGCCCCAAGCGGTCCGCCTCTATCCACGGTCTATATCGGTGGGGGAACGCCATCGCTGTTGTGCCCTGATCAGATCGGAGCACTGCTCGATGCCTTGGCAAACAAATTTGGTCTTCAGCCGGGTGCGGAAATCACCCTGGAGATGGATCCGGCCACCTTTGATTCCGCGCAATTGGCCTCCGTACTGGCCCATGGAGTGAATCGCATCAGCCTGGGGGGCCAGAGCTTTGATGACGCGGTGCTCGAACAGCTGGGGCGTCGGCACCGCCAGAGCGACCTCCATGCGGCGATCGACTGGATGGTGCAGGCCTTGAGCGATGGCACGCTTCGATCCTGGAGTCTCGATCTCATCCAGAACCTCCCGGGCCAGACCCTTTCCGGGTGGGATTCGCAGTTGGATCAGGCGATTGCCAGTCAGGCCCCCCATCTCTCGATCTACGACCTTTCGGTGGAACCGGGCACGGTGTTTGATCGCCAACGCTCGCTTGGCCTGTTGAAGCTGCCGGAGGACGACCTTGCCGTTGCGCTGATGGGGCGAACCACCCAACGACTCGCAGCTGCCGGCCTCAGCCGCTACGAGATTTCAAACCACGCCCGTCCGGGGCATGCCTCCCGACATAACCGGGTGTATTGGAGTGGTGCCGGTTGGTGGGGATTTGGCATGGGAGCGACATCAGCACCCTGGGGGGTGCGCTTGGCGCGACCCCGCACCCGCGCTGCCTATGCGGCATGGCTGGATCACCCTCCTGAGGAATCCATCGCCGAGGCTGGTCTCCCCCTGGATGATCAATTGCTGGTGGGTCTGCGGCGCAGGGAAGGAGTGACCCTTCAAGGTCTTGATGCCGAGGCCCTGGTGCGACGTTGGCAACCGTTCGTTGAGCGTGGATGGCTGCAGCAGCGAGCAGGGCGTTGGTGCCTCACCGACCCCGAGGGCATGGCCCTCAGCAATCAGGTGTTGATTGAGGTGATTCTTTGGTGGGAGGAGTGTGGTTCCGGGTCTGGCTGACCCAACCCTTCAATGCGTCGATGAACAAGCGGCGGCCATCCACGAGCGCTGGGCTGAACGGAGGTTGTTTGGCGGTGAGCCCCAGCAGATCTGCCGTGACGCGCACCTGGCCGTCGCAGCCGTCACCTGCACCGATGCCGATCACCGGGATGGTTAGGGCCTGCTGCACCCGGCACGCCAGCTCCGATGGAACATGTTCCAGCACCAAGGAGAAGCAGCCCTTCTGCTCGAGGGTGCATGCCTGCTCGATCAGGCGTTCCTGGCTGATGGCGTCCGTGGCCTGGCGGCGATAACCCAAACGATGCACGGCCTGGGGGGTGAGGCCCAGATGCCCCATCACAGGAATGCCCATCCGCACCAGTCGGTCGATCACGGCGACGACCTCCGGTTCCGCTCCCTCCAATTTCACCGCTGCAGCACTGGACTCCTTCAGCAGGTGTCCTGCAGCCGCCACGGCGCGGTCTTCACCGCACTGGTAGCTGAGAAAGGGCAGGTCGCAGACCAACAGGGGCTGATCGGCGGGCATGCTCGTCAATCCCCGCGCCACCGCCTGGGTGTGATGGAGCATCTGGTCCAGGCTCACCGGCAGGGTTGTGGCATGGCCCAGCGCCACCATCGCCAGTGAATCACCGACCAGCAGCACATCGGCACCGGCGGCTTCAGCCAGAGCCGCAGAGAGGCTGTCCCAAGCGGTGAGCACGGCGATGGGTTGGCCCTTCTGCTTGAAGCGGGTCAGATCAGAAGGACGCATGCAGCTTCAGAACCCCTCGGGGGCTCATTGCTAGCATTCGATGGATTCGGGCCCATGCGGCTCTGACGCCCAAATCTGGTCAGGACCGGAAGGGAGCAGCCACACGGGATGCTCAGGGCAGGCGTGGGTTCCGGGTCACCACCTTCGAAAGAGTCGTCAGACCACAAGGCCTGACGGGACTCTCATACCGTGCCGTTGTCTTGTTGTTGACGGCGACGCAGGAATTCAGGAATTCTCGCGCCGTTCTCTTCGGGTTCAGCACGGTTTGACATGGATGGCATGGAGCGGCTGCGCTCGCTGCGGTAGGGCTGCTTGTTTTCGAATCCTGTGGCGATCACCGTGACGTGAATCTCGCCTTCGAGCGCCTCATCCACCACAGCTCCCACGATGATGTTTGCTTCGGGGTCGACGACGTCGTAGATCACCTCTGAAGCCGTGGTCATGTCCTCCAGGGTCATGTCCTTGCCGCCGCTGATGTTGATCACACAGCCTTTTGCGCCATCGATCCGCTCGGTTTCAAGCAGTGGGCTGGCGATCGCGGCCTGGGCTGCTTCCACGGCTCTGGAGCGACCGGAACCGATGCCGATGCCCAGCAGTGCCGTTCCCGCTTCTGTCATCACGGAGCGAACGTCCGCAAAGTCAACGTTCACCAGGCCAGGGCAGGTGATGATGTCACTGATGCCTTTGACGCCCATGCGCAGAACATCGTCCGCACTGCGGAAGGCTTCCTGAAGGGGAGCTCCGCCGATGGCATCACGCAGGCGGTCGTTGGGGATCACGATGAGGGTGTCCACGTGTTCCGCCAAGCGAGCGATTCCTTCGTCGGCCTGACGCATGCGACGACGGCCCTCGAAGCTGAACGGCTTGGTCACGATGCCGACGGTGAGAGCACCGACTTCACGGGCGACTTCGGCCACCACTGGTGCGGCACCAGTACCGGTTCCACCGCCCATGCCAGCGGCAATGAACACAAGATCGGAGCCCTGCAGTGCGTCGTGCAGGTCAGTACGGGATTCCTCGGCTGCTTTCTGGCCGATGGTCGGATTGCCACCCGCGCCAAGCCCTCGGGTCAGGGTCTGCCCCAACTGCAGGCGTTGCTGGGCTTGCGACTGGATTAGGGCCTGTGCATCGGTGTTGAGAACGCGATAGCCCACACCCTCAAGGTCACTGAGGATCATGCGGTTGACGGCATTACTTCCACCGCCGCCAACGCCGATTACCTCGATGCGGGCGGATTGGCTGGGCTGGATTCCCGCTGCCGTGTAAGACCCTGAGCCGCTCACCATCTCCATCGTCGAGGCAGAACCGTTTGGTTGCGATGCATTATGTCCCTGAAGCTTGGTCTCGGCTTTAACAGATCACAAACCAGGAACTGAGGTTGTGGTCTCCAGATTTTTAATCCTCTGGATTCAGGGTTGTGTTTTGACCTTTTTGGGCTCGGGTGGCGTCGGCAGTTGCAGTTCTGGTCGGTCCGGATTGCTGAGATCAAGGCTGCTCTGATGGGCCTGGCGCAGCTGCTTCGGCAACGTCTTGTTGAGGTGGACGATCGTCTCGATCTGGGCGTTCAGAAGGGCTGGTTCGCCACCTAGATCGATCTGGCCCAGTGCGGTGGTGATCAGGCTGACATTGCCGTCGGGGTGAAGCACGATGGCTTTCAGCCTCCCCTCGAAGCGATCCCGTTGTTGCAGCAGTGCAGCGATCTGGCTGCGTTGTTGGTCGTTCCAACCACGCACCACGATCTCCGTCAGTGGCTCTGGCAAAGCGTCGCTCAGGGGGATCCACTGCCCTTCGGCGTTCAGCAGCCCCCGTTCCCGTCCAAAAGGACCCTGACGCACCGCCTTGGCGACGGGAATCTCGGGCTTCAGGCTGATCAAGAGGCGAGCAGGCAGCATTCGTCGCTGCACATGAGCGCTTTGCACCGGCAAGGACTTGATCAGCTGTTGTTCAAGTGCCCTGGGACTGACCTCTAGCAGGGGTTGGGGAAAGCGCAGCTTGGCGGCCTCGATGACCTGATTGGCCTCAAGGGCAGTGCCACCGGTCAGGATCAGCGCCTCAGGGCTCCGCAGCGTCCAGCCATGGCGCAGCAGGATCCAGGAGAATCCACCACTGACAAGCAGCAAGGCCACAAAGCGCCAAAGTTGAATCAACAGGGTCTGGCGACGCTGCCGGCGCAATTCCCGGCGCCGGGCGACCTGAGTGGAAACCGGCTGTTGGGAGGATTTGTTGTTGGTCGAGACCCGGCTCAAAGGTCGCACCGGGCCCGTGCCATCAGTTGCTCACCCCAGCTGCGCGCTCGGTCGGCATCAGAGAAGGGCACATCCATCTTCAGATCTTTACCGATGAGGCGAAGACGACAGCGGCCCTGGGATTCCTCGGTGAGGGGAGCTTCGCCGGACGCCAGTGACATCAGTTCCACAAGCTCCAGCCTGCAGACATCAAACGAGCCCTGATCTTGAAAACTGCCCGCTTCGAAGCTGCTCCATTGCAGTTCACCGTCTTTCAGGCGGGCACCGCCACAACCGTCAAGCTTGGCGAGTTCGGAGCCTTCGGCCCAGGCACGAAACAGGTTTTGGCGCCGCCGTTCCAGCCATCCGAGCGACGCCAGCAGCACAAAGGCCAGCAGCAATGGAAACCAGAGCAGTCCGTGGCTCATGGGTCAGGCGAAGGACGCTGCGCTCATTCTCCTGCTGTTTGGATCAGTTTGTGCACCAACTGTTCGAGTGTTACGCCGCTGGCCGCCCAGAGCATCGGGAACATGCTCTGGGCTGTGAAACCAGGCAGGGTGTTGATTTCGTTGATCCAAAGCTGATCGTTGGCGTCGTCGTAGAAGAAATCCACCCGCCCCATGCCGTTAACGCCAACGGCAGCGCAGGCCTGCAAGGCCTGCGCGCGGATGCGGTCACTCACCTGATCAGGCAGGGGTGCTGGAATCAACGTGCTGCTTCGCCCTGCGGTGTATTTCGTCTCGTAGTCGTACCAGTCCGCATCAAAACGAACCTCGCCGATCACCGACGCTTCGAGCGTGCGTCCTCCCAGGACGGCGCATTCCACTTCTCTGGCGTTGACGCCCTGCTCCACCACAAGCCTTGGATCGAGTGCTGCTGCCTGGTTGAGGCCTTCTTCCAGTTCCTGCCGGGAACGTACCTTGCTGATTCCAACCGACGAGCCGAGATTGGCTGGCTTCACAAAACAGGGGTAGTTCAGTTCGGTCTCAATCCGATTCAAGAGGGCTGAACGGCTGTTGGCGTCCTCGAGTTCGGACGCGTGAAGAGCCACATAGGGCACTTGAGACAGCCCGGCGCTGGTGAAGGCGGACTTCATCGCCTGCTTGTCCATGCTGACGGCGGAGCCGAGAACACCGGCCCCCACAAAAGGTTTGCCGGTCAGTTGGAACAACCCCTGAATCGTTCCGTCCTCGCCATTGGGACCATGCAGCACCGGGTACCAGATGTCGACAGCGTCACATCCCTCCGGGAACCCTTGGAATCCTGAGGGTGGCAGGGGTGAAGTGAGCTCCGGTGCGGTTTCGGAGACCAGGGTTGCCTCGGCCACTTCCGTTCCCCACCAGCGACCATCACGGTCGATGTAGATCGCCTGCACCGTATAGCGCTCTCTGTTGTGCCCGCTGCGCAGGCCTCGGACGACGGTCGCCGCAGAACGGATCGAAACGTCGTGCTCTCCAGAGCGGCCTCCAAAAACGAGCCCGACCGTGATGGGACTGGACGGCATGAATGCTGCGACCCCTGAGCAGTGGGAGCGCCAAAGGTATCAGCGTTGTGCTCAGCGGGGCAGGGGGCTGCCGCTGAGTGAAAAGGAGCGCACGGCATCGATGCGCACCTGCACGAGATCGCCGGCTTCGTAGGCCTCACCATCCGGTCCGGTGGCACTGAAGAAGGTCAGGCGATTGGTGCGGGTTCGTCCCATCAGCTGCGATGGGTCCTTGGGATTGATGCCCTCCGCTAGTACTTCTTCAGTGCGCCCCTCGTAGCGGGCATTGGCCCTGCGAGCGCAGCTTTCGACCAGGGCATTGATTTCGCGCAGGCGTTCCACCTTCACCTCTTCCGGCAGTTGGTTGTCCCAGTCAGCCGCTGGGGTATTGGGCCGGGGGGAATAGGCCGCCGTGTTCACCTGATCGAAGCCGATCTCTTCGATCAGGTTGAGGGTGCGGCGGAACTGCGCATCGGTTTCGCCGGGGAAAGCAACGATCACATCGGCGCTCAACGAGGCATCGGGCATGCGCTCACGGATGCGGTCGATGATCCGCCGGTAGCGCTCAACGGTGTAGCCCCGGGCCATGGCCTGCAACACGTCGTTGTCCCCGCTCTGAAACGGAATGTGGAAGTGTTCACAGAGCTTGGGCAGGTCGGCACAGGCATCGATCAGCCGCTCGGTGAAGTAGCGCGGATGGCTGGTGGCAAAACGGATCCGTTCAATGCCCTCCACGTCGTGGACGTGATGGAGCAGATCGGTGAGGGTGTGTTGGCGGCGACCCTCTGGTGTGATGCCCGGCAGATCACGGCCATAGGCATCAATGTTCTGGCCGAGCAGGGTGATCTCTTTGTAGCCCTGGGCGGCAAGACCCTCCATTTCGAGCTTGATCGCCTGGGGCAGCCGTGATTGTTCTTTGCCCCGCACGGAGGGCACCACGCAGTAGGTGCAACGTTCGTTGCAGCCGTAAATCACGTTCACCCAGCCGCAGATGCTGCTGTCCCGGCGGGCCGTGGTGATGTCTTCAAGGATGTGGTGGTCTTCAGTGGCAACCACCTGCTGACCGCTGTCCACCTGCAGCAGCAGGGTCTCAAGCCGGTTGGCGTGCTGCGGTCCCATCACCAGATCCAGCTCCGGAACGCGCCGCAGCAATGATTCGCCCTCCTGCTGGGCAACACACCCCGCCACCACCAGGGTGAGATTGGGGTTGCTGCGTTTTCTCTGGGCTTGTCTGCCGAGGTAGCTGTAAACCTTCTGCTCGGCGTTGTCCCGGATGGTGCAGGTGTTGTACAGCACCAGATCGGCATCCAGTTCGGCTGACGCCTCCTGGTAGCCCATGGCCTCCAGGATTCCCGCCATTCGTTCGGAATCCGCCTTGTTCATCTGGCAGCCGAACGTAGTGATCCAGTAGCTGCCGCGCTGGGGATTGGCAGTGGCGTCAGTGGCGAGGGGGGCGGAGGCGACCAAATCTCTGGCTCAAGCCTTCTCAGTGTGAGTCACAGCGGTGTTGTGTCAGTTTGGAGATTGACGGCCGGATGGCGATGGGCTGGGCCCTCACACGGTTTTCGCTCACCAAGGCCGTGCCCCTGACGATCAGCCGGGGCACCACAGCTGCCGTGGTGCGATTGGAGCTCAGGTTGGAACGTGATGGCCTGGTCGGCCGCGGCGAGACCGGTGGATTTGAAACCGGCCACCGTGCCTTTGCCCTGGAGGCTGTGGAACAGGAACTGCTGGCGCTGTTGCCGCACCTAGAGGCTCTGGATCCCAACCGTACGCAACGGTTCGAGCCCCTGCTGGCAGGCCTGAGTCCACCGGCTCGTTGTGCCATCGACCTGGCTTTGTGGGACTGGCATGGGCAACGGCTCGGCCATCCGCTATGGCGGCTCTGGGGACTGGATCCAGCCGAGGGTGTGGCCACAAGCGTCACCCTGGGACTGGCTCCTGTGGATGCCGTGTTGGATCGTCTGGACCGCTGGTGGACGCAGCTGCCGGCGACGCGGGTGAAGCTCAAGCTGGGCAGCCCAGACGGGTTGGACCACGACCTCAGCCTGTTGGAGGCTGTGGCCCAAGCCATCACGGATCGATCCCAGCGGCAGGGTGTGGTGGTCGAACTGCAAGTGGATGCCAACGGTGGATGGACCGTGGATCAGACCAGGCGAATGCTGGAGCCCCTGGCCTCACACCAGGTGGTGCTGCTGGAGCAGCCCCTGGCTCCTGATCCGGATCCGACGCAGGACACAGCCGGATTCGCGGCGCTGCACCCGCACTGTCCGATGGCCTTGGTGGCGGATGAAAGTTGCTGGGATCTGGAGGATCTCCTGCGTCTGGCTCCGGTGGTGGATGGTGTGAATCTCAAGCTTCTGAAGACCGGGGGGCTCAGTCAGGCCCTGCTGATGGCCCAATTGGCGCAGAAGAAGGGGTTGGACCTGATGGTGGGGTGTTACTCCGACAGCTCCTTGTTGAACGGTGCAGCAGCTCAGATGTTGCCTCTGATCCGTTGGCCGGATCTCGACAGCCATCTCAACTTGGTGGATGACCCCTTTGTTGGCCTTGAGTTGCAGGACGATCGTTTGCGACCTTCGGCGATGCCTGGATTGGGGATCCGCCAGGCAGGAGGCACAGCAGCCTTATGAGCGGGATTCAGGCGCCGCCGGGATTTCGGGAGATGCGTTTGGTGCTGCTCCAACACGGCGGTTTGGCCAGCCTCACCGGCAAGACTGGTCTGGCCATGCTCCGCCACCGTGCCGGACCGATCGTCGCGGTGATCGATCCCGACCATGCGGGCCAGTCTCTGCAACACGTCACCGGCATCGAGCGTGACGTGCCGGTGGTGGCGGATTTGGCTGCGGCTCTGCCCTACAAGCCTGAGGTCGCGGTGGTCGGCCTGGCTCCCTCGGGGGGGCGGCTGCCTGATCCTGTCCGCCACGACGTCTTGGCGGCGTTGCGCGCAGGCCTCCATCTCGCCAGCGGACTCCACACCCGCCTGGCCGATGATCCGAAGCTCGCGGATGCCCGCTGGCCCGACCGCTGGATCTGGGATCTGCGTCGGGAGCCGGAAGGACTCAACGTTGGCCAGGCACGCGCCGCAGCGCTCCCCTGTCGGCGCCTTCTGGCCGTTGGCACCGATATGGCTGTCGGCAAGATGAGTGCATGCCTTTCTTTGCTGGAGGCGGCCCAGCGCACCGGCATTTCCGCGCGCTTTGTAGGGACAGGACAGGCGGGAATCCTGATCAGCGGGGAAGGGGTCGCTCTGGATGCTGTTCGCGTCGATTACGCCGCCGGTGCGGTGGAGGCGGCGGTGCTGCGGGCGGCGGATGCTCTGCCGGACCGTGGCCTTGTGCTGGTGGAGGGGCAGGGATCGCTCTGCCATCCGGCCTCAACGGCCACCCTGCCCCTGTTGCGGGGCACCCAGCCGACGGCCCTTTTGCTGGTGCATCGGGCCGGCCAGCAGACCATTGATCGACTGCCTCAGATCCCTCTTCCAAGCCTTGAGGCCTTGGTGGCCACCACCGAAACCCTGGCGAGCTGGGCTCGGCCTGATGGGGCAGGTCAGCCAGCCAAGGTGGCCGCTGTCGCCCTCAACACCGCACGTCTCGATGAAGCTCAGGCTCGAGAGGAGGTGGAGCGCGTCAGCCAAACGCTGGGTCTGGCCTGTACCGACCCCATCCGCTGGGGTGCTGAGCCTCTCCTGGGAGCTTTGATGAGTTGTTGAGAAGGGCGAGCGAGGGGATTCGAACCCCCGAATAGCGGCGCCACAAGCCGCTGCCTTAACCACTTGGCGACGCCCGCCGCGTCCGTGAGAATCTACCAACACGAGCTGCAGCCTGCCTGGTGTCCCCTTCATCGCGTCCGCAAGGTCGGCCTGCTCTGGCGATGTTGGCGGGGGGGGTTGCGGCGGCCGGTGTGCTGTCGCTTGTGGTCTCCAACCCGTCGATGGAGGACTATCAAGCCCATGCCGGAGACCAGCTGGTCAGGTTGGGCGCCAAGGAACTGTGCGACGAACCGACCCTTCCGATGGTGCTGCGTCTTTGGATTCGCAATTGCCCTGAACTGATTGCCTCCCAGCGGGATGCACTGGCGGCGTTGGCGGGGCAGTTCACCACCCGTCGCAACCTGGTGGTGGCCAGTTTGTATTCCACCCAGATGGAAGGGAAGGAACTGCTGCCAGGTCTGCGCCTGCCCGGCTTTGAAGTCCTCAGCCTTGGTGTGGCAGGTCGTTTCGTGGTCCTCAGCACTGATGCCAGCAACGGTGCTGAGGAGTGATGGACGCCCCGTCGCTTGAGGCCCAGCCGGGAAGTGGTGTTCTTGAGGCCTGGGCACCCCTTGGACTACTGGATTTCACCCCTTCAACGCCCCTGCCAGATGTCGCGAAGCAAGGGCTAACGCCCGTTCGCCTTGACTGGCATCAGGGGCGCTTGCGGGAGCCCAAGCCCCTGCCCGCCGGTCACGTGCCACCGTCTCGGATGGTGCTGCCGCGCTTGGTCGACTGCCATGTCCATTTGGACAAGGCCTACACCTGGCAGGAGCATCCCAACCTCAGCGGCAGCTATGCGGGAGCCCTCGACGCCAATCTGCGGGAGCACAACACCCGAACCGTCGCCTCCGTGCTCCAACGCGGAGAGCGCGCCATGGAAAGGGCGTTTGCCAATGGGCTGCGGGCCATCCGCAGCCATGTCGACAGTGGTGGCCCCGGCGCTGAGCCCAGCTGGGATGCGCTGCTCACGCTGCAGCAGCGCTGGCGCAGCCGCATCGATCTCCAGCTGGTGGCGCTGGTGCCTTTGGCCTTCTGGGGGACAGCTGAAGCTGATGTTCTGGCGCGTCGCGTCGCCGCCAGTGGCGGCTGCTTGGGCGGTGTCGTGACTCCCCCCTGCGGATCTTCTGTGGTCACCGAGCAGCTGGAGGCGTTGTTGCGCTTGGCTGATCGCTACAGCTGCGGCGTAGATCTGCACATCGATGAAGCGGATCATGGTGCGGCGGAGGGCATGGTTCAGCTTCTGAAGGCTCTGCGGCGCGTACCAGTGCAGGTTCCAGTCACCTGCAGCCATGCCAGCAGTCTTTCCCTGCTGCCGGCGCCACGCCTTATGCGGTTGGCAGAGCGCATGGCGGCAACACAGATCAATGTGATTGCCCTGCCTCTCACCAATGCCTGGTTGCTGGCACGGGCGGATCACGCCACACCACTTCAGCGTCCGCAGGCCCCAATCCGTCAGTTGCAACGTTGCGGTGTTCCTGTTGCGGTTGCGGGTGACAACGTGGCTGATCCTTGGTTCCCGGGAGGCGACTTTGATCCCTTGGCCCTGCTGTCTGCTTCGATGCCGTTGACTCAGTTGTTGCCCTGGCAGCGCCTGGGCCTGGCTCCCTTCACTACAGCGCCGCCCGCCATTCTTCAGTTGGAGTGGGATGGGGTGCTGCGGGCCGGTGCTCCAGCCGATCTGATCTGCACGGAGGGCCGGGGATGGTCAGATCTGATCCAGTGTTCTCCCCGGCGTCAGATTCTCGTGAACGGCCACTGGCAGTCGTCACCAAGCGCTAGACACTGACCAGTGTTCCGCCACGTCATGGGTCGCGCTGAAGCCTTGATTGCCCTGCGGCAAGCCCTCAGCGTTGTTCCGGATCTGGAGCTGTTGGAGGAACCGGGGGAGCTTCAGCGCCATTCCCGGGATGCCTTTGATTACTCCCCTGTCCTGACGCCGCGGCTGGAGGCCTGCCGTGCTGAGTTGGTGGTCCGCCCCGGCTCGGTGGACGCCGTCGAACGACTGGCTTCGGCCTGCGCTGAGCACCAGATTCCCTTGACCCTGCGTGGTTCCGGGACGGGGAACTACGGCCAGTGTGTGCCTCTGCAGGGCGGCGTTGTGATGCTCACCACGGCCCTGCGGCAGATCCGTTCGATTGATCCGATCACTGGGGTGGTGACCGTGGAACCGGGCTGTGTGATGCGTGATCTGGATCAGGAGTTGCGCCGGCATGGACGCCAGCTGCGCTTGATGCCCAGCACCTGGCGCAGCGCCACTATTGGTGGCTTTGTTGCAGGGGGATCTGGGGGCATCGGTTCGCTGCGCTGGGGCTTTCTGCGGGATCCAGGCCATCTCCTCGGGTTGGAGATTGTGCCTCTACGCCCCGATGCCCAGCGCCATCAACTCGGCGAGATGGATGCCGAGGCCTTGAACCATGCCTACGGCACCAACGGCATCATCACGGCCCTCAGCCTGGCCACAGCTCCAGCGGTCAACTGGCACCAGGTGAGTGTGGACTGCGAGCACTGGGAGCAGGCAATTGAGCTGATGCAGAGGATCGCTGCCTCGGCCTTGGATCTCCATTTGGCGAGCCTGCTGGAACAGCCGCTGCTGTCGCGGATGCCCGGCTGGGGTGGTCCTGCCGTCTCAGCCCACCGGCTGCTGTTGCTCGTCGCACCCGATGGGCTCAAAAGCTTGCAAAGGATGGTTCAGTCAGCCGGGGCCAGCCTGCGGGATCTCGGCCCTGAGGATCTTTCCGGGGGCAATGGCTTGCGCGAGCTGAGCTGGAATCACACCACCTTGCATGTGCGGGCCTCCGAGCCGGGATGGACCTACCTGCAGATGCTGTTGCCGCAACCGGAGGCCCCTGCGATGGCGGCACTGAAGCAGCGCTGGGGTGATGCCCTGGTCTGGCATCTCGAGCTTGTGCGACAGCAGGGCTGTCCCCGCCTGGCTGCTCTGCCGTTGGTGCGTTGGCAGGGAGCAGATCAGCTGAACCGGTTGATGGACGACTGCAGGGCCGCGGGTGCCGTGCTGTTCAACCCCCACGTGATCACTGTGGAAGACGGCGGCCTTGGCGTCATCGATGCCGATCAGGTGGCGGCCAAGCAGCGCTTTGATCCTGCCGGTCTGCTCAATCCAGGCAAGCTTCGGGGTTGGGAGGAGCGCTCCTGAGGATCAGCAGCCAAGACTGTCGAAGGTGGCGACTCCCGTGCTGGGGTTGATGCCATCGGCCTCGCCGCATAGACGGCGTTGATCATCACGATCGAGCAGGGCGTCAGTGAAGTCAGCCCCCTCGATCTGAGCGTTGCTGAAGCTGCTGCCCGAAGCAATGATCCCGGTTAGGACGGCATTGCGTAGATCGGTGGCGACAAAGTCAGCGCGATCCATCAGGGCATCGGAGAGGTCAGCGCCTTGGAAATCAGCCTCGGCGAAGGCCCCTTGGGTGAGGATCGCGCCATGCAGGTTGGCGCCCCGGAAATTCGCTCCGCGGCCCACAGCTCCGGCAAAGGATGTGTTGGCCAGGTTCTGCCCCTCGAAGTCACCGTTGCTCTGGTTGGTGAGCGTGTAATCCACTTTTTCCTGGAACAGGGCCCGGTCCTGCAGCCCCACCCCAGCTGAGGTATCAAGGGCCTGGGCAGGCGTTGCCATGAGCAGAAGGGGCAGGAGAAGGCCCAGCAACCTGGAGATTCGCAGCACAGTCCACGCGCAAGCTGTGGTCACTCTGCCGTTACAACGCCACGAGCGAACAGGTCACCGATCAGATACAGCGATCCGGCAACAATCGGTACAGGTGTCGGCCATTCGTTGCTGCTGAGGTGGTTCAGCACGGTTTCAAGGCCGTCGGCCTCCTGCAGCTGGTGCTCGAGCTGAGGCAGTTCCTGGAGGAGGGCCGACCGGCTCCAGCTCTTGTGGCTCGGCACAGGAATGATCCAAGCCTGGTCCTGCGGCTGCAGCAGCGTCTGGAGCATGGCGACAGCGTCCTTATGGGCCTGGATTGCCAGGATCCACACCACGCCATTGGAGGCATCGATCCACTGGCTGCGTTCTTCGGCCAGCTGCACCGCTGCCGGTGGATTGTGGGCTCCATCCAGGCGAAGCTTTTGGTCCCCCCAATGCACGGTTTGCAGGCGACCGGGCCAGTGGGCTGTGGCAAAGCCCTCCTGGATTACGGCTTCAGGCAAGGTCCAGCCCAAGCCCGAGAGGGCTCGCAAGGCACCCAGGGCCACAGCGGCGTTGCTCCGCTGAATGGTGCCGGACAAGCCCAGTTGCCAGGTTGAATCCAGGGGCTTCACCCAGTGGAGCTTGGCCTGCTGGGTCCGGCAGGTTGTCTCCAGGACGTCCTGCACTTCAGGGGCTTGGACGCAACTGATCACGGTGGCCTGCGGCGGGATCGCTGCCGCTTTTTCGGTTGCGATAGCGGTGAGGCTGTTGCCCAGGTGCTCGCAGTGGTCCAGGCCAATGCTGGCGACAGCCACCACAGGGCGGCATGGGTGGGCCGTGGTTGCATCAAGCCTCCCTCCCAGCCCCACTTCCAGCACCAGCAGGTCGCAGGCGTGCCGTTGGAACTCCAAGAAGGCTGAGGTCACGAGCAGTTCAAATGGGGTGAGCCGATGCCGTTCGTTCAGGGGCTGGAGCGCCTGCAACTGGGTGCGCAGCGTTTCAGCGGCAATGGGCTTTCCCTTGATCCGGATGCGTTCGCACCAGCTCACCAGATGGGGGGAGGTTGTGACCCCGCAGCGGAGGCCGGCTGCACAAAGGGCTGATTCCACAAAGCTGACGATGGAACCCTTGCCATTGGTGCCCAGCACCTGAATCGCGGGGATCGTCCGACAGGGATGGTCGAGCTCGTGCAGTGCCGCATGCATGCGATCCAACTGCAGATCCATGCCACGCAGATCGAAGCGTGGGATCAGATCAGACAGATCGTCCACTCAGCTGACGCTGGAGAGGGTTGCCGCCAGGCGGCGCAGCAGTTCGCGCACCTCGCGCTTGTTGATGGTCAGTGGGGGCACCATGCGCAGCACCGAGGGGCCGGCCGCCACCAGCAGCAGGCCGTGGTCGATGGCGGCTTTTGCCAGCGCAGGGGCCTTCCAACTGCTGCCCTCCCGGATCACGATGCCTTGGAGCAGGCCCCAGCCCCGCACGCCTTGCAGGTGCTCGGGGAAGCAGTTCACCAGCTCTTGGAGCCCATCGCGCAGTTGTTCGCCGCGGGCAGTGACGTTGGTTAGCAGTCCTCGTCGTTCGATTTCGGTGGCCACCGTCAAACCCGCCCGGCAGGCGAATGGATTGCCGCCGAAGGTGCTGGCATGGTCGCCGGGTTCAAACACATCCGCGGATGCGTTCACCAGCAAGGCACCAATGGCATGGCCACCACCCAGGCCCTTGGCCAGGGTGAAGGCGTCAGGGCTGATGCCCAGCTGCTCATAGCCCCACAGGCGGCCACTCCGTCCCATGCCCACCTGCACTTCATCAAGGATCAGCAGGATGTTGTTCTCTGTGCAGATCTCGCGCAGGCGTGAGAAGAAAACGCGGTCTCCAGGGTTGACGCCACCCTCACCTTGCAGGGGTTCAACCAGAACAGCTGCGATCGAGGGACCGGCCTGTTCGTAGCGGTTGATCAGGGCTTCGAGAGCCTTTAGATCGTTGTAAGGGAAGTAATCAAACCCGTTCACCATGGGCTCAAAACCCTTGTGGTACTTGGGTTGACCGGTGGCGGTGACCGCCGCGAGCGTGCGGCCATGAAAGCTGGCTGCTGCCGTGAGGATCACGGGCTGTTCGATGCCGCGCCGTTGATGTCCGTGTTTCCGGGCCAGCTTGATCGCGGCTTCATTGGCTTCGGCTCCGGAATTGCAGAAGAAGACGCTGTCAGCACAGCTGTTGTGCACCAACCAGCTGGCCAACTCTTCCTGTTCTGGAATCTGATAGAGGTTCGAAACGTGCTGGAGGCGTCCCAGCTGCCTGCGCAGAGCCCGCTGCATGGCTCTGTCGCTGTGGCCCAGGGTGCAAGTGGCGATGCCAGCGACTGCATCCAGGTAGCGCCGCCCTTCGGTGTCCTTGACCCAGCAGCCTTTCCCTTTGGCCAGAGCCAAAGGGAAACGGCCGTAGGTGTTCATCACAGCGGATGGATGGGAGCCGGGGGACTTGAACCCCCAAGACCAGTGGCCGGCTGATTTTGAGTCAGCTGCGTCTACCAATTCCGCCAGGCTCCCGCACGGGAATTGTATTGATTGAAGGGCCCCGCTTCAGTGGATGTTGCGCTTCACCTCAGCGCCGGCAGCGCTGAGCTTGGCTTCGAGGTCGTCGTAGCCCCGATCAAGGTGCTTCAGACCAGCCACTTCGGTGATTCCTTTGGCGGAGAGACCAGCCAGAACCATGGCAGCCGCTGCACGGAGGTCGGTGCCGGTGACGGGAGCCGCGCTCAGCTGAGCCACGCCTTCAACAATGGCTGTGCTGCCCTTGAGACGAATGGATGCCCCCATGCGTTGCAGTTCGGCCACATGCTGCAGCCGGTTTTCGTAGATCTTTTCGCTGATCACACTGGTGCCCTTCGCGGTGCACATCAGGGCCATGAACGGTGCCTGAAGATCGGTTGGAAACCCAGGAAATGGCTGAGTGGTGATGTCCACCGCCGTGATCTCTCCCGGGGTGATCGTCACGGCCCTCCCCTTGATGTCGATGGAGCAGCCGCAATCCCGAAGTTTTTGGATTACCGCGCTGAGGTGCTCGGGAATGACGGGCTCCACCACCAGTGGTGAGCGCGTGATTGCCGCCGCCATCAGGAAAGTTCCGGCTTCGATGCGATCCGGGATCACCGGATAGTTGTTGCAACCATGGAGCCGCTCCACTCCCTTAACGGTGATCACCGGGCCGCCAGCGCCGCTGACCTGGGCTCCCATGCTGTTGAGCAGGTTGGCCAGGTCCTGCACTTCAGGTTCCTGAGCAGCATTTTCAATGGTGGAGACCCCATCGGCTAGAACCGCTGCCATCAGTAGGGTTTCGGTGGCGCCAACGCTGGGGCAGTCGAGCACGATCTGAGCCCCTGTCAGGCGTTTTTTGATGCCCGGGACTGACGCCGTGACAATCCCGTGCTCAACGTGGACGACGGCACCAAGGGCTTTCAGACCGCGGATGTGCTCGACGACGGGACGTGCCCCGATGCGGCAACCCCCAGGCAGGGGGACCCGTGCGTGTCCCAAGCGTCCAAGCAGGGGGCCAATGCTGAAGAAACTGGCGCGAAGGCTGTTGACCAGTTCGTAGGGAGGAGCAGAGCCGCTGAGCTTGGCGGCGGTGAGGCGAATGCGGTCCGCCCTTCGGTTCACCTGAACCCCCAGAGATTCAAGGATGGCGCTCATGCCATCGATGTCTGTGAGGGAGGGAATATTGGTCAGCTCAATGGTCTCCTCGCTGAGGAGGCTGGCTGTCATCAGTACCAGAGCAGAGTTTTTGGCACCGCTGACGCGAAGCGTTCCCTTCAGTGCCTGGCCGCCGCTGACATTGAGGCGTTGCTTGAGACCCTCTTGAGACACTTCTGCAACGGCCTTCATCGATGAGCTGATCCCCTATATCGGGATCTTGGCAACGTTCTTTGAGACCGTCTAGACGGCCGGCGTTCAAACTGGACAGTTTGTTACGGGGCTGGGGCAGTCACGAATCGGTGATGCCCTATGTTCTTTCGGTCGAACACGACACGCCAGCGGATGTGGCGGAATTGGTAGACGCGCTAGTTTCAGGTACTAGTGGTGGCAACATCGTGGGAGTTCAAGTCTCCCCATCCGCACTAACTTTGTCGGATAGCAACGCCCGACAATCATGATCGTTCTCAAGATCTCCAATGCATCGGAAGTGGTTGCTTCCAAGGTTGGCAAGTTCCTTGAGCTCCTCACCCCTAACTCCATAGATCACACAACCGTTGAGGATCAGGTGATCAAAAAGTTGATTGAGAATCTTGCGGCGGAGGGAATTAAAGGTGAAATCGCAGCCATCAATGGCCTCGAGCTCGATGGCGAAAATCTGAGCGTTCACAAAGGCCTCAACGTGCGCAAACACGCAGAGTTCTGAGTCATTCTCTGGACTCCTCCTCTCCCCTGATCAGCAGCCGACGCAATCCCCTGGTCAAACGGTTGCGAACTCTGGCCACCCGTGCGGGGCGACAGGCCGAGGGACTGTTGCTTCTCGAGGGCACCCACCTGTTGCAGGAAGTTCTCAGGCAGGGCAACGCACCCGAGGAAATCATCGCGACTGAAGCCTGGTTGCAATGTCATCCGGCCCTGGCTGAACGTTGTCCACAAGCGCGATGGCGGATCGTCACTGATGAGGTGTTGCGGGCTGCTCTCACAACGGTCACACCCGATGGTGTTGCCTGCCTGAGCCCCCTGGATCGACTGCCCACCGTCCCTCCAGAGCAGGACTTCCTCCTGGTTCTGGATCGGATTCAGGATCCAGGGAATCTGGGCACTTTGCTGCGCACGGCCCTGGCTGCTGACATCAACGCGGTCTGGATGGGGGCTGGCGTTGATCCCCTCGGCACGAAGGTGTTGCGGGCCTCTGCCGGTGCTCTGCTTCAACTGCCGCATCAACGCTTTGGCCCGAGCGAAGCGGTTGCGATTTCACAGCTTCAGCAGGAACTGACGCAACTGGTGGCCTTGGGTGTGCAGGTGGTGGCCACCCTGGTGCCCGATTCGAACAAGGCTGATCCTCCCTTGCCTTACTGGGATCTCGACTGGACGCTGCCGACGGCGCTGGTGCTGGGAACCGAGGGAGCAGGTCTGCATCCGGATCTGCAGGCCTGCTGTACCCATGCCGTCACGCTCCCCCACAGCGCACGGGTGGAATCCCTGAATGTGGCGTCTGCCGCTGTTCCTCTCCTTCTGGAGCGGCGAAGGGCGACAATGACCGCCACATCGCAGCAGTTCGGGTGAGCGACGCCAGCTTCGACTTCGACGTCATCGTTATTGGAGCCGGCTACGGCGGCTTCGACGCTGCCAAACATGCCGCCGAGCACGGCCTGAAGACGGCGATCGTTGAATCTCGCGACATGGGTGGCACCTGTGTGAACCGGGGCTGTGTTCCCTCCAAGGCGCTGCTGGCCGCCAGCGGAAAAGTGCGGGAACTCGCGGACGACAAGCACCTGTCGAGCTTCGGAATTCACGCTGCTCCTGTGCGGTTCGAACGGCAGAAAATCGCTGATCACGCCAATCAGCTCGTTCAGACCATCCGCACCAACCTCACCAAAACCCTGGAAAGGGCAGGGGTGACGATCCTTCGGGGGCACGGCCGTCTGGAGGGGAGCCAGAAGGTGGGGCTGCGGGAGCCCAGCGGGGTGGACAGGGTGCTGACCGCCAAAGACGTGATCATCGCCACGGGGTCTGATCCTTTTGTGCCGCCAGGCATCGAAACCGATGGCCGCACGGTGTTCACCAGTGATGAGGCCATCAACCTGGAATGGCTGCCCCGCTGGATCGCCATTATCGGCAGCGGTTACATCGGCCTTGAATTCGCTGATGTGTACACCGCCCTCGGTTGCGAAGTGACGATGATCGAGGCCATGGACAAGGTGATGCCCACCTTTGATCCCGACATCGCGAAGATCGCTGGGCGTCATCTGATTGATGGTCGCGATATCGATGCGCGTTCCGGTCTGCTGGCCCGCAAGGTCACACCGGGCTGTCCGGTGCAGATCGAGCTGGCTGATTTCAACAGCCGTGAACTGGTGGAGACCCTTGAGGTTGATGCCGTTCTGGTGGCGACAGGGCGTGTTCCCAGCAGCAAGGATCTCAACTTGGAGTCGCTGAATGTGGAGACGAACCGTGGCTTCGTCCCGATCGACGACGCGATGCGGGTCTTGGTTAACGACCAGCCTGTTCCCCATCTCTGGGCCGTCGGAGATGTGACAGGCAAGCTGATGCTGGCCCACACGGCAGCGGCCCAGGGCACCGTTGCCGTGGACAACATCCTTGGTCATGCGCGCGAGATCGATTACCGCAGCATTCCGGCAGCTACCTTCACCCATCCCGAGATCAGCTCTGTTGGCCTGACCGAGGCGGATGCCAGAGCTTTGGCAGAGAAGGATGGCTTCCAGCTCGGTTCCGTTCGCAGCTACTTCAAGGCCAATTCCAAAGCTTTGGCAGAGCTGGACAGCGACGGTCTGATGAAGCTGCTGTTCAACAAAACCAGTGGTGAAGTGCTGGGGGCCCACATTTACGGACTTCACGCCGCCGACCTGATCCAGGAGGTGGCCAATGCCGTTGCCCGTCGTCAGAGCGTGCGTCAGCTCGCCACCGAAGTGCACACCCACCCGACCCTCAGCGAGGTGGTGGAGGTCGCTTACAAGCAGGCTGCCGCCCAGGTGGCAGCCTGATCACGCCCAGCTTTTTCGTTCCAGCTTTTTCCCTGTTCCATGGAGATCCGCCGTCGTCCCCCCAACCCCAAGGTGCGGGTGGCCCATCTCGAATATGCGGTGCCCCATGACGACGAAGAACCGCGTCACATTCTCGAGAAAATTGTCTGGGCAAAAGACCGTGAGATCGATATTGCTCGCGACAAGGTTCCCCTCGACAACCTGAAGCAGCAGATTGCCAAGCTTCCCCCCACAAAGGATTTCCTGGGGGCACTTCAGGCGGCCGCAACGAAACCAGCGGTGATTGCTGAAGTGAAAAAAGCGAGCCCCAGCAAAGGGGTGATCCGCGAGGATTTCGACGCGGCGGCGATTGCCAAGGCCTACGCCGCTGGCGGTGCAAGCTGCCTCTCGGTGCTTACCGACAAGACGTTTTTCCAGGGCGGTTTTGATGTCCTGGTGGAAGTGCGTCAGGCCGTCGACCTGCCTCTTCTCTGCAAGGAGTTTGTGCTGAGTCCTTATCAGCTGTTTCAGGCCCGGGCGGCCGGCGCTGATGCGGTGCTGCTGATCGCTGCCATCCTGTCGGACCAGGATCTTCGTTATCTCAACAAGGCTGCGGCGGCACTGGGCCTCACGGTGTTGGTGGAGGTCCACGACGCCACCGAGATGGACCGTGTGCTCAGCATTGGCGGCTTCCCCTTGATCGGGATCAACAACCGTGATCTCGCCAGCTTCGAGACGGATCTGGCCACGACCGAGCGTCTGATGATCGATTTCAACGACCGGTTGAAGCAACTGGGGGCGCTGCTTGTGAGTGAATCGGGCCTGTTCAGCCGGGCCGATCTCGATCGGGTGCAAGCCGCCGGTGCGGGGGCTGTGCTGGTGGGAGAAGCCCTGATGCGGCAGCCGGATGTTGAAGCTGGTCTGGTGCAGTTGATCCAGGCCGTCTAAGGCCATTGCTATTTCACTGCTGATGCAGAATTGCGACATTCAGGCGGTTCTTTGTGCTGATTACCCTTTTGACCGGTGTTGTAGCCGGGGCCGTTCATGTGGTCGGTGGTGCTGATCACTTGGTGGCGATGGCGCCCTTCTCTCTGAACAAGCCATGGGCTGCCTGTCGTCACGCCTTGGCTTGGGGTGCCGGTCACTCCACAGGAGTTGTGGTTTTGGCGTTGATCGCCATTGGTCTGAAAGACCTGGCCCATGTGGAGGCCATGTCGTCCTGGGCGGAATTCCTCGTGGGCGTGGCCCTTTTGGTGGTGGGTGCCCTGGCCGTGCGCACGGCCTTCGGGCTGGAACTGCACACCCATGAGCACCGCCACGACGGTGCCGCCGAGCATCGTCATCTTCACCTGCATGTGCACGGTGCCAGCAATCACCGTCGCCACGTCCATGCCTCCTCCGGTCTGGGTCTCCTGCATGGCCTGGCGGGGGCCAGCCACCTGCTCGCGGTGATTCCTGCTTTGGCTCTGCCGCCCCACGCCGCTGTGGGCTATCTGGTTGCTTACCTGCTTGGATCCATCGGCGCCATGGTGGCCGTGGTGTCGGTGGTGTCGTTCCTCACCCTCCGTAGTGGTGCCCGGCTGATGCCCTTCATCGTGGGCGGTACGGGCGCTCTCTCGATCATCACCGGGGCCATCTGGCTGCAGAAGACCTCACCGGCCCTGTTCTGATTCCCCGCGCGGGAGCCGGCCTACCACTTCGCCGATCAACAGGTTTGTTGGCACAGCTCCGAGTTGGCGGCTGTCGGTGCTTTCGGTGGGGTTGTCTCCCAGCAACCAAAGCCCGGTTTCCTCAACGCTCTTCAGACGCTTGATCAGGCGGAGCTTGCTTCGCTGTGGATGCCAGGTCACGACCACGGATCCCAGGCTGGGAGAGAGCTTCCGTCCCAGCCGTCTGACCAGAACCCGGTCTCCAGGTTCAAGGGTGGGTTGCATCGATCGTCCTTCGATCCGCAGCAGAAGCAGTCGCCCACAAAAAAGCAGCAGCAGGTCGCGAAGACCTGCTGCTGCGATGGGGGGATTGGTTCTGTTCGAACTCAGGATGCGGTGACCCAGGCGTCGGAACGGCCCTTGGACTGCCAGAACATGCCGTGGATTTTTTCAACGGCAGCCATCAGTTCTTCTGCCTTGGCCTGATCGATGTTCACCTTGCAGGCGCTGCAGAGCTTGGCTGCTTTCCAGAAGGTGTCGTGCAGGTCAGGGAAGGTGGCCAGGTGATCGGGCTTGAAATAGTCGGTCCAGAGGATCAACAGCTCTTTCTTGGTCTTCTGTGCTTCCTCTTCCTTGATGGCGATGTAGCGACCGAAGGTGTTGTTGTAAGCAGCCAGAGCAGCCGCGTCACCAGCGACGGGAGCTTCCATCGCCTTCAGCTTTTTGGTCATCGACAGCACGGCTTCGGCTGCCACACGAGCGGAAGCCGGGTCGTACACGCCACAAGGACCGTCGCAATGGGCTTCTGCCACGGGAGCAGGAAGGGCACATGCAAGGGCGGAAAGGGCCGAGCGCAGCATCGGTTTAGAGCGGAATTGGCTTTGGATGAGCCTAGCTTCCGCTCACTTCTTCACGTCGAGCAGTTCCACCTCGAAGATCAAGGTTGCGTTGGGGGGAATCACGCCACCGGCGCCCCGGGCTCCGTAGGCCAGGTCGGAGGGGATCACCAGCTTGCGCTTGCCGCCCACTTTCATTCCGGCAACGCCTTCATCCCAACCCTTGATCACCCGGCCAGCGCCGAGGGGGAAGCTGAAGGGGGTTCCCCGGTCGTAGCTGGCATCGAACTGCAGTCCGTCTTCCAGGGTGCCGCGGTAGTGCACCACAACCGTTTGGCCGGGAGTGGCCTCTTCGCCGTTGCCCAACTCCACCTCGATGATTTTCAGACCACTGGCGGTGATGGTGGTGTCAGGGGCATCGAGGGGGCCGCCGAGGGCTGAGGCGTCGGCGGGAGCGGAATCGTTGGCCATGGCGAAAAGAGTTGGGTTGGGGTCGTCAGGGTCGAGTTCGAAGCTCAACGCTTTTTGTGGTTTCGAAGCCTCGGTGCGAATTGCAGCCGGCTGCGCCGGGGCTGCGGAAACGGTGGAGGGGGCAACGATCTGGCTCACCAGGGCCAGGAGCAGGCAGGCCACGCAGACCGTTGTGCTGATGATGATGTCGCGCACGGAAAGGCTTCTATTGCGTCGATTCTGACCTCCGGTCAGCGGCGTCGGCGTTCATTCAGGCCGGTTCATCTGCCGCAGCTGTTGCTCTAGGCGATCAATCCGGCCCCGCAGCTCATCAACTTCCTTCTGGCTGGGAACGCCAAAGTCCTGGAGCAGGTTGTCGCGGTTGCGTTCCAGGTTGCGCCCCATTTGCTGTTCCAGTTCGGGGGTTTCACCGCGGAGGGCTTTCAGCACGTCGTCCACCAGAGCGGACGCTTCATTCGGATCCAGCCGTCCACTGCTCACCCAGTTCTGGGTAACGCCGCGCAGACGGTCCGCAACGAGGGTGGTTGTCCCCAGGCCGCGGAGCAGCAGTTGCTGAAGAGGATTCGCGGCATCCATGGCGACAGGTGGGCGGGTCCGATCCAGGATGCCTTCGGCCGGGACTGCTGACCATGGGCAATCACCAACTGCAGGCCGGATCGCGGGCGCTGCTGGGCGGCGTCTTGGCAGGCATGGCTCCATCTCTTGGCGGGCCATTGCTGATGGTCCCCGCCCTGGCGCTGCTCTGGTCTGTGGCTGAGCGTCCACGCTGGTCGGCGGGCTGGGGACTGCTGGCTGTTTTGGTCAGCCACCGTTGGTTGCTAGCCCTGCATCCACTCACCTGGATGGGTGTTCCCGCCTGGCTCAGCCTGCCGGTGGCGCTGGGCCTCTGGCTGGCCTGCGGGAGCCTTGCCGCTCTTCTCTTGGCTGGATGGTCTGTGCTGGCGCGGCGGCTGCCTCGCCGCTGGCCGCGTCTTGTGCGGCTGATGCTGTTGGCCGGGCTTTGGGCCCTGGCTGAACTGGTGCTGTCAGGGTCGCCGCTGTTTTGGATCGGCGTCGGCGGCACCACCCTGCCCTGGGACCGCCCCTTGGCGGGGTTGGCCCGCTGGTTCGGCTCCGGAGGGCTGACGTTGCTGCAGTTGTGCTGGGGCTGTTGCCTGCTGGCCCTGTTCGAGCAACCAGCTGCCTGGCGTCGTTGGGGCTTGCTCGGATTGGCCACTGTGCTTCTGGCCCATGGCTTAGGGAGCTGGCTGTTGTTGGCGCCGCCGCCGCCGGTCGGCTCCGTTGCTCTGGGGGTCTGGCAACCCGCCGTTCCCACACGAGAAAAATTCGATCTGGAGCGTCAACAGGCGCTTCCAGAAGCTCTGGTGGATGCGATGCGTCAGCTGGAGCCCAACAATCCAGCTGCTGTGGTGGCTCCGGAAGGAGCGCTGCCGGCGCGTTTTCAGCTGCCGGCCGATGCTCCAGCCATTCCCTTGATCAGTGGCGGATTTCGTTGGGTGCGGGGTCAGCAACGCAGTTCTTTGTTGCTGTACGAGCCGCCGGCCCGTTCTCCTGTTCCCTTAGCTGATAAGCACCGTTTGGTTCCGATCGGGGAATGGATCCCGCCCCTTCCTGCCGGGCTGACGGCGGGTCTGTCTGCGGTGGGTGGATTGTCTCCCGGTCCGGCCTCGAGAACGATGGCGGTGGTTGAACCCCCAGCGGCTGTGGCGATCTGTTACGAGATCGCCGATGGTCTGGCTCTGGCGCGCGCTGCTGCCGATGGTGCGACCTGGCTCCTTGCCATTGCCAATCTCGACCCCTATCCGCTGCAGCTGCAAAAGCAGTTTCTGGCTCTGGCGCAGTTACGGGCGATCGAGACAGGACGGGATCTGCTCAGCGTTGGCAACACGGGCCCCACGGCGCTGATTTCGGCCAATGGGTCGGTGCAGTGGCTGCTTCCGCCTGAGGCTCGGGGCGTCGCCGAGGCCGTCGTTCAGGTGCGCCAGCGCGTCACGCCCTATTCGCGTTGGATTAGTCCCCCACCCAGAACAGTTTCACCGTCGTAGAAGACAGCCGCCTGCCCTGGCGTGATCGAGAACTGCTCCTCTTCAAAGCTGAGACGGCAGCGGTGGGGCCGCTCTCGCTGCTGATCTGCCTCGGTTGCTGGGAGGGGTGAAAGCTGCGCAAGCACCGGCGAACTCCGATAGCGCACCTGCACCTCAACGGTTTGCGGCGCCTCGATCGGGTCAATCGAGACCCAGTTCACCGCGCCCACCACGCAGCCGTCTCGCCCGGCTTCGGCCCGGGGTGCGACGACCACTCGATTCATCGCAGCGTCAAGGCGGATGACGTGAAGGGGCTCGCGCCAGGCCACCCCGAGACCTTTGCGTTGACCGATGGTGAAGTGTTCGATGCCATCGTGCTCGCCCACAACGGTCCCGTCCGCCAGCACGATTTCCCCCTGCCGCGGTGGCAGATAGGCATCCAGGAACGCCCGCATTGATCCGTGGTGGTCTGCCAGGCAAAGATCCTGGCTCTCTGGTTTTTCTGCGGTGCGCAGACCGTGTCGAGCGGCTTCGAGCCGCGTGTCGGATTTGGTCAGTTCCCCTAAGGGGAAAACGATGCGCCCCAAGACCTCTTGGGGCAGGTCATAGAGGAAATAGCTCTGGTCCTTGCGGGTATCGAGGCCCCGCAAAAGCTGATGTCGCCCTTGATCGCCGCCATGGCGGATTCGGGCGTAGTGGCCGGTGGCGATGCGGGGCAGCTTGCGCTCCTGTAGAGCCCAATCGAGCATCGGTCCAAATTTCACCGATCGATTGCACTGGGAGCAGGGCAATGGCGTGATCCCATCGCGATAGCCATCCACCAGCCGTTGAACGATCTCCTGTTGGAACGTCTCCCGCGTGTCCACCACATGGTGGGGAATGCCCAGCTGTTCACAGATGCCGGCCGCATCCACCAGCCCCTCGGCGCAACAGGCCCCTTTCCCGCTCATCAGCCAGAGCGTCAGGCCTTCCACCTGCCAGCCCGCCTCCACCAGCAGCGCAGCAGTGAGGGAACTGTCAACGCCTCCAGAGAGACCAACGGCCACGCGATGGTCCCCAGGCCATTGCCGGAGGCGCTCAAGAGCAGCCTCTCCAGCGCGGGTTGTGGTGGATCCGATGGCCATGGGCGGCGCAGGGAGTTCTCTCCATAGTGAGGTCCCGGCAACCTGTAACTGGTGTGGCCTCCCGCTGATTCCGATCACTTACTGGTGGATGCCGCGTCCATGGGCGCCGCGGAACAGAGGTTGTTTGACAGCGGAATGCCCGTCGCTGCCTTGATGGAGAAGGTGGGGCTGGCCATGGCGGCTTGGCTGCTTGCGCGCCGGGATCTGCTGCACCGTGGCGTTGTGGTCCTGGTGGGACCGGGTCACAACGGTGGCGATGGTCTGGTGGTGGCCCGGGAGTTGAACCTGGCTGGCATTGAGGTGTCGTTGTGGTGTCCCCTGCCGATTCGCAAGCCCCTAACCGCTGAACATCTGCGCCACGGGGAGTGGCTTGGTCTGCGTCGCTTGTCTGAAGAGCCCGACCCAGGTGGAGCAGCATTGTGGGTGGATGCGGTCTTCGGGCTCGGCCAGAGCCGGTCGCTGCCTGAGTCGTTGGCGGATCTGTTTCGGCGTCGGCAGCAGCTGCGACCTGGGGCGTTGATCAGCCTGGATGTGCCGTCGGGCCTCTGTTCTGACCATGGAACTGTGTTGGGCGAGCAGGCGGCCTGTGCCGCGGTCACCCTCAGCGTTGGCTGGTTGAAGCGCGGGTTGTGTCTGGACCCGGCCCGTCCCTGGGTTGGTGCGTTGGTGCGGATCGATCTGGGGTTGCCCCCTGCTTTGGTAGGCAACGCCGCTGCGGTCTTGCCGCGCCGCCTGCCGGTGGGAGAGGCCTGTACGGCCCCGTTACCAGCGCTGCCGCCCACAGCGATGAAGTACGAACGGGGCCGCTGCCTGGTGGTGGCGGGCAGTGATCACTACCCCGGCGCGGCTCATCTCGCGCTTCGGGGGGCCATGGCCAGTGGCTGCGGCTGCGTTCAGGCTGTTGTGCCGCCCTGTCTTCAAGCCAGCTTGTGGCAGGTGTTGCCGGAGGTGATGCAACTGGAGGAGGGGGTGATTCCAGACCGGCTGGATGCGGTGTTGGTCGGTCCCGGGCTTGGCAACCCGTCTCGGTGGTGGAACCAGTGGTCGGAGCAACTGCGCACCGTCGCTGGTTTGCTGGTGCTCGATGCAGATGGGATCAATGCCCTGGCGTCCAGTCCGGAGGGGTGGCGCTGGCTACTGCAGCGTCAGGGTCCAACCTGGCTGACACCCCACGCTGCTGAGTTCGCGCGTTTGTTCCCTGATTGTGGTGCGGCTGATGCGCTGGAGAAGGCGATTGCCGCAGCACGCTGCAGCCGTTGCTGCATTTTGCTGAAGGGAGCGCATTCCGTGCTGGCGGATCCATCGGGTATGGCGGTGGTCCTGACAGATACGACTCCTCGTGTGGCCCGCACCGGCCTGGGTGACCTGCTGGCCGGTTTTGCCACCGGTTGGGGCGCCCAGGCTGTTGCGGCTCAGCAGCAGCCTGGGCTGGAAAGCTTTACTGCCGCTGCGGCTTTGCATGGTTTGGCGGCAGCTCGTGCTCGCTCAAGTGATGCTTCAACGGTTGCGGATTGTTTGAAAATCAATACAGCGCGGTGTCAGAAAAAGCAAACAACGATGTTCAACGAAGTCTGAACAAATGCGTCTTTTTCATCGTCTCGGCTTGTAGGTCCCAAAAGAGCTTTCCTTCGTTTTTAAATCTTTCGCAAATCTGAAATGTTGCGGTTTGCTGTTCTGAATCTGAAGGGTTGCTGAAAACACATCGACATTCTTTCTGTTCGTAGGAAAGTCATTTCACTTCCGCAGCACCCAAGGTGTCCACAGCTTCCAAGCCGCTGGAGACGCAACGTCGGCGCAGCAGCGACCCCGTCAGTTGGTATCTCGCCACCATCGGCAGAATTCCACTGCTGACCCCAGCTGAAGAAATCGAACTGGGCAATCAGGTGCAGGCCATGATGGCCCTCACCGAAGACGGTTCCCGTGAGTTCGAGGATGGAGAACTCACCACGCCACAGCGCCGGCTTCTGAGAATCGGTCGCCGCGCCAAAGAGCGGATGATGAAGGCCAACCTTCGTCTTGTTGTCAGCGTTGCCAAGAAATATCAAGGCAAAGGTCTGGAATTGCTCGACCTGATTCAGGAGGGCTCCCTCGGACTTGAGCGTGCTGTAGAGAAATTCGATCCCACCCGGGGTTACAAGTTCTCCACCTATGCCTTCTGGTGGATCCGCCAGAGCATGACCCGCGCCATTGCCTGCCAGTCGCGCACGATCCGGCTTCCTGTCCATCTCAGTGAGCGGCTCACCACGATCCGCAAGGTCAGTCTTGATCTGGCCCACAAGCTGGGCGCCATGCCCAGCCGTGTGGAGATCGCCGAAGCCATGGATATTCCTTTGGATGAACTGGATTCGCTGCTGCGTCAGGCCCTCACCACCAGCAGCCTGGATGCTCCCGTCAATGGTGAGGAGGGGCGCAGCTTCCTCGGGGATCTGATCGCTGATTCATCCCTTGATGAACCGCTCGAGATCGTTGAGCAGCGGATTCATCACGAACAGCTGGGCCGCTGGCTGAGCCACCTGAGCGAACAGGAGCAGCATGTCCTGCGCATGCGCTTCGGGCTTGAGGGCAATGAGCGCCACACGCTGGCTGAAATTGGACGCCTGATGGAGGTGTCCCGAGAGCGGGTGCGTCAGGTTGAACTCAAAGCGTTGCGGAAGCTGCGCAACCTCACCCGTCGTCTCCCGAGCGGCATCTGAGCCGCCTCGGGTGACGATGGCTCCAACAGATCCAATTCAGCTGAATCAGTCTTCCGCCCAGATGTAGCGGGTGAGTTCTGAGGGGTCTGGTTCGGGTGCGGAGAGGGCGAAGTCAACGCAGTCCTGAACGATGCTGTCGATTTCCTTCTCGATCGCGCGCAGCTCGTCGCTGCTCACCAGACCCGCTTCGGTCAGGTCCCGCTCGAGGGCTTTGAGGGGATCACGCTTGGCCCAGAACTGCTTTTCTTCCTCCGCCCGCAGTTCGTCAGGGTCGGCCAGGGAATGACCGCGGAAGCGATAGGTCAGGCACTCCAGCAAGGTCGGCCCTTCACCCGCTCTGGCTCGTTCGACTGCGCGTTGAGCCGCTGCCCGCACCGCAAGAACGTCCATGCCGTCCACTTCCTCTCCGGCCATGCCGAAGGAACTGGCCTTGCGCCAGATCTCCGGGTCACTGGTGGCCCGGTCGTGGGCCATGCCGATGGCCCACTTGTTGTTTTCGACCACGAAAATGATTGGCAGCTTCCACAGCTGCGCCATGTTCATGCACTCGAAGAACTGACCGTTGTTGCAGGTTCCATCGCCGAAGAACGCTGCTGTCACGGCGTTGCTGGAGGCATCACCGAGGGCGTCACGCTTGTAGCGGCTGGTGAAGGCAGATCCGAGTGCCACGGGAATGCCTTCGGCGATGAAGGCAAAGCCCCCCAGGAGGTGATGCTCCTTGGAGAACAGGTGCATCGAACCGCCGCGACCCTTGCTGCAACCGGTCTCCTTGCCGAAGAGTTCGCTCATGACTTCGCGGGCAGGCACGCCGGCACTCAAGGCATGCACGTGGTCGCGATAGGTGCTGCAGAACCAGTCGTGCTGCCGCTTCATCGCACCGATTACACCGGTGCTGACTGCTTCCTGACCGTTGTAGAGGTGCACGAAGCCAAACATCTTGCCCCGGTAGTACATCTCGGCGCATTTGTCCTCAAAGCGCCGGCCCAGGGTCATGTCCCGGTAGAGGTCCAAACCGGTGTCCCGGTCCACGGTGGCCCGTTGTGACGTGACCAGTTTGGAGAGCCGTTCGGCATGGGGACCAGCAGTCGCAGTGCCAATCGGAGCGGAATCGACAGCGAGGTCCTGACCCATGTCCACCTAAGGGATTGCGCTCAACTTTAAGGGCCAACGGATGAGCGATGGGCAAAACCCCAGACACTGACTAAGATCCGCGTCTCCTCGCAGCGCCGCTGTTGGATCTGCCCATCGATCATTTCCGACTTCTGGGCGTCAGTCCATCGGCAGCGCCTGAAGCGATTCTGCGTCGCTTGGAAACCCGCTGTGACAGTCCACCGGATCAGGGCTTTACCCACGAGGCTCTGCTCCAACGGGCCGACCTACTTCGTCGCTCCGCCGATCTGCTGACCGACCCCTCCGACAGGGCTGAATACGAAGCAGCTCTGTTGCGGCTCAGTGAATCCCATCCCAACGGCACGGTGGGGTTGGACCTCCCCACCAGCAGTGAGGTGGCGGGCCTGATTCTGCTCTGGGAGGCCCATGGAGCTCTCGAGGCCTTTCAGTTGGCGCGGCAGGGTCTCCAACCCCCTCAGGCCCCTGCCCTCGGAAGCGGCCGTGAAGCGGATCTGACGCTCCTGGCCGCCCTGGCCTGCCGCGATGCTGCCCTGGAGGAACAAGACCAACGGCGCTACGAGTCGGCGGCCCAGCTTTTGATTGACGGCATTCAGCTGCAACAGCGGATGGGCAAGCTGCCCGACCAGCAGCGCCAGCTGGAAGACACCCTGCAGGGGCTCACTCCCTTCAGGATTCTGGATCTGCTCAGCCGTGATCTCGGTGATCAGGACTCCCATCAACGGGGTTTAACGCTGTTGGATGAGCTGGTCGTGGCCCGTGGTGGTCTGGAGGCCGCCGATGCTGATGTGGATCAGCCCGGCAGCCTCTGCCAGGACGATTTCGAATCGTTCTTTCATCAGATCCGTCGCTTCTTGACCGTTCAGGAGCAGATCGATCTGTTCAGCCGCTGGTTTGAGGGGGGCGCCGCCGATGCCGGTTTCCTCACGGTTCTGGCCCTCACCGCCGCGGGCTTCTCGCGGCGCAAGCCCGAGTTCCTCGAGCAGGCGCGCGCCCGGATGCAGACGCTTGCCAATGCCGACCTTGATCCCATGCCGCTGCTTGGGTGTCTGGATCTGCTGTTGGGCAACGTCAAGGATGCGGATCGGAATTTCGCCGTTTTGCGGGATCCAGATCTGCAGGCCTGGTTCTTGAATCACCCCGGTGATCGGCTAGCCGCGCAATGCGAATACTGCCGAGCCTGGCTTGAACGCGATGTCTTGCCGGGATATCGCGACGTTGATGCCTCGGGCGCTGATTTGGATGCCTGGTTTGCTGATCGTGACGTTCAGGGCTTTGTCGATCGTCTCGATCGCAAGGCGTCGCGCCAGATCGGCGCTGAAGAGATGCCCCTGGCCTGGGCATCTGCAGGGGATGCAGCTCTAGGTGAGTCGAGCGAACCGGCTGAATCGGACCAGGAGGTTGACTCCGAAGACGCGGATGCCACGCCGCTCTGGCAGCAACGCTGGGTTCGCCCCGCTGCTGCAGTTCTTGCACTGGTCGGGATCACCGTTGCAGGTTCCGCCTTGCTTCGACGCAACTGGAACCCTGCTCCGCTCTTGCCGGAAACCGCTTCACGACCCGCTGAGGAGAAGCAGGTTGAAGAGACGCCGGAGCTCGACGCTGTTTCATCCCCCGCGGATGACGAGCCAGTCGCGAGCCTGAAGGCCGATCTTGAGCCTTCAGCACCGTCTGAGCCACTGGTCAGTGATGCCCCGACGGAAGCCGAGCTTCAGGCCTTGCTCCAGGGATGGCTTGATGCCAAGGCGTTGACGCTGTCTGGTCAGCAAGCTGATCTTTCCGTCGTGGCGAGGGAGCCTCTGGTGAAGCGCGTGGAGCTGGAGCGGGCCGCTGATCAGGCTGCAGGGCGATCCAAGTCGATTGATGCTGCCATCACCACTATCGAGGTGGTCGACCGCAAGCCTCAGAGGATTGAACTTCTGGCCCAGGTGGCCTACAGCGATCGCCTTCAGGCTGCCGACGGAACCGTCATTGAAGAGACAGCACCGACTGATTTCATCGTGACGTATGTGCTTGGCAGAGATGGAACCCAATGGCTTTTGCACGACTACATCCCGGGCTCTTGACTTGCTCGATTGAGTGGCTTGACCGTCGCTTTTTACGATCACTCCATTGATCCAGGGGCGTAACGCCGATGTTCGACGAGCTTTCAGCCCGTTTTGAGGATGCGGTCAAGGGGCTGCGTGGCCAAGACAGCATCAGCGAAACCAACGTCGATGGAGCCCTGAAGGACGTCCGTCGGGCCTTGCTTGAAGCCGACGTCAGTCTGCCGGTGGTGAAGGAGTTCGTGGCTGAGGTCCGCGACAAAGCCGTAGGTGCCGAGGTGGTGCGAGGCGTCAGCCCGGATCAGAAGTTCATTCAGGTGGTCCATGAACAGCTGGTGGAGGTCATGGGGGGCGATAACGCTCCCCTGGTGAAGGCTGCTGACGCTCCCACCGTCGTGTTGATGGCCGGCCTTCAGGGTGCCGGTAAAACCACCGCGACGGCCAAGCTGGGCCTCCACCTCAAAGATCAGGGGCGTCGAGCCCTGATGGTGGGTGCCGACGTCTACCGACCAGCTGCCATCGAGCAGTTGAAAACGCTCGGTGCTCAGATCGATGTGGAGGTGTTCAGCCTCGGTGCCGAGGCCAAGCCGGAAGATATTGCGGCCGCTGGTCTGGCCAAGGCGAAAGAGGAAGGGTTCGACACGCTCCTGGTCGACACCGCCGGTCGCCTCCAGATCGACACCGAGATGATGCAGGAGATGGTGCGGATCCGCACCGCTGTGCAGCCCGATGAGGTGCTGCTGGTGGTGGATTCGATGATCGGCCAGGAAGCGGCCGAACTCACCCGTGCCTTCCACGACCAGGTGGGGATCACCGGAGCGGTGCTCACCAAACTCGATGGTGATTCCCGCGGCGGTGCCGCCCTCTCGATCCGCAAGGTGAGCGGTCAGCCGATCAAGTTCATCGGCACCGGCGAGAAGGTGGAGGCCCTACAGCCGTTCCATCCCGAACGGATGGCCAGCCGCATCCTCGGCATGGGTGATGTGCTGACGCTGGTGGAGAAGGCCCAGAAGGAGGTCGAACTCGCCGACGTCGAAAAGATGCAGAAGAAGCTGCAGGAGGCGACTTTTGATTTTTCGGACTTTGTGAAGCAGATGCGCTTGATCAAGCGCATGGGCTCGCTTGGGGGTCTGATGAAAATGATCCCGGGCATGAACAAGATCGATGACGGCATGCTCAAGCAGGGGGAGCAGCAGCTCAAGCGCATCGAGGCCATGATCGGCTCGATGACACAGCAGGAGCGGGAAAACCCCGACCTCCTGGCGAGTCAACCCTCAAGGCGTCGCCGGATCGCCAGCGGCAGCGGTCATCAGGCTGCAGATGTGGACAAGGTGTTGGCCGACTTCCAGAAAATGCGCGGCTTCATGCAGCAGATGAGCCAGGGCAACATGCCCGGCATGGGAGGCATGCCCGGGATGGGCGGAATGCCAGGTATGCCCGGAATGGGTGGAATGCCGGGCATGGGTGGAATGCCTGGAATGGGCGGAATGCCCGGGGGCGGTGGTCGCCCCGGTCGCGGTGGACCGCCGAAGCGGCAGCGACCCGCCAAGAAGAAGAAGGGCTTCGGGGACCTGTGAGGGTGGAACGGTATGGTGGTTGTTTGGCGGGCGTTTAGGCGTCGCCGGACCACCTCTTTCCTTCATTCCAGGGCCACGATGATCAAGCTCCGCCTGAAGCGGTTTGGCAAGAAGCGGGAAGCGAGCTTCCGCCTCGTGGCCTGCAACAGCACCTCACGTCGGGACGGTCGTCCCCTTCAGGAGCTGGGCTTCTACAACCCGCGGACGAAGGAAACGCGTCTCGACACCGAGGCCATCCGTGAGCGTCTGGGTCAGGGTGCTCAACCCACCGATGTCGTGCGCACGCTGCTCGAGCGCGGCGGTCTTCTGGAAAAGACCGTGCGTCCTGCTGAGACCGTCGGCAAGGTCAAGCAAGCGGCCAAGCGTGAAGCTGATGCCAAGCAAGCCGCCAAGGAGGCTGCTGAGGCCAAGGCTGCAGCAGCTGAGGAGAAGGCTGCTGAAGCTTCCGATTCCGCAGAATCCGAATCGACCGAGGGCTGATCATTCCGGTGTCTGACGACGGCGAACGCGGCCGTTTCGTTCTCGACCTGCCTGATCCTGATGCTGCACTGGCCTTGGCTGGTGAAGCAGAAACAACCCTGCATCGCCTTGAAGCTCTGACCGGAGCCTCCATGGTGCTGCGGGGTCTTCAACTGGTGATCACCGGGCGGCCAACGCAGATTGAGAGGGCTGCTGCGGTTGTGGAATTGGTGCGTCCGATCTGGCAGGACGGCCAGTCGGTGTCACCGGTAGACCTTCAATCGGCCCTGGGGGCTCTCAACACCGGCCGCGGCGATGACCACGCCGCCATGGGTGAGCAGGTGTTGGCGAAGAGCCAGAAGGGCAACCTGCTGCGCCCGCGCACGCTGCGCCAAAAGAAATACGTGGATGCCATGGAGCGCCACGACCTCACCTTTGCCCTCGGCCCTGCCGGCACCGGCAAAACTTTTCTTGCCACCGTTCTCGCGGTTCGGATGCTCACCGAACGCAAGGTGGAGCGCTTGATTCTCACCCGGCCGGCTGTTGAAGCTGGGGAGCGCCTGGGGTTCCTGCCGGGCGACCTGCAACAAAAGGTGGACCCCTATCTGCGTCCGCTCTACGACGCTTTGCATTCCCTGCTCGGCGCGGAGAAAACCACTGTGCTTTTGGAGAAGGGCGTGATTGAGGTCGCTCCCCTGGCTTACATGCGGGGCCGAACCCTCAGCGATGCCTTCGTCATCCTGGATGAGGCGCAGAACACCACGCCTGCCCAGATGCGCATGGTGCTGACCCGCCTCGGAGAGCGTTCTCGGATGGTGGTGACGGGAGACATCACCCAGGTGGATCTTCCCGCCACCGTGCAGAGCGGTTTGGTGGAGGCTTCCGATGTTCTGGATGGTGTGGAAGGGGTGGCTGTCTGTCGCCTCACCGCGGCGGATGTGGTGCGTCACCCCCTGGTGCAGCGGGTGGTCGAGGCCTATGCCCGACGGGACGAACGCAAGACAGCCAAGCCTCAGCGTCGATAGGGAGATCCACACTCCAATCCCTTGCCACCGCTGGCAGGATATGAGGAGTCTTTGGTGACCTGGTCAACATGCCAGCAAGCAGCAATTTCCAGGAGGCGATCCGTCAGGCGCAATCGAGCGCCCTTGTCGGGCCCAACGTTGTCAATAAAGCTCTGCCCTACGTCGGTGGCGGCATGGTGCTCACCTCGATTGGGGTGATCGGTGGTCTTTCGATGATGGCCACCCCGTTGTTCATGCCCCTGTTCTGGGTGGCCGTGATCGGCAACCTGGTTCTCTTCTTCGTCGCGCAGAACGTCGCGATGAAGGGGAACAACGCCACAGCCTTGCCGCTGTTGTCGATCTACAGCCTGATCACCGGATTCACCCTGAGCGGTCTCGTGGCGTTCGCTGGAGCTGTCGCCGGTATCGGTGCGGTCGGCACAGCTGCCCTGGCCACCGGCATCACCTTCGTGATTGCTTCGATCGTTGGTCGTCGCATGAGTGATTCCGTCGGTCAGGCGCTCTCCGGCGTGGTTGGTCTCGGCTTGATTGGCCTGATCCTGGCCATGGTCGTCCAGTTTGTTGGCGGCATTTTTGCCCCAGCCATCTTCCATGGCACCAGCTTTGAACTGATGATCGCCGGCTTCGGCACTGTGCTCTTCGTAGGCGCCGCCTTCGTCGACTTCTACACGATGCCTCGCTCTTACCGGGATGACCAATACCTGGCAGGTGCCTTGAGCATGTACCTCACCTACATCAACCTGTTCATCTTCATCCTGCGCTTGATCATCGTGCTCAACGGTGGTGGTCGTCGCGACTGACGATTTCAACGCAATCGAATCTGCCTTCGCCCCGGCTTGTCCGGGGTTTTTTTATGGCTCAACCTTCGGCCACGGCATAGACGCTGTTCCCGATAGCTTGTTTCTGCTCGGCGTCGTACCCCCACTTCTCCAGGAAGGAGACGTCTTCACCGCGGTTGTCGAGGGCGGCGGCCAGCAGTTGCTCCAGACGCTCTTTCACCTCTGCTGGTTCCAGCAGCCTGAGTAGTTCAATGCAGCGGTTGCTGACCCGCTCCGAGCCTGCCTGCTGCACTTCATCTCCCGTGCGCCTGTGATGAACGGCCATGGCGGTGCTCATGGCCAGATTGCGGACGCTCAGATCCACAACTCCAGCACCGGCGCCGCGCAGTTGGCCGACGACGGCATCGGGCAACCGATCCATCAGTACGCTCTCGCCCGCCAGGCTCACCACAAAAAATCCCCGGGCACCATCGCGGCTGGCCACCATTTCACCGATCCGGTCGGCCAGCACCTCATCGCTGATCTCCTCGTTATCCCACTGCTGCAGCCAGGCCGCTGTGATCTCCATGGCCTGCTGGAAGGTGGGCTGCTGATTGGCCATGGCAGCGTGGAAACACTGTGGCCAGGCTATGGGCAGGTGTGGCCGTTCCAATGTCCAGCGCTTCTTTCCATGATCTTCATCTGCGTCTTCCAGCAGGACATTGGAAAGAGCTTCAGCAGCACTGTGAGCGATCAGGAGAGAGTGCGAGTGCTGTGATCCGGAAGGCTCTTGGCGATTATCTCGATCTGGAGCACCACACCCTGTGGCAGCTATCCACCTCAAGTGCGGTCGTAAAAGGGGTGTTTGGTGAGGCGCTGCAGGTGAAAGATCTTGCAGACCACGGTGATTTCGGCATTGGCACGTTTGAGCAGCTTGATGGGGAGGGAATCCTCTTGAACGGTGTGTGTTGGCAAGCCGGTGCCGACGGCACGCTCATCCAGGCTCCAATGGACGAAGGGATTCCCTTTTGGATTGCCACCCATTTCGCCTGCGAACGCCAGATGCGTCTCGGCCCGATTTCGGATCTGGGGCAGTTTGCTCAGCTGCTCGACCCCTATCGCCCCAGTGCGAATTTGTTTGTGGCGATTCGCGTTACGGGCGAATTTGAAGAGGTGATGGTGCGCTCCGTTTCGCGCGTTGAACAAGGGGCCAGCCTGCTGGATGCAACGCGCGCTCAAACCACGTTCACCCATCACGCCATACGGGGAACGTTGGTTGGTTTTTGGAGTCCAACCCATGCAAGCAGCCTCAATATTCCCGGCTATCACCTTCATTTCCTTTCAGACGATCAGCGCCATGGTGGCCATCTGCTCGATTTGAAAGCCACCGCGTTGGAGGTGGAGTTTGATTTCCAATCAAATCTTCGGTTGGCGCTGCCTGAAACCAAGGAATTTTTGATGGCGGATCTTTCGGGTGATCCATCTGCCGCTTTGGAAGAGGCAGAAACGCGAGGAGGCCGTTGACGGCGCAGACTTGGCGTATGCAACCAACTCCTCTGCCAGAGGACTACCGCTCTGGCTTCATCGCACTGATTGGTCGACCGAACGTGGGTAAATCCACGCTGGTGAATCAGCTGGTTGGGGAGAAGGTGGCGATCACATCCCCTGTGGCCCAAACCACCCGCAATCGCCTGCGGGCAATCCTCACCACGGAGGTGGCACAGATGGTGCTGGTGGACACCCCTGGTATCCACAAACCCCACCACTTGCTTGGGGAACGCTTGGTGAAGAGTGCGCGCAGCGCCATCGGTGAAGTGGACCTGGTGGTGTTGCTTCTGGAGGGGTGCGAGCGCCCGGGGCGGGGTGATGCCTTCATCGTGAATCTGCTGCAGCAGCAGTCCCTGCCGGTGCTGGTGGCCCTGAACAAGTGGGACAAACTGGCGGAGGAGCATCGCTCCGAGGCGGAAGAGGCCTATGCCGCCCTGCTGCATGAGACGAATTGGCCGGTGCACCGCTGCAGCGCCCTTTCAGGCGATGGCTGCGAAGAGCTCACAGCAGCGATGGCGGCTCAGTTGCCCTTGGGGCCACAGCTTTATCCGCCCGAGATGGTGAGTGATCAACCAGAGCGGGTGCTGCTGGGTGAACTGATCCGCGAGCAGGTTCTTCTGCACACGCGGGAGGAGGTGCCCCACAGCGTTGCTGTCACCATTGATCGCGTTGAGGAGTTGCCGGCAAAGGGCAAAGGGGCTGGGCGAACAGCCGTTCTGGCCACGGTGCTGGTGGAACGCAAGAGTCAGAAGGGAATCCTGATCGGCAAAGGTGGGGCGATGCTCAAGACGATCGGCCAGGGGGCCCGGCTGCAGATGCAGGTGCTGATCGATGGCCCGGTGTATTTAGAGCTGTTCGTCAAGGTGGTGCCCGATTGGCGCAGCAAACCGGCCCGCTTGGCGGAGCTGGGTTACACGGGCAATCAATAACCGCGCGCTTCACAGCATCAGCGCGTAATGTCGCGCCCATGCTTTCGCTGCTGACGCGCCAAAAGAGCTTTCGCGATCCGTGGGTCGGTCACCCTGGCCTGAACCGGCGTTGGCAGCTGCATCGACACCGCGTTCAGCTGGCGGAGACGCTCTGTCTTTGGAGACGCCTGCTGCGACCGGCGCAGCTGTCCAGCCTGGAGAGGGACGGTTTTGTGGCGCTGGAGAACTTCCTGCCGCAGCAGGAGTTCGAGGCCTTGCGTGACGAGGTGGAGGCGGTTGTTGGTCGCGCCTCACGCCTGCATCCAGTACAAGACAACACCCGGCCTGGTTTTCGCCCCAAGCAACCCTTTGCTGGAGGGTTTGACCGTTTCGATGGAGGCACCCTCAACCGTTTCTTACACATCGATCCTGAGCAAATGCCTCGGGCCGCTGCCTTCTCCGATGACCAGCGGCTCAGTGCGGGATCCCGCCAGATCATTGGCTTGCCGATGAATCCGCGCAAGCTGGACATTTATCTCACGGTGCATGGCGAGGAGACCCGCACGCCGGATCTGCAGAAGGTGCTGCACCGCGACACGTTCTTCCGTGCCCTCAAATTCTGGTTTTTTTTGCGGCCGGTTCAACGTCAGGACGGCCCTTTCGAATACGTGCCGGGCAGCCATCGTCTTGATCAGTACCGCTTGCGTTGGGAGCAGTCCACAGCCACCGCGGCGGCCGAACAACGGCGGCAGCCAGATGTGTCTGGATCCTTCCGAATTCAGGAAGAGTCCTTGGCTGAGCTGGGTCTGCCCAAGCCTGTTGCGCTCACTTGCCCTGCCAACACTCTGGTGTTGGCGGATGTGTTCGGCTTTCACCGGCGCGGAGCAGCCGCCCAGGGTCGGCAGAGGTTGGCGCTCTACGGCTGGAACCGCCCCTATCCCTTTTCTCCCATCAGCTGGTGATCCGGCTGAGAGGATGGGCGCATGAGTGAACAAGTCTTTCCCCCCGAAGACCCTGGCTCCTTTCTGAGCCTCTGCGACGGGGTGTGGATGAGCCTTCGCAGCTGCTTTGAGCTGGCTGCCGGTGGTGATGACGAGTGGCACAGCAGCGAACGGGGTGAACTCACCGTCCGCTGCGTGAAAGAGCAGGGAGCTCTCGGCCAACTGCAGGTGCAGGCCCCTGGTGGAACCTGTAGCACGCTCACCTTCGCCGCTGATGGACAGCTGATTCTCGATGCTGATTCCCAGGGCAACTGGAGGTTCTGGCCCGACGGCAGCATGGAGCTGAACCTCAGTCGGGCTGACGGCGTGCAGGTTCAGGAGAGGATCTGGTTCACGCGGGTCAACCTGCGCTTGCGCAGCACCACGGCGGTGGATGCGCAGGGAACACCAGTGCAGGGCAGTTTCTGCACGGACATCCGCAGGGTGTCCAAACCGGCGGCCTGAGGCGGAATGGCGCCCTATCGCCTTGATGTGGTGAGCCTGGCGCCGCAGGCGTTTGCTCCTCTGCTGGAGCTGGGGGTGATCGGTCGCGCCTTCAACGCGGGTATTGCTGAGTTGCATCTGCACAACCCCAGGGACTTCGCCACGGATCGCCATCGCAAGGTTGATGACGAGCCCTACGGGGGCGGTGCCGGCATGGTGCTCAAGCCGGAGCCGGTGTTCGCTGCGATGGAGGCGATTCCCCGCAGCCCCCGCAGCCGGGTTCTGTTGATGTCGCCGCAGGGGCGTCCCCTGCAGCAGGAGGATCTGCAGCGCTGGTCCACCGACCACGATCAACTGGTCTTCCTCTGCGGTCACTACGAGGGGTTTGACGAGCGGATTCGCGGTTTAGCCGATGAGGAGGTGTCGATGGGTGATTTCGTCCTCACCGGTGGTGAGCTACCGGCGATGACGGTGATTAACGGCGTTGTTCGCCTGCTGCCCGGCACGGTTGGGACGGCCGATTCCCTGGTGGAGGAAAGCCACAGTGCACTCCTCCTGGAACACCCGCACTACACCCGTCCTGCTGACTTCCGCGGCATGGTCGTTCCGAATGTGCTGCGCAGTGGCGACCACGGTGCCATCGCCCGGTGGCGTCAGGAGCAGCGGGAGCAGCGCACCCGCGAGCGGCGACCTGATCTGTTTGCCCGCTGGCAGACCGCGACAATGAATGACCCTTCAGAACCCGGCATGGAGCTGCGCATCGGCAACGGATACGACATCCATCGGCTGGTGCCTGGACGGGCCCTCATCCTGGGGGGTGTAACCCTGGACCATCCCGACGGTCTTGGCCTGGATGGACACAGCGATGCCGACGTGCTGGTGCATGCCGTGATGGATGCCCTGCTTGGGGCCCTCGCCCTTGGTGACATCGGCAAATACTTCCCCCCCACCGATCCCCAATGGAAAGGGGCCGACAGCTTGAAGCTTCTGGATCAAGTCGTGAAGTTGGTGAAGGAGCGCGGCTGGTCTGTGGTGAACATCGATGCCGTGGTGATTGCCGAGCGCCCCAAGCTCAAGCCGTATATCGCGGAGATGAGCAGCCGTATGGCGTCAGCGATCGGCATTGCCCCGGATGCCGTGGGTGTGAAGGCCACCACCAACGAAGGCTTGGGTCCGGAGGGACGGGAAGAGGGCATCAGTTGCCAGGCTGTGGCCCTGCTGCAGCGGAGCTGAACCTTGCATCATCTCCGGTCGCTACTGCTTAGGGTCATCGCACCATGTTTGGCGCTGATTCTGTTGTTGGGCGGGCTTTCGAAGGCAGAGGTTCGGGCAGAGAACGCCCCGAGGCTTGGTGAAGCTGTGGCTGTGGTTGAGCACCTGCGGCTGCAGGTGCCCCAGGAGAGCCGTGAGCATTGGATGGTGGCGGAACGCGGCAGCTGGGAGCCTTGGTTGAAGCAACAGCCTGGGTTTCTGGGCCGTGAACTGTTCTGGGATCCAGCAACAGAGGAGGGAACGCTGCTGATTCGTTGGAGCAGTCGTGAGGAATGGAAATCCATCTCCATGGAAGAGGTGGAGACGGTTCAGGAGCGCTTCGAGATGCTGGCCCGCGAGCAAACAGGACAGCGCCAGGGCAACCCTTTCCCGCTGGTGTTTGAAGGGGAACTGTTACCGCAGTGAACACGCCGGATGCTCGCCTCGATCTGCGGCGCCGCCAACGCTTGGGCATGGTCGAGGCCGTTTGGGGGGAACACAAGACAGCCGATCAGATCGTCGCCATTCTTGAAAGCTTTGCCGCAGCAGGAGAACTGGGTTTTGTGACTCGGGTAGCTCCTGAAAAGGCGGCACGGGTGTGTGAGGCGTTGCCGGAGGTGGCGCGGCACCCCGATGCTCGCTGCCTCACCCTGGGTGCGTTGCCTTCAGTGCCTGCGCCACCAGCTGAGGTGGTGGTGCTCAGTGGAGGCAGCAGTGATCGCACGGTGGTGGCTGAGATCAGCGTGGCACTGCGTTGCCATGGCATCGGCGTGGATCCTGTGATGGATGTGGGGGTGGCCGGATTGCATCGCCTGCTCGATCAACTCCCCCGCCTGGCCTCGGCTCGGATCCTGATCGCCTGCGCGGGGATGGAGGGTGCGTTGCCGACAGTGCTCGCTGGTCTGGTGCCGCAACCCGTGATTGGCGTCCCCATTTCCGTTGGCTATGGGATTAGCGCAGGGGGGCGAACTGCTTTGGAAGGAATGCTCGCCAGCTGTGCCCCAGGGCTGACTGTGGTGAATATCGACAACGGCTACGGCGCAGCAATGGCTGCATTGCGGATGCTCAGAGGCTTTGCCCCAGAAGCTTCAAGCTGAGGTATCAAGCCCCCGCGGGAGGATCGATTTGGCCGAGGCGCTTCAGCTCAGCGCTGTTGTGGTCGCATTCCACCCGCTGAAGCGCATGGACAAGAGCATCAAGATCAGCCCGAGCTAGCTCACCGTCCTGTTGCCATTCCATGGAGCGGGGGTCGGGAGCCAACGCAGGTAGTCCAAATTTGGTTATCAACAAATTAAGGCTGATTCCTGAGAAGGAATACCCAGAAAACCTGAAAATCGGCGAAGAAAATCTTTAGTTCTTCAGAGGTGCTGCAGGTTGGGATAGGCGGTGACGAGGTCGTTGGCGCTGAGCACATCTCCGCGGCCCTCCGGTTGCCAGATCACCTCAAGGGCCATGAGTTCAGTGGAGGCTGTGGAACCAAGTATGCGCAGGGTTTGGCGCAGATCTTCTCCGGTATCGGCTCCAGCGAGCTTGGCCGATGCCGTCGAGGCCACCAGCAAGGTCACAACGATGAATTCGTTGGTGGCATCTGCCTCGCCAGCGCTGCTGCTGGTGTCGCTCATTCGCTGACCACCGACATTGCTGGTGAGCTCAGCATCCAACTTGCTGCGCTCGTTCATCGAGAGGCGATTGAACGTCGATTCAGCTGAGCTGAAGGGAACACTTCCACTCTCGGCATTGGCGTAAACCCAGAGGTCCGGTTGGCGCAGCAGGGCCAGGGTTGTTTCCTGTAGCAGCCTCTGCAGACCAGCAGAACTGCTGGTGTCGGACGAGGAGGCCAAAGAGCGCAGATCGTCCTGCAGGGATTTGGCACTGGCCAGCAGCCCCACCTGCACCTGAATCATGTTCACGTTGCGCGGCATGGCTGGTGCAGCAGCGCTACCACCGATCGAGGGAGTATTGACAACGCCACGAAAGGCGTTCACCAGCACACCTGCGACCGCCATCAGGATCAGCAGCCCGAACAGACCACCACCACCGAAGCCGAAGATTGGAATGAGAAAGGGGAAGCCCATTCCGCCGCCGCGGTAGCCACCCCCGCGGTAGCCGCCGCCGTAGCCGCCGCCATAGCTCCCACCGGATCGCGGCATCGAAGGAGCGCGGAAGCTGCCCCCTCCCATGCGCCCACCGCGGGCGGCATCAGCCGGCTGTGCCTGGAAGAGGCAGAGCCCCACAATCACCAGGGGCAAAAGTAGTGATGCGAGCAGTCGTTGGGGTCGTTTCAACAGTCGGGGGGTGGCCACAGCAGCGCCCACAGCATCAGTCCGGCGACTCTAGGAACCACCACCAACGATGGTGACGATCTCAAGGGTGTCGTCATCCTTCACCACGATGTTGTCCCAACGGCTGCGGGGTGCGATCACCCCGTTGTGCTCGGCGACCACCAGCTGGGGGTTGTTGGCCAGCAGGGCAACAACGGCCGCCAGGCTGGCGGGGGTCGGTGCTGGATCCAGCACGCGGGTTTCACCGTTGACCATCAGGGTGAGAGGCATGGCTCAGAACGTGGCGTGGTCCAGCTGCTGGAGCAGTTGCCGCGAGGCCTGCCCGCTGTCATCTGCGTGCATGATCGCGCCGATCACCGCCGCACGCTGGCCGCCGGCCGAAAGCAGTGCCGGCAGGTTGGCTGCTGTGATTCCACCGATGGCAAAGACGGGGCGTTGGCTGATCGCAGTGGCCTGCGCCAAGAGCTCCACACCAACAGGGTTCCGCTCGGGTTTGACGGCCGTGGAGTGGATCGGCCCGAAGCCGAGGTAGTCGATCGGCTCCTGCTGAGCCTGATGAACCTGATCGATGCTGTGGGTGCTGCGGCCCAGCAGACGATCGGTACCCAACAAATCGCGGGCCACCTCACTGGGCATGTCCTCCTGGCCCAGGTGCACCCCATCCGCATCGACCGCCAGGGCCAAGTCCACACGGTCATTGATGAACAAGAGCGCCCCGAAGCGGTTGCAGAGCTGCCTGAGCTGCTGGGCCTCCTGCAGACGTTCGCGGTCGTGTCCCGCTTTGCAGCGGTACTGCACCATGCCCACGCCGTTTTGCAGGGCGGCCTGCACCCGATCGCTCAGGTCATTGCAGGGCGTTGTGATCAGGCAGAGGCGACAGTCCTGAAGCTTGTTGCGTCGCCTTGCTCCCAGGGTGGCGTTGAGGCAGGTCACCTCCAGGTCGTAAAGGCCGTAGCGGATCGCAGCGGCTTCAGCAGCTAGGGCGGGATCGATGTTGCGGCCGTACTCCTCCAGCACCCGCAGCGCTTCCTGCACCCGGGCGCAGTTGGCCGCCACCACGTGGTCGGGGCTGTGGCGATCCAGTTGGGCTGGATGCTCCAGTCCGGCGCCGGTGTCAGTGCTGGTGGAGCGGGCCTGCTTGTAGCTGTCGTGGTGGAGCCGTCCCAGCCGTTGACGCCAATCCTTGAGGCGCACCACCAGATCCTGTTGCTCCAGCCCGAAGCGGCACCAGTCCTCAACAACCCTCAACCCTTCCCGGGCCCGGTCGAGGTTGGCGTCGATCAGGCGTGCCACCCGTGAATCCAGGGATGTCTCGCTTGGGGTTGGATTCATGGCACCCTGTGGGCAACGGTTTCTGCGTCGGTCATGGAGAACGGTGGTTCTGAGAGCACCATGCACGTTCTGGTTTGGGGAATCGTTCTTCTCGGCGGCATCGGCGTTTTCATCGTTTGGGGCCTGGTGAATGCCTATCCGACCGTGGCCTGAGAGCCGGTCTGAAGGATCTCGCGGGCTTGAGCTGCGTCGCGGCCGATCTGGCTGCTGAGCTCCTCGAGACCACTGAATTTGGTCTGGCCGCGCAGGCGCTGCACAGGCTCGACGCCCAGGTGCCGGCCCTCCAGCTCAAGGCTCTGATCCAGCAGGTGCACCTCAACGGCTGAGGGAGATGTGGGATCGATTGTGGGTTGGGGGCCGAGGTTCATCACGGCCGGCAGGCGATCACCCTCCCCATCCAGTTGGGCCCAGGCGGCGTAGACGCCAAGCCCTGGCAATGCCTTGCGCCCATCCACCTGGAGATTGGCGGTGGGCCAGCCCAGTTCACGCCCCAGCCCTCGGCCCCGAACCACCCGTCCCTGAAAGCGGTAGGACCGGCCCAGCAGGGCTTTGGCGGTGGTTAGGTCGGCCTGGTCGAGGGCCGCGCGGATTCTGCTGCTGCTCATCCGGCCCTCTTGGTCTTCAACGATCGGCACCACCTTCACCTCAACGCCGTTCCGAGCCGCAAGCCGTTCAAGCATCTCGGCGTCACCGCGCCGCTGATGACCGAAGCGGAAGTTGGTGCCCACGGCAATGCGCCTAGCCTGAAGTGTGTCCAGCAGCACGCTGGTGACGAAGTCTTCCGCACTCAGTTGAGCGAGCTCGCGGGTGAAGGGCACCAGCACGAGCTGCTGGATCCCAAGGGGTTCCAGCAGGGCGAGTTTTTCGCTGGGTAGATCCAGCCTGAGGCGTGCTTCTCCGAACAGCACCTCACGGGGATGGGGCCAGAAGCTCACCACTGAGGCAATGGCCTCATCCGGGCTGCCCTGGATGGCCTCGGCGATCACGCTGCGATGGCCGGCGTGCAAGCCATCGAAACTCCCCAGCGCCAGGGCAGTGGGCCGACGGGCTTCCTCTGGAGAACAGAGCGGGATCAAAGAGGTGCAGAAGGTGCGCTTTGGTGGCAAGTTTGAACGACCGAGCACCAGGGCATGCCAGACCGCCTCGATTTCCAGAAGTTGTCGTTCGGCGTGCGTCGGATGGGATGGATCCGCTTTTGGATCCAGGTGGTCCTCGGCATCGTTGTGGTGGGCGTTCTGCTGTTCAACAACATCGGCGGCAGCCTGGCCCGCAATTCCGAACGTGCCGTGGGCCTGGGACCTGGCCTGTCGCTTACCTCCCTGGCCTTCCTTGTACTGCTGTTCAGCCTCTGGCAGGGCTGGCTGATCGTCCGTACCGGTCGGGCGATCGATAGTGGGGCCCGTCCCAGTCGGGGAGAGGTCGCACGGCTGATCAAACGGGGGCTGTTGGCGGATCTCCTGGGTCTCACCTTTGCCACCATCGGATATCAGGCCCTCGCCGGCAGCCTGTTCGTGCAGGCCTCCATGCAGACTCCAGGCATTGCCATCGGCGGCCGCGGCATGGCCGACAACCTGGCGATCACCTCCCTAGAAATGCTGTCCGTGCTCAGCAACACCCAGGTGCTGTTCGCCCACCTGATCGGAGTGTTGTTCTCCCTTTGGTTGTTGCAGCGGGTTTACCGCACCAGTTGATCCTTGAGCTTGAGCTGCGGAAGTCCGCCGAGGGGCCCCCTCCAGAACAGGTCGGGCTGGATCGGCGTGAGTGAGGGTGAATTGGCATGAATCTGGGCCACATCACTGGGCCAATCCCGGGGACCTTCTCCGGCTGATTCCAGGTCCTGCACGGCTTCTCCGGCCAGCCAGTAGTAGGCGCGGCCACGGGGGTCTTCCCGACGGCTGAATTGCTCGTCGTATCGCCGGATCGAGAGTCGGGTCCAGCGCAGTGCTCCCATCACCTCCCGGGCACAGGGGGGGATGTTGAGGTTGAGCAACAGGTTGTCGGGCCACTGGTCTGCGATGGCCTGTTCACTCACCTCCAGAGCAAGGTCGGCGGCCGCCTGGAACTGACGCCACTGGAAGCAGGCGCTGCTCACAGCCAGGGAACGAATGCCCTCAAGGGTGCCTTCCATCGCTGCGGCAACGGTGCCTGAGCAGAACACGTCCGTTCCCAGGTTGGGGCCGTGATTGATGCCGGAGAGCACCAGGTCCGGCTTCTCCTTCACCAGTTCGAAAAGGGCCAGCTTCATGCAGTCGGCGGGGGTGCCGCTGCAGGCCCAGGCGGTGACCCCTGGGGCGAACAATTCGTCGGCCCGCTCGGCACGGATGGGGGTCTGCAGGGTGAGGCCATGACCAGTGGCAGACCGTTCCTGATCTGGGCAGACCACCGTCACCTGATGGCCGCGGGCTGAAGCTGCGGCGGCCAGGGTTCGGATGCCGTCTGCGAAGACCCCATCGTCATTGCTGATCAGGATCCGCAGCGGGGCCATGGGGTTATTCGCACTGAGCTGAACCTAAGCGGCTTGGCTGCTTACAGTCAGCAGCTGTCTGTTTCATCCCTGTGAGCGCACCGGTCACCCTGCAGCAGCTCACCGATCAACTCGATGCCCTCGAGCAGCAGGCCGCGGCTGAGATCGCCGAGGCAGCCGATGCCGCTGCGCTCGAGCAACTGCGGGTCGGGCTGCTGGGCAAGAAGGGCCGCATCTCCGGTGTGCTGGGAGCCATGGGCAAGTTGCCCGGTCAGGAGCGTCCTCTGGTGGGCCAGCGCGCCAATGTGCTGAAAACGCAAGTGCAGTCGCTGCTGGGAGAGCGGCTACAGGCCGTGAAGCAGGCGGCCATGGCGGAGCGCATTGCCAAGGAAAGTCTGGATGTCACCGCTCCGGCTACTGGGGTGCCGATGGGGCATCGCCATCCCCTGATCACCACCACAGAAGAGATCGTCGATCTGTTCCTGGGCCTCGGCTACAGCGTGGCCGAGGGGCCTGAAGTGGAGCGGGACCACTACAACTTCACTGCCTTGAACATCCCCGAGGACCATCCGGCCCGGGACATGCAGGACACCTTCTATCTCGGGGGTGACCTGCTGATGCGGACCCACACTTCGCCGGTGCAGATCCGCCATCTGGAAGACAACCCTCCGCCGGTACGGATCGTGGCTCCCGGTCGGGTTTATCGCCGCGATGCCGTCGATGCCACCCATTCGCCGGTTTTCCACCAGGTGGAGGTGCTGGCCATTGATGAGGGACTGGATTTCAGCCACCTGCGCGGCACGGTGATGGCCTTCCTAAAGGCCTTCTTCGGCGACTTGCCGGTTCGCTTCCGGGCCAGCTACTTCCCCTTCACTGAGCCCTCAGCCGAGGTGGATGTGCAGTGGCGCGGCCGCTGGCTGGAGGTGATGGGCTGCGGCATGGTCGATCCCGCTGTACTGGAAGGGCTGGGCCTCGATCCCGAGCGTTACAGCGGTTTTGCCGCAGGCCTGGGGGTGGAGCGGTTCTGCATGGTGCGCCATGGCATTGACGACATTCGCCGGCTCTACACCAGCGATCTGCGCTTCCTTGAGCAGTTCTGATCGGCGCAGCAAAAGCCAACGACGCTCTGCCCTCATGGCCTTCGATGGTTGTTCAATGCCCTGTTGGCAAGGCTGAACAGCGTGTTTAAAAAAGAGATTTAGGGGAGTGTCGATGGCTCGTCTTGGCTGGCGACTGACGGCCTCGGTGACGTTCGCGATTCTGGCGGGCCTTGCGCTGCATTTCGGCGTGTCTGGATGGACGTCGACGTCAGTTGCGGCAGGCATCGATGCCACGGGGCGAAGCTCCCTGGCTCTCTTTTCGATGGCCTTCGTGGCTTCGAGTGTGCAACGCCTCTGGCCGTCATCCCTGAGCCAGTGGATGCTGCAAAACAGGCGCTGGATCGGGCTGAGTTTTGCGTCGTCCCACGGGATTCACTTGGCCTTGATCCTTGCGATGTCTCTGGATTTCCCTGATCCATTCCTGAGTGAGCAGCCCGCAGGGAAGTGGCTGGTTGGCGGTATGGCGTATCTGTTGATTGCCTTGATGGCCCTCACGTCGACGAATGCGGCCCAACGATGGATGGGCATGAAGCATTGGAAGCGACTGCACGTGATTGGCTCCTATTGGATATGGGCAGAATTCGCCCTCACGTATGTGAGCCATGTGAAGAAAGGGCCAGCTGATTTCTATGCACCTTTTCTTGTGTTCACCCTGGTTCTCCTAGTGATCCGCTGGGTTGGCCACATCAAACCCAAAAGCCCGTTAAGCCCAGTGAGTGGATAGACCCTCAGGTCTCTCTGGTTGAAGGCTCATTCAAACAACCAGCGAAATCCCATCGAAACACCGTGTTGTGTGGAGGAGTAGCCGTTCCGTCCGTTGTGGGCGGAGTAGTCGATGCCGAAGTAGCGATAGGCCAGGGAAATCTGAGCTGAATTGCCCAGGGCATAGGCCACACCCGCCTCGACGGTTCCCGACAGGTCCTGTTTGCCATTGATCCCAAAACCACCAGCATCCATGCCGAGGAAGGCTTGCCAGTCTTCGCCCAGAGCAAGGGTGGTGTTCATGCCGATGAGGGGCTGCACCCATGTGTTGTGCCATGTCTCACTGGCTTCATCGGCAATGTCGCGCTGAAGTTGCCTTGAGGGCAGGATTCCCTCGACGGTGACGTCGTCTTTGAACGACACGTCCATGTCCAGTGAGGCGTCGATCAATCGCATCCCTGCAAAGCCAATGAAGCTCACCGAACCAGGCGTCATCCGTGGTTTTTGAATCTCACCGGCTCGGTAGCGCAGGGCCAGATCAAAAATGGTTTGCTCGCTGTCGGTGACCGACTTGATCGTTCCCTTGGAGGTGACCCGGCGCTGCGGGAAGTGCGGGTGGCGTTCGTTCTGAATCGGGTTCGAGCTGTTCCAGGACGAGACCGTCTCGGATGTGCTGAAGCTGAGATGGTCCAGCCCTGCTTGCAGGCCAAACCGCCCTTTCTCAACAGCCACCTTGCCGCTGAACACACCGGTGAGCATGTCCAGCACATCGCTGAGATCCAGCGTTTCCTTGGTGGTGTTGTTGTCCAGCGTGGTTTTGGAGTGGGTTTCCAGCGGGAAGAACCCGTAGGCCTCCAGATACACCCGGGTGTTGCCATCCTCGTCAGGCACTTCTTCTGCGGCTGACGGCAGTGCAAGCGGAGCGAGCAAACAGGCCGTGGCGAGGCCAAGCAGGCGGTTGAGACGCATCGGGCTTTGGAGCGGAAGAATCAGGAGATCGAGAACAACGAAGCCATCAGCGTGGCTTGCGCACAGGACCCATCAGGGGGTTTTGAACCGGTCCGGCCACGCCATAAGTCACAACGAATCCCTGGCCCCCTCCAAATGTGGAGGTGCGGCCCCTGTAGGTGGGGTTAATGACGACATCACCGTCGAACCAGTTATTGGCGCTCCAGAGGTTTCCAGCGTCATCAACAATGACATCGGTGGTCATTTGAATAACGCCGCTTTGGTAGTTGTGAATCACATCCCCAGTGGTTTTTCCTGCGGGGCAATTGGCGGGATTGACGCCACAGATGTGAGTCAAGCTTTGACCATAAAGATTGCCGACCCAGACGTTGTCATTGCCGTCGATGGTCACACCCCAGGGGATATAAGCGGTGCCTTTGGCGATGTCTTGTTGGACGACTTCCATGTCGGGTGAAATCAGCCCAACCATTCCAGTTTGCGTGATGTTGGGGTTGGTCAAAAGGTATTCAGCACCGGCCTCAAACTCCTCCATGATGGTTTTGGGTTGTGGTGCATTGGCAGGGATATTGGGAGGCATTTTCGCGCCTGGAGGTAGTGCTCCTTGAGGAGAATTGGATTGCTGGGCAATCCATACATGCCCTGTTGAATCAACCGCAACACCACGGCCCCCAAGGTTCACTTCGATCGTTTTGGCTTGATCAGGAGCGTCCCCTGGAAACACGGTGAGTTTGTTGTTGTAACTGCTGCTCACCCACACTCTGTTCTGTCCGTCAATGGCGACACCGAAGGGTGCTTGGAGGTCATTAATTGTGATTCGTTTCCCTTGGGTGTAATCGCCACCGGGGAAATGAATCATGTGGTTTGCGGTGTTGTCGGCAATCCATACATCTCCATTGGCGGCTGTGGCGACGCCCTGAAGCTGACCCACTTCCTTATCAATGGTGGCTGGCCCAAGGGCTTTGCTGTCTTTGAGGTCGAACACCCCAACCATGTTGTTGAACGCGCCAACCCAAGCATATTTTTCTGATACTCCGGTCCCCCAGCCCACACCGTTGATGCCTTGGCCGTTGTAACCGCTAATCGCTGGTGAAAGAGGCGTGCCACCGGGGCCGAAGTGGGTCACTCCTCCGCCGATGTTGTTTACCACTCCGGATTGAGAGCCAGGCATCCAGTTGGTTCCACTCCACATGCTTCCTTTTCCGTCAAACATCAACTTCCCGAGGCCTAAAGCACCGCCACCGTTAAAAACCAGGGAAAGTGAAAAACTTTTGGGTTGAAACAACAAATAGGGAGCGGTTGCAGTTGGGCGCAGCTGTGAGGCTTTGTTGATCGGGTATGCGCTTTGGAACAGCTGATAGAGCGCGCCGGCGTTCTTCCAGGGTTGACGGGCAATGGACGTCATTGCCGAGAGTGTGTTCTCTGAATTTGTCAGTGCTAGCAGCTGATAGCACGCTTGAGACTGCTGGGGTTGCCCGCATAATGCAATCAGATCTGAGAGCACATTCATTCGAGCTGCAGTCTCGGAATTCAGCAGGTTGGTGCTTTTCAGCAACGTTGCTCCAAAGCGACCTGTGCTCTGGTCAACCAGGTTTTCCACTTGGCTCGATCCGATTGCTAAGGCGCTTTGGCTCCCTTCCAACGCTGTGCCTTCAATCAGTTGAGCATTGGGCCAAACCGAACCAACGGTTGTGAGCTCGTTGATGGCCACCTGCTGATGCTCATCCCCGCCAAGCACCGTGAGCATGGTGAGTTGGTCGGCGCTGGATCCGCCGATGTCGCCCCCCTTGGCCACGAGGTAGTGGACGACCCCTTGCGTTGCTCGAACCTTGACGCTGAACGCCCCGCTTTTGTTCGAACGATGGGTGCTCAGTTGTTTGGGGGATTGCCCAGCTTGGGTTTGCCAGAGGGTGATGGATGAGCCGCTCACCGGCTGACCCTTCAAGGAGATCTGCCCTTTTAATGTTGATTGCCCTCGGGCTTCGACAGACCCTGTTGCTGTCCCAACAGCCAGTGCACTAAGGGCGAGGACCTGTCCAAGCGTTTTGAAGACCTTCATGGACGTCGATACGTTTTTCTCTGTCTAGGGAGAGAGGGAGATCTCTGCCCTGCTTCGAACCCGATCACGTACGGATGGGCGCATGTCGGTCCCGTCGGACTGATCTTCAATGACGACAGGCCGCTGCCCAACTGAAAAGGTTCGGCCGGCAATTCTCTTGTCGAGTCTCGAGATAACCGATCGATTTGTACCACCCTGATTTTTCAGCCCGTCAAGATGAATTGATTTTGGTGATTGCCAGTGTTTCGTCGACTTCTGTTGGGCGTGGTTGCGTTTACAGCTTTTGCTGGCACTGGCGTGGTGGCGCAAGAGGTCAACGAGATCAAGGCTGAGTCAGGCGGTTTTGATTACAGCCCTCTGACGGAGCCTGAGCAAGCCGAGATCGCTCAGGCCCAGCTCATTGCGTCCGAAGACAAGGCACCTGGTGTTGTTGCGGCAGAGGCTGCTGGCCCGGACCAAGCCGCTCTGGCCAAAGCGGCACAAAATCCCATCGCCAGCATGATCAGCATTCCCTTCCAATGGAATGCCACTCCCGGGACTCAATGGGCACCGAATTCGGTTGACCCCGATGCCAAGCATGACAGGGTCATGAATGTGGTCAACGTTCAACCTGTTTTTCCGTTCAAATTGAGTGATGACTGGACGCTGGTGACGCGCACCATTGTTCCTTTCATTAATGCACCATTCGCTAAGCCAAAGTTTAACCTCACCCCAGCAGGTGAACCTTACTTTGATGGCTGGAGGGAGAAATACACGTTTGGTGTTGGTGATGTCAATCCCACCGGTTTTTTCGTGCCCACCCTGGAGGGTGATTTCACCTTTGGTTTCGGCCCGACCCTCAGTATTCCTTCCAATAAGATCCCGCTGAGCACCGGAAAGTGGTCTGTCGGTCCTGCACTCGTTGGTGTCTATACCAAGGGCCCCTGGGTTGTGGGCGGTTTGGTGAACAACATGTGGTCTTTCGCAGGTGAAGATGACCGAAAGGATGTGAATAAAATGTTGGTCCAACCCTTCATTAACTACAATCTGCCTAAGGGTTGGTACGTGTCATTTTCACCAATCATTACAGCTGATTGGGAGAATAAGGATCAAGGCTGGACTGTTCCAGTCGGTGCTGGAATTGGCCGAGTCTTTACGCTTGGAAAGCAGCCAATCAATGTCTCAGTTCATGGCTATTACAATGCAATTAAGCCAGAAATTGGTGGAGAAGAGCTGATGGGTGACTGGACAATTCGTACGCAGGTTCAGTTCCTAATCCCCTCGGCTGGCAAGAAATAGTCTTGACATATTTATCTGGACCTAGGGCGAATTTGCGGTTTATTCTTTTCTAAAAATTTAACTACGTGCCTAGGATTTGTTTTGGTTCAAGTCATTGGCTACAGCAATCGCTAGAAAGTTCTTCGCTTCATTGATTTTTTAATTCAAGTTTCATGACTCGTTCTTCATTTAAGTCGTTAGTTCTCGCTTCTGCATTGGTTTTTGGTGCTGTTGGTTGTGGTCAGACGCAATCCACAATTGGCCAGTCTGATCCCGATCAGGCGACATCCTCAGCTGCCGAATGTCCAAGTCCTGCGGTCGTGAGCAAGGCGACTGAGGTGACGCCTGTCACCAAGGCGAATTACGCTAATGCTGAAACGGAAGTGATCTTTGCTGATTACGTTCGCAAGATCGCCAAGGGCACGTGCGGTGATGGCGTCGGTGTTTTCCTGCACCAGCGTGCAGCGATGGATCCCAAAGAGCGCACGATCCTGCGCCCAAATTTCGACACTCTTTATTCCTTTGCGATTCTCGACCTTGAGAGTCCAGCCACAGTGGTTCTGCCTGAAACGGATCGATATCAGATTCTTGAAGTGATCGACGAGGATCATTGGATCCCACTCGTTAGCGATAAGCCCGGTCGCTACCAACTCAGCAGGGAGAGTGTTGGAAGTCGATATGCGTACGTGATTGTGCGCACTCAAGTGAATATGCAGGACCCTGCTGATCTTAAGGAGGCGGCAGAGATCCAAGGGAAAATTGCGCTGGTTCAGGATAAAGCCGGTGAGTTTGTCAGCAAAAATAAGTACGACATGGATGAAATTCTTGCTATTCGGGCTGGCTACCAGAAGCGGATGCAACCCGAGGGTTTGACCTCCGAAATGGTCTTTGGCAAAAAGGGTGAGATTTCAGATGAGATGCGTGATTTCGGTGTTGCTTTGGGCTGGGGTGGCCTTCCCAAGCAGGGGGCTGTGTATCCCTTCCCCACAATTGTCGATTCCACTGAGCCTCACGTGTTGGTGCTGAAGGATGTTCCCAATGACCCAAGGGCATTCTGGTCAGTCACTGTCTATGACAAGGATGGTTTTGCAGTGGGCGAAAAGTACAATGTAAATAGTGCTTTCGCGAAGAAAAATGATAAAGGTGAGTATGTAATGCACCTCGGAGGTGACAAGAGTCAGGACAACTACCTCGATATCTATCCTGGTTGGAATGTCGCGGTGCGGATCTATTCACCAACAGAAGCATATTTCAACGGCACGTGGACTGCACCACAGTTTGAGCCCGCAAAATGAATTAAATCATTATTTCCTTCTCTTTTTTAATTTCATCTAATTACTACCCTTAATCATGTCTTTTCAAAAGAAAGCTATCACTGGTGCTCTCGCTCTTGGTTTGGGTGTCTTAACCGTTGCCTGCGGCCAGCCCAAAAGTTCTTCGGATCAGCCTTCGTCGACTGCCAATCCTGAGCAGGCTCCTGCTTCAGTAGGCACAGCAAAAAAGGATTGCCCTAAGCCTGCTGTTTCAATTCAAAGCGACACAGTTGTGCCAGTTACCAAGGAAAACTATTCCGAAGCTGAAACGCAGACGATCTTTGCCAAATACATCGCCGATGTTTCAGCTGCAACCTGCACCGGAGGTTTGGGAACGATTTTGAATCTCCAGAAGGCTGCGGATCCCAAGGATCGGACGGTGATTCGCATTAATTTTGACACCTTATATTCCTGGTTGATTCTCGATCTGACCACTCCGGCGACATTTACGCTTCCGCAAACCAATGGCCGCTACCAGAGCGCCATGGTGGTTAATGGACAGGGGTACGTGTATGTGGAAAAAGAGCCTGGTGATTACACCCTTACAGAAGACGAGGTCGGGAGCCGCTATGCCTTAGTAGCATTCCGTACCGGTGTGAACATTCAGGATCCTGATGATGTAGCACAGGCCCAGGCTCTGCAGGCCAAGTTGTCGGTTACTCAGGCTAAGACAGGCGAGTATGTGCAACCCAACCAATGGGATCTTGAGCAGATGATGGCTCTCCGTGCGGCTTATAACGAAGAGCGAAACGAGAAAGGTGTGAAGTCGGAATCGCTCTTTGGTCGGCCCGGTGAAGTCACCCCGGAGCAAAATAATATGGGTGTGGCTGTTGGAATTGGCGGATTACCGAAGGAAGGTGCTGTTTATCTCTTCTACACGCCATCATCATCTGAGCCTCAAACGCTGAAGCTTAATGATGTTCCGAATGGAGATAATGCTTTTTGGTCGCTAACGGTGTACGACAAGGATGGATTCCCGGTTGGTGAGAATTTCAATGTGAATAGTGCATTTGCCGAGGCAGACGCACAAGGTGATGTGACGCTGCATTTTGGTGGTGATACTACACAACCCAACTATTTGGAGATTTACCCGGGCTGGAATGCCACCTTCCGGATCTACAATCCAAAACCCGCTTATTTCGATGGTTCGTGGGTTCGGCCTGAGTTGGAGCTCAAATGAGTCTCCGTGATTGATCCTTAATGGGATTGAATGCCCTTTGGGCTTGGCTTGCGTGGGTTTTCAAGCTCATGCAAGCCATCTTTCCCTTTGCTGGTAAATCAAGGCTTTTTCGTACCATCGACCGCTGACCGATCGCTTTTTGCTATCTAGCTTTAAAAAGCTGTCGATTGCATCTCATGGTGAGCGCAACGTGGATGAAGGGTGCCTCTAAGGGGCTGTCCCTTCTTGCCCTGTCAGGTGTTTTGTTTGGTTTGCCCACCAGAGCGCAAGCAGGGGCTGATGCCATCCCAGCCGGATACACCACTCCGATCCCATCAGAGCTGCTCACACCAGACAAGGTGCGCACGTCTGTTGGCACCTTCAATTTCTTCGATGGTATGCCCGATCCGGCCACGGTGAAGGCGACTTTCGACAATCTCAAATTCATCCGGGCTTACGAGACCTTCCTGACGATGATGCCTGCGGCGAGCATAGAAATGCTGCGGCACGGTCATGAACAGATCGGTGTGGATGATTACACCAAGGTGAATTTGATGTCACCGTTGAATTCCAATCCCCTGTTTTTAACCGGTAATACAGATACCGTTTATGGCTCGGCTTTTTTCAACTTGCAGCGGACGGGGCCGTTGGTGATTGAGGTGCCTGCTGGTCTTGGACCTGGCACGATCAATGATGCCTACTTTCGATTTGTGGCTGATACAGGAGGTCCCGGTCCGGACAAAGGCAAGGGTGGTAAATATTTGATTCTTGGTCCTGACGATAAAGAGCCTGCAAACACCGATGGCTACTTTGTTTTCCGCTCACCCACGTATTCCAACTGGTTGATTTTGAGGGCCTTCCTGGATGATGAGGGTAAGCCTGACCAGGCAGTTGCGAACTACGAGAATGGTTTGCGGATGTATCCGCTGTCGCAAAAAGACAACCCACCCAAGATGACCTTCATCCAAGGTGGGGACAAGGTTTTTAATACTGTGCATGCCAACAACTTTGAATTCTTCAACGAACTCAATCGTGTGATTCAGCGGGAGCCCATCGATTTCCTTGATCCGGAAATTCGCGGTTTGGCAGCTGGGATCGGGATGGAAAAAGGAAAACCTTTTAACCCCTCACCGGCAGATCGAGCCTTGATGGAGGAAGCTGTTCAGGTGGGTGTGGCGTATGTCCGCTCCGACATGGTTACCCCCCGTGCTTCAGATGCATACACCTATGAAGGTAATCCCCAATGGTTCACAGCCTTCGCGGGTGGAAGTTATGAGTGGCTCAAAGATGGTGGCCGGGGAGGTCGAAATCTTGACGCCCGTAACAACTTCTTCTGGGCTTACACCGTCAACACTCCGGCCATGGTGCTGGAAATGGTTGGCGTCGGCTCTCAATATGCGATTGCTGGGACGGATGAAAATGGTGCTGTTCTTGATGGTGGTAAAACATACAAATTAACCATTGATAAGAATCCACCTGCTAAGGATTTCTGGTCAATCGTGGTTTATGACCCACAAACGCGTTCTCAGCTGCAAACCAGTCAGCCCTTCCCTGCCAAGAACAACAAGCGCAACAAAGACATGGTTATGAATGCAGATGGGTCCGTGGATTTGTATTTCGGACCCAAAGCACCTTTGGGCAAGGAAACCAATTGGATTGAAACGGTACCTGGGAAAGGGTGGTTCACGGCCTTTCGGCTCTATGGCCCATTGCAACCCTGGTTTGACCAAATCTGGAAGCTGAACAATATCGAAGTGCTTGATTGAACGAACAATTCACGACTTCCACTTTTATTCATTGATTTGTCATGAAAGGCCTTAATTCTGTTTCACCTCTCTTGGCTTCCACTCTCTTGATCGGAAGCTCTGCATTTCCAGTTCAAGCGAAGGATGTCACTCCCAAGGGTTACAACACGCCGATCCCTGAAGATGTCTTAACGCCTGATGTTGTTCGTACCCGCATCGGCACGTTCCGCTATTTCGATGGCTTCCCTGATGAAGCCACAAAAAAGGCAGCGCGCCGTCAAGTGGATCTCGGCCGTGGTGTGCAGACCTTCCTCAATTTCATGCCGGCAGCATCCATCGAGATGCTCTATGTCGGCCACCGCGATGGCTATGGCTTGAAGCCAAATCGAGATATCGGTTTGTTTGAGGAGTTGATGAGCTCCACATCGCTCTGGCTAACCGGCAATACCGATACGGTCTATGCCTCGGCTTTTCTTGATCTCAGTGATGGCCCTGTGGTGGTGGAAGTTCCTGCGGGAACAGGGCCGGGCACCGTTAATGACGCCTTTTTCCGCTTTGTTGTCGACATGGGTGGCCCTGGCCCAGACAAAGGCAAAGGCGGCAAGTATCTGATTCTTGGCCCAGGCCATACGCCACCGGCCAACACCGATGGTTACTTCATTGCGACGACTCCCAGCAAAATCAACTGGCTGATTCTTCGCGGCTTTCTTGATGACCAAGGCAAGCCTGATACGGCGAAGACGGCATTTAAAAATGGCCTCAAGGTGTATCCCTTCGCTCAAAGGAGCAACCCTCCTGCAAACACGTTCACCAACCTCACCGGGTCAGATGTGAACACCATCCATGCCAACAACTTCAAGTTCTACGAGGAACTGGATGAGGTGATCCAGCGTGAGCCCTCCGAGATGTTCTCCCCTGAACTCTTGGGCATGGCCTCGGCGATTGGCATTCAAAAAGGGAAGCCGTTCAATCCGACCAGGGAGCAGAAAGCCCTGCTGACTGAAGCGGTCGCCATTGGCAATGCGACGGCACGTTCGATTCTGTTTGCCCCGCAGGATCCCAAGGCATACATCTATCCCGGCAAGGCCGGCTATTGGCAGACCGGTTTCCCCGGCGGCAACCACACGTACCTCGTGGATGGCGGCAATGGTGGCCGTGACATGGATGGCCGCACGCTGTTCTTCTACCTGGCCACGGTGAACACGCCGGCGATGGTGCTGGAACTTCCTGGCGTGGGGTCCCAATACGCCTTCAGCTCGCGTGATGGCAGCGGCGCCTACCTGGATGGATCCAAGACTTACAAAGTCAACATCCCTGCCAATCCACCGGCTCAGCGCTTCTGGTCGTTCGTGGTCTACGACCCGCAGACCCGTTCCATGCTCCAGAGCAAGGAGATGCCCTACCCCAGCAAAAACAACAAGCGCAATCCCGAGATGGCGAAAAATGCTGACGGAAGCATTGATCTTTACTTCGGCCCTGAAGCCCCTGCTGGCAAAGAGGCCAACTGGGTGAAGACGGTTCCCGGCAAGGGTTGGTTCGGCATCTTCCGTCTCTATGGCCCAGGTCAGGAGTGGTTTGACCGCACCTGGAAACTCGGTGCGATCGAACAGCTCTGATTCTTTTGTCTTGATCCCATCGGTGGGTATCTATCCATCGATGGGTGTCGTTGCTTGTCCCGTTCTCCTTTCCCTCTGGTCCGATGTCTCGCACTGTTGATGTTGTTGTGATCGGTGGCGGTTTCGCCGGGATTACCGCCGCCCGTGATCTCAAACACCGTGGCTTCAATGTGTTGCTGCTCGAGGCCCGTGATCGCTTGGGTGGTCGCACTTGGTACAAGGAGGTGAATGGTTTCCATGTGGAGCTGGGCGGAACCTGGATTCACTGGACCCAACCCTTTGTTTGGGCGGAAAAGGAGCGTTACGGCTTGGAGGTTCAGGAAACTCCCGGTTGTGTTGCCGAGCGGGTTGCCATCAAGGTTGATGGGCAGGTAAATGACCTGCAGGAAGACCAGCTCGCTGAATTTCTGCAGGGCTTTGAGCTGTTCTTTGCGGAGGCCAAGCAAGTTTGGGAGCGCCCTTACGACCAAGATCACTGTTGGGATGCGATCTGTGCCCATGATTCGCAGAGCGTTGCTGATCGCTTTGCCGCCTTGGATCTCACCCCTCTGCAACGCACATCGATTGGCGGATTCCTCGAGATCCTCTCGATGAACCAACCCGAAAACGCGTCTTATGTGGAGATGATGCGTTGTTGGTCGCTGACCGGTTGGAATTACGAGATCTTCAATGACACCGCGGCCCGCTACAAGTTCACCAATGGAACGGGTGAGCTGGTTGATGCCATCGCTGAGGATGGTGGTTTCGATGTTGAGCTGAATACGTCTGTTGCTTCTGTTCAGCAATCGGAGGCCGGGGTTGTGGTCACCACAACCAATGGCGACGTCGTTAATGCCAAGCGTGCGGTCGTCACGCTGCCGTTGAATCTCCTCAACAGCGTCAGCTTTGATCCGCCATTGTCTGCAGCGAAGCAGGAGGCCTCAACGCTGAAGCATGTTGGTGGTGGCTACAAGGTGTTTTTTGAGGTGCAGGGAGATCCCGGCGCGGTGATGACCCTGTCGCGTTCAACGGATTCCCCCCTGATCGGCAGTTTCACCTACAAGCGCGGCGAACAACACTCTGTTCTGGCTGGATTCAGCCTCGAACCCGGTGCTTTGGACAAGTCGGTTGATGAATGGCAAGCCGTTCTCGAAGAATTTCTTCCAGGCGTCAAGCTGCTGTCCACCTTTGGCCACGACTGGGGTGGCGATGCTTTGTCCCAGGGATCCTGGTGCACCTATCGGCCCGGCACGATCGCAAGGTTTGCCAATGCCCTGCCTCAACAGGAGGGCAATCTTGTGTTTGCCTCCGGAGACCATGCCCAGGCTTGGCGCGGCTTTATTGAGGGAGCGATCGCCAGCGGTTCCTCAGCAGCATTGGGCATTGCCAAGAGTATTCAGGGATGACACTGCCGATCCACAGTCCAAAACGATTATGGATGTTGGTACGAAAAAAACTTTTTCGAAATTTCTCTCTGGTTTGTTTGTGAAATTTTTGGTTCGTGAGTCTCATCCTGATTAGGCTTCATATGTTGACTATTTGATTCCTGAGTTCATGAAACTCCGTCAGATTGCTTTGGGAGGCGGCGTCCTTGTTCTTGCTGCCTGCTCAACTCAACTCGGGCTTCAAAATAAGGCTAACAGCGCTCAGTTTGATCGCACGCAGCTGCCGATCGCTGAGCCACGGCCTGAAAAGGTTACCAAGGTACTGCCGTCAGAGGTGCCATTGCCTCCCCAATGGGAGGTGACGGCACCTGCCGATGCACCCAATGTGGTGATCATCCTGCTTGATGATGTGGGCTATGCAGCACCCTCCGCCTTTGGCGGTGTGGTGAACATGCCGACGGCTGAAAAACTTGCCGAGAACGGACTTCGCTACAACAAATTTCATACCACTGCACTTTGTGCGCCAACCCGGGCGGCCTTGAAATCTGGCCGTAATCATCACAAAGTCAATACAGGATCTATCCCTGAAGTTGCAACTGGATATGCCGGCAACTCAACTGTGGTGCCTGATTATGCGGTGCCAGTTGCAGAAATCCTGCGACTGAATGGATACAACACTGCCGCCTTCGGCAAGTGGCATGAGACTCCCGGCCGTGAGACCACGGCAGCCGGTCCTCAAACCCGTTGGCCAACGCGTCAGGGCTTTGAGAAGTTCTACGGCTTTGTCGGCGCTGAAGACAACATGTGGGAACCCACCATCCACGATGGTGTCACCGTTGTCGATGCACCGAAGAAAGATCGGTATCACTTCACCGAAGATATGACCGATCAGGCGATCGGTTGGATGCGGCAACAGAAGGCGATCAAGCCTGATAAGCCATTTTTCATCTATTACTCCTCGGCCGGTGCCCACTCCCCACACCATGTGGGCAAAGAATGGATTGCCAAATACAAGGGCAAGTTTGATGAAGGTTGGGATGTTCTTAGGGAACGCAATCTTCAGAACCAGATCAAGGCGGGCATCGTCCCCGAAGGGACTCAGATGGCCAAGGCGCCAGACAGTATTCCCAAATGGGACAGCCTTACTCCCCAGCAGCAGAAAATTTATGCGCGTCAGGCTGAGGTGTTTGCTGCTTTCACGGAGCATTCCGATTATGAAGCAGGCCGTTTGATTCAGGCGATTGAAGATCTAGGTGAGCTTGATAACACCTTGGTGATCTATATCACTGGTGACAACGGCGCCAGTGTTGAGGGGGATCGGACTGGTCATTGGAACTGGAACCACTATCTCAACGGTGTTGGAGAAACGCCGGATGAACAGGAGGCCAAGCTCGATGAATGGGGCGGTCCAACCACCTATCCCATGTATCACATGGCTTGGGCAATCGCCTTCAATTCACCTTTTGCGCTTTCCAAGCAAGTCGCCGGTGATTTTGGAGGAACACGCAATGGCACAGTGATTCATTGGCCTGAGCGCATCAAGAAAGGTGGTGGTGTACGCACACAGTTCTCCCATGTGAATGATGTGGCTCCAACGATCCTTGAGGCAGCCAATCTACCGATGCCAAAGACAATTAATGGCATCCCGCAGATTCCCATGCAAGGAACCAGCCTGATGTATACCTTCGATAACCCGGATGCCAAAGAAAAGCACAACACGCAGTATTTCGAGATCATCGGCAACCGAGGTATTTATCACAACGGCTGGATGGCGCGGGCGACAATCATGTATCCCTGGATGGCGCCCGAAAGAATGAACACGGTTGCGGCAGATGATGGTTGGGAGCTGTACGACACCACCAAGGATTTCAGTCTTTCGAATAATCTCGCCGATCAGGAGCCTGAGCGCCTTGAGGCCATGAAGAAGAAGTTCATGGAAGAGGCGATTGAAAATCAGGTGTTGCCCCTTGATGATCGTCTTCTGGAGCGTCTCGTTCCTTCCGTTGCAGGTCGGCCGACGCTTCTAGGTGATCGGACATCCATTGATTTGTATCCCTATGCCTGGAACCTGGTTGAAGACTCGATTCTCAACGTGAAGAACGTGTCGAACAGTGTGACGGCATTTGTTGATGTGAAAGGTGGCGAAGAAGATGGTGTGATTTTCTCCCAGGGTGGTCGATTTGGAGGTTGGTCTCTTTACGTTGAAAACAACAGACCTTCCTACACGTACAACTACATGGGAGAGCTGTTCACGCTCACAAGCAACAAGCCACTACCAACTGGTAAGTCAGAAATCCGTTTCGAGCTCGACTACGACGGTGGTGGTACTGGAAAAGGAGCTGACGTTCGCTTGAAACTCAACGGCGAGGTGGTCGCAGAGGGCCGCATGGAGAAGACGATTGCATCGCGCTTCTCCATTGATGAAGGTGCTGACGTCGGTCTTGACCGTGGATCAGCGGTCACGATCAAGACCATCGGTCCTCGTCGTTACAGCGCCTATGGCGGTCAGATCGACAAGGTGACGATTCAGATCTATCCCAAAGACACTGACACCAAACAGGGCTGATGGTGTCAAGCTCGACGTCGAATTGCCGGGATGGAATGATTGCCATCCCGGCTGGGGACTATCAAGTTGGCTCCGATCGCTTCTATCCCGAGGAAGCGCCAGTGCGTCAGGTTTCGATCGCTTCATTTGAGATCGATCAGGCACCTGTCACCAACGCAGAGTTTCTGCAATTCGTTGACGCCAGCGGCTATCAAACAGTTTCGGAACGGCCCCCTGATCCAACGCTGTACCCGGATCTTCCACCTGAAGAGCAGATTCCCGAGTCTGTTGTTTTCCTGCCTCCTCCGCCAACGGTGGATCGCAGTGAACCTCTTTCCTGGTGGGGCTTAATCGCTGGTGCCGACTGGCGCCATCCGCAGGGGCCTGACACCAGCCTCGAAGGATTGATGCAGCATCCCGTTGTTCATGTCGCCTTCGAGGATGCCCTTGCTTATGCCGATTGGGCCGGGAAACGGTTGCCCACGGCCGATGAGTGGGAGGTTGCGGCCCGGGGAGGCCTGGTTGATCAGGACTACGCCTGGGGGTCTGAAAAGACGCCTGATGGTCGTTGGCTGGCCAATGTCTGGCAGGGCCCGTTCCCTTGGGACAACAAAGAGACGGATGGTTGGTTCTGGACATCACCCGTCGGTAGCTTTCCTGCCAACGGCTACGGACTCGTTGACGTTTGTGGGAACGTCTGGGAATGGACGTCGACGCCCTACGCGGTTCCTGAAGGTGAGCAAGAACGAAGGGTGATTAAAGGCGGCTCGTTCCTTTGCGCCGACAACTACTGCCACCGGTTTCGACCGTCTGCCCTGATGGGCCAAACGCTGGATACGGCGACCTGTCACATGGGTTTTCGCTGCGCTGCAGATTGTTAGGGCTGGGTTGATGTCCGGCCCTTGATTTGTCTGCTCAGAAGGGCGACGCCAAGTGCGATGTGAAGGATGGCCGCAGGGAGTGCCACAGAGGGCCTTGCATCGCCTGAGAAGGCGAATATGGCCAGTAGGAGGCCGCTGATGATGTTGTATGCCGTCAGGCCGATTCCTGGCATCGCGTCTTGGCTTGACGATTGGGTGGTTGACCAACAGGACAACCCGAGGCAGATGATTGCAGCTCCAAACAGTTGGGCCATCTGATTCCCACCGTTGGGCAGGGATGATCCAACGATCAGTGTCATTGCCAGCCCAGGCGTCAGAAGCAATGCTGTGCCGGTTGCAAGCTCAACCAGACAGGACAATCGCCGGGTGTTGAGTTGAGATTTATGCATCAAAATGACCTGAAAAAACGGATCTAGATGCAATTAGAGTCATGGCCCATGTAATTAGCTATTAGTCGAAGAGAAACCGAATTCCAACGTTGGGGCCATGAGAGAAGGTCTTGTATCCGTTGTCATTGCCGTAGGCCGAATATTCCAGGCCGAAGACTTTGTACGACAGTGAAATCTGGGTTGAATTTCCAACTGCATAGGCGATGCCTGCCTGTGCGTTGCCACTGAGATCCTTTTCACCGGCCAGGCCGAAACCAGCGGCGTCTGCGTACACAAAAGCTTGCCATTCAGGGCTGAATGCATAAGTGGCGTGCATTCCGATTAACGGTTGTACCCAGGTGTGTGACCAGGAATCGCCGAAGCTTTGCTTTTTGGAGCGCTCAGCCTGAAGAATTGGGCCCTCGTAGGACGCAGACAATTCAACGTCTATATCGGTTTTGATCGTGCCGTCCACGAGACGGGCTCCTGCAAAACCAACAAAGCTGAAGCTTCCTTGATCCATTTTTGGACGCTGAACATCACCCGCGCGGTAGCGAACAGCAAGATCGATCAAGGTTTGATCGAGGTGAAAATCTCCCTCGACATCACCTTTGAGGGTGAGTTTTCGCGTCACTTTGTCGCCGGTGAGTTTCCGGACGCGTGAGTGATCACGAGTCACATATTTCGATCCACTGTCGTTGAAGTCAACAGCTCCGTGAAAGATGCCTGTCTGAAGGCCCCAGCGCCCTCGTTCCACGCCTGCTCGAACTGTCGCAATGCTGGAAACATTTTCAAGAATGTCGCTAAGACTCAGCTTGCCCGTATTGCTGTTTCCATCCAGCTTGACAGTCCCTTCGTTTTCATGCGGCAAGAACCCATAAAGATCGAGGTAAAGCCGCCAGTCGTTGTCAGTTTCTTCTGCTTCAGAAACAGCATCATCACCCTCGGCTTGCGCGAGCAGATCTTGCGTCACCCAGGGGGTGTATGACCAAGCTAACTCTTCCGATGCTTGACCACCTGTACCGAGTAGTGCAGGGATGGCAAAAGCGAGCGGGAGAAGAAAGCGACGCATGCCGATTTGAAAATAAATCAAACTGAAAATAGGGGTTTTTTGTTGGCCGACAAATAAAAGCGCTCGAATCGTCCCAGGCGCTGTACCGCCCACGGAGAGCCTCTGTGTCGAATGGGGGCCAGCCTGATTCCGTTTCCGCCAAGACTCATAAAGTGGCTAGGTTCTGCACTTGAGGCGGTCAGTGCCCCGCATTGGACTGATCGTCAATGACGGCAAGCCGCTTGCGGTTCAGACCGCGGACACGATTCAGCAGCGTCTGGAGGCAGCCGGCCATGCCGTGGAGCGGGCCAGCAGCTCCGGGGGCATGGTGGGCTTTGCCAACCCTGATCAGCACCTGCGGCTTCGGGGCTACAGCGCCTGTGTGCCAAAGGGCTTCGACCAATCGATGGTGTTGGCCATCGTGCTGGGGGGTGACGGCACGGTGCTCTCTGCAGCGCGTCAGACCGCCCCGGTTGGGATCCCGATTCTCACGATCAACACCGGTCATCTGGGGTTTTTGGCTGAGGCCTATCTCGATGATCTGGACCGGGCCCTCGATGTGGTGCTCACCCAGCAATGGACGATCGAGGAACGCAGCAACCTTGTGGTGAGTGTGATGCGGGGCGATCAGCGCCGCTGGGAGGCCTTGTCCCTCAACGAAATGGCACTGCACCGTGAGCCGCTCACCAGCATGTGTCACTTCGAGATCGCCATCGGCCGCCATGCCCCGGTAGACATCGCTGCCGACGGTGTGATCCTCTCCACGCCGACGGGATCCACGGCCTATGCCCTCAGCTCCGGTGGGCCGGTGATCACGCCGGATTGTCCGGTGCTGCAACTCACCCCGATCGCACCCCATTCCTTGGCCTCCCGCGCCTTGGTGTTCAGTGACCGTGAGCCCGTCACTGTGTTTCCCGCCACGCCGGAGCGCCTGATGATGGTGGTGGACGGCAGTGCAGGTTGCTATGTCTGGCCGGAAGATCGGGTGCTAATCCGTCGCAGCGATCATCCCGTGCGGTTTGTTCGTCTCGCTGACCATGAGTTCTTCCAGGTGCTGCGTAACAAGCTCGGATGGGGGCTGCCCCACATCGCCAAGCCCGAGCGGGAATGAACGCTGATCCCCTGTTGCTGCTGGCAGGCCCTTCGGCGGTGTCCCTTGCGCCTCGTCTAGCCGCATCGGGCTACTCCACCCTCGATTGGCTTAGTGCAGGGCCCTCGGCCCATGCTCCTGAACCGGGTGAATCGCCTGTGGCTGCTGTGCTGGCGGCCGATCAGGCCGCATTGATTCAAGACCTGCGCAGCCGTTTCGTTGGTATGCCGATCCTGTTGGACCTGGAACGGGACAGCGTTGAGGCCCGCGCCGCCTGCCTGGGAACTGGCGCTGACGATTTCTGGCTCTCGGAGATCGGGCCCAGCGATCTGTTGTTGCGTCTGCGCTTGCACCGCACGATTCAACAGCGGTCAGGTCAGCGCCCGGCGCTGCTTCAGCTCGACGATCTCAGCGTCGATCCCACCACCCGAACGGTGCAGCGGGGAGAACGTGTGGTGGCTTTGACAGCCCGGGAATTCATGCTGTTGCAGGTGCTTTTGCGGCGGCGGGGCCAGGTGTTGAGCCGCGAGCTGTTGCTTCAGGAGGTGTGGCAGGGGGAGAGCTCAAGTAGCAATGTTGTTGAGGTGTATGTGCGCTACTTGCGTCAGAAGCTGGAGGCCGGTGGTGAGCGCCGTTTGCTCCACACCGTGCGCGGCCGGGGTTACTGCCTTGGCCAGGTGATGTCGGAGGTTTAAGCGGCTATGGATGCTCTGCCCCCTGAGCCGCCTCCGCAGTGGCTTTCGGTTGCTGCCCGCTGGTGCGTGGACCAGCAGCGTTGCATTGATCTCGAGGTGGCCCGCACTCCGGAGCAGCAGCGGCTGGGGTTGATGCAGCGGCCGGCCCTGTCGCCCTTGCGCGGGATGTGGTTTCCCTTCTCCACCCCGCAGCCGCAGCGCTTCTGGATGTTCAACACCCTTGCGCCTCTGGACATGATCTTTGTGCGTGATGGGCGGGTGCTCGATTTGGTGCGTGCCGTTCCAACCTGCGCTGCGCTGCCCTGTCGCTCCTACGCCGCCGATGCGGATGGCAATGGACGGGCTGATTTCGTTGATGCAGTGATTGAAATCGGTGCCGGGGAGGCGGAGCGGCTTGGGATTGACATCGGCGATCCGGTTCGAATTGCTCCGCTCACGCCTTCGGAGTGAAGCCGCCTTAAGCCGGCTTCGTTCCCGTCACGATCAAAGTGGGGTTCATCGGAGCCAGGCGCGTGCCATCCCCCAGCGGTTGTCCACGCCAGGCTTGCAGTTGCTGTACGCGCACCGCCAATCCGGCATTTTCGAGCAGTGGTCGAACGTTGGCCAATGCCTCAATGCTCGCCAGGGGGATCACCACAACGCCACCAGACCGCAGCCGTGCCAGAACGTCTTGCAGCAAGCGTTCGCGTTGGGCGCCACCGCCTCCAAGCAAAACCCGATCGGGCTGGCTGAGATGGCTGGGGAGCCCGCCGTTCAGTACCGCGGTGGCGTCGGTTTCCAGCACCGCTGCGGGGTTAACCCCGAGCCGTTGCGCATTGCGCTGGATCAGTTGCGCGCCGCCGGCGCGGCGTTCCACTGCCAGCAGTTGCAGCTCAGGGCGCAGGCGCAGGGCTTCAAGGCCGACGCTACCGGTGCCGGCCCCCAGATCCCAGAGCACGCCCTGCTTTGGCAGGGCGAGTTCGGCAAGTAGTTGGATGCGCACCTCCCGCTTGGTCATCAGTCCGGGGTGGTCGCTGTGCTGCAGGTAGAGCCCGTCATCGAGCCCGAACAACGGCAGCTGATGGGGATCTTGTGCGGCAGGTTCTCGGGCGATCAGTAGCGCAATCAGCAGCGGATGCAGATCTGCTGGTAATGCGGTGCCGGGGGTGATCAGCTGAACCCGCTCATCGGCATGCCCGAGGTTTTCACAGAGCCACAGATCCGTGCTGGTCTCCAGGCCACTGCTGCGCAACATCCGCTGCACGCTGCTGGCGCCCCCCTGGTTTGGGTCCGTGAGCACCGCCAGGGCCGCCGGTCGTTTCTGCAAGGCGCTGGCAAGTATTTCGGGGTTCCGTCCGTGCAGGCTCACCCAGTCGGCGTCCTGCCAGGGGCGACCGATGCGGGCGAAGGCCAACTGCAGCGATGTGGGGGCGGGATGAAACCGCAGCCGCTTTACACCGATGCGATCGCAGAGAATGCGACCCAGGCCGAACCAGAGCGGGTCGCCGCTGGCGAGCACCACCACAGGCTGATCCGAAGGCCGTGATTGCAGAGCGTCCGCCAGAGCCCGCGGGTCATCGCTTCTGATGAGTTCTGGGCGTGCGTCCCCCAGCCAGGCCTGCAGAGCAGCTTGCAACCGCTGCGGCGCAGCAATCACCTCCGCAGCCTGCAGCAACGTCTGCTGCGGAACGGGCAACGAGGAGGGAGCCCCGGCGTCGGTGCCGATCACATCGATCATCCCGTCATTCTGGTGTGAGGGTTTGTGGGGCCATGGGACGGGGGGATTTGCTGGTCGATCGCTTGGTGGCGGGAGGCTTTGTGCGACCTGCGGTGCTGCTTCGAGGTTTGCAGCTTCGTCGTCCGGCCCTCTCCTGCTGGAGGGTGAGCCTGGTGATGGGACTCAGTGGGCTGCTGGTGGAGCCCCTGGCTTGGGTTCAGTCCTGGCTGTTTGCTCGCCGGTTGCAGAAGGTCGAACTTCCAGACGACCCGATCGTGGTGATTGGCCACTGGCGCAGTGGCACCACCTATCTGCATCAGTTGCTGGCCTGCGACCCAACACTGGCGACGGCACGCAATTCGCTGACCATGGCGCCGCAGGTGGCGTTGCTGCTCAAACCCTGGATTCGTTCGGCACTCAAAGCCTTGATGACGCAGCAGCGGCCGATTGATGCAGTGCCGTGGGGGCCGGACGACCCCCAGGAGGATGAGCTCGGGCTGGCCCGACTCACCATGGATACCAACATGGCGGGCATGGCTTTTCCCCTGGCCTATCCCTGGTTTTTCCGACGCAATGTTCTGGGTTCGTCCGGTGCCTTCGAGCGGCAGTGGCTGCACTTCACCAAGCTCTCCTGGCTCCATGACGGCAAGGGAAAGACGGGACTGCTGATCAAGAACAGCGCCCATTCCGCTCGGGTGGAGCTGGTGCTGCGCCACTTCCCTAAGGCGCGCTTTGTTCTGTTGCGCCGTGATCCGCAGGCCTCGATCCGCTCGCTGGTTCAGGTGAAGCAGCGGTTGGGCGCTTTGGTGGGACTCCAACCCCTGCCTGATGCTGTCATCCAGGTGGAGGAAACGGTGGCGGCCCATGGCCAGCTGCTTGATGCCTTTGAGGCCTCTCGGCATCGGATCCCTGCGGGGCAGTTGGTTGAGCTGCCCTATGAGGCCTTGATTCGCCAACCCCTCGTTGCGGTGAGACGGATCTATGACGAACTCGGGCTCAGCAGCTGGTCGGTGGCGCAGGCTCCGCTGCAGGCTCGGATTGCCCAGGCCCGTAGCTACACCGCTGATCCGGTGACCCTGCCCTTATCAGCGCAACAGCGCCTGAACGACCTGATGGAGGAGGCATGACCCCAGCCCACGATCGCCGTCAACGATTGCACGATCTTGTGATTGCTCTGATTGCGCAGCAGGACGATCTGCCCCTGCTCGATCCCGATCAGCCCGACCTGGAGGGGACGGCCCCCGGCCGTTGGCTGGATCAGAACCGCAGGAGTCTGCATCGCTATCAGGCCTTGGTCCGCACGGCGGTCACCTTGGATGCCCTGCTGGATGCCGAGGACAATCCCTCACCCTTGTCTGCAGGCTGATCTCAACGGCTGGCTGATCGCGCCAAACCTGGCAATCTGGGGCGACTCTCGGCCCCTGCATGGCTTCGTTCGGTTGGTCTGCTCTGAACTCCCTGCTGGGCCGCGGTAAGCAAGCCAAGCGATGGCAGCCACCGGAGGCATCCTGGAGTCGCCCCTTCGGCCTGGGCTGGGACAAGCCCTACACGGTTCGCTATGCCAGCAACCTCGATGACGGCCCCAACCACGGCATGCCGCTTGGGGGGTTCGGGGCCGGGTGCTTCGGGCGGGCGCCCGACGGCAACATCAACCTCTGGCACCTTGATGGCGGCGAGCACTGGTTTGGTGTGCTGCCCGATTGCCAGTTCGCTCTGTTTGAGGGGAATGGCTGCGGCAAGCGCGCCCACGCTTTGGCGGTTCAGCCGGATCGGGATGCCTCGCGTCCGCAGGGCGGCCAGCCGCTGAAGGCCTGGGAGTGGTACCCAGCCAGCACGGCGGATCGCAGCACCGGCACCTATGCCGCCCGCTATCCAATCAGCTGGACGAGCTATGAGGGTGTGTATGACGCCGAGGTGCGTTGTGAGGCCTTCAGCCCGATCCTCCCGGGTGATTATCAGCGCACCAGCTACCCGGTGGCAGTGTTCATCTGGACGCTGCGTAATCCCACCGACCAGCCTTTGGATTTGTCGTTGTTGCTGAGTTGGCGCAACACCACCGGCTGGTTCACCAACACCGATGCCTCGGCCGAGGTTCACTTCCGCGATGACGGCAGCCCGGAGCACAACTACGCCCCGGCCATCGGCACCACTACCGGCCAGCGAAACCGTTGCATCGACGATGGCTCCCTCAAAGGAGTGGTGCTAGAGGGCAACGTCTCCGAGCCCGTTGCTGAAGGTGAGGGCCAGTGGTGCATTGCCACGGCTGAGCAGCCCGGTGTGACCATCCAGCGCTGCAGCCGCTGGAATCCCAGCGGTGATGGCCGTGAGCTCTGGGACAGCTTCAGTGCTGATGGTTCGATCCCCGAGAGCAACAACGATCGACGCAGTGGAGTGGATGATCCACTCAGTGCTGCGCTGGCGGTTCAGTGTCAGCTGGCCCCTGGGCAGAGCATTGAGATTCCGCTGGTGATCAGCTGGGACCTGCCAGTGACGGCCTTTGCCACCGGCAGCCAGGCTCTGCGCCGCTACACCGACTTCTTTGGCGCAAATGCCAACCAGGCGGTTGACATTGCCGCTGAAGCGCTGCGCGACTGGCGCAGTTGGCGCCAGCAGATCGAGGCCTGGCAGCAGCCGGTACTGCAACGCGAAGACCTGCCGGAACCGCTGCGGATGGCTTTGTTCAATGAGCTCTACGACCTTTGCAGTGGCGGCAGCCTCTGGAGTGCGGCCTCAGCCGACGATCCCCACGGCCGCTTCGGCGTTTTGGAGTGCCTCGACTACGCCTGGTACGAAAGCCTCGATGTTCGTCTCTACGGATCCTTTGCTCTGTTGCAGCTCTGGCCCGAACTCGACAAGGCCGTGTTGCGCAGCTTTGCCCGGGCGATTCCGGCGGCGGACGCCGCCCAGCGTCCGATTGGCTGGTACTTCACCCAGGGCAAGGGCCGGGTGGAGGCTGATCGCAAGGTGAAAGGAGCCACCCCCCATGACCTGGGGGCTCCCAACGAGATCCCCTGGGATGCGACCAACTACACCGCTTATCAGGACTGCAACCTCTGGAAGGATCTCGGTAGTGATTTTGTGCTGCAGGTGTGGCGAACCTTCAAGCTGGCTCCCAGCGGTGAAGACATCCGCTTCCTCGCCGACTGCTGGCCGGCGGCCGTGGAGGCGCTGCGCTACCTCAAAACTTTTGATGTCAACAATGACGGGCTGCCCGACAACGGCGGTGCCCCGGATCAGACCTTCGACGACTGGCCCTTGAAGGGGGTAAGTGCTTACTGCGGTGCCCTCTGGGTCGCTGCACTGGAGGCTGCTCTTGCCATTGCCCAGACCCTTCAGCTCAGGACTGGGCTCGACACCTCAGCCGAGCAGAAGGAATTCAGCGGTTGGCTCGAGCAATCCCGGGGCAATTTCGACAAGTTGCTCTGGAATGGCGAGTACTACGACATCGATGCCGAGAGCGGCACGCCAGTGGTGATGGCTGATCAGCTCTGCGGCGATTTCTACGCACGGCTGTTGGGCCTGCCGCCGGTGGTGAGTGATGCCAACAGCCGCAGCACCTTGAAGGCCGTTAAGGAGGCCTGCTTTGAAGCCTTTGATGGCGGCTGCCTGGGCGTGGCCAATGGCCTGCGACGTGATGGAACTCCCTTGGATCCCAATGGCACCCATCCCCTGGAGGTGTGGACGGGGATCAACTTCGGGATCGCCAGTTATTACCGGTTGATGGGAGAGAAGCAGACGGCGGAAGCGATCTGCTCAGCCGTTGTTGAGCAGGTGTATTCCGGTGGTCTGCAGTTCCGCACCCCTGAGGCGATTACCGCGGTGAACACCTACCGGGCCTGTCATTACCTCAGAGCCATGGCCATCTGGGGGCTCTGGGCCACGGAGACCGATTGGACGCTGATCCCGGGAGCGGATGCCCGTTGAAGTGTGGCGCTTGGGGATTCGCCGAATTGGTTGCGGTAATCCCGGGCGAAGTGATTGCGGCTCTGAAAGCCGTGATGTGAGGCAATCGCCTGCACGGTGTAGCTGCCAATGGCGTGCTGCACTTCTGGGGAGCTGAGGGCGTGATGCACCTGGCTGAGCCGGATCTGTTTGAGCAGAGCCATTGGGCCAGTGCCGAAGGTCTGACGACAGTGGTGAACGATTGCGGAGCGTGAGGCGAAGATCGTCGTGCACAGGTCGTCCAGGGTGATCGCTTGGCCGGTGTTCTCGAACCCCCAAGCGATCAGATCTTTCATCAGCCCAGCTCTCACGCCGAGGTCGCCACTGGCTGTTCCCTGCAGATGATGGGGTGACAAGGCCTCCAGCGCCGCCACTTCCACCAGATCATCCTGGCCCCCTCCCATCAGCTGGGCCTGGATCAATGCGCTGATTTCTTTAAACCGCTGGGGATGAAGGTTGGCGGAGTTAGATCTGTGAATCACATCCAGCGTCTGGTGATCACCGGTGGCGGTGGCGAGCTCTTCAAACCGCGTTTGCGAGACAAGCGCCGCTTGGATGTGGGCTCCTGCGGGAAGCTGGAAAAAGACGTCGCTTAGTCCTGCATGGAACCCATGCAGGGAGCCCTGATGCGTTTCTTCTCCGCGAACCACTGGTTGCTGATCGGAGATGTTCAAGGTGAAGGGCAAGACCCCAGGCCGTCGGTTGCCGTGAAGCACCAGGTCTTGATTGGTCTGGATCGACAAGACCGGCAGCTGCTTCGATCCACCCAGGCGAACGACGCCATGGAGAGTGCCGCGGCTCAATTGGGCGACACCCATCTCGAAGCCAACCCTTTCCAGGGTGGCGCTAAGGCCCAGAGCCGAATCAAAAGCAACCTCCATTTATTAATTCTCAGTGAAAATCCTCTGAAGGACAGTTTTGTTGTGAGAATTCGCGGACTGTCGTCCTCCCCATGCGCCGTTTGTTCTGCTGTTTGTTGGCCGCCCTTGGGCTCTTGCTGCTTACGCCGGGCATGGCCTGGGCCCAGGTGCACCAGCATGAGAGTGAGGCAGGCGTCGCCATGGTGCGTTCGCTTGAGAGTCTGCGGGATCTCGATTACGACAGCTGGCAGGCGGTGGCCTACCGCGAAGGCCCTCCAGGCCAGCCGGTGGTGCTGCGCGTTGTTGGCTATCCCGGAAAGCTGAGGCTTGATCATCCGGTGACCCTCCAGGTGCTGGCGGGTCGCCGCGAATGGCAGCTGGACGACGTCACCCTGGCCAATCCGGTGCTGGCCACCGATGGCCGCGACGCAGCGGCTGAATTTGCCCTTGATCCCTTGCTGAACGATCTCAGCAACAACCGACCGCTGCGCTTGGCGTTGCCGGGTGTGTTCACTGAGTTGCCGATCCCTCCTTATGTCGTCGGGGAATGGCGCTCGCTGCAGGAGTTGCCTCTCAGCTGATGTGGGAGCTCTGGATGCGGCGAGCCCTGGCCCTGGCCGCCCTAGCTGAAGGTCACACCAGTCCCAACCCTCTCGTGGGGGCAGTGGTTCTTGATCGCGATGGGCGCCTTGTAGGCGAAGGCTTTCATTCGCGGGCCGGTGCCGCCCATGCCGAGGTGGGTGCGTTGCGGCAGGCCGGGGATGCGGCCCGGGGTGGAACCCTTGTGGTCACCCTTGAACCCTGCTGCCACCACGGCCGTACGCCCCCCTGCAGTGAGGCGGTGCTGCGCGCGGACATTGGCCGCGTTGTGATCGCCTTGGAGGATCCCGATCCCCGGGTGGATGGGGGCGGCATCCGTCAGTTGAGGGAGGCGGGGCTGGAGGTGATCAGTGGTGTGCTGCGCGAGGAGGCCCGCCAGCAGAACCGGGCTTTCCTGCACCGCGTTCGTACCGGCCGCCCGTTTGGGATTCTGAAGTGGGCCATGAGCCTGGATGGCCGCACCGCCTTGCCCAATGGGGCCAGCCAATGGATCAGCGGCCCGCCCGCCCGCGATTGGGTGCATCGGCTGCGTAGCGGCATGGATGCTGTGGTTGTGGGGGGCGGCACGGTTCGCGGCGATGATCCGCTGCTCACCAGCAGAGGCCGGCGTTCCCCGGAACCGCTGCGGGTGGTGCTGAGCCGCAGCCTCGATCTGCCTGATCAGGCCCAGCTTTGGGATACCGCTGTGGCGCCAACTGTTGTGGCCCATGGTCCCGATGCTGATCCCCAGCGTCTGCCGTCTGGCCCTGAGGGACTTGAACTCTCAGCCTGTGAACCGAAGCAGCTGATGGAGGCCCTGGCGGAACGGGGTTGCAACCAGGTGCTTTGGGAGTGCGGTCCTGAGCTGGCGGCCGCGGCGATTCGGCAGGGCTGTGTTCAGGAGATCGCGGCACTGGTGGCTCCGAAGCTGATGGGGGGCATGGCGGCCCGCACCCCTCTAGGAGATCTGAACTTCAACGCCATGGATCAGGTTCTGCAGGGGCAGTGGCAGCAGAGCGAGGCCATGGGCAAAGACTGGTTGCTGCGTTGGCGCAACGGCTCCTGAATTCAGTCCTCTTCTGTGAGTCTTTCCCTCGGCGGCAAGACAACTTTGGGGTCTCGTAAGGGGAACGATCGGATTTTTCTCGAACGATGCAGCTGTGCAACGTGATTTGCATGCACAACTCGGCATCAAGCCTCTCAATGAAATTTGAATCCAATGAATGCATGAAGGGCACTCAGGCCATGGCCTATGCCATGGGAACAATTTTTATACTTGGAGAAACAGCACGTCGAGGCATTGATTACTTTGCGATCAATGTAACAACGATGCTTGAGGATTATGGGTCGGGAGTTTTACTGATCCTTGCTGCTGTTGCATGCACGGCCAAGCTTGCACAGTCCACGATTTATTTGGCTGGTGCTTGAGGATATTCGGCAGGAGGAATGTTCGTGCCCTTCTTCGCGCATCTGGAAGCATATCTTCGTGGGTTAACGTTTCGACCGGATTATCCCATTGAAGATGTTAATGGGATGATCGTTAAAGAGGTGATATGGGGTGTTTGCGTGGCGGCGTTCATCGCAAGCCTCCGCGATACATCAAATTAAGTTGCTTTTGCTGCTGAGGCCTCTAGCCTTGAAGGAACCTTGATTTGTGGATGTTGATGTCAGATTTGTCGCAATCGATGGTGTCGAGTGCAGAGCCTTATCTGTGGTCGTTGGTGTTGTCGTTCGCCACGCTGCTGATCAGCATCATCCTGCTTTACATCGCTCGATTCAGCGCAAGCCTTGAAATCAAGGATCTGGCGGCTCTTCGGTCGATGTTTGATCGCTTTCCGGCTTGGGGCAAGCGCGCTAGTTGGGCACAGCAAAACAGTTTTGAAGCCTTCACCATCCATGCCCCTGCAGCACTGCTTGCTGTCGTTGCTGTTTTGAACGGACAAAGCCTTCCGTTCATCACTGTTGTAGTTGCCTGGGCACATCCAGCGCTTCGAATTGTTTACATCAGTGCCTATCTTTTTAATGTGCCTGTTGCTCGATCCTTGGCTTGGTTCCTGGGTCTGCTTTGCAGTGGCGTTCTTTATGGTGTTGGCTTGGCAGCTCTTGTCTAGTAATCGATTTGAGGCCTCTGGAGTTGTTTTAATCGATCAGTTTTAATGGATCACCTTTCATAGATCCAGGATGTGAGTGCTCAAGTTGATTTGTTGCTGTTTGGTTCACCGGCGTTCAAGGCTGTTGGCATAGCGGCCGATCAGAACGCCCATCACGGCCGCGAGGTAGAGCGGTCCGGCGACGCTGGTGGCCACGCTCACCATCCGTGACAGGGGGAGCATTGGGCTGATGTCCCCGAAGCCCACGGTGGTGAGGCAAACGAAGGCGTAGTAGTTCAGTGCTGAAAAGATGCGGGCGTTGGCCAGAACACTTGAATCGCCAACGTTCGTCATCTCCATGGGTTGGAAGCTGCCCGGTTGGATCGTTTCCAGGGCACTCATCACCAGGCCGGCGGCGAGCCCGATGTGCAGGTATCCGGCCGTGGCACCCATCAGCAGCGCCTCGGTGACGCGTCTGGTGCTGGCGAAGCGTGTCACTAGGCGGATCACGCTCCAGCCCACCAGCACACTCCAGCTCAGGGCCAACGGCATACCGCTGTAGATCAGCTCCAGGGGCGTGAGCAGCCAGAGCCACATGGTCACCACGGCCATCAGCCCCAGACCCCGATACAGGACATCACTCCAATCCGGTGCCTTGCTGCTCCCCACCATCACCTGCGTCAGCAACAAGGCAACAAGGGTGTAGCCGATGTAGGTCACCCAGTCCAAGCGAGGAAAGGCGAAGCCCACGGTGGCGATCAGGGTGAAGAGCAGCAGCAGCTTCAGCTGCGTGTCATCACGCTGCAGGAGCCGCTGAACCAGTCCCACCAGCACCTTGGCCACTGCTGCTGCTTCCAGGGTCGGCAGCCAGCGACGGCTGTCAAGCCTTGTTCAATCAAGCAAGGAGAGTTGCTGGTTCTTGTTCGTAGGGGCAGCTGGCTTCAGTGCTCTGCAGTCCCATGGCTCCGCTGGTGATGGCGTGAGCATCGGCTCGAGGGCGCGTCGGTGGGCCCCATCACCGGGTTCGAGCCAGACGCTCTCCAAGCCATCAGGAATGATCACCGGCATTCGATCGTGCAACGGCGCGACCATGCTGTTGGGCCGCGTCGTGATCACGCAGCAGGTCTCCACTTCACTGCCATCGGGTCCGATCCAGCGGTCCCAGACACCGGCCAACCAGAACAGCTGCCGGTCTCTGCGATGGATCAGGTGTCCTTTTTCAAAAAAGCCCGTGCTGGGCAGAAGGCAGCGGTGATGACGCCATGGACCGCGAAAAGAGGCTTTCTCCGCAATGGTTTCAGCGCGGGCATTGATCGGTCGCGGCGCCTGCAGCGGGTCTTTGACCCAGCCCGGAAGGAGGCCCCAAAGCATGTGGGCGAGACGGTCTTCACCGTGCTCCCGCCGCACCGCCAGCACCGGTTCATGGGGACGGATCAGCTCGCGGGGGGCGTAATGCTCCAACCAGGCGCTGTCGTCCGGCCGCAGCCAGCTGCTCAGCAGCTGCTGCAATTCCGCGCGAGGCGTGTCGAGGCAATAGCGACCACACATATGCAGAACCTAGGAGCCGTTCGGTTCTTACACCCGTTGATTGCCAGTGATCCCTCGTAGCGTATCTGGACTCTCAGGCCATCCATGCCGATCCGCCAGGACGACAACCAGCCGAACCGTCGCTTCGGGATCATCAACCTGGTGCTGATTGGTTTCGGTGTGCTGCTGCTGGCCAGCAGCTTCCTCCCCACCAACGGCATGCAGCAGGTGCCGCGGGTGCCCTACTCCCTGTTCATTGATCAGGTGAATGACGGTGCGGTGAAGCGGGCCTTCATTACCCAGGATCAGATCCGCTATGAGCTGAGTGATCCCGAGGAAGGCACGCCTCCGGTGCTGGCCACCACGCCGATCTTCGACATGGATTTGCCGCAACGCCTGGAGACCAAGGGCGTTGAATTCGCAGCAGCACCTCCGAAGAAGCCCAATATCTTCACCACCATTCTCAGTTGGGTGGTGCCCCCCCTGATCTTCATCCTGGTGCTGCAGTTCTTCGCCCGCCGCTCGATGGGCGGTGGTGCACAGGGTGCTTTGAGCTTCACCAAGAGCAAGGCCAAGGTCTATGTGCCCGATGAGGAGTCGCGGATCACCTTCGCCGATGTGGCTGGCGTGGATGAGGCGAAGCAGGAGCTGACTGAGATCGTCGACTTCCTCAAGCGTCCTGAGCGTTACACCGAGATTGGTGCTCGCATCCCCAAGGGTGTGCTGCTCGTCGGCCCCCCTGGCACCGGCAAGACCCTGCTCTCCAAGGCTGTTGCGGGCGAAGCCGAGGTGCCGTTCTTCATTATTTCCGGTTCGGAATTCGTGGAGCTCTTCGTCGGAGCCGGTGCCGCTCGCGTGCGCGATCTGTTCGAAGAAGCGAAGAAGAAAGCTCCTTGCATCATCTTTATCGACGAACTCGACGCCATCGGCAAGAGCCGCTCGGGGTCTATGGGAGTGGTCGGCGGCAACGACGAACGGGAGCAGACCCTCAATCAGCTGCTCACCGAGATGGATGGCTTCGCAGCGCAGGACAAGCCGGTGATCGTTCTTGCGGCCACCAACCAACCCGAAGTGTTGGATGCGGCGCTGCTGCGCCCGGGTCGTTTCGACCGGCAAGTTCTGGTCGATCGCCCCGATCTCTCCGGCCGCAAGACCATCCTTGAGATCTACGCCAAGAAAGTGAAGCTGGCTGCAGGCGTTGACCTCGACAGCGTGGCCCAGGCCACCAGCGGTTTTGCTGGCGCTGATCTCGCCAACCTCGTTAATGAAGCCGCGCTGCTTGCAGCTCGTGCCCAGCGCACCAGCGTCGAGCAGCAAGACCTCGGTGAAGCGATCGAGCGCGTTGTGGCGGGTCTGGAGAAGAAGAGCCGCGTCCTGCAGGACGACGAAAAGAAGGTGGTTGCTTATCACGAGGTGGGCCACGCGATCGTGGGCCATCTCATGCCTGGTGGCAGCAAGGTTGCCAAGATTTCGATCGTCCCCCGCGGCATGAGTGCCCTGGGCTACACCCTGCAGCTCCCCACGGAAGAGCGCTTCCTCAACTCCAAGGAAGAACTGCAAGGTCAGATCGCCACGCTTCTTGGAGGCCGCTCCGCTGAGGAGATCGTCTTCGGCAAAATCACCACGGGCGCTGCCAACGACCTGCAGCGGGCCACGGATCTGGCCGAGCAGATGGTGGGCACTTACGGCATGAGCGACACCCTGGGGCCTCTGGCCTACGACAAGCAGGGCGGTGGCCGTTTCCTTGGGGGAGGCAACAACCCGCGCCGTTCGGTGAGTGATGCCACGGCCCAGGCCATTGATAAGGAAGTCCGCGGGCTGGTGGACCAGGCCCACGACGACGCCCTCACGATCCTGCGGGAAAACATGGCGCTACTCGAGACGATCGCCCAGAAGATCCTTGAAAAAGAGGTGATCGAGGGGGATGACCTCAAGCAGATGCTCGAGGCGAGTGTGCTGCCGTCTGGTGTGACCGCTTGACGGCAGCGGCCCTCATCCCCGATAACAGTCCTTTGAACCGTCGCGATGGCTACCGCTTCTGCGGGCGTTGCTGCTGTCCTGTCTCCGCTGTGCGGACGTGACTTCCTCTCCTCAGCGGATTGTTCGGCTGAGGAAACAGCAGCGTTGCTGGACCTAGCCGCACAACTGAAGAGCGGCGATCGTCGGATCGATCTCGGTAACCGTGTGCTGGGTCTGATTTTCAGCAAGGCCTCCACTCGAACCCGTGTGAGTTTTCAGGTAGCCATGGCCCGCCTCGGCGGCCAGACGGTGGATCTCAATCCTTCTGTCACCCAGCTCGGCCGCGGCGAGCCGCTTGAAGACACGGCCAGGGTTCTCAGCCGTTACTGCGATGTGCTGGCGATTCGCACCTTCGCTCAGCAGGAACTGGTGGACTACGCCCACTGGGCTTCGGTGCCGGTGATCAATGCCCTCACCGATCTGGAGCATCCCTGCCAGGCCCTGGCGGACTTCCTCACCATGCAGGAAGCTCATGGTGCGCTTGCCGGCCAGACCCTGGCGTATGTGGGTGATGGAAACAACGTTGCTCATTCCTTGATGCTCTGCGGTGCGTTGTTGGGGGTGAATGTGCGGATCGGCTGCCCTGAGGGCTTCGAGCCGTTGCCGGGCGTGATTGAACAGGCCCAATCCCTGGCGCAGCATGGTGCCTCGATTGAGGTGGTGAGCGATCCAGGTGAAGCGGTGGCGGGTGCCCAGGCCGTCTATACCGATGTTTGGGCTTCCATGGGTCAGGAAGCCGAACAGGCGCAGCGGGAGCAGGCCTTCGCTGGCTTCTGTGTGGATCAAGCCCTGATGGACAAGGCGGCAGCCGATGCGATTGTTTTGCACTGCCTGCCGGCCCATCGCGGTGAGGAAATCAGCGCTGAGGTGATGGAAGGAACGGCGAGCCGCATTTTTGATCAAGCGGAAAACCGCCTGCATGCGCAGCAAGCTCTGTTGGCGGTGTTGATGGGTGGTTTGTAGGGCTTAGGCCGCTGCCAGCAAGAGAGGGCGAGGGGTCTGGGCTGGGGTCCTTACAAACCAGCGCAGAAGTTATTGGATTACCAACGTTCACGACGCCACTACTAAAAAAACCGCCATTGCTGACGGGGGCTAAGTGTGAATAAAGCCGGGTTGAGTTGTTGCTTCTGCCTGAAGCACCCCACCATCGTGTTGCAGTGCTGATCAGACCAGCGTCACACCCTTGTTTCGGTAGAAGGCAAAGCGCTCGCGGATCTTTTCGGCATCGGGCTTTGGGCAGTCGTAGGCCCACACCACATTGGTGATCACTTGATCGCCAACCACCACATCCCAGTAACGGGCCGTTCCCTTCCAGCCGCAGACGGTGGTGAGTCTCGAGTCACGAAAGAACTCCGCATTCATCGCTTCACGGGGGAAGTAGGGATTGCCATCCACCATCACGATGTCGTCGCTCTCAGCAAGCACCGTGCCGTTCAAGGTCGCCTGCATGATTTCTGTGTCGAGCGTTGTGGAATTGACCCTAAGAAGGCCATCCATCCACTGTGCACAGCACGCCGTTCCCACAATCGGTCGATTCGCCCCAGAAGGCAATGAGCACGACAGCTGATTGCCGGGTGCTCCACGGCTGCCGAGAGTGTGTGCATCGAG
>NZ_JAUONZ010000004.1:0-290716 GCF_030546365.1 Synechococcus sp. YX-04-1
GAAGGTCTGCGTGCCTGGATGGCACCGGCTGACCAGCCGCACGAAAACTTCGTCTTCCCTGAAGAGGTTCTGCCCCGTGGTAACGCTCTCTAATCCCGGTCTTGGCGCCACTGGCGGCAAAGACCTTCCATCCACCGGGTATGCCTGGTGGTCTGGCAACGCCCGTCTGATCAACCTGTCCGGCCGTCTGCTTGGTGCCCACGTGGCCCACGCTGGTCTGATGGTGTTCTGGGCCGGCGCAATGATGCTGTTCGAGGTGAGCCACTTCACCTTCGATAAGCCCATGTATGAGCAGGGCTTCATCTGCATGCCCCACGTCGCCACCCTTGGCTACGGCGTGGGCCCCGGCGGTGAGGTCACTGATCTCTTCCCCTTCTTCGTGGTCGGTGTTCTGCACCTGATCAGTTCTGCCGTGCTCGGTCTCGGTGGCCTTTATCACGCTCTGCGTGGTCCGGAGATCCTGGAGAACTACTCCTCCTTCTTCTCCCAGGACTGGCGTGACAAGAACCAGATGACCAACATCATCGGTTATCACCTCATCCTTCTGGGCGTCGGCTGCCTGCTGCTGGTCTTCAAGGCCATGTTCTTCGGCGGCGTCTACGACACCTGGGCCCCCGGCGGCGGTGACGTCCGCATGATCACCAACCCGACCCTCGATCCTGGCGTGATCTTCGGCTACCTGTTCCGCGCTCCCTTTGGCGGCGAGGGCTGGATCATCGGTGTGAATTCCATGGAGGACATCATCGGTGGCCACATTTGGCTGGGTCTGACCCTGATCTTCGGTGGCATCTGGCACGCCATCACCAAGCCTTTCGGCTGGGTGCGTCGCGCCTTCATCTGGAACGGTGAGGCCTACCTGAGCTACAGCCTTGGCGCTCTGAGCTTCATGAGCTTCATCGCTTCGGCCTACATCTGGTTCAACAACACCGCTTATCCCTCCGAGTTCTGGGGCCCCACCAACGCTGAGGCATCCCAGGCTCAGAGCTTCACCTTCCTGGTGCGTGACCAGCGCCTCGGCGCCAACATCGGTTCCGCCATGGGCCCCACCGGCCTTGGTAAGTACCTGATGCGCTCACCCACCGGTGAAATCATCTTCGGCGGTGAAACCATGCGCTTCTGGGACTTCCGTGGTCCCTGGCTGGAGCCCCTGCGTGGCCCCAACGGTCTCAGCCTCGACAAGCTGCAGAACGACATTCAGCCCTGGCAAGTGCGCCGTGCGGCTGAGTACATGACCCACGCTCCCAACGCCTCGATCAACTCCGTGGGCGGCATCATCACCGAGCCCAACTCGGTGAACTACGTGAACCTCCGCCAGTGGCTGGGTGCAACGCAGTTCGTGCTCGCCTTCTTCTTCCTGGTTGGTCACCTCTGGCACGCCGGCCGCGCTCGCGCTGCTGCTGCTGGCTTCGAGAAAGGCATCGACCGCAAGGCTGAGCCTGTGCTCGGCATGCCCGACCTCGACTGATCCACCGGTCCAACCCAAACGATCGTCGTCATCAACCCCCGCCATACGGCGGGGGTTTTTTATTGGGTTGGAAAAGGCGATTTCTTAGCCTGTCTGAATCGATGGATCGTTCGTGAACACAGGCCTGAACACCCGCGTGATCCACCACGGCGACAGCTTTGCGGGAGACACCGGCACGGTGATGCCGCCGATCTTCCCCACCAGCACCTTTGCCCATGGCAACGCCGGCGGGTTCGACTACACCCGTTCCGGCAACCCCAACTTCCGCATCCTTGATGGGGTGCTCGCGTCTGTTGAAGGCTGTGCCCACGCCACCGTCTTCGCCTCCGGCGTCAGTGCCATCACCGCTGTGGTCTCCCAGCTGAAACAGGGTGATCTGGTGCTCTGCGAGGAGAACCTCTACGGCTGCACCGTGCGGCTGTTCGAGCAGGTGTTCGCCAAGTTCGGGCTGAAAACCGCCTGGGTTGATTTCACCCAGCCAGCAGCACTGGAGCAGATCCAAGCCCAGAAGCCGGCGATGGTGTGGTTGGAGAGCCCCACCAACCCTCTGCTCAAGGTGATCGACCTGGAGGCAGTATGTGCCGTCACCCAACCCTTGAGCATCCCCGTGGTGGTGGACAACACCTTTGCCACCGCCCTGGTGCAGCGCCCCCTGGATCTTGGCGCCACCCTCTCACTCACCAGCACCACCAAGTACATCAACGGCCACTCCGATGCCCTCGGAGGAGCCGTTTGCACCAACGATCCCGAGTGGCACCAGAAGATGGTGTTCTCCCAGAAGGCCCTGGGCCTGCAGCCCTCCCCCTTTGATTGCTGGCTGATCACGCGGGGCATCAAGACCCTGCCGCTGCGGCTCAAGCAGCAGATGGCCAATGCCGCGGCCCTGGCCGATCAACTGGCGGGGCACGCCAAGGTGAACTGGGTGCGTTACCCCCACCGCAGCGATCACCCCCAGCATCAGGTGGCGACCCGACAGATGCGCGCCGGTGGCGCCATCTTGACGGTGAGCTTCAACGCCAGCCAGGAGCAGACCTACGCCTTCTGCAAGCAACTGCGCTGGTTCACCATGGCCGAAAGCCTGGGTGGCATCGAAAGCCTGATCTGCCACCCCGCCACCATGACCCATGCAGCGGTGTCAGCAGAGGTGAAGGCAAAGCTGGGCATTGACGACGGCCTGGTGCGCTTCTCGGTGGGCTGCGAAGACCTCGCCGATCTGCAGGCCGATCTGGACCAGGCCCTGGAGCTGCTGGCGTGAGTCCCCGCAATCTGCTCAGCGATCCGGCCTGGCAGGGCTCTGATCTCGGCCATCCCCTGCCCGACTCCCCCCATGCAGTGTCTGTGGCGCTGCCGCGCTGGCGCGATGTGGTCGCCTACGAGGAGAAGGATCCGGCCTGCCGCGATGCCCTGCAGACGATCTATCCACGCTTCGGCCTGCATCCGCTGATCCGACAACTGGTTCAGCCTTCGGAGCTTGCAGGCACCACGGTCTGGCCCTATCCCACCGAAGCGGCAGCCCAAGCGGCCCTGGCCCACTGCCAACGCAAAGCACCGGAGAGCCGCTCGGAGCTGATCGCCATTGCTGGGGTGACCTGCCTGCGCAGTGATGCAGCGGCGAGCCCCCATGCCAAAGCGTTCTGGCAGCACACCGGCCTGGGCCTCTCCTCCCGCCAGGCCGCCATCGCCTTAGGGAAAGAGACGGCCCCCAGCAGCACATCCGGCGATGCGGCCCGCGAGGTGATTCGAAAGCGCCTGGCCGGCATCCATGGCGTCGACCCCCGGCAGATCAGCCTGCATCCAGCGGGGATGGCCGGCCTGCATGCAGCCCTCAGCGCCATCCAAATGCTCCGGCCGAGTCGGCCCACGCTGCAGCTGGGCTTTCCCTACGTGGATGTGCTGAAGCAGCCGCGCGTGGTGTTTCACGGTGGCGAGCTGTTGCAGCCGCAGACCCTCACCGAAGTGGAAGCAGCGCTGGATCAACTCCAGCCAGCGGCCGTGATCGTGGAGCTGCCGAGCAATCCGCTGCTGCGCTGCATGGACCTGCCCGGCGTGTCGGCATTGGCCCGGAACCGCGGCATTCCGGTGATCGCCGATGACACGATCGGCACCGGCATCAACCTCAATGCCCTGCCCTATGCCGATCTGATCTTCACCTCGCTCACCAAGAGCTTCGCGGGGCGCGGTGATGTGATGGCCGGCAGTGTGCTGGTGAGTCCGCAATCGCCGTGGGCGGCCTCCCTGCGGGCGGCGGTTTCAGCCATCGCCCCGCTTAGCGATGCCGATGCCATCGCCCTGGAGATTGCCAGCCGGGATGTGCTCCAGCGGGTTCCACAACTCGATGCCAACGCGCTGGTACTGGCGGAACGGCTCGAGGCCCACCCAGCCGTGCGACGGGTGCTGCATCCGAAAAGCTGCCCCAACTTCCGTGCTCTGATGCGAAAAGGAGCTGGCCATGGCTGCCTGCTCTCCTTTGAACTGAAGGGAGGCCAAGAGCAGACCAAGCGGGTTTACGACGCGCTTCGGATCAGCAAAGGCCCCAGCCTTGGCACCGATTTCAGCCTGGTTTGCCCTTACACCCAGCTGGCCCACTACGACGAACTGAGCTGGGCAGAACAGTGCGGCGTGCCGGCTCATCTGCTGCGAGTTTCGGTGGGTCTGGAAGACCCCGACGCGCTGTGGATGCGGTTTACGCAAGCGTTTGCTGACTGAGAGACCGGTGAGACTCTGAAAAAGCCCTTAACAACAGGATGAGGAGAGGCTTTTGATCATTAGTTTGTTTACTTCGGGCCCCTCTACATCAGCTCCATGTCCCGCATTTACGACGACAACAGTCAGGCCATCGGCAACACCCCGCTGGTCAAGCTGAACAACGTCACCAAAAACTGCAAGGCCACCGTGCTGGCCAAGGTTGAGGGGCGCAACCCCGCGTACAGCGTCAAGTGCCGGATCGGCGCCAACATGATCTGGGACGCTGAAAAAAGCGGAAAGCTCACCAAGGGCAAGGTGATTGTTGAGCCCACCTCCGGCAACACCGGCATCGCTCTGGCATTCACCGCCGCTGCCCGGGGTTACAAGCTGATCCTGACGATGCCCGAGTCGATGTCGATCGAGCGGCGTCGGGTGATGGCCGTGCTCGGGGCTGAACTGATCCTCACCGAAGCCGCCAAGGGCATGCCCGGTGCGATTGCCAAGGCCAAGGAAATCGCGGAAAGCGATCCGGCCAAATACTTCATGCCCGGTCAGTTCGACAATCCCGCCAACCCCGAAATCCACTTCAAGACCACCGGTCCTGAAATCTGGAACGACTGCGATGGCGCCATTGATGTGCTGGTGGCCGGCGTCGGCACCGGTGGCACCATCACCGGCGTCTCCCGCTACATCAAAAATGAAGCGGGCAAGGCGATCGAAGCCGTGGCCGTTGAACCGACCAACAGCCCGGTGATCACCCAGACCATGAACGGTGAGGCCGTCAAGCCCGGTCCCCACAAGATTCAGGGCATCGGTGCCGGCTTCATCCCCAAAAACCTCGACCTCTCCGTGGTCGACAAGGTGGAGCAGGTGACCAACGAGGAGTCCGTCGCCATGGCTCTGCGTCTGGCCCAGGAGGAAGGCCTGTTGGTGGGCATCTCTTGCGGTGCCGCTGCCGCTGCCGCCATTCGTCTGGCGGAAAAAGATGAGTACGCCGGTAAAACCATCGTGGTGGTGCTGCCCGACCTGGCTGAGCGTTATCTCTCCTCAGTGATGTTCGCCGAGGTGCCGACCGGAATCATCGAGCAACCCGTCACAGCCTGATCGTTTCCAGCAGTCAGATCTGGAGCCCCGTCCTTGACGGGGCTTTTTTATGGCATCACCGTTCAGGCCTCAACGTGCCGGTGGGCGGGCCTGGGGCTGAACCGCCGCCGCATCAATCCACATGGCATCGCCATAGGAGAAAAAGCGGTAACTCCTCTCGATCGCTTCGGCATAGAGCTTCAGCAGAGTTTCCCGGCCAATAAGGGCACTCACCAACAGCAGCAGGGAGCTTTTGGGCAGATGAAAGTTGGTCAGCAGGGCTTGAATCACCTTGAACTGATAACCCGGCTGAATCACCAGATCCACCGGCCCCGTGTAGGGCTTCAGAACACCACCATGGGCTTGAGCGGCTCCCTCCAGAGCCCGAACACTGGTGGTGCCCACCGCAATCACACGGCCTCGGCAAGCCTGCACCGCCTTGACCACAGCGGGGCTGACATCAACCCATTCACTGTGCAACTCCAAGGCGGTGAGGTCTTCCGTCTCAACGGGGCGAAAGGTACCGAGGCCCACATGCAGGGTGATCCGGGCCAGCTCCACCCCTTTCTGCTGCAAGCCCGCCAGTAGTTGATCGCTGAAGTGCAACCCCGCCGTCGGGGCAGCCACCGCACCGGGGCGATCGGCGTAGCGGGTCTGATAACGCTGGCTGTCGCTGGGATCATGCCGTTCGATATAGGGCGGTAAAGGCACTTCGCCCACGTCATTGAGCAGGCCCTCAATGGTTTCGGCATCCCTGCAATCACTGGGGAACTGCACCACCCGTCCACCACTGGCGGGATCTTCCGCGAGCACCTTCAGGCTGATCGAGGTGCCATCAATCGTGAGGTTGTCGCCGGGCCGCATGCGCTTGGCGGGGCGGGCCAGACAGAGCCAGCGGCCCTCCCCCCGTGGCTCAAGCACAAGCAACTCGGACAGCCCTCCCCCGGAACGACGCACCACCAGACGGGCCTTCAGCACCCGGGTGTCATTCACCACGAGCAGATCACCGGGCTGCAGCTGCTCCAGCAGATCCCACACCTGGCCGTGAGCTGCTTCCGCTGATGGCTCCCGCTGGGGCGGAACCATCAACAATCGAGCGCTGTGCCGGGGCTCGACCGGTGCCTGGGCGATGCACTCGGGCGGCAGCGGGTAGTCGTAGCTGCTCAGTTGAAGGTCCCTGGGGTCAGGCACTCGGGCGACCGATCAGAGCGCCAGGCTTTCGGGACGGCTCTCGATCAGCGCGGCGAGATCTTTCAAGAATGCTGCGCCGTCGGCGCCGTAAATCACCCGGTGATCCGCCGTCAGGTTGACCTGCATCTGACGCTTGACGGCGATGGAGCCGTCCTTGCCCGCCACGACCATGGGGCGTGATGCGGCGACGGCGAGGATGGCGCCAGTACCCGGGGGAAGGATCGCGTCGAAGCGATCAACACCAAACATGCCGAGGTTGGAGAGGGTGAAGGTACCCGTGGAATATTCCTCCGGCTGCAGCTGCTTGCTGCGGGAGCGCTTGACCAGATCACCCCATTGACGCGACATCTCATAGAGATCGGTGCGATCGGCATTGCGCAGCACCGGCGTGATCAAGCCACCGTCTTCCATAGCCACCGCGACAGCCACATTCACATCGGCCGGATAGGCCATGCCAGCGGGTGTGGTGGCGGCATTCACCTGGGGGTGACGCGCCAGGGTGACGGCCACAGCCTTGGCAAGCAGCGCCGTCATCGTGACGCCTTTGGGCTTCACCTGTTTGTAGAAGGCATCCAGCTTGTCGGTGGTGATGGTGTAGCCGACGCGGAAGCAGGGAACCGCCAGGCTCGCCTCCATATTTTTGTTCACCGCACCCTGCAGGGTGTTGAAGGCCACGGTCTCGCCGGGCCGCCCGAAGCTGTTGCCAGCCGGAGCAGCCGGGGCCGCTGCTGCTGGTGCGCCTGCCGCGGAAGCTGCGGAGGCTGTTCCTTCCGCCACCCGGGGCACGGAGATGGGCTGCCCGGAGGCTTGCTCAACGTCCTCCGCCTGAATCCGGCCATGGGGGCCGCTGCCGCGCACCGTGGCCAGGTCCACTCCCATCTGGGAGGCCAGCTTTTTGGCCCGGGGGCTTGCCACGATGCGGCCGTTGTTCACCACCGGTGCCGACGGTGCTGGGGCGGCGACAGGAGCCGGAGCCGGCGCAGGAGTCGGTGCTGGGGCCTGGACTGCAGCAGGAGTGGGGGCAGGAGCAGGTGCTGGGGCTGACGCCGCAGCAGGAGCGCTGGGGGCCTTGGCCTGTGCGTCAGCGATCTCAGCTTCGGTTTCGACAATCAGACCGATGGTTTCACCCACCGGTGCCGTGCTGCCAGCAGGCATCAAGACCGCAGCGAGGTAGCCGTCCTGGAACGACTCAACGTCCATGTCCGCCTTGTCGGACTCAACGACAAGAACGGACTCCCCCCGAGCCACCTTGTCGCCGGGCTGTTTCAGCCACTCCACGATCTTCCCCTCCGTCATGGTGGAGCTGAGGGCAGGCATGAAGATGTCTGTGGTCGCCAAAACCGTCTCCGAGAGGGCAGATCAGGGGAGTTTACGAGTCAGCAGAAGGAAGCCGATCAGGCCTCCTCGATCGACTGAACAACACCATCCTTCACAACGATGGCCACCTGCATCTTCTGCACCAGGTTGTCGCCGACCTTCAGCTCACAGCTGCTCTCCAGCTGACCCTGCTCAACGATCTGGTCCATCTCCAGCTCACGAACCTGGGCCTGCTGCTGAAGCAGGTTGCGCTTCTGCTCCTCCAGCTCGGCACGCTTGGCCGCGACCTGCTGTTGGATCTGCGCCACCTGATCCTGAACCCTGGGATCAAGGGGATTGGCGCTCTGACGACGCACCTGGTCCACCACGTCCTGGCCTTCCTGTTCCAGCTGAGCCAGCTGTTGGTCAGCGGTGGCAATGCCATTGCTGAGTTCGCGCTCTGCTTCCTCTTTCCAGGTGGGTGTCACCACGGCGCGGACGGTGATCGGACGCTTGATCGTCAGGGAAGTGCCGTCGGACATGGATTCTTGGGAGACGGCCAAAGCGTGTCAGCCCTTTCACGTGGGGTCAATCACCGGTAAACCGACCGATCCCCAAGCCTCTTCAGCCGCGCCGCGTTCAACGTCCGTAAAGGGCATCGATCAAGTGCTGATCGCGGCTGGTGATGCGATCACGGCGCTGCTTCAGGGTCTGGGTCAGGAGTCCGTTCTCAATGCTGAAGGGATCCACGAGCACCACTCCAGCCAGCCGTTCATCCCCACGGGAACCAGACCGCTGCTTGAGCAAGCGGTTGCATTCGCGCATCAACAAGCGGAGCAGGGCCGGATCACCGGGTTGGCCGCCCAGATCCTGCGCCACATGCACGCCGGATTCAGTCGCCCAGGCAACGATCGCCTCCGCCCGGGGAACGATCAGACCACCGAGCTGGCGTTCGTCCTGACCCACCAGCATCACCTGCTCGATCAGGGGGCTGGCCACCAGAGCCTCTTCCAGGGGTCCGGGCTCGATGTTCTCGCCACTGCTCAACACAATCGTGTCTTTGGCCCGGCCAGTGAGGGCCACGGAACCATCCGGCAGGAGCATGCCGAGATCACCAGTGTCGAACCATCCCGCGGCATCGAGAACCTTGGCGCTGGCCTCGGGTTTGCCGAGGTAGCCCGCCATCACCTGAGGCCCCCGCACCATCACCCGCCCCCGTTGCCGGAAGCCCAGGGGCTGACCGTTATCGGGGTCGACGATTCGGAATTCGGTCTGGGGCATCGGCAGGCCGGAGCTGCCGCGGATGTTGCGCCAGGGCCGGCGGCAGCTCACCACAGGGCTGGTTTCCGTGAGGCCATAGCCCACCAGCAGTTCAATCCCCACGGCTTCAAAGAAGGCATCGATGTGGGGCGCGATGGCACCGCCACCGCTGATGGGATAGGCGAGCTGACCACCACTGAGCTGGCGACGCAGCTTCGGCCAGATCAAGGTCGACGCCAGGGCATGCAAGGGCCAGCGCAGAGCAGCGGAGCCGCAGGCCCGCAGCCTGCCGGAGGCTGACACCGGTTCCAGCAGGAGGTTGCGCGCCGTTCGCACGGCTTTGCGCTGGGCAGCACTGTTGGCCAAGGCCGCCCGCAGCAGGCGCTGCCGGGACGGGGGGAAGGTCTTGAGCACATCCTCAAATCCGGCCTGAACCGCCTCCCACAGCCGCGGCACGGTGGCCATCGCGATCGGCCGGACCCGCGGCAGATCCTTCTTCAGTTGCTTGATGGTTGTGTAGGTCTGCGTGCAGCCGCAAGAGAGGAAGTAGTAGCTAGCACTGCGCTCGTAGGCATGCCAGATCGGCAGCACACTCAGCACCGGAGCACCGGGCTCTGGATAGGCGACACAGGCCAGCGAGCTCATCTGATGCAGCAGGTTGGCGTGGGTCAACGGGACCCCTTTGGGTTGCCCGGTTGTGCCCGAGGTGTACAGAACAGTTGCCACGGCGTCTCGCCCCCCCGCCGGGCGAACGGGATCAAGCCCGGCAGCTGATGCCAGAAACGCCTCCCAGCCGATGCTGCCCTCGACAGGCTCCCCTTCCAGCAGAAGCACAAAGCGCAGCTGAGCCCGTTGGTCTGGGGGAAGGGCCAGACGATGCCATGCCTCAGCGTTCTGCACCACCAGGGCCGACGCCTGGCAGTCCATGAGGATGTAGCGCAGCTCCTCCACAGGGGCAGAGGCTCCGCGCACGGCATCAGCGGCACCAGCACGCATCAGCCCCTGATCCGCCACGAGCCAGCGGGGGCTGTTCTCGGCAAACAGAGCCACCACATCGCCATCGTTCACGCCATGGCGCCGAAAGGCGGCAGCAGCGGTGGCGATGCGCTCAGCCAATTCGCCGAAATTAAAGCTTTCGGGATGCGCCACATGGGGCGCATCGACGGCGGCAATCAGCCCGTGGCGGTCGGCGAGCCAGGGCCACACCGCATCGACCCTCGACAACCTCTGAACATGGGCATGACGCTGCAAAGCGTCCGTTTCGCGGGTTGTCGGGCTCCAGCTGGCCGTCATCCGAGGCAGGGGTTGAAACAGCTCAGGTCTATCTCGCTTCCTCCTCCCAGACCAGACCAAAACGATGGGCCAGGGCTTGCCGCAGCAGCGGCTGCACCTCAGCCGACGTCAGCCCTGGCAACCAGTCGGCAAGCCGCCCGACCGCACGACCGGTGAGACCACAGGGGGTGACTTGCTCAAACCCATGCATCGAACAATCAACGTTCAGGGCCAGGCCGTGCTGGGTGATCCAGCGGCGACAGCCCACACCGATGGCGGCGACCTTGCGGTTGTCCAACCAGAGACCGGTCAACCCCGGCAGACGCTGACCCTCCAAGCCCAACTCCGCCAGAACATCCAACACGACTTGTTCCAGCTGGCGCAGATACCAGTGCAAGTCGGGATTACGGCGCCGAAGGTCCAACACCGGGTAGGCGACCAGTTGGCCGGGCAGGTGATGGGTCACCTCCCCGCCGCGATCAATCCGGTATAGGGGTGCTGGTGGGTCGAGAGGATCGAAATGCAGGTGCTCGTCGCTGGCACCGCGGCCGAGGGTGTAGCAGGTCTGGTGCTGCAGGATCCAAACCGCCTCCGGCGCCGATGGATCAGCCAGAAGGCTGCTCTGCCAGCGCTGTTGCGCCGACCAGGCCGCATCGAATCGAACCGGATGACCGGGCTCGAAAAGAAATGCACGCTGGGGGTGGGCCGAATCGTGCGCCGTATCTAGCTTGCCGATAACAACCGGCACAGGAGCGAGGCATGAAGTTGCTGATCCATGGTCGCAACCTCGAGATCACGCCGGCGTTGCGGGACTACACCCAAACCAAATTGGAGCGGGCCACAGCGCACTTCGGTGATGCCGTTCGCGAGGCAGACGTCCATCTCTCCGTGGCCCGCAATCCCCGTGTGCCTCAGCAGACCGCTGAAGTGACGGTCTTTGCCAACGGCACGGTGATCCGCGCCCAGGAACGCAGCGAAAACCTTTACGCCAGCATCGATCTCGCCGCTGGAAAACTGGCCCGCCAGCTGCGCCGCTGGAAGGAACGCCACAGTGATCACCACCACAGCCATGGCCACAGCGCCAGCCACACCCCCAGCACGGATGTGGTCAACGACGAGTCCCCCGTTGAGGAGTCCCTGCTGCATGGGCGTGAGGCGGAACTGCCAAACCCGGGTGTACGACACAAATATTTCGCCATGCCTCCCATGGGCCTGGAGGAGGCGCGCCGTCAACTGGATCTGATCGACCACGACTTCTACCTGTTCCGGGAGAAGGACAGCGATCAACTGCAGGTGATCTACCGACGCAACCACGGGGGATACGGCGTGATTCAGGCTCGTGACTGACCCTCTGGCCCGCCATGGCTGATCCAGCCCAAGAGCTCCCCGACCTACCGCCGCGGCTTGATCAGGCGATCCTCGACCCCCTGCTGACCCAAGACCAGCTTCAGGCCCTCTGTGACTCCGGAATGCAGGAGGGCGTGCGGGCGATCTGCACCACACCGCGTCAGTTGCCGCTGCTGCGGGAACGCATCGGGACCACCAAGGCAGGCCCCCGCCTGGTTGCAGCCATCGGCTTTCCCTTCGGGGCAATTCCCGCTGAACTCAAGCTGGCCGAAGCGGAGTGGTGTGCCGCCCATGGCGCCCAGGAGCTTGATGTCGTGCCTGATTTCAGCGCCTTGGCCAATGGCGATTCCGGCGCGTTTGCCGAGGAACTAGGCGCCCTTTGCGAGCTGGGGGTTCCCGTTCGGGCCGTCCTGGACATGGCACGACTGGAAAGCGAACAGCTGGAGCTGGCCGTGGAAGCCGCCATTGATGCTGGCGCTGCGGGACTGCAGACCGGAAACGGCTTCGGTCCGGCCTGTCAAGCCGATCAGATCCGCCAGTTGAAACAGCTGATCCGCAAACGCTGCGCCATCAAGGCGGCCGGGGGCATCCATAGCCTCAGCCATGCGGGGGAGCTTTTGTTGGCGGGGGCCGATCTGCTGGGCACCAGCAGCGCGCCGGCTCTGCTGCAGGCCCAGCGCCGCCCCGCCGCCTGAATGGCAGAACGACGCCTCATCGGACTCGCCCTCAAGGTGGGCCCCCTCGGCGAGCACGACCGGCTGCTGAGCCTGCTCAGTGATGCGGAGGGCATCAGTCGCTTCGCCGTTCCCGGAGCACGCAAGCCCAAGAGCAGTCTGGCCGCCGCGGCCCCCCTCACCCTATTGGAACTGCAGGTAGGAGGACGCAGTGGTCTGGCCCGGATACGACAACTGCGGGTGCTGCGCAGTTTTTCAGGCCTCGGGCAACAGCTGGAGACCCTTGCTGCGGCACAGGCGCTGTGTGATCTCTGCCTTCAACTGGCGACGCAGGACCCCGTGGAAGGGTTGCTGGCCACGATGCAGCTGCACCTGGAACGTCTGGAGGAGCACCGAGCCGATCCGGAGCTGGTGCTGGCCTGCACGGTCCAGGCCTGCATCCATCTGCTCACCCTGGGCGGTTATGGACTGCCGTTGCAGACCTGCTGCCTGACGGGCGATCCCCTGGACCCACCGCTGGGTCAGTGGGACTGGCGCTGCAGCCTGCTGCCGCAGGACGGCTTTGCAATCGATGTGCAGCCTGGGACGGCGATCCAGCTGAATCCCTCCGAACTGGCCCTGCTCCAGCGACTGACCCGGGCCGAACTACCCCGTCGCCGGGATGGGGAGCTGATGGGACCCCCAGCTGTATGGCGCCGGCTACTGCGGGTGGTCGAGATCTGGAGCCGGACGCATCTGAACCGACCCAACAAAGCCCTGGCCATGCTGCGAGAGACGCTGCTAGCAGGCGCGTGAGCCATCATGGCCGCGATGCAATTGCCCCTTGAGCGGACCTACCCTCACCACCCCTGAACCCGCTCTGCCCACCGGCAGCAATCCGGAGGGGAAGCGCGGATTGGAAGCCGTGCTTCGCCTCAACGACTTCCGAAAACTCTGGCTGGGCCAGATCTTTTCCCAGCTGGCGGACAAGTTTTACATCGTGCTGATGGTCTTCCTGATCGATCAGCACCTGCTGCTGAAGGGGCAGGGAAGTGGCGTACTGGCAGAGATGGCGTCGGGTTACGGCCTTGACATCAGCACACGCACCCAGGTGATCACCCTGCTGGCCACAGGCATCTTTGTGGCGAACACCATCCCGGCCATGCTGCTGGGAACGGTGGCTGGGGTCTGGGCTGACCGCTGGCCCAAGCGTCGAGTGATGGTGGCCAGCAATGCCGTACGAGCCCTGTTGGTGGTGTTCGCACCGCTCTGTCTTCTGCCAGGGCCCGTCTGGCTTGGTCTCCCCTGGGGCTACTGGGGGCTAGTGGGCATGACCTTCCTGGAGTCGATCCTGACCCAGTTTTTCGCCCCCTCGGAACAGGCCACAATTCCTGTGGTGGTGCCGGGAGAACACCTGTTAGCAGCCAACTCCCTTTACCAAGCCACCAGCATGGGGGCCACGATCCTGGGCTTCGCCCTGGGAGAACCGATTCTTCGTGCCCTGCACAGCAGCCTGGCGATCCTCGGCATCGATGGCGGCGAGTTTCTGCTGCTACCGCTCTGCTATGGCCTCGCGGCCCTCAGCCTTTCGCGCCTGAAGCTGCAGGAAACTCCAAAGCCCGCCTCCAATACATCGGTGTGGGCGGAGATCGGCGAAGGATTGCAGGTTCTGCGCCGGGTGCCGTCGGTGCGCGGCGCCATGATTCACCTGGTGCTGCTTTACAGCCTGTTGGCGGCGCTCTACGTGTTGGCGCTCCAGCTGGCGGCCCTGATCGACAACCTGGGGGCTTCAGGCTTTGGTGCTCTGCTCGCGATGAGTGGTCTGGGCATGGCGATCGGAGCCGTAGTGATGGCCCAGCTGGGCCATCGGTTCAGCCGCCGCCGACTCACGGCAGCAGGCCTTGGAACCATCACCTGGACCTTGGTACTGCTCAGCCAACTGCGGGGATCTCTGCCCTTCACCCTGAGCCTCTGCGGCATCCTCGGCATTGGAGCAGCTCTGGTGGCGATACCAGCGCAGACCACGATTCAAGAAGAAACCCCCGAAACCGAGCGCGGCAGGGTGTTCGGACTGCAGAACAACCTGATCAACATCGCCCTGAGTCTGCCGCTGGTGCTGGCGGGCACCTTGGTGAGCAGCATTGGTCTTCAACCGGTGCTGTGGCTGCTGGCGGGATTGGCGCTGGTAGCGGCGTTGATCGAACGGCCGTGGCAACGCTGCTAACTTGCCATTTCGCCTGAGGAGGCCCAACCCGCTTGGCGCAGATTGCGTGGCTCGGCAAGAAGTCTCCCTTCTGCGGGAATGTGTCCTACGGGATCAGCACCACAGAAGCCCTGCGAAAACGCGGGCATCAGGTGCACTTCATCCATTTCGATAACCCACGCAGCCCAGAGCGCGACAACACTTCACTGCTGGCCAACGACCCGGACGTCAGCCTGCCCTATCTGGTCAAGTCGCAGGTTTATACGATCCCTTCCCCAGGGGCTCAGCGGGAGCTGAGGGAATCCCTGGAGCGGCTGCAGCCCGACCTGGTGCACGCCAGCCTCACCCTTTCGCCCCTGGATTTCCGCCTGCCGGAGCTCTGCCAGCAATTGGGCGTTCCCCTGGTCGCAACCTTTCATCCACCCTTCGATGCTGGCCTGCGCAACCTGACGGCGGGCACCCAACAGCTCAGTTACCAGCTCTATGCACCGGCCCTAGCCCGCTACGACCGGGTGATCGTGTTTTCACAGCTTCAGGCAGATTTTCTCGAGCGCCTCGGCGTTCCCGCCGATCGTCTAACGGTGATCCCCAATGGTGTGGACACCGACCGCTGGTGCCCCTCCAGCCCCGGCACCATTTCGCCGATGCATCAACAGGTGCGGCAGCGGCTGGGGCGAGAACGGATCGTCCTCTACATGGGGCGCCTGGCGACGGAGAAGAACGTTGAAGCCCTGCTGCGGGCCTGGCGTCTGGTCTCACCGGAGGGCTGTCGGTTGGTCATCGTCGGCGACGGCCCGCTGCGCAACAGCCTGATGAACCAGTTCAACGACGATCGAATCCACTGGTGGGGCCACGAGCCGAACTTGGACACCCGGGTGGCCCTGCTCCAGTGCGCTGAGGTGTTCATCCTGCCGAGCCTTGTGGAGGGCCTGTCGCTGGCCTTGCTGGAGGCGATGGCCACCGGAACAGCCTGCGTGGCCACCGATGCCGGTGCCGATGGCGAAGTGCTTGAGCATGGCGCGGGAATCGTGTTGAGCACCCAGGGCGTCACCACCCAGTTGCGCACGCTGCTGCCGGTGCTCAGGGACCAGCCGGTGCTGACGGCGGAACTGGGCCGCAAAGCCCGACTCCGCGCCTTGGCGCGCTACACGATTTCAAGCAACATCGACGCCCTCGAACAGCTCTATGCCGACCTGATGCTGACAGGCACAGTTGCCGCCTAAAGACGTCATTGGTAACACTTCATCAGAGTGAAAAGATCACCCGACTGATCACCAAAACGACAGATTATTAGGTCAAGCTCCCGCCAGAGACAAGTCAGAGAAAAACCCAAAAGAAGATCGCCCCGAAGACACAAAACTATCGATATATTTAAAAAAACTGATGAAGAATCACAGCTTCATGCCATCAAGCTCTTTCGAGAGACTGCAAACGCCAACACAACAAAGCCAAAACAAACGGCAAAGAGCGCAACATTCAGGCCTAAGACTTCACAAATAATTCCCAACACAAAACTGCCAACCAAGCCACCTAAAGCGCTTGAATTCTGCAGAACCTGCCATCGGGAGGGCAGATCACCAAAAGATTCAAGTCTTTCAACAAGTGAAAAGTCAGATGCACCAACCAAAGCTCCAATCACTGAAAACATCAAGATTGAAATAACGGGGATCGGGATCAGCTCAATCGACACCAACAGAAAAACTATGAGGATGTAACGCAGTGAAGCCTGCATTTTTGGAACAAATGCGACCAGCGATCGACCAACAGCATAAGCAACCAAAACCATTGCAAAATCAAAACACTTTCCACCGTCAATCTCTCTCACCCACAACGCCAACATGCCAAACAGAGAGCCAAGAACAACGCCCTGCATCAAACACAAAGAATTTGATTCAGACTTCTTTTTCACCGGAGTGGATGCTTCCTGGACGCCTGAAGCCTGACTAGAGCGATGCAAAAAATGAGCCATAGGGAACATCAAAGCCAAAGCAGGTATGAACTGACGAACCGCCGGAAAGAGAATGGCAGTCATCAAATTCCCAAGCAGAACACCTATCTCTTGACCGATCTGCAACCGTCTCATACTCACTCCACTACTAGCCATAATGCTTTTCTGGAGAGGAATATTTGAAACTTCTTGACCAATCCCATGCACAAAAATGGTCAAGAAACTTGCAATTATTAATGCAATTTTTGCAATTTGACTTTGACCATAAAAAAACGAACAAATCAGCAGCAAGGAGACCCCAAGAAGCTGAAGCCAATAACCACTCCTCCGGAAGCCAAGATTCATCAGAGCTGGCAGAGCACCAACAGCCGGAAGCAACCCATTCAGGAAGGGTGAACTCGTCAACCCGCTTACCATCCATGCACTCGAAGCGAGCAGGAGGGTGCTTCCAGCCTGAGATGTTCCCCATAGGATCGGAGCTGCAAACCGGGATAGCGACTGACTCATCGAAAGGAGCGGATCTTCAATCTCTCCATAGAATAGCCACAGAACTTCTTAAAATCTTCGACCTAAATAAAGACAATTTCAGGAACCATCTCATCAAAAATGCAGGCCAAGATGACTCATCTTGGCCTGCACAGAAGCCATCACATATGCGATAGATACGACACTGTTCGCCCTTTCTTTCACAACATGTTCAACCAGAGGCATCCCATACCCACACAACACTTGCAAGCCATGGCGACAGCCCCATTCCTCAGGCTCGATTCAAAACTTGACTCGGTGCGAGCCAACAATTCCAAGCAAGCTCAACAGACCTAACAATCAGCGCCAATCCAATCCAGGAACCCAGCCCAAAATCGCCGGAGTGACCGCGGCATATTGGCTGTAATCCGGATGCAGCGCCCGTAACCCCTGCTCCTCGAAGCGGGCTTTGCCCCGCAGCACCACCGCGAGGCTGACCAACAGCAACAGATGCAGCAGGCTGCCTGTGGCCAGAACCACTCCTGCGGAACACAGCAAAACGGCCCGATACAACGGATGCCGGCAGATGGCATATGTGCCTGTGGCGATCAACTGGTTCGACGGCTTGGGCGCCGGCAGCGGCGAAAGGCTTGCCCCAAGGCAGCGAAACGCCTCAATGGCTCGAAACAGGCCAAAAGCCAACAGCAGCAAACCCAGCCCAAACAAGGGCTTGGGCCAGATCGCCACACCGAAGCTGGCCGGAGCAGGCCAGACCGGCAGAAGATGGGCCGTGATCAGCAGGAGTTGGGCAAGCAGCCACCACTCACCCCGGCGGTTGTCCAACCAGCCGCCCCAACTGAAGCCCCAATCGGAGAACATTCACTCGCTCACCACCAATGTTCGGACGTTACGGCGCTGCACCAGACCCGCCAGAGTCTGCATGTCATCCCAACGAATCAAGCCGACACAGCCGAGTGTGCCGCTGTTGGCATTGCGGTTGGCACTGGGGTCGAGATGAATGCCCAGATGGCCTCGCCCCGTGGGGAACTGCGGTTCAATTCCGATCCAGATCGGTCCGAGCTCCCGCGGATCAGCGGGACCCAAGGGCTCCACCGGCCCGAGGCTGTAGCGACCGGCGGGGAGCGGCGCGCGGGTGCCAGAACGATGGCGATCGGCGTTCTGACGGTGGGCCCGACCGCTAACAGCATCGAAGTGCTGCACGGGCTGACCTGGGGTTTCCAGACGCAGGCTCCAGATGGGATCGCCCGTACGTGCTAACGATCGCGTGGTGCGGTTCAGCACCAACACCGACTCATTGGCTGGGATGGAGGTGGATAGCGACGTGGTTGGCACCGTGGATGCGGAGGCCAGATCCATCTCGGCCGCAGAACAGGGCGCTGCCAACAGCGCCAGCAGCTTCAACGCGAGACAAGACCGAACGACCACAGCAGCCAGGCAAACAGGCCGGAACCCTATGGGCGGTTTTTATTCGCCGAGGAAATAAAAGCCAGCACTCTCACCGTCCCCCCTGAGACACACCTCGAGAAAGGCTCAGAGTTCGTTTTCGGCCAGCTGCAATGCTTCAGCCTGCTTGGTTGGATCCAGGGCACAGCTGTCATCCAGCAGGCGCTGCAGGCGCGGGCTGACAGCAACCACCAGGGGATTCACCAGCACCCGCCGACTGATGCCCAACTCCTCGAGCGAGATCGCCAGGGCTTGCCTGGCCTGGCGGCGCGGAAGACGCCCCTTCTCGATCTGGCAGTCGCTGCTGGCCTTGGCCATGGCGGCATAGCCGCGAATTCGGCGGGCCAGCACCACCACGGCAACCCGCCGCTGAACCTCCGGTGCCAAGGGAGCATCCTCGGCAACAACAGCGATGGGTGCTGCCATGGACAGACCCAGCAGCAGCACAGCAAAGGAGCGATGGAGGCGCATCAAGATCTCCTGGAAGCCCCCTTAGTCAAGCCTGGGGAAACGCTGGGCGATGCTGCTGCCGGTGTACTGCGCCACCCATCCCTCGGGGTTGTTGAACCAACGCACGGCACAAAACTGGGGCTGAGAGCCCATGTCAAACCAATGACGGGTCCCGGCAGGGACCCGCATCAGGTCGCCCCGTTCGCACAGCACACTGAGCACCTCGGCACCGATGTGCAGCACAAACAAACCGCACCCCTCCACAAAAAAGCGCACTTCGTCTTCGGCGTGGGTGTGCTCCTCAAGGAACTTGCGGCGCAGGAGCTCACGATCAGGATGATCCGGCGTCATCCGAATCGCATCGACCGTGGCATAACCGCCATCGCCTTGAACCCGGGCAATCGCATCGGCATAGGCCTGGAGGATGGCGGTCTGATCGGCCAGTTCCGGCAGGCCCTGCTGCGCTGGCCATTGGTCAAAGCCGATGCCTCGGCGGCTGAGCTCCGCCTGAATCACCACTGGATCATGGCTCTCCAGCTCGGGCACTTGCTCATCTGGAGCATGGGCTGCGGTTTCGTCTGGAAAGATGCTGAGACGACTCATCGTCTGGACCCCGGGCGCATCGACTGCTGACCATCATCGATCCCACCACGACTGGGGGTCTCACGCTGGTGGGAGTCGGCCCCGGTGATCCTTCCCTGCTTACCCTGGCCGCCGTTGAAGCCATCCGCAAAGCGGAGGTGGTGGCTTACCCGGTGGGACGTCGGGGGGGCGACAGCATGGCCGCCAAAATCGCCGCCGCCTGGATCCGCAGCGATCATCAGCGCCTGCCGTTGTTGTTCCCGATGGTGGAAGCCGCCCAACCGCGTCGCTCCGCCTGGGGGGCAGCAGCACAGGAGCTGAAGCAGGCTGTCCGTTCCGGCCAACAGGTGGCACTGCTCTGCGAAGGAGACGCGTCTCTGTTTGCGAGCTGCAGCTACGTGCTGCTGGCCCTTCGTCAGGCATGGCCCGACTGTCCCATCAGCGTGATTCCTGGCATCACCTCCTGCTCAGCAGCCGCGGCTGCCGGCCTCTGGCCCCTCGCGCTGCAGCAGGACCGACTGCTGTTGCGCCCCTGCCCCGACACGCCTGAGGAGCTGGAGCAGGTGCTGGACACCGCCGCGGCGACGGGGCAAGTTCTGGCCCTGCTGAAGCTGGGCCGGCGCTGGAGTTGGGTACAACCCCTGCTGAAGCGGCGTGGTCTGCTGCAGCAAGCGCTGTTTGCCGAACAGGTCGGCTGGCCCGACCAGCAGATCTGTTGCGCGGATTCAGTCGCGGCCGAACCCCGCCCCTACTTCTCGCTGCTGCTGATCCGTCAGGGATGGCCGGAGGTTTTGCCCTAGGCCAGCTCTCGGCTGCGTTCCGCAGCAGCGACAACCGCTTCGATCAAGGCGGAGCGCAAACCAATGCGTTCCAACGCGCGGACGCCGGCGATCGTGGTACCCCCTGGCGAGGTGACCATGTCCTTGAGCTGGGCAGGGTGCAAATCACGACGGTCCAGCAGCTCAGCTGTTCCGGCCAGGGTGCGGTGGCTCAGCCTCAAGGCCAGGTCCCTGGGAAGACCGGCTGCAACAGCTCCATCGGCCATGGCTTCCGCTACCAGGGCCACAAAGGCAGGGCCCGAAGAGGTGAGGGCCAGGAAGGCATCGAGCTTGGCTTCCGCCAGCTCCAGCACTTCACCCACTTCGGCGAACAGATGCCGCACCTCGTCCCGTTGCCCTTGGTCGATCCCTTCCCCCCAGGCCAGAGCTGTCAAACCAGCTCCCACCAGCGCAGGGGTGTTGGGCACCGCCCGCACACAGCGATGACCGGGAAACAAATGCTGGAGCCGCGCCAGAGACACCCCCGCCAACACAGAGATCAGCAGCGGTTGACCCGCAACAGGTCCCGCAGCTGCTGCAACTGCATCCAGTTGTTGCGGCTTCACCGCAAGCAGCTGCACCGGGGCCTTCCAGACCTGTTGAGCAGAAGGATCGTCAGCAGCAACCAGACCGATACCCGCCGGCAAGGCCCCACGCCTTTGCTCAAGCGAGCCAGATCCTCCGACGACCGCCAACAGCTGGTCGGCAGGAATCTGTCCACGCTCCAAAAGAGGAACAACAAGGGCCTGAGCCATTCGACCCAGGCCGATCACACCGAAAGCGGGCTGCACGGGGGGCTTCAGAGAGCAGCTGCTCCCCATGCGGGCGAGGGTGCGCTGGCGGATTCGTCGACATCCGCCACATCGGCCTCACGGCTGACCACCGTTGGAGCCGAGGTTTCGTCTTGACCAGTGTTGGTCACGGTGACGCAGCTGGGGGCGAACAGGAAGATGCTCTCGCCGACGCGCTCCTGATGTCCATCGATCGCGAAGGTGCCACCAGCAACGAAATCAACAGCACGTTGTGCCTGGTCGGGCTCCATCATCGTGAGGTTGAGGATGACGGTTTTACGCTCCCGCAGAGCCTGGATGGCCCGAGGCATTTCATCGAAGCTGCGAGGTTCCATCACATTCACCTCGGACGCGGCATTGCTGATGCCGGGCATGCCGATCACGTTGGATCCAGGCAGATCACCACCGAGATCAAACGGGTTGGAGTCACCAATGGTTGCCAACGCACCACCGTCAGCCTGCAGGGCGCGCTGATCCTGGTCGTCTTGCTCGTCGTCATAGGCGAAGTCATCCAATTCGCCATCGAGATAGTCATCGCCAGCGACGACGGCACGGAGACGGGAGATCAGCGACACCTTGGGATTCCTCTCGGTCTGAATGTGGTTCGAAAACCATGTACCTGGATACCGTTTTCGCTGCGGCGGGGCAAGTCAATTCGCAGCGTCTGTTGACACCAATCTCGGGCCGAACAGTGCCGAACCGATCCTGAGCCAGGTGCTGCCTGCTTCAGCAGCCTCTTTCCAGTCCGTGCTCATCCCCATCGAGCACTCCGCCAAGGCAAGCCGATCCGCCAAGGCACGGCAGTCGGAAAACAAGTCCTTGCGCTGCTCTGCGGCCATGTCGAGCGGCGCCATGGTCATCAGGCCCGAGATCCGCAACCCCGGCAGAGCCTGGAGGTCTGACCAAATGGCGGCGAGTTCATCGGCCGACAGCCCCCCCTTGCTGGGATCAGGGCGCAGTTTCACCTGCAGCAGAACGTCAGGCTGACGGGCCTCCTCCACAGCGATGCGCGACACCCGTTCGGCCAGCGACAGGGAATCCACCGAGTGAATGACATCGAAGGCCTTCACCACCGGCCGCACTTTGTTGCTTTGCAGGCGACCGATGAAATGCCAGCGCAAGTTCAGATCGACCAGCTCCTCTTGCTTCGGCAGAGCCTCCTGAACGCGGCTTTCCCCGAAATCAAATTGACCAAGCTCTGCCACGCAACGGACAGCGGCTGCTGGGTGCCCTTTGCTGACGGCCAGGAGCCTGGCGGAGGAAGGACGGTCGAGATTGAGTGCCTGCCACCTCGCAGCGAGTGAATCGGTCAAGGGCTCAGATGAACGTCTGATCGAACAACTGAGTCCAGGAGTCCAGATCCTCTGACCCATTCCGCCGGCAGCGGCCCAGGTGCACCTCAGCGTGGTGACGCGCGTCTCCGTAGGGAATCACTTCAAACTGGGCGCCACGGGGCTGCAGCGTGACCAGGAAGAACATGCGCTGGGCATACAACGTGGCGTAGACGTCGCGGCCCTCACCAGCCGGAGCCACCCGATAGAGCATCCCGAAGGTGGGGTGATTCAGATATCGCTCGGACGCCATGCCCTAATCGATAGTCATGAAGCACCGTACTGACCCCGAAGCCCGATCACCAACACCAGAGCGATCATCGCCAGGCCATTCAGCAGGGAAGCAGGACGATCGGGAGGCATACGGAAGTACGAAGGACCGAGAATTCGACCACCACGGGCGACTAGAGCATCGGCTCCCTGCTCAGCTCTGAGAAGGATGTTGGCGAGCAGCCGCTCTCCGACGGCCAGCACCAAACCGAAACCGGCCTTGAACCCCAACTGGCGCAGGTTGACGGCACGGCTGGCGAGGGAGCGCAGCAGATTCTGGAGCTCCTCCTGAACCAGAGGCAGAAAACGAAGCGCCAGCAGCAGTTGAAACCCCAGCCGCTCCACAGGACACCCCAACCACTTCAACGGAGCCAGGCACCAACTGAGGGCCCAGACCAGATCCTCTGGAGGGGTCGTGATCAGCATCAGATTGACGCTGTGAATCACGGTGAAAATCAAGGTCGACGTTCGCAGCCCCAGCACCGCCGAGGCCCGATCCACCACCAAAGGGCCCAGCTGGAGACCACCAATCTGCAGGGGGCCGAGACGCAGAAGGTCCCAGGCGGGGCCTTCCGTCTCGAGCCCCGGGAGCTCGGCCGGATTGCGCAGAGGGAAGGCCGCAGGGGGATCCACAGCAGGTAACAACATCGACAACAGGCCCACCACAAGTGCCAAGGCCGTCAACAAAACAACAGAACGCCACCACAGCGAGCGGGCCAGACCACTGCCGAGGGTGATCAGCACCAGAGCCACCACCAGGCCAACACGCCAGAGAGGTCCTGCCAGGACAGGCGTGAGCAGAAATACAAGGGACCAGGCCAGCTTCAGCCGAGGGTCCAAGCGCCGAAGCCAACCGGTGGAGCCATCGACGTATTGGCCCATGGGGACCTGGCGCAACCAGTCCATGGCTCAGCCTTTGCGACTCTGCTGACGGGCCAGGTCGCGCTCGGCATCACGCTGCTGCTTGCCTCTCCAGAACAGGCGCAGCGGGCTGCCATCGAAACCGAGACCCTCGCGGATCTGGCGCTCGACATAGCGCCGGTAGGTCTCTCCGAACAATTTGGGGTCGTTGACAAACAGAGTGAAGCTGGGGGGCCGACTGGCCACCTGGGTGCCGTAGTACAGCTTTCCTTGGCGGCCACCACGGGTGGTGGGGGGACTGCGCCAACTCAGCGCTTCCTTCAGCACCTCGTTCACAACGGACGTCGTAACGCGGCGGCGGTGCTGCTCAACAGCCAAGGCGGCCAAAGCAAAGATGCTCTCCACCCGCTGGCCCGTGAGCGCCGAGGTGAACAGCATCGGGGCCCAATCAAGGAAATAGAGCTTGGAGCGCAGCTCCTTTTCCATCGCCGTCATGGTGTGGCTGTCTTTTTCCACGGCGTCCCATTTGTTGACGACCACCACGCAGGCACGGCCGTCCTCTTCAATGCGGCCCGCTAGGCGCTGATCCTGCTCGGTTACCCCATCGAGGGCATCGATGACCAGAACACAGACATCACTGCGCTCAATGGCCTTGAAACTGCGGTTGATCCCGAAGAATTCCGGGCCGTAGTTGACGCTGCGACGCCTGCGGATGCCCGCCGTGTCCACCAGGCGCCAAGGACGATTCTCACGAATGATGCTGGTGTCAATCGTGTCGCGAGTGGTGCCTCGGATCGGGCTGACAATCGCCCGCTGCTCACCGCAGATGGCATTCAGAAGGCTGGATTTCCCGACATTCGGCCGTCCGATGATGGCCATCTGAATCGGCTCCTCCTCATCACCCTCCTGATCCTTGGGAGGCAAAAAGGTGAGCACCTGATCCAGCAATTCTCCGGTGCCGGCTCCGTGAATGGCCGAGATCGGATGGGGTTCACCCAGGCCAAGACTCCAGAATTCGCCAGCCATCGCCAGGCCCTGTTCCGGCGACTCGCACTTGTTCACCGCCAGAAGCGTGGGACAGCGGTGACTGCGCAGAAATTCAGCGATGGATTCGTCAGCGGCCGTGAGCCCCTGCTGACCGTCCACGATCACCAGAGCCACACTGGCTTCCTCGAGCGCAAGAGCCGCCTGCTCCCGGATCTCCGGCAGGAACTCACTGTCGTCGTCGAACACCAGCCCACCGGTGTCAACGACCTTGAATTCGCGATCGCCCCAATAACCATCCTGGTAAGTGCGATCACGCGTCACCCCAGGCTGATCGTGAACGATGGCTTCGCGGCTGCGGCACAACCGGTTCACCAAGGTCGACTTACCGACATTGGGGCGTCCGATGATTGCGACGACGGGACGCGCCAAGGGTCTGCTCAGGCCAATCTTTCACCCTACAGAGATGCCTTAAACCCCTCCGGAACCGAAATTCTTTCGGGGCGAGACAAATGAGTCTCACCTGAGACAGCTAGGGCGGGTTCAGAGTGTTCCCTCGCCATGCTCGAGCTCGTCGCCAGTCTTGTGGTCGACCTTTCCGACCAACGCCTGACCGTCTACAACAGCGACCAGGAAGTGGTCCGTGTGATTCCAGTCAGCACTGGTAAGGCCTCAACGCCAACACCGATCTTCGATAGCAAGGTTTATACGAAATACCGCTCCACAACGATGTATGGGCGCACCTACACCGTTCCAGGGGTGCCGTTCACGATGTGCGTCAGTGCGAACGAGGCCATCTGCCTGCACGCCGCCCCCTGGCAGGAGAACGCAGGGCAACCCTTCGGCGTGCCCCGCAGCCATGGCTGTGTACGCATGCCGATGAACCACGCCCGTTGGTTGTTCCACAACACACCGAAAGGCACACCCATCACGATTCAGGCCTGAGTCAGCCCACCGGCAGATCACCGGGGTGCCCCTGCACCGGATCAACTGGAGGCGGAAGCTCTGGCCCTAAGGGTCCCTGCTCAGGCAGGGGTTCGTCCTGCAGCGCCAGCCAGGCCAGCAGCCAGTTCACCGCTGTGGCTCGCCGGGTGCGACGGGGGTACAACTCACCGATCCGGTACCCCGCAAAGTTGAGCTGTTGCTTCAGCAGCTGCTTGTGTTCCTTGGGAACCGAGCGGGTCAAACGGACCGACGCCGGACGCTCGGCGATCAACTCGGGAGCCTGGGGGAAGGCGTCGGCCCACTCGGAGGGTGTATCGGGGCCGGCGCACCACTGCGGTTCGGCAGGCCGATAACCCAAACGTTCCCAAACCCTTTCGCAGACAAAGCGATCGCTGCAGCGGTCTTCGAGGATCTGCAACAGCAACGAACGACTGAGCGGCCAGGTCATGTCGATTGCGTTGTGCAGCATGGACCCATGATTGCTTCATCCCCTCTGCAGCTTCCCGGCAATGGCATCGCGCGTCAGCTGCGCTGCCGTGTTCTGCAATCTCCGCTTGCGGGGGTGAGCGATCGGGTGTTTCGTGGCCTGGTTCGACGATGGGCTCCTGACGCCCTGCTGTTCACCGAAATGGTGAATGCCACCAGCCTCGAAATGGGGCATGGGCGCTGCAAGGTGGAGTCACTGACCGAGGAATCCGGCCCCATCGGCGTGCAACTGTTCGACCATCGCCCCCAGGCCATGGCCGATGCGGCACGGCGGGCCGAAGCCAGTGGAGCCTTCCTGATCGACATCAACATGGGCTGCCCTGTGCGAAAAATTGCCCGCAAAGGGGGCGGTTCCGGGTTGATCCGTGATCCAGAACTGGCCATTCAGATCGTGGAAGCAGTGGCGGGTGCCGTGGCCGTTCCCGTGACTGTGAAGACGCGGCTGGGTTGGTGCGGAAGTGATGCCGATCCCGTGCACTGGTGCCAGCAACTGGAACAAGCCGGCGCACAACTGCTGACGCTGCATGGACGCACCCGCGAGCAGGGCTTCAAGGGAGCTGCTGACTGGACCGCAATTACCAAAGTCCGAGAAGCCCTCACGATCCCGCTGATCGCGAATGGCGACATCGACAGTCCAGACGATGCCCTGCGCTGCCTGAATCAAACTGGCGCAGCGGGGGTGATGGTGGGCCGAGGCACCATGGGAGCCCCTTGGCTGGTGGGACAGATCGATGCCGCACTGGCCGGGCGTGCGATCCCTTCCACGCCCAACCCGTCGGCACGGCTTGCACTGGCCCGCGACCAACTGGACGGCCTGGTGCAGGATCGCGGCGACCATGGGCTGCTGATCGCCCGGAAACACATGAGCTGGACCTGCACAGGTTTTCCAGGCGCTTCGCGACTGCGTCATGACCTGATGCGGGCCCCCACACCCGCCCAGGCCAGGGACCTGCTGACGCAGCAGATCGACGCCCTTGCCGCGTCCGCTTGACTGGACACCGCGACAATCAGGGCGTGGAGCCTGCAAGCGGTAAGGACAACACCACGCTTGATGCCCAGGCCTGGCAGCGCTGGCAGTCTGGCCACGCCAGCGCCGAAGAGATCGAGCATTGGCAGCAACAACTCCACCAGCAGCTTCCGCAGATCCCGCCAGAGCTGCTGGATCCTTCACTGCTGCCCATCGCCCTGTTGCGCGACCCAAGCCAGTGGTCCCCTGAAGACAGCGGGCTGGCTCCGGTCGATCTGTTGACATCCCACAGGGATCTCACGCACGCCAACCAACTGCTTTCCAGCGGCCGCCTGCGCGAAATCGCCCTCGGCCACCGCAGCCTGTTCACTGATCTGCCGCCAGTTCACCTCCAGGCCTACCGGGATGGGCTGAGACCAGTGGCATGTCAGGACGGCCTCAGCGCTCTGGAGCACCTAGGCGGCATCGGCCGTCAACGCTTCCAGCGAGGACTGCCCCTTGGCAAGGATCTCGATCGGTACCAGCCCCCCGCTCCAGACCCAGGCCCAAGCGAGTTCATTCCTTCAGCGGCCTCGATGCTGGTGGTTTTCCACCCAACCCAAAAAGAAGCTGAGGCCAAATCAGCTCGCACCTCACATCCAGAAGGGTGGGGCCAGATCCGGCACGCCTCCCTGGAGGATCCCTCTGGATGGAGCGGAGCGCCGGCCCCAGACGACGAGACCCTCGTCAGCTTCTGTCATGACAGTGATCAGCTGGATCCCCAGGCGGCCCTGCGCATGGCCCAGTGCGCAGCGAAAAACCCTGCAGCGGTCTTGCTCACCAGCGATGAAACCCTGTGCTGGAGTGACGAACCAGGCATTCCGGCGGGGAACCGCCAGAGCAGAACAGCGATCACACCATTTCGCCTGCTCTGCCGGGGATGCCTCGGCGGCCTGGTGACGATCCGCTGTTCAACGCTGCAACAGCTGACGCTGCCGGCATCCACCAGTTCGCTGCACGCCCTGCTGCTGGATCTGGCGCTGCAGATTTGCCGCCGCGGCGACGCCGTCGCCCACTGCCCGGAAGTGTTGCTGCAGCGATCCATACGGGCGAACCCGACCGTGCCCGACGTTGCCTCCCCCGCCGACCGCCAGTGTTGGTCACCGGAGCTCAGCGCTGAAATCCTGGCGATCACCCAGCGACACAGCCCAAGCTTTCTGGTGCCCGGTGGGCAGCTCACTCCCGTTGATTCGCTGAGCGCCTGCCATCAGCTGCAACTCCGCACCGAACCCACCGTTCTGGTGTCGGTTCTGATCCCGTTTCGCGACCGGGTGGATCTCACCCAAAGCTGCGTCGCGTCCCTGCGCTGCTGCGCCGGAGCTGTGAGCTATGAGCTGATCCTGATCGACAACGGCAGTGAGGAAGCCGCCACCAAGGCCTGGCTGGACGAACAAGCGCAGCTCGATGACGTGTGCGTGGTGCGGGTGGATGAACCGTTCAACTATTCGCGGCTCAACAACATCGGCCGACGCCACGCTCGTGGCTGCCATTTGTTGCTGCTGAACAACGACATCGAATTCCGATCCGCCGAGGTGCTCCAGGCCCTGCTGGACCCATTCGCCTACCGCGGCACCACTGCCGTGGGGGCCAAGCTGCGCTACCCCGACGGGAGCATCCAGCATCAAGGGGTCGCCCTTGTAAAGGGGGAACGGCGCTGTGTGGTGGAGCCTGGCAAACACCTGCACAGCGCTCCTGTGCTGGCCACCCTCACACCCCTACTGGTGCAGGAGGAATTCACCGCAGCAACCGGAGCCTGCCTGATGCTCCGCAGCAGCGATTTCGATCGCATCCAAGGCTTCGATGAAGATCTCGCCGTGGTGTTCAACGATGTGGATCTCTGCCTGCGTTTGAGGCAGAGCGGTGCTTCGGTGGTGGTGACCCCCTTTGTTGAGATCGTTCATCACGAATCGATCAGTCGCGGCAAAGACCGCGAAGGCGCGGCACTGGCACGGCATCAACGGGAGTCCGGTCATCTAAGGGCCAAGCACGCCAGGTTGTTTGCCGCTGGAGATCCCCTCACCAGCCAATGCATTCACCCCCACAGCAATCGCTACCAACCCAGGGATCCTGTGCCGCGCTCCAAAGGTCCGGTGGCCGATGCCGTGCTGATGCACTGGAGGGATCCGAACTTCCAGCCCAGCCGCCAACGACCGATTGTTGTGCTGGCGCATTTTTCAGCCAACAACCGTTTTCGAGACGACCTCTTCCACCTGATTGACGAGTACCGGCGCTTCGCCGATGTGATCGTTGTGTCCTCGGCCAGCGGGCTGCGCTGGCACCCGCGAACCCTGCATCAGCTGCGCCAACGCTGTGCCGCGATCGTGATCCGGCGCAATCAGGGGTACGACTTCGGCAGCTGGAAAGCAGCACTCAACCTGCACAGGCAGGAGATTGAGCAGGCGGCGTTCCTGGTGCTCACCAACGACAGCTTCTGGGGACCGATCACTCCCCTCGACGATCTGTTCCAACGCCTGCATGCAAGTTCAGCGGACGTGATTGGACTGACGGACGATCTGATGTACGAGCCCCATCTGTCGTCGGCCTTCACGGCTTACAAACACAAGGCACTGCAGTGCCCAGCCTTTGGCCGTTTCTGGGAGACATTGCAGATCTGGCCCCGCAAACGGGACCTGGTCAAACAGTGCGAAGTCGGCCTGCCGGTGCAGCTGCAGGCAGCGGGGCTAAGGCTCGAGAGCCTCTACACCCACAACGCCAACGGCAATGTTCTGCACTACGACTGGAAGCACTTGATTGAGCAACGCGGCTTCCCCTTCCTCAAGGTGAGCCTTCTGCGGGACAACCCCACCAGGCAACCCGTCGACACCTGGCCCGAGGTGATCGGCCAACGCAACCCTCAGCTAGCGGCCAGCATCCAACGACAACTGCGGCCCAAACCAGGATTGCAGCGGATGTTTGAACGGCTTCGCCGTCGAGGGAACGCAAGTGATCGCAGGGGGTCTCGTGCTGTAATAGCGCCGACTTCACGCCGGTGAGCCAGCTGATGAGCACCGCATCCAAGCGACGGGGAATCATCCTGGCTGGCGGAAGTGGCACGCGGCTGCACCCGATCACCCAGGCCGTCAGCAAACAGCTGTTGCCGGTTTACGACAAGCCGATGATTTATTACCCGCTCAGCACCTTGATGCTGGCGGGGATTCGCGAGGTGCTGATCATCACCACCCCCCACGACAGGGAGTCTTTCCAGCGCTTGCTCGGCGATGGCAGCCGCTGGGGCATGACGGTCGAGTACGCCGTGCAACCAAGCCCGGACGGATTGGCCCAGGCGTTTCTGATTGGTGCCGACTTCCTGGCGGGCCACCCCGCTGCTCTGGTGTTGGGGGACAACCTCTTCCATGGACACGATCTGGTGCCCCAGCTTGTGAACAGCAACGCTCAAGCCCAAGGGGCGACGGTCTTTGCTTACCCCGTCAGTGATCCCGAGCGTTATGGCGTGGCCGAGTTCGATGCCGATGGCCGCGTGCTGAGCCTGGAGGAAAAACCTCAACAGCCCAAGAGCCGCTACGCCGTCACGGGTTTGTACTTCTACGACGACAGCGTCGTGGAACGTGCCCGCCAGGTGAAGCCTTCGGCGCGCGGCGAGCTGGAGATCACCGATCTCAATCAGATGTATCTGGACGAAGGGCGGCTACGGGTGGAGCTGATGGGCCGTGGCATGGCCTGGCTCGATACCGGCACCTGCGACTCCCTCAACGATGCCGGCAGCTACATCCGCACCCTGGAACACCGTCAGGGGCTCAAGGTGGGGTGCCCGGAGGAGGTGGCTTGGCGCCAGGGCTGGATCACAGCCGAACAGCTGAATCAGCTGGCGCAGCCCTTAAAGAAGAGTGGCTACGGCTCTTATCTCCTCCAGATGCTTGAGGAGAGCGTGAGCGATCACGCGGCCCTGCAAACCAGCCTGGAAGTAAGCCATGCAGTTTGAACAACTCACAACTCCTTCTGGCGCGTTGATGCAGGGCCCCCTGCTGATCACGCCCCAGGCCTTCGGCGATGACCGTGGCTGGTTCTACGAAAGCTGGAACCAGCGCAAGTTCGATGAAGCCGTCGGCGAATCGGTGCTCTTCTCGCAAGACAACCACTCCCGCTCGGTCCGGGGTGTGCTTCGGGGACTGCACTATCAGCTCGCACCGGAACCCCAGGCCAAGCTGGTGCGTGCCACGGTCGGATCGATTTACGACGTCGCCGTCGACATCCGGCGCGACTCGCCCACCTACGGCGCTTGGGTCGGCGCCGAACTGAGTGCCGAAAACAAAAGCCAACTTTGGATTCCCGAAGGCTTCGCCCATGGCTTTCTCACCCTCAGCAGCGTTGCTGAAGTGCAGTACAAGGCACGGGGGTTCTGGAACAAAGCTTGTGAACGGGCCATCGTCTGGAATGACCCGGATCTGCCCATTGCCTGGCCGATCGATCGGCTAGAAGGCGGAGAGGTGAGCCTCTCTGGCAAAGATGCCGAAGCGCCGGGGTTCAAAGCCGCTGAAGCCGCGGGAGACGTTTTCCCATGAAGGTTCTGCTCACTGGAGCTGGCGGTCAGCTGGGCCAGGCTCTGATCGCTTCCGCCCCTGAGGGACTTGATCTGGTGGCCACCAGCCGGCAAGATCTCGACCTGGCTGACCCTGAAGCCTGCCGTACGGCCGTTGAGCAGCATCGGCCTGACTGGGTGCTCAATGCTGGTGCCTACACAGCAGTGGACAAGGCCGAGTCGGAACCGGAGCTGGCCCATGCCGTAAATGCCGGGGCGCCGGAAGCCTTCGCCCGCGCCCTGGATCAACAGGGGGGCCGCCTGCTTCAGATCAGCACAGACTTTGTCTTCAATGGAACCCAAGGGAAGCCCTATCAACCCATGCAGGCCCGCGACCCTCTCGGCGTTTACGGGGCCAGCAAAGCTGCTGGAGAAGCGGCGGTCCAAAACGTGTTTGGAGCAGAAGGACGGGGCCTGATCCTGCGCACCAGCTGGGTGATCGGGCCCGTCGGGAAGAACTTCGCCCTCACCATGCTTCGCCTCCACCGCGAACGGGATCAACTGGGTGTTGTCGCCGATCAAGTGGGCTGTCCCACCAGCACCCTGAACCTGGCACAAGCCTGTTGGCAAACCCTTCAGATCGCTGGTAAGCGCGAGTTGCCAGCTGTGATGCACTGGAGTGATGCCGGCGCCGCCAGTTGGTATGACGTGGCGGTGGCCGTTGGTCAAATCGGTGCTGACTTGGGGCTCGTCGACACCCCCGCTGAGGTAAAACCGATCACCACAGCGGACTACCCAACCCCTGCGGAACGTCCGGCCTATTCCCTTCTCGACTGCACTGCCACCCGAGCAGCTCTGGACCTCAACGGCGAGCACTGGCAGCAAGCTCTGCAGGCTGTGTTGCGGCAAGCCAAAACGCCATGAAGGGCCACTGAGTTCAACGCGCCAACCCCAAACAACGCCCCACCCCAAGTACTCACCAATGGTTTCGTCCATGCCTTCCGCCTCCGACCTGCTGGGAGCTCGCCGCAGAGTGCTGGTCACCGGAGGTGCAGGCTTCATTGGCGGCGCCGTCGTGCGCAGGCTGCTGCGGGAGACCACAGTCACCGTCTTCAATCTCGACAAGATGGGCTACGCCAGCGACCTGGCCTCGATCGAGGAGGTGCTGAGCGAGCTGGGCGAAGCGGCGAACGATCGGCACAGACTTCAGCAGGTGGATCTGACCGATGCAGCGGCCGTTGAGGCGGCGGTGCAGGAGGCCGACCCCGATCTGGTGATGCACCTGGCTGCAGAAAGCCACGTGGATCGATCCATCTCCGGCCCTGGTGCGTTCATTGAGAGCAACGTCAACGGCACATACAACCTGCTGCAGGCGGTACGAATCCATTACGAGGGCTTGAACGGGGAACGCCAGGACGCCTTCCGGATGCACCACATCAGCACCGACGAAGTCTTTGGTTCACTTGGTGCCGAAGGACGCTTCTCCGAAACAACGCCCTACGACCCCCGTAGCCCTTATTCAGCAAGCAAGGCAGCCAGCGATCACCTGGTCCAGGCCTGGCACCACACCTTTGGGCTTCCCGTGGTGCTCACCAATTGCTCGAACAATTACGGGCCCTGGCAGTTCCCGGAAAAACTCATTCCCGTAGTCACCTTGAAAGCAGCCGCAGGCGAGTCGATCCCGCTTTACGGCGATGGACTGAATGTGCGCGATTGGCTGTACGTGGAAGACCACGTTGATGCTCTGCTCTTAGCCGCCTGCAACGGAGCGTCGGGCCGCAGCTACTGCGTGGGTGGCCATGGTGAACGCACCAACAAAGAGGTCGTTCATGCCATCTGCCGGCAGTTGGATCAGAGCTGCCCTGCATCAGCTCCCCACGCCGATTTGATTACACCGGTGACCGACCGCCCGGGCCATGACCGCCGCTATGCAATTGACCCGGCCCGCATCAGTTCTGAGCTTGGCTGGAGCCCTCGCCACAATGTGGAAGAGGGCTTTGCAGCAACCGTGCGTTGGTACCTCTCTCATCAGAAGTGGTGCAGCAAAGTGCGCGAGCGTGCGGGATATGACGGCAGCAGATTGGGCATAAAAACAACGAAAACCAAAGCAGGACAGTGATAAGTTCCAATTTGCTTTTCTTAGACCTGCCAGATGAGCGGCATGCCTAAACGACGCCATCCGCTCTCCACTCTCTCCAACACGACACGGCAGGCACTGAAACGCTCAGCCACTGCCATGGGAAAACAGAAATTTCTGCCCAAAGCACTACGAAAACAGCTCAACCGACTGGGGCAAGCCAGGCGCCCAAGCCCTCCCAACAACAGGCGCAAAAAGATAACTCCTGAACTGCAGGAGTACATCAAAGGCCTACAAAATAAAGAAACAAGCAAAAAAATAATTCGCGACTTCCGCGAATTAGCTCATTACGCCTATGTGTTTGATATTGAGTACTACAAATCTCAATTAGATGCGAGAGAAGCGGAGACACTTCAAAACATTGGCGACGTGATTCTCCATTACTGCAGCTCAGGCAGCCAGGAAGGGATCGACCCGAGCAACTTATTCGACACAGAAAATTATTTCAGCAAATATCCCGACGTCAAAGAAAGTGGACTCAACCCGATGATCCACTGCTTCAAGTTCGGCATGAACGAACACCGCTATTCGATGGACAACATCCATTTCATGCGGAAAATGGCCGACATTAGAAGGCCTGAGCCAAATCTTCTAAATTCGATCAAAGACGATCTGAAGACAAAAAAGATTGGGGTATTCCTGCACATCTTCTACCCGGAACTGGGCGAAACAATCGCCGCTTATCTGAAGAACATCCCCTGCAACATCGACATCTTCATTTCCACAAAGGAAGATTCAGTTCAAGCATTGAAGAATATTTTTGCACGAGTTGAAAATGCCGATAGGGTTGATGTCAGGCATTTCAGCAATATTGGACGCGACGTCGCTCCATTCATCGTTGGTTTCAAGGATCAAATCCTCAACTACGATCTCATCCTTAAGCTCCACTCCAAAAAAAGCCCCCACAGCAATGCGCTAAGCGGATGGTTCCTTCACTGCCTCGACAACCTGATTGGCAGCGAAACCATTACAGCTACCAACCTCAAAGAACTCCAATCACAAGAGATAGGAATTGTGTATCCGATTGAGAATTACGCTCTCAGCCTCGGAATTAAACACGATTCCTGCTGGGGCCATGAAGATGGCAACTACACCAAAGCCAGTCCCTTCCTAAAACGCTTCAATCTCGACCACATTAAAAGAGACAGCCAGTTTCGCTTCCCAACCGGGACGATGTTCTGGTGCAAGCCAGAGCTGCTCAAACCCATTCTTGACTGGAATCTCAGCTGGAACGACTTCGATGAGGAAGGCGGGCAGATCGATGGAACCATCGCCCATAGCATTGAACGCCTCATCGGCCTATCGACAACCGAAATATTCAATCAAAAATTGCAAACAACGTACTGCGGATACGCCCTTTCAAAACAACATCAAACCGATAAATCAATCATTGAAGGCAAAAATAAACTGAAAATCCAGGGCTTTGAAAAGGTTATTCATTTCAAACCCCAGCAATTGGATCCAGACTGGTCGCTGAAGAGAAACATCAACCCCAAATCTCTGCACATCCATTGGGTCATACCCAATTTTACGCCTGGCCTCGGTGGCCATATGACCATTTTCAGAGCGATTGATTATCTGGAACGCTGTGGTCACCAATGCACAATCTGGGTTCATTCCGAGCTCAAGGGGAACGACAAGCCAAGCCGCATCAGCTCATTGCACAAACGTGTCATCGATCAGTCCTTCATTCCACTGCAAACAGACCAGGTCTACATGCTGGGCAATAACCAAGACGACCTTGATCTTGTAAGCGGCGACATTGTCATTGCCACAGACCGCATGAGCAGCTATCCGGTGCTTGGAATGAAAAAGTTTCAGAAAAGATTCTATTTTGTTCAAGATTATGAGCCCTATTTTTTCGCGCGCGGCAGCTCCAGCATCCTCACCGAACATTCGTATGCATCTAAAAACAATTTTTCATGCATTTGTGCCAGCCCTTGGCTGAAACAGAAAATGGAAAGCTTTGGCAACTCAGCCATCTCTTTCCCACTGGCCGTCGACCACAGTGTTTACCAACCCAACAACGATCAGAAACGCAACAAGCATGCCATTGCCTTTTATGTGAGACGCAGCACGCCAAGACGGCTCTATGAACTTGGGCTGCTTGCTTTAAGAGCTTTGTTTGATCTAGGAGAACACTTTGAGATCATCACCTTCGGTGAAAAAGATCTGCCCGATCTTGGAATTCCAGTGAAAGTAAGGCATGCAGGAATTCTGGACGCCGACGCTTTGGCCAATCTGTACCGCCAATGCGCGGTTGGATTCGTGCTTTCAGGAACCAACTACTCCCTGGTTCCGAACGAAATGATGGCCTGTGGGCTGCCTGTCGTTGATATTGATGCCGAACACACGCGGGTCTCTTATCAACCCAATACAGCTGTGTTGGCCGAAGCGACACCAGTGGGGCTGGCCTCTGCATTAAGCCGCTTGCTGAATGACGCATCGTTCAGAGAAATCACCGCCCGAGCTGGTCTCGCCGCCACTGAACAGCTCACCTGGGATGGCTCCAACAAGGTCATTGAGACCTTCATTCAGGCGTCACTTCCATCGGCGCCATCCACACCACACCCCGTTCAAACAACGACGCCTTTGGTGACGGTGGTCATCCCGGTTTACAACGGGGGCACGATGCTGAAGGCGGTGGTTGAGTCCTGTCTTACTCAGGATCTCGATCAGGCCTTTGAAGTGTTGTTGATCGACAGTGCTTCGAGCGATGGATGCCTGGAGGGCTTACCAGAAGACGAACGACTCCGCCTCCATAGGATTCGTAAGGAGGATTTCGGCCATGGGCGTACCCGCAACCTGGGGGTGGAACTAGCCCGAGGGGAGTACGTCGCTTTCATCACGCAGGATGCGATCCCAGCAAATCGCATGTGGCTGATGAATCTGATCGCCCCGCTGCAGAACGATCCACGGGTGGCAGGGGTCTTTGGCTGCCACATCGCCCATACCAATCATGGGCAACTCACTGCCCATGACCTTGACCAACATTTCAACCGTTGGATTTTCAGGAGTCATCGACAACCAATCGAACTGAATGCTGATCGACAAACGACGAATGGCGTTGTCTCCTCCCATGAACGCTTCTACTCCGATAACAATTCCTGCCTAAGGAAATCCGCCTGGGAGACTCTGCCACTTCCGGATGTTGTGTATGGCGAGGATCAATTATGGGCTCGGGAGATTCTTAGGAAGGGATATAAAAAAGCCTATGCATCAACAGCTGTTGTCCGCCATTCCCATGAATATGGTTTCCGTGAAACCGTACTGCGCGCCAACACAGAATGGCATTTCTACAATCGAATGCTTGGAGAAAGACTGCCTTCGAGCAAACAACAGGTTCTGCAAATGGTAGAGCGCTCTTGCAACAATGACGTTCAAGCCCAGAAGTTATACCCAGACATTAGCGATCAAGACTTAATAAGGCGCAGAAAGCTTCATTTTGCACGAGCCTGCGGCTACTACCTAGCGGGAAAGGGGCATGGTGGAATACGTCCCTAACCATTTCAGTTTTCGTTGGTGTTGCCAGAGATCAGCTCTTCCGCATCGCATTGAGAAGGAAGCCACCCACACCCCAGGCCACAACAATGATCCCGATCGAAGCAAGGAAGGCTTGCCAGCGCCAGTTCTGATCAGGCGCAACAGGCAGCTGGGGCTGACTCAGTACAACCACAAATTTGAGCTGTCGCTGGCTCTCGCGGCGACTGTTATCGGCAGCCAAGCGAGCTGATTGGAGGTTTGCGGTCGCAAACTCAACATCCGAAATCAGCTCAGCTTCTTCGAGAACGAGGGTGTTTAAATCTCGACCGTCTTTACTTACAGAACGCTCTCTCTCTTGACGAATCTGGAACTCAAGCTCCTTCACTTGGTCTGCAACAAATGCCACCTCAGGTGCATTGGGATCGCGGTACTGGCGACGTAATGCAGCCTCTTCAACCTTCAATTCAACCAGTTGAGATTCAAGGCCAGAAATGAATGAACTGGTCGTTGCTTGTTCAGTCTCAACACTCAGATTTCCATGTTTTTCACGGAAAAGCTCAAGCTTTCGTGTTGATGCTTTGAGATTTAATTCGGCTATTTGAACCTCCTTTCTGGCAAATTGATTCTGATCAGCATTGATGGATTGATTCACCTCATTCACAAAACGCCGAGACTGCTTAAGCAACGCATTGTTGAGATTGAAAGCTTGTTCTGGCGTGAATCCTGACGTAGTCAGAACGACTGAACCGCTCAAGGGCTGAGGCGCTGCAGACAGTTGTTTTCGATAAAATTCGAGTTGATCGGGCGCAGAACTGTTGGCGGGCAATCCCGTCCGAAGATCCGGAAACTTGATGCGGTAGTCCTGCTCAAGCTTCTTCCCATCAGGGAACAATCGAGACTTGACTTCAGAGGATTCGAGATAAACCTGAAGGTACTGACCATCCACAAGAGAGGTGAGCACTTGGGGAGCAGCTGCCGATCCAGCCAGCACTGAAGACGATGATCCCTCCAGGGGCATTGCCTGTTGAATCACAAATTCAGAGACAGCCGTATAACGATCTCTGCCGATGACGAAACAGTAGAAAGCCGAGGTTGCCAGAAAAGCTGAAATCAGAACCTTGGGCTTGGTAAATCTGTCCAACCGCTCACGCCAGACTGGTGTTAGCTGAGCTTGAGCCAAGAAGCTAGAAACCTGGAATGGTGATGACAGCTCCTTTTGCAGAGAAGTTGAAGAGCTGGAAGTCGGGATGGATTCAGGCATAACCAAAAAATTAACTCAAAGCAGGCGACCGGACAACGATCAGGCGTTAGTCATCATTGGCCTCGACGAGTAACGACTCGTTGGTTCGATAAAGAATCAAAGAAAATCCAAAAAGAATTATAGAGCACCAAACTAAATACGAAAGAGAAATACCAGGTATCGGATATTGGTTGTTCATTGAGTACCTAAAGAGCTCGACTGCATGAAGGATCGGGTTCCAGGTCACGAAAGGCCTTGTGTACTCAGGCAGCTCAAAGGTTGCAAAAAATATACCTGAAGTAAAAATAATCACCCGGTTGAGGATTCTTTTTAAAATCCTAGTAACCCATTTGTTGAATTGGCCCAGGAAGACAAGACACACCCCAAAACCAAGCGCCATCAGAATGGTTAACAGATAAACGCTGATAGCTAAGCCAGGACTGTCAAGCTGGAAACTCCAGGTGAAATACCAAACCAATCCAAAAATCCCAAGAGAAATCGTTGAAATCGCCCTGAAATCATTGACTAGCAGTGCCAAAAGAATGTCCAAAGGCTGAACTCTTTTGTAGTAAAGAGGAGCCCTTAACTTCAAGCCTGAAAGCGCCTTGATTGCACCTTGTCTGAATAAAAAAGCGATAGCAAATCCAGATGCAATAAAAACTACAATATTGAAGTACATATCTGTCGAACCACCTGCCGCATATCGATTACTACCCCTTAAGAAGCTAAATCCCACGCGCATCACGATGAAGAACAACATGATCTGCAGCGGCGTCACGATGGCTTCCCAAGCGCCGAGCGACGTTCCTGTTGATTTTCGATTGTTCTCATAAGTGGCGATTGCGAGAACCACAGCAATCTGCCTCTGAATCGCAGCAAGAAACTTTCGAAGAAAATTCATAAGATCAAGACCTCCTAAACAAAATCATCCATTTGCTCGTCAGATGTCTCAGAATTAAGAAGATTTAATCCCATTTCGAGTTGATCTTCATCAGAGTCTGACACATCAGAGGCATCAAGATTTTGATCTGCCCACTCAATGGCCTCTGAAACTCCGCCTGCAAACAGAATCTGCCCCATCGAGTCCAGCACAAGACCATCGGTGCAGAATTCGCGCTGAAAACGGCTGTTTGTTGAGGTAGCGAAGAGAGTTTTACCCTCAAGCTGCTTCAACAAAAGCGCTCGTAGCGGCTTAGCAGGCCTCGACATCAAATACCTCGTCTTGGATATTAAATACAAGTCGAAAGAGAAAAGAACAGACAAGGCTAAAAAGAAGCAGTCTTTTTGCTCTCGAGAAAGCTCTTTAATAATTGACCTTGGATCGATCTCCGCTGCCGATATAAAGCTCCAGAATTCATCCACACTTACCAGGGACTTTTCAAGGCAATCGCTGTAAACGGTCGTGAGAAAGTTTAGGGCGTGAGTAATCCGCAGTTTTCCATCCAACCCCCCTTCTCCACCCACGGGCCAACCAACCACTCCTTCGGTGAGCATTTCCCCAGAAACAGGAGGGACAAGACCAGCTAGCGCTGCGCTTAATTGATACCGCAAAAACGAGCTATTTGTAATTACAGCGATTCTCTTTGCTTGATCAAGTTCCCAATTCCAAGGAGCCTTAAAAGAAATGCGCGGGTCTGATTTATCGCAGCGGAGAGAGAAGTTCTGGAAGGTCAACAGCGGCCTGGCTGAAGCAGTCGCACTCACCACAACACCAGGTGTAAAAGGGCCCAATTCGGTGACCATAACACCAGGAAATCAAGCAGCTTCAGGGGTGCCGTGCAACCCAATGAAGAGCACCTTTGATCAATCCGGTGCGACAACGCTTTTCCAAGCGATCCGTCACCAAACGCAGTGCGAGATCTCCGGTGCGTTGCATCAGCAGCTTCGGCAACAGAACCCCTGCTCCATTCGGGGAGAGTTCAAGACTGAGATCTGCCTTGGCCATCAACCGTTCCTGCTCGGGTCGGATCCAGGCCTGGCACTGGAACTGCACCAAATCCTGCAACGGCCCGAGGCCATGGATCGTGCAGTGTTCGAAAACAATGGTGAGTTGATCGCCATCCCAGCTGGAGCGGAACACCACCTCAGGCTGGAGCTGAAACTTCAGCAACTGATACGGCCGAGATGCATAAAGGAAGCGGCCATCCGCAAGCCGCTCCACCTTTTTGCGGTTCAACAGAGCCTTCAATGGGCGCCCAGGCTGCGCCAGGTAGCCCTGCAACTGAGGCAGGGATGCATCAGGCACCTGCAAATTGATGCCATGGGAGCGGTGAACCTGCACCGGAGACCACCGAGACGATTGATGCGGAACGATGGCACGATCAACGGACAGTGATCACGGATGATCGAAGCACCGCTTGATCGCGCCGAGGATCCGATGACGCTGCCGTTCAGGATTGAAACCGACAGCCTGGGTGGCATTGAGGTGGCGTCCGAAGCGCTCTGGGGAGCCCAGACCCAGCGGTCGCTTCAGAACTTCGCCATCAGCGACGAACGAATCCCACTCGAGATCATCCAGGCCCTGGCCTGGATCAAGCGCTCCTGCGCCACGGTGAACGGCCAGCATGCGCTTCTGAGCCCTCAACAGGTTGAGCTGATCTGCACGGCGGCCGATGCCATTGCCGCTGGCCAGCACAACGATCAGTTCCCGCTTCGGGTCTGGCAGACCGGAAGCGGAACCCAGACCAACATGAACATCAACGAGGTGATCAGCAATCTGGCGTCTCAGGCCTCAGGCACCGCCCTCGGCAGTCACAGCCCAGTGCACCCGAATGACCACGTCAATCGGTCGCAATCCACCAATGATGTATTTCCCGCCGCCATCCATGTCGCCGCGGCCAAGCAACTGAAGGATGGGCTGCTGCCGGCGCTCAATGCCCTGGTTCAGGCCTTGGATGCAAAAGCCCAGGCCTGGATGCCAATCGTCAAGATTGGCCGTACCCATCTGCAGGATGCGGTGCCCCTGCGTCTTGGCGATGAAGTCGCCGCTTGGCGTGATCAACTCAAACAAGCCCAGGCTTGGCTGGAGGACTGTCTGGTCAGCCTCGGCGATCTCCCTCTTGGGGGCACCGCGGTGGGCACAGGATTGAACACGCCACCGGGCTTCCGTCATGCCGTGGCGGAGGCGCTGAGCCGGGTCGCTGGCGTCGAGGTCCGTCCTGCTGACAACCTCTTCGCGGTGATGGCCGGCCATGACGCCCTCGTCCATGCGATGGGCCAACTTCGTCTGCTGGCGGTGGCCCTGCTCCGAATCACCAACGACGTGCGTCTGCTCGGGTGTGGGCCCCGGGCTGGTCTGGGGGAGTTGCGGCTTCCCGCCAACGAACCCGGCAGCTCGATCATGCCGGGGAAAATCAATCCCACCCAGTGCGAAGCCATGGCCATGGTCTGCACCCAGGTGATCGGACTCGATGGCGCCGTGGCAGCCGCCGGCGCCGGCGGCCATCTGCAGATGAATGTGTACAAGCCCTTGATCGGCTTCAACCTGCTGCAGTCGATTCGCATGCTCAAGGACGCCATGACCAGCTTCCGCCAGAACTTGGTAGAGGGCTTGGAGCCGGATCGGGAGCAGATTCAGAGGTTTGTTGATCGCTCCTTGATGCTGGTCACCGCCTTGACCCCGAGCATCGGTTACGAGAAGGCCAGTGCCATCGCTCAGCATGCCCACCACCAGGGGCTGACGCTGAAGCAAGCGGCCTTGGAGCTGGGCCACATCACCGCAGCAGACTTTGATCAGCAGGTGAATCCAGGCGCAATGGCCGCTCCGGAAGCCTGAGCTCAGGCCGCCCTCTCCGTTGCCGGGTTGAGCGCAGAGGAAGGCGGCACCAAATCCTGGGCCTCGGCCACGGGGAAGCGGTTGATCGCTTTCAATGCCTGACGGGCATGGCTGCGCAATTGCTCGCTAATCGCTTCGCAGTAGGGCACCTGGGCCAGAAGATCCACGGTGCGGCGCATGATCCGCACCACATCACCCTCGTCCAAGGACGTGTTGGCGATCAGATCGCTCCAGGACGTTCCCCGCGCCCAGGCATCCACAAGACCCATGAGCTCAGGTTCCCACCAGGCCGGCACCACCACACCAGCGCGTTCCTGGGCCCGTAGCAGCTCGCGACGAAGACCCGACAGATCCTGGAGAGCTTCCTCAGCCGCCGCAGGCGGCGGGAAGCCACTCCATAGGTCGGGACGGTTGACCTCTGTGCTGATCGCCTCGAACACCGCCGCCAGGTCTGGGGCGGAGAGGTCATCGAGATGCCCACTCATCAGAGCCAGCCCCAGCCAGAGTTCGTTGTCGCCCCGCAAAGCAGCCACGGTGCGGCCAATCTCTGTGGGTTCCAATTCATCAAGACATCCGAAGTGCTGCAGGATCTCCATCAAGGCCAGGAAGGTCTCCCAGTGACGGTTGGCCCGCTGATGCAGCTGCTGCTGCCGTTCGGCGATCTCCAGTTCCAGATCTTCCATGCGCCGGCGGTGCTTCTTCAGCTGTTTTCGATCTCCCCAGCGATGGGCCGGATGCTGCTCCTGCTCCTGCTCGAGATCCCGCACCAGCCGGGCCTGGGTCAACACCTCCCCAGCCAGGTCGTATTGCGGGGTGGTCATGTCATGGCGCCGGGCCATGTGGGCCACGGCTAACGCCAAACCCCCACTGGCCTGATCGCCATGGCGCAACTCGCCGGAACGGGACAGCTCCGGGACCTCCAGCCCGTCCACCTGCAGACAACTGAGCTCCGCGTGGATGCTCACCACGGCCTGACAGGGCAGCAGGATCCAGACATTTTCATCGGTCAGGCAGAGCAACAGCGGGAACTGACCGGGCCCCTTCACCTTCTCGACGATCACCGCGGGCGCGACGCGCCCCCGCAGCTGAGGCGATTTAAGGCTGACCAGGGTGCCGGTGCTGGCGAACTGCAGGGCCATCGTCAGCTCGTTGGCCAGCGTCTCCTCGGCCTGCTGCTGAAGGATGCGGAGCAAGCGCCGCTCTTCGCGGAGCCGCCCACGCATTTTTTCGTAGTCCTCAAAGTCTTCCCAGGGGATGTCGCCGGCGACGCCCTCCAGCTGGCTGAGTTGCAACCGCAGCTGGGAGAGGTTCTCCTCATCCTCCACGAGGTCAAGTCCCGCCAGATAGCGACCAAAACTGCGCTCCACCAGCTCCCTTGCCTTGGCCAAATCGTGGCGCTGCAGCAGGTTCAGAACCATGCCGTAGCTGGGGGTGAACTGGCTCACCAGGGGGTCGGCGGGACTCGTCGCCAGCTGACCTGCTTCACGCACACCTTCGAACCTGCTTTGCACCGTCACGACATAGCCCTGGGAGTCGAGGCCACGCCGCCCGGCCCGACCGGCCATCTGGAGGAACTCACTGCCCATCAGTGAGCGATGCCCCCGTTCAGTGCGCTTGGAGAGGGCCGCAATCACCGTGCTGCGGGCCGGCATGTTGATGCCCGCCGCCAGGGTCTCCGTGGCAAAGACCACCTTCACCAACCCCTGCTGGAAGAGCTCCTCGATCAACTCCTTCCAGGCGGGCAGAACACCGGCATGGTGGGCAGCGATGCCCCGCAGCAGCGCATCAGCGTGAATTCCATCCCGAACGGCCTCGGGGTTGTCATGGCTGTAAGCGGTTAAGCGCTCCTTGATCCGCGCCTGCTCCTCTTGGGTCACCAAGCACTGCACCCCCAGATCCCTCACCGCCTTGTCACAACCGCGGCGGCTGAAGATGAAGTAGATGGCCGGAAGCATCTGCCGCTCGGCCATCTGGGCCACAACGAAGCTGATCGGCGGTGGCTCCGGTTGCGGGGGCCTCTGGGAACGCCCTTTGCGCTTGTGCCCCTTGGGCGCGCGCCAAACCTTGCAGTTGGGATGCAAACCCGTGCCGGCGTCGTTCAACAGCGGGTGCAGACCCTTGGCACTGCAGAAGCTGAACTGCAGCGGCACCGGCCGGTGATCACTCATCACCAACGTGGTCGGACCATGAACCTTCTCGATCCAGTCGGTTAGCTGCCCGGCATTGGCCACGGTGGCGGAGAGCCCCACCAGCTGCACCGTGGGTGGACAGTGAATGATCGACTCCTCCCAGACCGTGCCCCGCTGAGAGTCGTTCATGTAGTGGCATTCATCGAGCACCACCGCTTCCACATCAGCCAGGGGATCGTCGTGCTCATCCGCCTCGGCGTAGAGCATGTTCCGGAAGATCTCCGTGGTCATCACCACGATGGAAGCCTCGCGATTCACGCTGAGGTCACCGGTCATCAAGCCCACGTTCTCCGCACCAAACTGATCGCGGAAATCGCGCAGTTTCTGGTTGGAGAGAGCCTTCAGCGGTGTGGTGTAGAAGACCTTCTGGCCGTGGGCCAGGGCGCGATAAATGGCGTATTCGCCGATCAGGGTTTTGCCGGATCCCGTGGGGGCACTGACCACGACCGAATGTCCCTGGTTAAGGGCATCAATGGCTTCCAGCTGAAAATCATCCAGCGGGAAAGGGAAGATTTCTGAGGGATTCAGTGGGGCACTGCGATCGACATCGGGCTCGGATCGGGGCGTGGCCGGTGTCGATTGGTTCATCGATTGATCTTAAGGAGCCTGGCTGAGCTCTCTTTTCAAACAAGCGATAAGCCACGCCAATGCCATCAATCAGATGTGCCGACCTCCTTTGACGGAACCGAGCCAAATCATGAAAAATAGTGAAGAGAATGCTTCGAGCCTTGGTGATCCCACCGGGGCTTTTTTTGTGACTGCCTCCGCAGAGGCGAAGGGTGACAGAGGCACTCCGCCGGTGCCATGACAGAGGGGATTTAGCGCCACTACCTGTGACTGTGACCAGCACTCAGCTCACCAAGCCGCGGCCGGCTGAAGACACCCTGATCGATGCCCTGCGGGGCTGCAGCGACGTCAAGGAGCTGAAGGCCCTCGAACAGCGCCTGGCCTCCAGCACCGATGCCCCGCCGCTGTTCAACTGGATCTGTGATCTGCTCGTAGAACGACGCATCTCCCGTGGCCTCGCCGCCCGGCTGCTGTTCGAACTCCATGACGGGGGCTCGACCTAGGGCGACCGACTAAGGCGAGCGACGCCTCCAGACGGCAGCAAGGGCGCTGCCGATCAGGCAGTGAATCACCGCAGAGATGGCACCCGGCAACGCCGTCAGGGGACTGGCGAACCCACCACTGCGGGCGAGGACCACGGCCAGTCCTGAGTTCTGCATGCCCACCTCGATGCTGATGGTCCGCTGAGCCTGCACGGTCTGCCCCGCCAGCCGGGGAATCAGCCAGCCGAGCAGAAAGCCGCCGCCGTGAAGTAGCAGGCAAGCCAGGATCAGCACGGGCCCCTGCTGACGCAGCACAGCCGTCTGGCTGCCCACGATGCTGGAGACGATCATCACGATGGCCATCACCGCCAAGGGAGGCATCACAGGCTCAATCCGCTGGGCCACGCCGGGCAAACCACGCTTGAGCACCACCCCAACGGTGACGGGCAACAACACCACCTGAAGCACGGCCAGGAACAGGGCCCAACCGTCCACCGGCACGTACTGACTGGCCAACACCTGGGTGAGACGCGGGGTCAACACAACCGCCGCCAGGGTGCTGATCGTTGTCATGACCACCGAAAGCGCCACATCGCCACGGCCGATCAGAACCACCACATTGCTGGCGGTCCCCCCCGGGCAGCAGCCCACAAGAATCAAACCCACCGCAAGCGGCGCAGGCAGGTGCAGAGCCGCCGCAATCGCAGCAGCAAGAGCCGGCATCACCAGGAACTGCGCCAGCACCCCGAGCAGCATGGCCCGGGGGCGTCGACCAACCCGCACGAAATCAGCGGGTGTCAGCCCAACGCCCATGCCCAGCATGATCACGCCGAGTCCAAGGGCGATCAGTGGGCCCTTGAACCAGATGAACAGCGGGGGATGCAGCAGCGCCAGCAGAGCCCCCAGCAACGTCCAAAGCGGAAACAGCAGAGTGAAACGCTCCCAGGACATGACGATCAGAGGACTGCGGCCATCCTTGATCAGGACGGATTCCAGACTGTTGTGATGCGGGACCACGCTTCTCCCATCCCTCCAGCCCGCCGCCGGCGCCTGCGGAGCTTGAATGCCGGCCAGGAGCCCTGGCAGCTGAAGGATCCCGCTGAAGCCGGCCAGCTCGTTGATCTGGCAAGCAACGACTACCTCGGGCTCAGCCGCCATCCCGATGTGCTCGCAGCGGCAACGGAGGCCATGGCCTCCGATGGCGTTGGTGCCGGTGGCTCTCGCCTGGTCACCGGCACCCGACCATGCCATCTGGATCTGGAGGCAGCCCTCGCCACCTGGTTGAACCGAGACCGAGTGCTGCTGTTCCCCAGCGGATTTCAAGCCAACATCGCTGCCCTAACGGCCCTGAGTGACAGGCATACCACCGTGTTGGTGGACCGGCTGATCCACCACTCGCTGCTGGCCGGCGTCCGCACCAGTGGAGCGCGGCTGCAACGCTTTGCCCACAACGATCTTGAAGATCTCGGCCAGCGGCTGCAGCGGCTCAAGCCGGCAACAACACCGCCACTGGTGGTGACCGAAAGCCTGTTCAGCATGGAAGGCACCAGCCCCGATCTGCAAGGCATCGCCGACCTTTGCGCCCACCACGGTGCACAGCTGCTGGTGGACGAAGCCCATGGCCTGGGGGTACTGGGGCCCGGAGGCCGCGGGCTTTGCCATGGACTCCGACAGCCTGTGGCCTTGGTGTGCGGCACCTTCGGCAAGGCCTTCGGCAGCGGAGGTGCATTTCTGGCTGGGGGTCACACCACGATGGAACGGCTGCTTCAAACCAGTGGGGCTTTCCGCTACACCACGGCCCTGGCACCACCGCTGGTGGCTGGAGCACAAGCTGCCCTGCACTTGATCCAAACCAACCCCAATTGGGGAAGCGAGCTGAGCCAGCGCTCGGAACGCTGGAGGACAGCTCTGGCGCAGCAGGGCTGGGTAAAACCAGCAGGGCACGGTCCTGTGCTGCCCTTACTGATCGGTGGCGACCAGGACGCGCTCGACCTCCAGCAAAAGCTGGAGCAGGCGGGTCTGCTTTCAGTAGCGATCCGGCCGCCCACCGTGCCGGAGGGAACCGCCCGTTTGCGCTTGGTGCTGCGGCGGGACCTGCCGGAGGGCACATTGGAGCAACTGCTCGCAGCCCTCGGCTCTCGATGACGCAGGTCCTGGCGATGCATGGTTGGGCTGGCCAGGCCAGCGCTTGGTCCCACTGGCGTCAACGCTTTGAAAACTGGGGATCGAGATGGTCCAGCGCAGACCGGGGCTACGGCGGCGGTGAGGCTGTTGCTCCGGCATGGCCCCCCGGCCCAGAACGCAACCTGTTGATCGCCCACTCCCTGGGGCTGCATCTACTGCCGGCAGCTGTTCTGGCGCAGGCCGATGCGGTGGTGCTGCTGGGCAGCTTCAGCGCCTTCGTGCCCCACGGGCGCGCAGGGCGCGCTGTGGCGGCAGCTCTGCAGGGGATGCAGGCGGCTCTGGACACCGACCAGGAACTGACGATGCTGGAACGCTTCCTCGACAAAGCCGCCTCACCCCATGCCCGCAGCGCCCTGCCCCCAGCCCCCCAGCTGCAAGGTTTGACGACCCTGGGGCGCCAGCGGCTGCAGCAGGATCTGGAGCTTCTGGCGCACTGCCAGGCCCTGCCGACGGGATGGCCTGAGGCCGTGCCTGTGCTGGTGGTGCAGGGCGAACAGGACGCTGTGGTGCACGCCGCATCGGCGCAGCAGCTGATCGATGACCTCAGACAGCAGCCGCTGACCCTCCATCGGGATCCGAATTGGGGCCACGCACTGATCACACCACCGGTGCTCTCGGTGGTTCAGCAATGGCTGGAGGCCCTGTGATTCGCCCCGATCAGGTGCTGGAGCGCTTCAGTCGCGCAGCGCCGACCTACGCGGGCGACGCGCAGCTGCAACGGGCTATGGCCTGGCGCCTGGCCCAACTCTGCCGACACTGCTCCATCCGGCGTGGCCTGTGGGCAGACCTCGGCAGCGGCACCGGTCATCTGGCCGCAGCCCTGGAAGCCGCTCACCCGGGTCAGCAAGTGATCCGCCTTGACGGAAGTACCGCCATGTTGAACAGCCACCCCCATGGAACACGCACCCTGCGGCATGACCTGAGCCGAGGGCTACCGGACTGGAGTGAGCCACCGCAACTGCTGGCCTCCAGCTTTGTTTTGCATTGGTTGCCAGATCCAGCGCAACAGCTTCGACGTTGGGTGGATGCGCTGCCGAAGGGGGGCTGGCTGGCCCTGGCGGTGCCGGTGGACGGAAGTTTTCCGCAATGGCAGCACGCCGCCCGCGCAGCAGATCAGGCCTGCACGGCCTTGACCATGCCGGTGCGAGAGCAACTGATCGCGGCCCTGCCCGATGGCGTGGTGCAACGGGACGAGTGCCTGAGCTTCACCCAACACGCCGCCAATCCACTGCGGCTGCTGCGACCGATGAGCAGCATTGGCGCCTCCGTCACCAATGCTGGCCGGCTCTCCCCAGGCCAGTGGAAGGCCGTCTTCCGAGCTTGGCCCCAAGCCAAAGCATCACCACGGTTCGCTCTGACACGGTTCGCCCTGACCTGGAGGATGTGGGTCCTGATGGTGAAGCGATGAACGGCAGCGTCAGTCGCCTGGTGGTATGCGGAACCGACACGGACGTCGGCAAAACCGTGGTGAGTGCGTGGCTCGTGCAGGGGCTTCAGGCCAGCTACTGGAAACCCGTTCAGAGCGGACTGGAGGGCGGCGGAGACCGCGAACGGGTGCGGCAGCTGTTGAACCTCCCGCCGGAACGGATGCTTCCCGAGGCCTATGCCTTCCGAGAGCCGGTCTCCCCCCACTGGGCCGCCGAACTGGACGACACGCCGCTCGACCCAGCCCAACTGGCTCTTCCCGACCATCAGGGATCGCTGGTGGTGGAGACAGCTGGAGGGTTGATGGTGCCCCTCACCCGCAACTGGCTCCAGATCGATCAACTCGTGGAGTGGCAGTTGCCAATCGTTCTGGTGGCCCGCAGTGGGCTGGGCACCCTCAACCACACCCTGCTCAGCCTGGAAGCGATGAGACGGCGAAATCTCACGGTGTTGGGACTGATCCTCAACGGCCCCCTCCATGCCGACAACCCGGGGACCCTCGAACAGTTCGGTGACGTCCCCGTTCTGGCGCAGCTCCCCCCCCAGGCCTCGCTATCGGCAACGGTTCTGGAGCGGCTTTGGCACGAGAAGGATCTCACCACTACATTCCGAAAAGTGTTGAAGCGATCGTCCCCGTGAATTCACGTCAAACCCTGGCGACCCTTGCTGTTTCAGCACTCTGCGTTGGAATTCTGGTGCTGTTCACCGATATCGAGGTGCAGCTAGTGCGCTGGGTGAACTGCAGCGCCATTGCCACAGAGGCGGAAAAGAACAGTGACGTCTGCCGCTGAAGACTCAACCCAGGGCCTTTGAACCGGTGGGGCAGGTGCCCAGTCGCATCGCGGCATGGCGCACGGCGATCCGCAGCGGCCATCCATGACTGAGTTCAGCCTGGATCAACTCCAGCTGGGACGACGACCAACCCCGTAGCTCGAGATCACTGCGAATCGAATGCCAATCGCCCTCCGGGAGAACGAGGCGTCGCTTGGCCGACCGCTCAGGCGGCCTGGCGGGAACAAAACGCTTGGATTGACGACGGGTGCGCGGGGCAGCCATCCGGGGCATCTCCAACAGCCTCAGATCCAATATGGCAAAAGCTGCCGCTGCTGCCATGGAGTCGATCCGCCATCCGAATCTGTGGCCCCCCTTCACCCAGATGGCCAGCGCAGCCAACTCCCAACGGGTGGTGTCCGGAGACGGGGCTCTGCTGATTCGTGAAAAGGGGGAACCGCTGATCGATGCCATCAGTAGCTGGTGGGTCACCCTTCACGGCCATGCCCATCCGGTGTTGGCCAAGGCCATCGCCGATCAGGCAGCCCGCCTCGAGCAGGTGATTTTTGCCGACTTCACCCATGAGCCTGCGGAACAGCTGGCCGTACGCCTGAGCGGACTCTGCGGTCTGCAACGGCTGTTCTTCTCCGACAACGGCTCCACTGCGGTGGAAGTGGCGCTCAAGATCGCCTGCCAGTGGTGGGCCAACCGGGGGCAACCGCGTCATCAGATCGTCGCCTTCGACGGCGCGTACCACGGCGACACCTTCGGGGCGATGGCCGTTGGCGAACGCAACCTTTTCAGCGCGCCCTTTGAAGACAAGCTCTTTCCCGTCGCCAGGGTTCCCTGGCCGGCCACCTGGTGGGATGACGACGCCGTGGAGGCCAAGGAATCGGCAGCACTGGAGGTGCTCGAGCGCGTGCTGGAGACACCGACTGCGGCGGTGATCCTCGAGCCCCTGCTGCAGGGGGCCGGCGGGATGGCCATGGTGCGGCCCGAGTTTCTGCAACAGGTGGAGGCACGCACCCGTCAGGCAGGAGCACTGCTGATTGCCGATGAAGTGCTGACCGGCTTCGGACGCTGCGGCGACTGGTTCGCCAGCCGGCGGGCGGGCATCCGGCCGGATCTGATGGCGCTGTCCAAAGGCTTGACGGGTGGATGTCTGCCGATGGGCGTGACCATGGCCAGCGAAGCGGTGTTCGAAGCCTTCGTCGGTGACGACCCTTGTCTGACCCTCTGGCACGGCCACAGCTTCACGGCCAATCCGCTGGGCTGCGCCGCGGCTAACGCCAGCCTCGATCTGATGGAGCGCAACCCCGCTGCCTTTCAGCAGTTCGAACAACGGCATCGTCCGCACCTCGAACGGTTGGCACGCCATCCGAGGGTGCAACACCCCCGGCTGACGGGGACTGTTGCCGGCTTCGACCTCGTTGTGGAGGGAACCTCGGGCTACCTCAACCCGGCGGGGCCGAGATTGAAACGACTGGCGATGGAGAACGGCGTCTTCCTCCGCCCCCTGGGCCAGGTGGTCTATCTGCTGCCACCGCTCTGCATCAGCGATGCCCAGCTGGAACGGTGCTATTCGGTGCTGGAAATGGCCCTCGATCAGCTCTGAACGTTGTGGCCTCAGGGACCCGCCTGAATCGCCGCCTCGACATCAGCCCTGGAGAGGCCATAGGGCAATGAACACTGCAACATCGCTTCCAGGGAACCGGGGTGCCAGATCACTTTGAGGTCCTCCCGTTCCAGCAGCAACAGCGCCCTCCACTCAGAACGCTCGAGCATCCACTGGCAGGGGTTGTCGTCCATGCGGACGGCACCCAGCTGCTGAAGCCAGGCCTCAAGCGCCGGGAGAGAGTGCTGATTCAGCGGGGTGCTCTCCGGGGGCAGGGTGGCCATCAGGTTGCGTACGCACGGATGTCTTCGGAGTCTGCTCATCCGCCAGCCAACTCGGCGACACCTGCCAGTCGCGGCCCTGGGCAAGAGCCACCCCCAACCCCAGCACCAGGCTGAGCAACAGCGCGATGCTCAACAGCACCAGCGAGAACCATTCCCCGCCGGAAAGCGGCCTTCGTTGACCGATGCCCTGCCAGGCATCCGGGCGGGGCTGACTCTGCAGGGGCGGGGGCGATGACGGCGCCTGTATGCCAAGACCGAGGGTTGCTTGGCTCTGACGCAGTAAAACGTCGTAGGACTCCTTGAGCTCCTGAAAAGCAATGCTGGCCTGCTCGGGCGGCAGTTGCGTGGTGTCGGGATGCAGAGCCTTGGACTGACGTCGAAAGGCCTGGCGCAAGGTTTCAGCGTCAACCCCGGGGCGCACGCCAAGCCGTTCGTGATGGCTGGGGTGGGCTTCGGACACAGGGGACAGCCGGTCCTTCATCCTAAGAAGAGTTGTTGGTGCAGCCATGGCCGCCACCGCGCCTGAACCGGCGTTCTGGGACGCCCTGAGATGGCAGCCATCGCAAGGGCAACGCGACCAGCTGGTGGAGCTTCAAGGCCTCCTGCAGAGCTGGAATGAACGGGTCAACCTCACGCGCCTGGTGAACGGCGATGATTTCTGGATTGGTCAGGTCTTCGACAGTCTCTGGCCGCTGGCGGGGGAACTCCAGTCAGCGGACGAGCCGCAGCACTGGATTGATGTGGGGACCGGGGGCGGCTTCCCCGGTCTCGCCGTCGCCATTGCCCTGCCCCAGTCACAGGTGACCCTGCTGGATTCCGTCGGGCGCAAGACCGCCGCCGTGGAAGCCATGGCCAGCAGCCTGGGGCTTGCCGATCGGGTGCGGGTCCGCACCGAGCGGATCGAAACCACCGGGCGCGATCGCAACTTCCGCGGCAGCTTCGATCGAGCCGTAGCCCGGGCTGTGGCGGCAGCTCCTGTGGTGGCTGAATACCTCGTGCCCTTGCTGAAAACCGACGGCCAGGCCCTGCTGTATCGGGGCCAGTGGAATGACGCCGATGCCGTGCCGTTCAACAGAGCCCTGCGCCTACTGCAGGCCCGTCTGATGGAGGTGCAGCACCGGCAACTGCCTGGTGATCGCGGCACGCGTCATCTTCTGCGGGTGCAGCCGAACGCCCCCTGCCCCCGCAACTACCCAAGGGCCGTGGGAACGCCCAGCCGAGATCCCCTTGGGGGCTAAGACGAACACTCAGACGCTCGACAAGCGCATCTGGGATTCGCCCTTGAGCCGGTGCTTGAGGCTGCGCAGGATCTCGGGGATGCGCTGACGCCATGGGCTCTCCTGCAGGACGCTCCGCAGGTCTTCGGCACTGACCTCCCCATCAAAGCCATCGGCATTGGCACCGGCAAACCAGTGCCCGCCGGAGCCCAACAACCCATATCGGGCCTTGGCATAACTCTCGAGATTCCAGGCCTCCAGAAGGTTGTACAACCAAAGCAACACCGGCAGGTTGATCCCCCCAGGCGTCGCATACCAAGGCGGAAGCCCGACGGACCAGGTGGCCATCCAGTCACGACCCAGCGCTTCATCGGCCGCTTGCCGAAGCCGCTGATCCACCGGAGCAATCAAGGACGCTGCATCCGACAGCAAGTGCAACGCCTCCAGATGAAGCTCGAGATCCTCCGGCCGGGCCGCTCCCACGCTGATGGTGTGCACCCGCGGATCCTGGAGACAAAACAGGTCGTTGAAAACGATGGGATGCAACGGTGCACAAAGCTCCAACAGCCGTTGGGATGGCGTGTGCAGATGGCCTCCTTTGTCGGTGGGACTGATGATGAACACACCCATGTCCTGACGGCGGGCCGCATCCAGGGCGGGATTGTTGTCTTGGCGGATGTAATACCAGTGCAGATTCACGTAATCGAAGGCACCGGAATCGCAGGCCTCTGCAATCAAGGCTGTGGGGCCATGGGTGGAGAAGCCCACGTGACCGATGCGACCCTCCGCCTGCCAGCGGCGCACCACCTCCATGCATCCCCCAGGCCGAAGGGTCTGCTCGAGATGCTCCTGCAGGTTGATGCCATGGATGGCCAATAAATCCAGGCGATCACATCCCAGCCGCTCAAAGCTGAGCTCCAGTTCCGCTTCGAAGGCATCGGGATCGGGCCGGGGAGGCACCTTGCTCTGCAGCAGACGGGAGGGGTCGGGTGTGCGCGGCAGGGCCCAACCCAGCTGACGCTCGGAGCTGCCGTAGTGCCGCGCCGTTTCCACATGATGAAAACCCAGATCCACCGCTCGCCTCAGGGTCGCCTCGAGCTGGGTCTGCGACGCAGAGGTGATCTCTTCAGCAGGGAGGTCGGTCCAGCTCTGCTGAAAGCGCATTCCCCCAAGAGACAAGAGAGGGATCTCAAGCTCCGTGCGGCCGAATCGGCGGGTGGGAAGCGCCATTAACCCTGGGGACGGGGTTGCAGATTCTGGCGAATCAGGTTTTGCCGCAGCGTTTCCAACGATTCAAAAGGAACCCAGTGGATGCAATCCACTGGGCAGGTATCGATGGCCTCCTGGATGCATTCGGTGGAGTCGCCGTCCTGTCGGATTGCCCTGGAACGTCCCAAATGGGGCTCAACAACAAAAGTGTTGGCAGCTACATGAGCGCAATAACGGCAGCCGATGCAGACGCCTTCATCGACCCAGACAGCCTGATCTCGCATGTCACCCCCGAGGAGGGGCTCCCTACCGGTGGCTTGCTCCAGCGGCCGGGCTGGGGCAGAAAAAGCGTGAGACGAAGGATCAGCCAGGATTCAGGCGTCCCAGCGGGTCACCACGAGTTCAATCGAACCATCCTCGGTTTGGGTCTGCTCGGCAACCTGAAAACCTTCCTTGGCGGTGGCAGCAAGAACCGTGTTCAAGGCATAGCGCTGAGTGAGCTTGGAGAGGAAACGTTCCACAGGAATCTGTTGTTTCCACAGATCGAGGTCGGTGACCAGCTCGTAGGACTCCGATGCGCTGTTCCAGCGGAAGCCGATATCACCACCGTCCTGCACTGCAATAGCCAGATCAGCCGTAACGGTCTGGCCGCGGTAGCCACGCACAGGGCGTTCGGCCTGATCAGGGGCGTAACCCATGTCTTCCAAAGCTTTCACCAGAGGCTCCAGCTGACGCAGTTCGGTTTTGACGGTGCTGAAATGCGACATCAGTTCAAATGAGCTGAAAGAGACTGGGACTGGACCTCTGGCTGCAGAAACGCTTCGGATGTGGACTCCTTACGTTCAACCGTTCCAAGAGCAGCTTCCACTTCTTCAGTGAGCTGCTGGCACGCCTCGCCTGCAACACCCTCGACCCGCTCTTCCACACGACCATCAGGCCGAATGGTGAAACGAAGGGTCTTTTGGGGCATTGAAGAAGCGTGATTTGCGTCGCAATCTAGTGGTGGTCTCCCGAGAGTGTTGCCTTCCTCGTTACACAGCCCAGTTACAGGATGAAACCGTCGTTGATCAAAGCCTGGATGCGTTCCAGCACCAATGGATCCTCCAGCTGTTCGAGGGCGGTTCTGGCCTCATCGCGCACAGAGATCTCACCGTCATGGAGGAGGGCGCTCACCAGAGCCTCAACGATCTCAGCTTGTCGCGGCTGCACCAGCTGATCCATCAAACGGCCCAAAGCCCAGATGCAGTTGCTGCGCACCACCGCTTCACTGTCGATGCGCAGGCTCACCAGCAATTGCCCCGCCGCGGGGTCGGCCTTCACCGGTGAACGACTGCCGGCCTCCGCCAATGAGCCTGGACACCACAGGCGCACCGCTGCGACATCCGTCTGCAGTGCCCGGATCAGCGGATTCAGCACCGGAGCATCGGGGAAATTGCCCAGGCTCCAGGCCGCAGCCTTACGGACGTAGGCATTGGCATCGAGCTGCAGCAGCTGCAACAGCGGCTCAACAGCCGGAGGAGATGGGTTGCGGCCCAAGGCGTAGACGGCACTCATCCGCTCCACCGGACAGAAGTTCTGGAGCAAGGGGAGCAGCAGGGCGATCGCGCGGGGATCACGGTGTTCACAGAACACCTGCAGGCCTTGGAGCCGTTCTCCATGGTTGCCACGCAACCAGACCAGACCCTGGTCACAGGACCGGGCAATTTGCAGAGAGGAATCCTGCTCGGCGTCGTCGAGCTGGATCGCATCAAGCGGGTCAATATCGTCTTCAGCCGCCAGCTCACGCGCCAGCAGATCAGGATCCACGGAAAGGTTGGAAAGCCCCTGGTCCTTCTGTTGGCTGCGATCGTCAGTCATGCGGGGATGCTACGGGAGCCATTCCAGGGCTCAACCCATGGGAGCTGGAGCCAGCATGTCACCGGGAAGCCAGATGCGGGCACTCACGGCCACCAACGCCAGGGCAAACAGGAGAACAATCAGAGCCGGCAGAAGGGTGGAACGAAAAAACGACACCGGAACACTCCAATCAAGTCGCCATTCTGCTCAAGACGGCACGGCATCGACACGCCGCCTCAGCTGCCAGATCGAGAGGATCAGCACCGACAGACCGATCCAGCCAGTCCACTGCTGATGCAAAAGGAATCCTCCCGTGCCGAGCAGACCGCCGAACAGCACACCGCAGGCCAGCACAAAGCGCCGCAGCATGGCGGGCAACGACTCCATCGGCATGACACCGAAGCGCTTGCGCAGGCGTGACCAACCGGGGCCCGGAGGACGCACCGTCCGCACAAACCGCTCCAAGACAGCATCGGATTCCGGAGGTGTGCTCAGCATCACCGCCAACCAGACCACAGCGGAGAGGCCGGTGATCACCGCAATACGAACCCCGTAATCCTCGATCCGAACCAGGGGCACCACCGAGGTGAACACCCCAACGAAAAACCCGCAGAGCATCGCCGATAGCTCCGCCGCGGCGTTAACGCGCCACCAGAACCAGCGCAGCACCAGAACCACACCTGGGCCGGACCCGATGGCGATCACCAGCCGAAACACCGTGCCGATGCTGTCGCTGATCAAAGCAGTGATCACCCCAAGAACAAGCAGCAGAACCGTGGTGAGTTGTCCCACCAGTAACAGCTCGCGGGAACCGGCGGAGGGGCGAACAAAGCGCTGATAGAGGTCGTGAGTGAGGTAGCTGGCTCCCCAGTTCACCGAGGTGCTCACGGTGCTCATGAACGCCGCCACCAGGGAGATCACCACCAGGCCGAGCGCCACGGGGGGCAGAAGTTGCACGGCCAGGGCGGGATAGCCCAGCTCCAGATCAGCGCCGGCTGGCAACAGCACCAGGGCCGCCAACGCGACCACGATCCAGAGCCAGCTGCGCAGGAGGTAATTCACCACCAGAAAGACCCAACCCGCCAGCCGGGCCTGCTGCTCATCACGGGTGGCCAGCATCCGCTGGATGAACTCGCCGCCACCATCGCTGCGACGGAAACTCCACCACTGCACAGCGATGTAGGCCGTGAACATCGGGATGCTGATGCCACTGCCCTGCAACCAGCGGAAGCCCGAGTCATCCCATGTCCAGGGCACCAGAGACAGCAGCTCTGGCCGCTGCAGCGCCTGCAGTTGCTCCAACAGCGCCGTCATCCCTCCTGCGGCATGGAGGGCAGCCGCGGCCACGGCCACGGCACCCGCCAACGCCAGCACGAGCTGGACCAGATCGGTGACCACGACAGCCCAGAGCCCACCGGCCACGGTGTAACTCATCACGAGCAGGGCCACGACCATCAACAACCAGACCGTGTCCGTCAGTCCCAGTGCAGCGGGTTGACCCGACACCAGGCCGAGGGCTTCCACCACCTTGCGGAGGGCGAGGAAGGCATACCCAATGCCAATGCAGTTCACCGGCACGGCCAACAGGAAAGCCTTGATACCGCGCAACCAAGCCGCCGCTGCTCCGCCGTAGCGCAGCTCGGTAAAGGCGGCGTCGGTGAGCACACCGCTGCGGCGCCAGAGGGGTGCGAAGACAACGGCCATGGCCACATGGGCCAAACCAAAACTCCACCACTCCCAGTTGCCCGCCAGGCCGCGGGCACCCACCAGGCCGGCGACGTAGAGCGGCGTGTCGATGGAGAAGGTGGTCGCCGCCATCGAGGCGCCGGCCAACCAACCGTTCAGACGACGGCCAGCCACGAAATAATCCGCCTCGCCGCTGTTGCGGCGGGCCAGCCACAACCCCAACACCAGGGTGAGAACGAGGTAAGCAGCGAGAAGCAGCCAATCAATTGCTGTCATTCGCAGACCCTGTACCTCAGCAGTCTGCTGAGGTACAGGACATCAGCCCACCCTTCAGCTCCCCGACGAATTCGGAGCCATCTGCTGACGCCGGAGCTGACCACAAGCCGCATTTTGATCCAGCCCCCGGCTGGCCCTCAGACTCACGGCGACACCGCGTCGCTCCAGAACACGACGAAACGCCTCAATCCGCTGCGGCGTCGGTCGCTTGAACTCCTCCTCCTCAATCGGGTTGTAGGCGATCAGGTTCACGTGACTCTGGAAACCGCCAACGCGATCCGCCAGCTCTGCGGCGTGCTCTGGCTGATCGTTGAGTTCACCAAGAAGGATGTACTCAAAACTCACCCGCCGACCGGTCACGTCCAGATAGTGACGGCAATCCTCAAGCAGAGCGTCATAGGGGTAGGCATGGGCTGTGGGAATCAGCTCCTCGCGCAGCCGCTGGTTGGGGGCATGGAGACTCACCGCCAGGGTGAACTGGGCGCGTCCCAACCGCTGCATGGCCAGTTCTGCCAGTTGCGGCAGGGTTTTCGGAACACCCACCGTGCTGACGGTGATGCGCCGTTGGCCGATACCGAGGTCATCATTGAGGCAGCGGATCGCCTCCAGAACAGCGCTGCTGTTGAGCAGGGGCTCGCCCATGCCCATGAACACGATGTGGGAGGGACGACGGTCCATCGCCTCACGCACACTCAGCACCTGATCCACGATTTCGTGGGTCTGGAGTGAGCGTTGCAGGCCGCCTTTGCCGGTGGCGCAGAAGCGGCAGGCCATGGGACAACCCACCTGGCTGGACACACAGACGGTGAGCCGTTGGTCGGTGGGAATACCGACGGTTTCAATGGTTTCGCCGTCCTCTGTGGAGAGCAGCAATTTGGTGGTGGCATCCGTGGCCACCGAACGATGCACTTCCTTCAGTCGGCCCACATCGATGCCACCCTCCAACAAGGCGGCACGCCAGGTCTTGGGGAAGACCGTGATGTCGGCCAGGGATCGAGCCCCTTTGGCATAGATCCAGTCATGGAGCTGACGGCCACGGAACGGCTTTTGCCCCTGAGCAACGGCCCAGTCCTGCAGCTCAGCCGCGCTGCGACCCAGCAGAGCCTGGGTCACCAGATCAGCAGACCATGGCCCAGCTTGATCTCCACCGCCATCAGGGCGATGAAGCCAAGCATGGCCAAACGTCCATTCAGCCGCTCGGTATGGGTGTGGAACCCATATTTAGGCAGGCGTCTCTTGGGAATCTCAGTGGGCTCAAGCATGGAAGGGGCTGCAATGGTGAACGTTTGAGCGGAGCTCATTCGTCAGAGAGCAGGCCCTCTTCCTGAAGGCCCTCGACGGCTTCAGCATCGACCACCTGCTCTTCCTTCAGCTCATTGTCGGCGTCCGGACGGGTGAACGCGGCGAAATTACTCGCCGAGGGATCGATGTTGTGGCGGGTGCGGGTGGCCTCAAGGTCGGCGTCACTGGGGTCGTCCAGCACCGCACTGGCGCTGGCCGCAGGGGGCATGTCGACGGTGTAGTCGGGACGCAGGTTCTGCATGCGGCGGTAGCCGGCCGGATCCTCCGAAAGGATGTCGGGGTGAGGGCCAGCCTCCTTCTGCAGCTCCTCTTCGAAGCCACTGAAGCCGGTACCTGCAGGAATTAGGCGACCGATGATCACGTTCTCCTTGAGACCGCGCAGCCAGTCGCTCTTGCCCTCGATGGCAGCTTCGGTGAGCACACGGGTCGTCTCCTGGAAGGAGGCGGCCGAGATGAAGCTGTCGGTGTTGAGCGACGCCTTGGTGATACCCAGCAGAACCGGGGTGAACTCGGCGGGAGCGCCACCGGTGATCGCCATGGCCTGGTTGGTGTCTTCCACCTGACGCAGTTCGATCAGCTCACCCGGCAACAGGGTGGTGTCACCGGCATCCTCGACCCGCACCTTGCTGGTCATCTGACGGACGATCACTTCGATGTGCTTGTCGTCAATCGAGACGCCCTGGGACTTGTAGACGTTCTGAACCTCAGTCACCAGACGGTGCTGCAGGTTGGCGATCGCCTCCTGAGCGGCATCCATCAGAGGCTTGCGGCTGCGCAGATCCTCGAAATAGCACTCGAGCAACTCATGAGGGTTGATCGGGCCATCGGTCAGCAATTCACCGGCAGTGACCTGCTGGCCATCGCTCACCATGATGTTGCGGCCGAGCAAAATCGGGTATTCGCCGATGGCGTCATCGGATTCGATCACGTTGACGGCGAGGGAGTCGTCGTCTTCACCCTGCTTGATCTCGACGGTGCCGGGCTTCTTGCAGAGAATCGCTGATTCACGGGGGCGACGGGCCTCCAGCAATTCCTCAATTCGAGGCAGACCCTGAACGATGTCACCGGTCTTTTGGCGTTCGAACACCAGCAGGGCCAAACCGTCACCCCGCTGCACCAGATCTCCATCGCGCACGTGCAGTACGGAATCGGGAGACACCATGTAGGGACGTCCCAGGCGCAGGGTGACGCTGTTGCCGCCCACAGCCTCGATCTCACCACAGCAGCTTGCAGTCTCGCCTTCGGCAAGGACATCGCCATCGACAATCCGCTGACCGACGCTCACCACCGGCTTGCCGGAGGTGCTCAGGGTGGTGGTGTCTTCGGGGCGCTCCACGATCATCCGACGCACAGGGTCGGCTTCGGTGGCTTCCGGCAGCTGCGCCAGACCTGCTTGCTTGCAGAGGATCTGCGTGGTGGCAACGACATCACCAGCCTTCACTGACACGCCGTCTTCGATCTGCAGCTCGGTGTGGGTTGAGCCATGGCTGGAGTCGGACATGGTGTCGCGACGCACCAGAATCGACTCAAGGATCACGAGGCGCAGACGGGAAATGGTCTTGGCCCGCTTGTCGGGGGCCTTCTCCACATCCACCGTCATCTGCGGAGTGGTGTCGAAGGTCTCGAGCAGCAGCTGGGTCTTGAGCAGCTCCACACCTTCAACGGACTTGATCAGTTCGTTGTCCTTGAACGCCAGACGCTGAGTGGCCTTGATGCCGAGGTGAGGGCCATTGGCCTGCTTCACATGGGACAGCTCAGGCAGCTGGGCCTCGTTGGGAATGGTGTACTCCTCAACGGGACGCAGCAGCAGACCCTTGCCTTCGGGGGTCTCCACTGTCTGCACGTACTTCATCGTGTCGACGGACAATCCCTTAGCGACGTCCTCGCCGGGATTAACCATCTGGCCATCACCCTCGAAGCGCTCCAACGCCTTGGCATCGGTGCAGAGGTGGAACTCACCACTGCGGACGATGATTTCGCGCAGGATGTCGTTCTTCTGGGTGACGGTGACGATGCCCGCGGTCTGGCTGAAGATGTCTTTAACAACCTCGGTGCCAGCCTCGATCCACTGACCATCGGTGATCATCAACAGGGAGATGTCCTTGTTGATTTCGTGGGTCTCCTGGGGGATCCACAGCAGGGTGCCGCCCTTGTTGACCTCGTAGCCGTTCTTGGCGGAACGGGCCTTCTTGATTGCCAAACCAGGGGCGAACTTCACCAGACCACCTGTACCGGTGCGGAAGCGGTCATCCGCCAGTTCAGCGATGACCTCACCAGAGCCGATCTTGCTGCCGGGGATGGTGTTGAGGCGGTAACGGGTGCCGTCCTTCGCCTCGAGATTCCAGATCTCACCGGAGTGGGTGGACTCCTCCAGCAGTTTGAAGTCCTTGAGGGTCATCGCCGTGGTGACGATCTGCACCTCGCGGGAATCACCGATGGAGTCGCGCAGGCGGACTTCACCGCCGTACTCACTGCGCTGGCTGGCTTCGGCCAGCACCTGACCCTCAGTGACCTGAGTTTCACCGCTGACCACAGGCTGGGCGTTGGGCGGCAGGTTGTACACATCACCCGACAGCACCCACATCCGGCCGAGGCGCTGGGCCTTCAGGGTGATGTTGCCCTGGCGGTCGGTGACCTCACGGGGCTGGATCGCCTCCTCGTAACGCACCTGACCGGCAAGGTCGCAGATCACGTCCTTAGTGGCCTTCTCCACACTCTTCTTGACCGAACCAGCAGCGATCTGGGCCACCGTGACGTCGGCATCGATCTCAGCACCGTTGTCGACGAACAGCAGAGAGCCGTTGGTGATCTCGATCTTCTGAGCCTTGCCCTTGCCGGACGGCTTGATCGTGAGGTTGAAATCAACCTCAGCCTGTTGAGCATTCACACCATGGGGGGTGCGGTAGGGACGCACCCGCGCCTTGCTGCCGAACTCGACGGTGCCCGCCACTTTGGAGCGGACCACACCAGTTTCAGCGGTGGACACACCACCGGTGTGGAAGGTCCGCATCGTGAGCTGGGTTCCAGGCTCACCGATCGACTGGGCCGCGATGATGCCGACGGCTTCACCCAGATCGACCAGTTCGTTGTGGGCCAGTGCCCAGCCGTAGCACTTACGACAAACGGAACGGTTGGCTTCGCAGGTGAGCGGCGAACGCACACTCACGGCCTTCACGCCAGCGGCCTCAAAGGCCTTGGACAGCGGCGGATCGATTTCGGTGTCGCGCTCGGCCAGCACCTCACCATCGGCATTCACCACCTGGGAGGCAGTCAGGCGACCCACAAGCCGGCTGCCGAATTTGCCGTCCTCGGCGTCCACCACGATGTGGCGGGTTGTGCCGCAGTCGTCCTCACGGACGATCACATCCTGGGCAACGTCCACCAAACGACGGGTGAGGTAGCCCGAGTCAGCGGTGCGTAGCGCCGTATCCACCAGACCCTTCCGGGCGCCGTAGGAGGAGATGACGTACTCAGTGACCGTCAGACCCTCACGGAAGTTGGTGCGGATCGGAAGGTCAATGATTTCGCCCTGTGGGTTGGCCATCAGGCCGCGCATGCCCACCAGCTGACGCACCTGGGACATGTTTCCCCGGGCACCGGAGTTGGCCATCATCCACACCGAGTTCAGCGGTGCGTTCTCGTCAAAATTCTTTTTGACGGCATCCACCAGACGCTCATTTGTCTCGGTCCAGGTGTCGATCACCTTGGTGTGACGCTCCACCTCGGTGATTTCACCCAAGCGATAACGCTCTTCGGTCGCCGTGATCTGTTCCTCGGCCTGGCCCAGCAGATCCTTCTTCGCCTCGGGCACCTTGAGGTCGTCGACGGAGATCGACACAGCCGCCTGGGTGGCGTACTTGAAGCCGAGATCCTTGAGGTTGTCGGCCATGGACGACGTCACCGCCGTGCCGTGGTTTTTGTAAGACCAAGCAACAAGCTGTTTGAGGGCCCGCTTGTCAATGATCTGATTGCGGAACGGTGGCGGGGTCTTGGAGAGGGGGCGGGATGCGCTCACAGGAGCTTCCTTGGCGGCCTTGGAAGCTTTGCTGGATTTGGACTTTCGGGATTTCGAGGACGAGGTCATGGCTGCGCGCGGATCAGGAATGGAGGAAAAGGGCGTCTGGCTCGATTCAGGCGGCGGCCACCGCGTCGATAATTGTGTGATTCATCACCACACGGCCCACGGTGGTGAGGATGTAGCGGCTGATCAAGGCACCGTCTTCATCGAAGCGATCGCGGCGGAAGCTCCACTCTTCGATGCGCGTGCCATCGCTGAGGGATTCACTCTTGCTGGGCGCATCCAGCTCTTCATCGTCCTGAACTTCACCGTTGAAGCGGACCCAAACCCAGTCATGCAGACCAATCCGGGTGTCTTCGAAGGCGTGGATGACATCCTCCAGACCCGCGAAGGTGCAGCTGCGATCGCCGAAATCGGGCTTGGTGGCACCGGGTTGAAGCGCTGTCAGGTAGTAGGAGCCGAGCACCATGTCCTGAGACGGGGTGATGATCGGCTCGCCTGTGGCGGGCGACAGGATGTTGTTGCTGGCCAACATCAGCATGCGTGCTTCGGTCTGAGCCTCGATGGCTAGAGGCACGTGAACGGCCATCTGGTCACCGTCAAAGTCAGCGTTGAAGGCTGGGCAGACCAGTGGGTGCAGCTGAATGGCGCGGCCATCCACCAACTTGGGTTCGAAGGCCTGGATGCCGAGACGGTGCAGGGTTGGAGCACGGTTCAGCAGGATCGGGTGACCGTCGATCACCTCCTGCAGCACCTGCATCACTTCATCGTCGGCCCGCTGGATCAGCTTCTTGGCCGCCTTGATGTTGTTGACGATGTTCTGGCGGATCAGGCGGTGGATCACGAAGGGCTGGAACAGCTCAATCGCCATCTCCTTGGGCAGACCGCACTGGTGCATCTTCAGCTTCGGACCCACCACGATCACGGAACGACCGGAGTAGTCGACCCGTTTACCCAACAGGTTCTGACGGAAGCGGCCCTGCTTGCCTTCGATGATGTCGCTCAGTGACTTGAGCGGACGGTTGTTGGCACCTACCACGGTGCGACCGCGACGGCCGTTGTCGATCAGGGCATCGACGGCCTCCTGAAGCATCCGCTTCTCGTTGCGAACGATGATTTCAGGGGCCAGAATTTCCTGGAGCCTCGCCAGACGGTTGTTGCGGTTGATCACCCGCCGGTAGAGATCGTTGAGATCACTGGTGGCAAAGCGACCGCCATCGAGCTGCACCATCGGACGCAGATCAGGCGGAATCACCGGGATTACATCCAGCACCATCCACTCGGGACGGGCGTTGGTGGCGATGAAGTTGTCGATCACGCGCAGACGTTTGATCAACTTGGCGCGCTTCTGCCCCTTGCTGCCGTTGATCTCCTCACGCAGCTGCTCAGCCACTTCATCGAGGGTGAGATCTTCCAGCAGTTGCTTGAGGGCCTCGGCACCGATGCCCACTACGGGCTCATTCTCGATCTCGGAATCTTCGGCGTAGATCTCGTCTTCAATTTCCAGCCACTCGTCTTCCGTGAGCAGCTGCTTGTACTTCAGGTCCTTGTGGTCGCCGGGATCCAGCACCACATAACAGTTGAAGTAAACGATCTGCTCCACATCCCGCAGGGGCATGTCCAGCAGGATGGCCACGTAGCTGGGGATCCCCTTCAAGTACCAGACATGGGAAACCGGTGCCGCCAGCTTGATGAAGCCCATGCGGTGACGACGCACGCGGCTCTCGGTGACCTCCACACCGCAGCGTTCACAAACAATGCCCCGGTGACGCACCCGTTTGTACTTACCGCAGTGGCATTCCCAGTCTTTGGAAGGGCCGAAGATCTTTTCGCAGAACAGCCCGTCCATCTCGGGCTTGAGGGTGCGGTAGTTGATGGTCTCCGGCTTGGTGACCTCACCGACAACCTGGCCGTTGGGCAGGGTGCGCTGTCCCCACTCCATCACCCGATCGGGTGAGGCGAGGGTGATCTTGACGTAATCGAAGTGGTTCTCGGTGCGGAGGTTGCTGTTGGTCATTGACGGTTAAGGAAGAAGGAGCGGGGAATCGGTTCGTTCGTTGATCCGTCAGTCCTCGTCGTAATCCGCGACGCCGAGGGATTCGTAGGTGGGCCTGCTGGGGGTGCTGCGACGTGGGTTCACGTCCTGCATCAGGTCCACTTCCTTGCCTTCATCGGTGTAGACGGCGATGTCCAGACCCAGGGACTGAAGCTCGCGCATGAGCACCTTGAAGGATTCCGGCGTACCGGGGCGGGGGATTGGCTTGCCCTTGACGATGGCGTTGAGGGCCTCGTTACGGCCCTGCATGTCGTCGGACTTGACCGTGAGCAGTTCCTGCAGGGTGTAAGCGGCGCCATAGGCCTCGAGTGCCCACACCTCCATCTCACCCAGACGCTGACCGCCTTGCTGTGCCTTACCGCCCAGGGGCTGCTGGGTGACCAAGGAGTAGGGGCCGGTGGAACGGGCGTGGATCTTGTCGTCCACCAGGTGAACCAGCTTGAGGAAGTGGGAATAGCCCACGGCCACAGGCTGATCGAAAGGCAGACCGGTGCGGCCATCCCGCAACTGCAGCTTGCCGGGATCCTCAGGGTCGTACACCCAACCCTTGCCGGGCTGCTTGGCGGCTTCCTTAAGGAAGGTCTCGACGGTCTGCTGGGACTTCTCAGCCCCGTACATCTCATCGAAGGGAACGATGCGCACACGGCAATCCAGGTTGGACGCCGCCCAACCCATCAGCAGCTCGAACACCTGTCCCACATTCATCCGGCTCGGCACACCCAAGGGGTTGAGCACGATGTCGACCGGGGTTCCGTCGGGCAGATAGGGCATGTCCTCCCGGGGAAGGATGCGGCTGATGATGCCTTTGTTGCCGTGGCGGCCGGCCATCTTGTCGCCGACCTGAATCTTGCGGCGCTGGGCCACATAAACCCGCACCACCATGTTCGCGCCGGGGGGCAGCTCATCACCCTGTTCACGGGTATAGATGCGCACATCCACAACGCGGCCACGCTCGGTGCCGGGCACACGCAAAGAGTTGTCGCGCACATCGCGAGCCTTCTCACCAAAGATCGCGCGAAGAAGCTTTTCTTCGGGCGGCTGATCAGATTCGCCCTTGGGCGTCACTTTGCCCACGAGGATGTCGCCGCTTTCGACGAACGCACCAACACGAATGATGCCCATCTCATCGAGGTTGCCGAGACTTTCCTCAGCGACGTTGGGAATCTCGCGGGTGATTTCCTCGGGTCCGAGCTTGGTCTGACGCGCTTCGATCTCGTACTTCTCGATGTGAACCGAGGTGTAGAGGTCGTCGGTGACCAGACGCTCGCTGACTAGCAGCGCGTCCTCGTAGTTGTAACCCTCCCAGGGCATGTAAGCGATCAGAACGTTCTGACCCAGGGCGATCTCACCGCCCTCACAGGCCGAGCCATCCGCCATCACCTGACCGACGATGACCGGATCGCCACAGCGGACGATCGGGCGCTGGTTCAGGCACGTGTCCTGGTTGGAGCGCTGATACTTCTGTAGGAAGTGGGTGTGGTCGTTGCCGTCCTCGTCCTGGACAACGATGGCGTTGGCATCCACATAGGTGACAGTGCCGTTCACCCGGGAGATCGGCACCATGCCGGAGTCGCGGGCCACCTGGGTTTCCAGGCCGGTGCCCACCAGGGCACGCTCGGGGCGCAGCAACGGCACAGCCTGACGCTGCATGTTGGAGCCCATCAGTGCTCGGTTGGCGTCGTCGTGCTCCAGGAAGGGGATCAGGGACGTTGCCACGGAGATCACCTGCACCGGTGATAAGGCGACGTAGTCGACCTGCTCGGGGGGGACCTTCTCGAAATCCTGGCGATAACGCACAGGGATCAGATCCGCCGTAATCCTGCCGTCATCCTCGGTGGCCACATCACCAGGGGCAACGCGCACTTCGTCTTCCCGGTCTGCAGACAGGTAGATCGGATCGCCTTCCTTCAGGACGACACCGTTCTCCACCTTCCAGAACGGAGTTTCGATGAAGCCGTACTCGTTAACCCGGGCGTGGGTGGCCAGGGAGTTGATCAGACCGGCGTTAGGACCTTCCGGCGTCTCAATCGGGCAGAGACGGCCGTAGTGGGAGGGGTGAATGTCGCGGACAGCGAAGCCTGCACGCTCACGGGTGAGACCGCCGGGTCCGAGAGCCGAGATGCGGCGCTTGTGGGTGAGCTCAGCCAGAGGGTTCGTCTGGTCCATGAACTGGCTCAGCTGGCTGGAGCCGAAGAACTCCTTGATCGCCGCCACCAGGGGCTTGGGATTAACCAACTGCGCTGGGGTCAGCGAATCGGTTTCTCCGACGGTCATCCGTTCCTTGATGATCCTCTCGAGACGGTTCAGACCCACACGAACCTGGTTCTGCAGGAGTTCACCCACGGAACGCACGCGGCGGTTGCCGAGGTGGTCGATGTCATCGAGGCTGGCGCCGCCAACATCCAACTCCAGGTTGATCAGGTAATCGAGGGTGGAGAGCACGTCCTCATGGGTGAGGGTGCGCACCGTGTCGGGGATGGTGAGACGCAGCTTCTTGTTGATCTTGTAGCGGCCGACCCGACCGAGGTCGTAGCGCTTGGGATCGAAGAAACGTGTCTGCAGCAGCTGCTGACCACCACTCACTGAGGGGGGTTCACCCGGACGCAATTTCTTGTAAAGCTCAAGCAGAGCCTGGTCTTCCGAGCTGATGCCCTCGTCGTTCGCGGCATCAATCGACTTCTTGTAGAACTCGGGGTGACGCAGCTTGTCGAGCACGTCGTTGTCAGACAGACCCATGGCACGCATGAGCACGTGCGCGTTGATCTTGCGGGTCTTGTCCACACGAACGTGGAGCAAGTCGTTCTTATCTGTCTCAAACTTCAGCCAGGCACCCCGGTTGGGGATGACGCTGGCGTTGTAGGTGCGCCGGCCGTTCTTGTCCATTTCATCCTTGAAATAGACACCGGGGCTACGCACGATCTGGTTCACGATCACGCGCTCAGCGCCGTTGATGATGAACGTGCCGCGCTCGGTCATCAGCGGCAATTCGCCGATGAAGACCTCCTGCTCCTTGATCTCACCGGTCTCCTTATTGACCAGACGGCAGGTCACATACATCTGCGAGGCGAAGGTCGCATCGCGACGCTTGGCCTCTTCCACATCATGGCGGGGGCGCTTCAGCCGGTACTCGCTACCGATGAAGTGCAGCTCCAGCTTGCCGGTGTAATCCGTGATCGGAGAGAAGCTTTCCAGCTCCTCGATCAGACCTTGATCCAAAAACCACTTAAAGCTGGCCCGCTGCACCTCCACCAGATCAGGGAGGTAGGTGGCGGTCTTGGCGACCTGAATCGCGCTGCTGCTCATGCGGGGACCGGCAGAGAGGACGAAGGGACTGGGGAGGACTGGATTGGCGGCAAAAGCTCACCCGACAAGACGATTCGACACAGCAGCGGCACTGACGGTTTCCAGGACGGAACCGACAGCGCCGCTGCTGCTGTTCAGAAATCGCGGGTCAGATCAGCTGACGACGACAAATGCACCGGAAGGAAATGGACGCTTCAGGCACCACGCACAAGAAGGAATCCTGCGCATGGCCAGGCCAATACAACATCTTACATATGGACTCGACACTCTTGAAACCCCAGTTAAGGGAGTCCGAACAAACGCCGGGCGTTGGCGGTGCTACTGCAGGCCACGCTGTCGAGATCCACGCCGCGGAGCTCGGCCACCCGTGTTGCAACGGAGGCCACGAAGGCCGGCTCGTTGCGCTTGCCACGGCGGGGCACAGGGGCCAGGAAAGGGCAATCTGTTTCCACCAGGAAACGATCCTCCGGCACCTGACGGGCGCAGTCGTGGGTGGGCTCCGCCTTGGGGAAGGTGACGGTGCCACTGAAGCTGATGTAAAAACCGAGATCCAGAAAGTGGTGCATTTCATCAGGGGTGCCGCCCCAGCAGTGCATCACCCCTCCAGGGCAACGGCCCTGAGCCTTGCGGGCCCGCAGTTCATCCAGCATCGGCTCGGCGGCATCCCGGCAGTGAATGATCACCGGCAGGTTCAACTCCAACGCCAGATCCAATTGAGGACGCAGCACAGCGAGCTGCTCATCCAGATTCTTGTCACGGAAAAGATCGAGCCCGAGTTCGCCGATGGCGACCACCCGATCGTCCTCGAGGGCCGCCCGACGCAGCACAGCCACCGTGTCATCCCGCCAATGCTCGGTGTCCAGTGGATGGACGCCGACGGAATAGCGCATCTCCGGAAACCGATCAGCCAAGGCGCGGATCGCCGGAATTTCAGAGGGTTCAACGCAGGCGTGCAGCAGAGCACCAACCCCAGCCTCACGCCAACGTGAGGCCACCTCATCGAGGTCGTCGTCAAAGTTGCGAAAGACGATGTGACAGTGGCTGTCAATCAACGTCGGGGTAGGGGACACAGCTGGGCCGAAACGCGCTTTCGGCCCATTCTGCCGGTTGGAACCGAATCAGCTGGCGGGCTCGAGCACCTTGCGCACGGCCGCGCTGAGGCGGGACTTCTGATTGGCACCGTTGTTGCGGTGCAGCACACCAACTTTCACGGCCTTGTCGATCTTGCTGAAGGCGGCACGCATGTAGGTCTGCACGCTGGCCTTGGCTTCATCACCAGGGGTCGCGCTGTAGGCATCACAGGCGGCGAAGCAGCGCTTCATCAGGGTGCGCATCGACGACTTGTAGGTGCGGTTGCGCACACGGTTGCGCTCAGCAATTTCAATCCGCTTCTTGGCTGACTTGTTATTGGCCACTGAGGCTTCAACGTTGCGAACAATCCATCACCTTACTCCTTGACAGGACCCCCTTCCCTGCGTTGTGGAGTCCTAACTTGACCGAAATCTCCCACCGTTCCTTTGTCTGTGAGCCAACCGGCCGTTGCTCCCCTTCGCATCGTGCGGGATCTGGAACAGGCCCAGACGGAACTGCAACGGTTATCAAGCCGCACCACACAAACCCAGCAAGGTGAAGCCCGTGAGCGGGTTGAAACCATTCTTGCGGCGGTACGCGACCGCGGCGATGCGGCCATTGCCGATTTCACCGAACGGTTCGATGGCTTCCGGCCAGAACCGATGGCGGTTTCCCCCGAGGCCCTCGAACAGGCCTGGACTTCGCTTCCGACCAACCTGCGGGACGCCCTGGAGCTGGCCCATCGCCGCATCACCGATTTCCACCAACGCCAACGTCCCGCCGATCTGGCGGTGACGGGCCCCCACGGCGAACAGCTCGGGCGGCGCTGGCGACCGGTCGAGCGGGCGGGTCTTTACGTGCCCGGAGGACGAGCGGCCTACCCCAGCACCGTGCTGATGAATGCGGTGCCAGCTCGGGTCGCCGGCGTGAAGGACGTGGTGATCTGCTCCCCCGCCGGACGGAGTGGTGCGGTCAACCCCGTAGTGCTAGCAGCAGCTCATCTTGCCGGCGTGAAAACGGTGTTCCGCCTCGGAGGTGCCCAGGCTGTCGCCGCCATGGCCTACGGCAGCGATAGCGTGCCCAAGGTGGATGTCATCAGTGGCCCAGGCAACCTTTACGTGACCCTGGCGAAACAGGCGGTGTACGGCCAGGTGGCCATCGATTCCCTAGCGGGACCGAGCGAAGTTCTGGTGATCGCGGACCACTCCGCCAAGCCCGACCAGGTGGCGGCGGATCTGTTGGCGCAGGCGGAGCACGACCCTCTAGCGGCGGCGGTGCTGATCACCACCGACCCTGCATTGGCCGACGGGATCAACGCTGCGGTGGCCGAACAGCTGGCCAATCACCCCCGCCAGGAGATCTGCGAGGCCGCTCTGCGGGACTGGGGGCTGGTGGTGGTCTGCGACGACCTCGAGAGCTGTGCCCGCCTCAGCGACAGCTTCGCCCCCGAACACCTGGAGCTGCTGGTGGAGCGGCCCGAACCCCTGGCGGATCGCATTCAGAACGCCGGAGCCATTTTCCTGGGCCCCTGGTCCCCAGAAGCTGTGGGGGATTACCTGGCAGGCCCAAACCACACATTGCCGACCTGTGGAGCTGCGCGCTTCAGCGGGGCCCTGAGCGTTGAGACCTTCATGCGTCACACCTCGCTGATCGGTTTCAACCGTGCTGCGCTGGAAGCAACGGGTTCAGCTGTGCAGGAGCTAGCCACCAGTGAAGGCCTTCACAGCCACGCTGAATCAGTGCGGCGGCGCCTCAGCTGAGGCGCTTCTCCAGGCTGCGGACACCCGCCACGCCATCGGCGATCTCGCCGACCAACACCTCATCGGTGATGTTGACGAACAGGCCGTTCTCCAACACACCAGGGATGTTGTTGATGGTCTGTTCCAGAGCCACTGGATCGGAGATGCCGCCGTCGACTTTGGCGTCCAACACCAGGTTGCCCTGATCGGTGACCACGGGGCCGGCCTTGCGCTGGGCCATTCGCAGCTCAGCGCTGCCCCCGAGGGCTTCCAGCTGCTGCTTCACTTGGCGCCAAGCCCCGGGCAGCACTTCCACCGGAAGCAGAAAACCGAGGTTGAGACGGTCCACCAGTTTGGTGGAGTCCACAACCACCACAAAACGATCCGCCCGTGCCGCCACGAGTTTTTCCTGCACGTGGCAAGCGCCACCGCCCTTGATCAATTGGAAGCCAGGGTCGACTTCGTCGGCACCATCGATGGCCAGATCAATCCGGCTGACGGCATTGAGGCTGAGCAGGGGGATATTGAGTTCCGCGGCCAGCACCTCACCTTGAAAGGAGGTGGTCACACCAACGATGTCTTTGAGTTCGCCGCTGGCGAGCTTGGCCCCCAAGCCCTGAATCATCAACGCTGCGGTGGAACCTGATCCCAGGCCCAGCACCATGCCGTCCTTGATCTGTTCAACAGCGGCATCAGCCACCGCCTGTTTCATCTGGGTCTGAAGATCAGCCATCAGGTCACATCTTTAGAGCGCGACCGTAGCAAGGGTTTCAAGCCATCCCAGGCAGGGGCTCCGGTTTGACGGAAAGGGTCAGCTCGCGGCCCGCCCTTAGCACCTTCAAGGGCAAGGGAACATCGATGGCGGCGGCATCCACCACCTCGAGCAGCGCCTGAGGGTCAGGAATGTCGCGCTCATCCACGGTGATCAACAGATCGCCGCGGCGCAGTCCTGCTTTTTCGGCCGGGCCATCGGGAAGCACGGCTTGCACCAAGGCACCGCTGCGTTCCGGCAGCTGAACAAGGGCATTGGGGTCCTTGTTGTGATCGCGCGCGATGCGCGGTGTAAGAGCAACCAGTTGCAGACCGATGTACGGATGCACCACCTCACCCTGCTGCTGCAGCTGATCAGCCACCCGGCGGGCCAGGTTGATCGGGATGGCAAAACCCAGGCCGGCCCCAGGGCCCGACCGCACCAGGGTGTTGATGCCAATCACCTGACCATCGCCGTTGACCAACGGCCCGCCGGAATTACCGGGATTGATAGCGGCGTCGGTCTGAATCAGCTCAAGCCGTTTGTCAGCAAAACCAAGGCTGTTGATATTGCGGTGCAGGCTGCTGACGATGCCAAGGGTCACCGTGCGTTCCAATCCGAAGGGAGTACCGAGGGCGATCGCCCAATCGCCCACCTGCATGGCTTCCGAATCACCCAAGGGAGCCCGCGGCGGTAGTTGATTGCCCTCGAGACGCACCAAGGCCAGGTCTGTCACCGGATCGGTACCCACCACCCGTCCATCCCGCTGCTCCCCGTCGGCCAGGGTGACGCTGACGGACTCCACCCGATCCACCACATGGGCGTTGGTGAGCACAAGCCCCTTGGCATCAATCACCACACCGGAGCCTTGGCCCCGTTCCCGCTCCGGACCTGCCGGAGGATCCCCCAGCAAGTCCCGCAGCAGGGGATCGAGCAGCGTGGGATCAAACGGCTGGCGTTCCACGGTGCGCTCGGTGTCGATCCGAACCACAGCCGGGGCCACCCGCTGAACGGCATCGGCCACAAAGCTGTGTTCCAAAGCCTGGACGGACGGTCCATCACCGACCAGGACGGCTACGGCCACCAGCACGGCCAAGAGTTGACGCAGGGCGTAACGCAACACAAGACCTGTGAATTGCCTTCTTTTTATCGGATCCAGCCAGGGAAGCGGGCCTTGGTCCAAATCGAACGCAATCTCACAACGCCTTTCGCGATGGGCGGACAAGGTCGGCGATTCCAGCTAACAAATCAGGAAACGCAGTTTTCAAATGCGTGCACTTCTGGCTCCAGCGGCAGCCCTGCTTGCCCTGGCTGGCCCGGTTGCCCTCACCCCTCAAGCCTCAGCGGAAAGCACAACGCTCAAGGCGGTGATCTTTGAGGAGATGAAGCCGATGTATCACAAAACGGATGCCGGCTACGAGGGCCTCGGGGTTGATGTTCTTGAACAGATCCGGATTCAGGCCAAGCGCCGCAAGGTGGACTACCGGGTGGCGAAGTCGGTGAATGACGGCATCGGCGCCGTGATCACCGGCAAAGCCGACATCGCCTGTGGCGTGGCCTTCACCTGGGGGCGCTCCACCCAGGTGAGCTACAGCCTTCCCTTCGGCGTTGGCGGCACCCGTCTGCTGACCGCCAACGACACCACCATCGATGGAACCCCTGACTCACTCGAGGGCCAAACCATCGGGGTGGTGAAGGACACCGCCTCCGCCAAGGTGCTGAAGAGTGTGGTGCCCGGCGCCACGCTGAAGAGCTACGACACCCCGATCGAAGCGTTGAACGCTTTCTACGAAGGTGACGTTCCAATACTTGGGGGCGGCACCCTGTGGCTGGCCGCAAACAGCCGCATCGACAAGACGGCGCTGCTGCCCTTCCGCCCCTACGGCCGCTCCGGCATTAGCTGCATCGTCAAGCAGGACAACGGAAAGCTGCTCTCCTCCACCAACATCGCCTTGGGCCAGATGATGCAGGCCTACATGGATGGCGATGCGGGAACGCGCCGCATGATCAACCGTTGGATTGGTCCGGGTAGCGACGTGGGCCTGAGCCAGGACGTGATCCGCTCCCTTTACGGCCTGATCCTCAGCATCACCGCAGAAATCAACACCCCAGCGACACCGGGAATCTGACGACTCCTCGCTTGCTTTTGTTCTCTATCCATCAACAGTCATGAAGCGTTCTCTGATTGCCTTTCAAGCACTGCTGGCCTCCAGCGCCGTGCTCTGCCAGACCGCCGAAGCCAGCTCCACCTACACCGCTCCAGAGCAACTGACCGGCCAGGCCAAGACCAACAGCATCGAAGCCCGAATCGAAGCGGTGCGGAACACCGACTGGGGCAGCCTGCTCCAGGTCTCCGACATGGATGACGAGCTGGTTGCCAAGAGCAAGTGGGGCAACGGCAAGGGCAAGAAATTCGGCAACAGCCGCGGCAAGGGCAAGTGGGGCAACGGCAAGAGCGGCAACAAGTGGGGCAATAGCCGCAACACCTGGGGCAACGGCAACTACTACGGCGGCTGGCGCAACGGTGGCGGGGCCTGGGGCAACGGTGGCGGCGGATTCGTGAACTGGTGATCGTTTCTTCTCCCAACGTCAGGCCCGACCTCAACCGGTTCGGGCCCATCGGTCTCGTGGTTGTGCAGTCCACCTCGCTGTGCAACCTCGATTGTTCGTATTGCTATCTGCCGGATCGGCAGAAGAAACGAGTCTTTGACCTCGATCTGCTGCCCTTGCTGATGCAGCGGATCCTGGAAAGCCCCTATGCCGGGCCTGAATTTTCCCTGGTTTGGCACGCCGGTGAACCGCTCACCTTGCCCACCAGTTGGTATGACGAGGCGACAGCGATCCTGTATCGCAGCCTCGATCAGTTCAATGCCCAGGGGCTGGACTTCACCCAGCACGTGCAGACCAATGCCACGTTGATCAACGACGCCTGGTGCGACTGCTTCCGGCGCAACCGCATCGTGGTGGGCATCAGTGTGGATGGCCCTGAAGACATCCACGACGCCCACCGGCGCTTCCGCAACGGGCGCGGCTCCCATGCTATGGCGATGAAAGGGATTGAAGCCCTGCACCGCAATGATGTGCCCTTCCACTGCATCTCGGTGGTGACCGCCGATGCCATGGAGCAACCGGAGCGGATGTATCGCTTCTTCCGCGACAACGGCATCAGCGAAGTGGGCTTCAACGTTGAGGAGCAGGAGGGGATCAACACCAGTTCCTCGATGCAAGGCTCAGAGATGGAGGGGAAGTATCGCGACTTCCTGCGGGCCTTCTGGCGGCTGAGCGAGCAGGACGGTTATCCCGTGGTGCTGCGCGAATTCGAGCAGGTCATCAGCCTGATCCAAGGCAACGAGCGGATGACCCAGAACGAGCTCAATCGCCCGTTCTCGATCCTCAGCGTTGACTGGGAGGGAAATTTCTCCACTTTCGACCCCGAGCTTTTGTCGGTGGCAAGTGACCGCTACGGCAGCTTCAACCTCGGCAATCTCAAGGATTTGTCGCTGGTGGAATCCACCTACACCGATCAGTTCCGGCGACTCATGGCCGATATGAGCAGTGGTGTGGAGACCTGCCACAAGAGCTGCGAATACTTCGGCCTCTGTGGCGGTGGCAACGGCAGCAACAAGTTCTGGGAGCACGGCACCCTCGCCTCCAGTGAAACCAACGCCTGCCGCTTCGGCACCCAGATTCCTGTTCAGGTGCTGTTGGAGCGATTTGAAGAGGGTCCTCCCCTGACGGCACTCACGCCCAATTGATCCAATTCTCCATGCGATCCTTCACTGTTCTGCCCGTGCTGGGCCTGCTGCTCATGCCACTGCAGGCCCAGGCCGCCTGCAGTTTCCTGCCTCCTGTGGGAGGTGGCGATCCCATCGTGAAAAAGAAGGTGGAGCGACCCAAAGGGCTGCTTGGCAAAGCCGTCGGCCGCACCAACTGGAACACCGATTTCGTGGTGGATCAGCCCTACCGCAGTTTCAAGCTCTTTTTCACCGCCGATTCCAACGATCCCAGCAGCTATCCCATCCAGGCCTTCCTCAAGTTCAGCGACGGCAGCAACAGCAAGGTGGCCGATGAACAACTGCAGCCGCCCGTGGGGACCGGCCGGATGTTCGGTCCCTTCCAGCAGGTGCCAGGCAAGAGCATCAGCCAGGTGAATTTCAGGATCGGCGCCAACAACGATCCGGCAGCCACTGGATTCAGCTACCGGATCTCCGTTCAGGGCTGCCACTGATCGCACAGCGGGTCTTCAGTCCACTGCTTAGGGTCAATCCGTCTTGTGAGCTTCACTCTTGAGCGAATCCGCCGCTTCACAACGCTGTGAGCTCTGCCAGGTCGTGATCGAAGACCGGCCTGGCCTTCCCGGTGTGGTGACATTCAGCAATGGCCCCCAAGGCAGCCGCAGCAAACTCTGGAGTCGCGTCTGTCAGTACGTGACCGATCCGGAGCGTCGACGCCTGTGCATCAATCAGGATTCCGACGGGCGCGGCTCCGAGCAGCCTGGCGATGCCTTCCCTGATGCACCAGCCATCGACCTGGGCAACACCTGACGGCGGGTAGACAGTCCCGTACATTGAAGGTGTGTCCGACGGGCATCTCCCTGCGGGAGATCGGTCACAACTGAAATGCACGTCGGACCGACGTCCTCCCTCAGTTTGCGTTGCCTCACCCTCTGCTTCCAGATCTGGAAACGCTGGCCACCGAGGTGGCCGCGAGCAAAGGCTTTTCCCTTTGCGGTATTCAGCTGCTCACTCACATGAGCCCGATGACCCTGGAAGTACAGATCCGCCACAGCAATGGAGCGGATGTGAGCCTCGATGACTGCGCGGGTTTCAGCGGCGTGTTGGGGGATGCCCTTGAGGCCTCTTCCCTGCTCACTGACGCGTATGTTCTGGAGATCAGCAGTCCCGGCATCGGCGACCAGCTGTCCAGCGATCGCGACTTTGAAACCTTCCGCGGTTTCCCCGTGGAGGTTCATCACCGCGACAAGGACGACAGCGAGCAACGTCTGGAGGGCCTCTTGCTCGAACGCGACGTCGACACGCTGCAGATCAACATTCGCGGGCGAATCAAACGGATTCCTCGGGATTGCGTGATCGGTGTCCGCCTCACGAGTCCAGGCAGCTGAACCCAGCGTTCACACCCCTGTAACCGCTCCCTTCTTTCCCCCTAACCCAACGCGATGGCTCTCGTCCTGCTTCCCGGTCTCACCAACCTGATCGACGACATCAGTGAAGAGAAGAAGCTGCCTCCCCAGGTGGTGGAAGCGGCCCTGCGCGAGGCCCTGCTGAAGGGCTACGAGCGCTACAGGCGCACCCTGTATCTCGGGATCAGCGAAGACCCCTTTGATGAGGAGTACTTCAGCAACTTTGACGTTGGCCTCGACCTTGAGGAAGAGGGCTACAGGGTTCTCGCCAGTAAGATCATTGTTGATGAGGTCGAGAGTGAAGACCACCAGATCGCGATCGCCGAGGTGATGCAGGTGGCCGATGACGCCCAGGTGGGCGACACGGTGGTGCTGGATGTCACGCCGGAGAAAGAAGATTTCGGCCGCATGGCCGCCGCCACCACCAAGCAGGTGCTGGCCCAAAAGCTGCGGGATCAGCAGCGCCGCATGATCCAAGAGGAATTCGCTGATCTGGAGGATCCGGTGCTGACGGCCCGAGTGATCCGCTTCGAGCGCCAGTCGGTGATCATGGCGGTCAGCTCAGGCCTGGGCCGTCCGGAAGTGGAGGCAGAACTCCCCCGGCGCGATCAGCTGCCCAACGACAACTACCGCGCCAACGCCACCTTCAAAGTCTTCTTGAAAGAAGTGAGCGAAGTTCCCCGCCGGGGACCGCAGCTGTTCGTCAGCCGCTCCAACGCCGGTTTGGTGGTTTACCTGTTCGAGAACGAAGTTCCCGAAATCCAGGAAGGATCCGTTCGGATCGTGGCCGTTGCCCGTGAAGCCAATCCCCCCTCACGTTCGGTGGGCCCTCGCACCAAAGTGGCCGTCGACAGCATCGAACGCGAGGTGGACCCTGTCGGCGCCTGCATTGGCGCCCGCGGCTCTCGCATCCAGCAGGTGGTGAACGAACTGCGTGGAGAAAAAATCGACGTGATTCGCTGGTCCCACGATCCGGGTCAGTACATCGCTAACTCCCTCAGCCCCGCTCGAGTGGAAATGGTGCGCCTGGTGGATCCCGTGGGCCAGCACGCCCATGTGCTGGTGCCCCCCGATCAGCTGAGCCTGGCCATTGGCCGCGAAGGCCAGAACGTGCGCTTGGCCGCCCGACTTACCGGCTGGAAGATCGACATCAAGAACTCCACCGAATACGACCAAGAGGCAGAGGATGCCGTGGTTGCGGAGCTGATCTCCCAGCGTGAGGAAGAGGAAGCCCTCCAGCAGCAAGCCGAAGAACGGCTGGCCGTCGAACAGGCCGCTCGGGCGGAAGAGGATGCACGCCTGAGGGAGCTGTATCCGCTGCCCGAAGACGAGGAGGAGTACGGCGAGGAGCAGCCCGAGCAGGAATTCTCGGAGGAGGAGCCCGCTGAGTTGGAAGCCGGCACCGAAACCGAAACTGAAACCACGGACGCAGCGGTTGAAGCCGATACCGATACCGATGCCGATGCCGATCAGGAGCAGGTCCGGTGAGTGACCGTCCCGTCCTGCGTCGCTGCGTGGCCTGCCGCCAACTCTTGGATCGCCGCCAACTCTGGAGGGTGATCCGCGACCATCAGGACGGAGTTCTCCTCGATGAGGGGATGGGCCGTTCGGCCTATCTCTGCCGCGAGGAAAACTGCCTGGAGGAGGCGACCCGTCGCAAACGTCTGCAGAAAGCCCTGCGTTGTCAGGTGCCCGAAACAGTGCTTGCGGTGTTGAAACAGCGGCTTAACCAAAGCGTTGGTGAATCCGCTGAGGCAGACTGAACATTGGCCCCACGTTGTGAGTGGCCACCGCGGCATTCCATGCCCGGACCGATCGGAGACCCGAACTGAATGACCAGCAGCGGCAAAGTCAGAATTTACGAGCTGTCCAAGGACCTCGGCCTTGAGAACAAGGACGTGCTGGATGCGGCTGAAAAGCTCTCGATCGCTGCGAAGAGCCACAGCAGCTCGATCAGTGACGCTGAAGCCGGGAAGATCCGTTCGCTGCTTGGGAAAGGCGGGAATGGTGCGACGCCCGCTGCCGCGGCCCCTGCCAAGCCCGCACCGGGGAAGGCCATCCTCTCGGTGCAGAAAGCAGCCCCTGCCGCCCCGAGCAAACCCACCCCAGCGGTGAGAGAACCGGTCGCCAAGCCTGTTGCCGCCAAGCCCCAAGTGGCAGCCAAGCCACAAGCGGCCCCGAAGCCTCCTGCAGCGGCCACGCCCAAACCGGTGATCAGCAAGCCGGCCCCTGCCCCGGCGAAATCGTCGGCAGCCCCTGCGCGGCCCGCCGCGCCTCAGAAACCACCTGCAGTCCCAGCGCGACCAACGGCAGCAAAGCCCATGCCACGGCCTGCCGCGGCCAAGCCGCAGGTCGTCAGCAAGCAGGCTGAGGGCAAACCGGAACTGGTGAGCAAGCCCAAGACTGCTGCCAAACCCACGGCACCCACGCCGCGGCCTACACCCGCTCGCCCGGCGCCGCGTCCCGCAGGGGCTGGAAGTCCAGCACGGCCCACCCCTGGCCAAGGTCAGCCCAAGCCGCAGATCATCCGCGCTGGCGCCCCATCTCGGCCCGGCACTCCAACCCGTGCCGGCGCTCCTGCAAAGCCCGGAGCACCCTCACGGCCAACCCCCAGGCCTGAACTGGTGGGCAAACCTGTGCCCCGCCGTCCTGCTGGCACAGGCGTGCCTCAACGCCAGGGTGGTCCAAGCCGTCCAGGAGCCCCCACCCGACAGGGTCGCCCGGGGATGCCCCCCCGCAGCGGCAACACCCTTGAACTGGTCGGCAAGCCGATTCGTCGCGACGGCAGCAGCACCGGCAGCGGTCGTCCTGGCGCGCCAACCCGTCCGGGAGCTCCTGGACGTCCCGGCATGCCCGCTGGAATGCGCAAACCGGTGGCTCCCGGTGAGCTAATGCAGCTGCAGAAGCCTGTCGGCAGGCCGGCGGCACCGGCACCCCGCCGTCCCGATGCGCCCACCAAAGCCGCTGCAGGGGCAGGAACCGCCACCCCACCTGTGGCACGTCCGAATGCCCCCTCAGCACCCCGCCGTCCCGGCTTCCGTCCCGGCGGTCCCGGAGGACAGCGGCGCCCTGGTCGGCCCGACTGGGATGACAGCGCCCGGCTCGATGCTCTGCGCAGCCGCTCGCCGCAGAAGCAGCGCCAGAAGGTACACATCATTGGCGAGAACGATGATTCCCTGGCGGCACAGACCGGCGGCTTCGCCGGCGAACAGGAGAACATGGTTCTCTCGGCGAGCCTGGCTCGTCCCGCCAAGCCCAAATCGAAGCAGCGCACCGCACCAAAACCGGTGGCGGCGATGCGCAAGCGCAAGAAGGAAACTGCCCGTCAGCGTCAGCGCCGGCGTGCCATGGAACTGCGGGCAGCCCGGGAAGCCAAACAGGTACGGCCCGAAATGATCGTGGTGCCGGAGGACAACCTCACGGTGCAGGAACTGGCAGACATGCTGAGCGTCGAAAGCTCAGAAATCATCAAATCCCTGTTCTTCAAAGGGATCATCGCCACGGTCACCCAGACCCTGGACATGCCCACGATCGAGGCCGTCGCCGACGAATTCGGCGTGCCTGTGCTGCAGGACGACGTGGAAGAGGCGGCCAAGAAGACCGTCGAAATGATCGAAGAGACCGACAAGGCTCACCTGATCCGGCGTCCTCCCGTGGTGACCGTCATGGGCCACGTCGACCACGGCAAAACCAGCCTGCTGGATGCCATCCGTCAGGCCCGCGTCGCTGCGGGTGAGGCCGGAGGCATCACCCAGCACATTGGTGCGTATCAGGTTGAGATCGAACACAACAACGAACAGCGCAAGCTCACCTTCCTAGACACTCCGGGCCACGAAGCGTTCACCGCCATGCGAGCTCGCGGCACCAAGGTGACCGACGTGGCTGTGCTGGTGGTGGCCGCCGATGACGGCGTCCGGCCTCAGACCCTGGAAGCCATCAGCCACGCCCGGGCTGCGGAAGTGCCGATCGTGGTGGCGATCAACAAGATCGACAAAGAAGGTTCATCGCCCGAACGGGTGAAGCAGGAGTTGTCGGAACAAAACCTGCTGGCGGAAGACTGGGGCGGCGACGTGGTGATGGTGCCGGTGAGCGCCATCAAGGGCGAAAACATCGACAAGCTGCTGGAGATGCTGCTGCTGGTCACCGAAGTGGAAGACCTGCAGGCCAACCCGGATCGTCTGGCCCGCGGCACAGTGATCGAGGCTCACCTCGACAAGGCCAAAGGCCCCGTGGCCACGCTGCTGGTGCAGAACGGCACCCTCAAGACCGGCGACGTTGTCGCCGCTGGTCCTGTGCTGGGCAAGGTGCGCGCCATGGTGGACGACAACCGCCAACGCCTCAAGGAAGCTGGTCCCTCCTTCGCTGTGGAGGCTTTGGGCTTCAGCGAGGTGCCCACCGCCGGTGATGAGTTCGAGGTGTACCCCGACGAGAAATCAGCCCGGGCGGTCGTCGGCGATCGCGCCTCCGATGCGCGTGCCACCCGTCTCGCTCAGCAGATGGCGTCACGACGCGTCTCGCTCACGGCCATGTCCGGCCAGGCGAATGATGGTGAGCTGAAGGAACTCAACCTGATTCTCAAAGCCGACGTTCAGGGCTTTGTGGAAGCCATCCTGGGATCGCTCGAACAGCTGCCGAAGGATGAGGTGCAGGTTCGGGTGCTGCTGTCGGCACCTGGCGAGATCACCGAAACCGACGTCGACCTGGCAGCCGCCTCCGGCGCAGTGATCGTGGGCTTCAACACTTCCATGGCCTCCGGCGCCAAGAAAGCGGCGGATGCCACCGGGGTGGATGTTCGCGACTACGACGTGATCTACAAGCTTCTGGAAGACATCCAGATGGCGATGGAAGGTCTGCTCGAACCGGAATTGGTGGAGGAAGCCCTGGGCGAAGCCGAGGTGCGCGCCGTCTTCACCATCGGCAAGAGCGCTGTGGCTGGCTGCTACGTCACCACCGGCAAGCTGCATCGCAACTGCCGGGTGCGGGTTCACCGCGGAAAACAGGTGGTTTACGAGGGCGACCTCGACTCCCTGCGTCGCAACAAGGACGATGTCAAAGAAGTGGCCACGGGCTTCGAATGCGGTGTCGGCACCGATCGGTTCGCCAACTGGGAAGAAGGCGATCGCATTGAAGCCTTCAAGATGGTCACCCAACGCCGCAAACTCACCACCTGACCCCGCAAGCGATCGTGCAGCCCCGCAGCGAGCCCCTGCTCTGGCTTCAGTGCCTGGCTCTTGGAGCCATCCCCCTGGAGCTGCTGCTGATCCGCCTGGTCCTGGCCGGTGCGGACCCAGGCCCCGTGCCTGGTGTGGAGCGATTTCTGATCTGGGGCGTCGGGGTATTGGCCCCAGCCGTAGCGTTGTGGCGACGCCCCGCCGACTGGGGGTCACTGCTATTGGTGCGTCAGCCGCTGGCCAGCCGCAAGGGCGATCAACTCCGCATCAGTGCATCTCACGGCGGCCTGAGCAGCCGCGTCGCCGTGGTGATCACCGCAGTCATCCTGCTGCCCGTGCTCTGGTGGTTGGATGATTCAGCCGTGCTGGCGAGTGAGTTTTCCCCGGTTTCGGGGCAATCCCGCCTGGTCACCCTGCTGCTGGTAAGTCCATTGCTGGCCTTGATGGTCTGGCAAGTGCAGCAGCTGGTTCAAGCTGCAACACAGTTGTTGGCTTCGGGCGCAACGGCTGCCCCTGCCGATTCGGCTTTTCATGCTGACGCTGTTGCAACGCAACGCACCAGCCTTGGCCTGCAATTGCTCAACCTCCCAGCCCTGGAATGGCCGGAGCCTGCAGTAATGCCGAGCAAGCAAGGGGCCGAGGAGGCCATGAATGTGGAAGTCGCCGAGCCGGAAACGGACGACAGCACTGGTCAAGCAAGCACTGAAGAGACCAGCACTGAAAATGTCAGCGACGACGACATTTCTAAAAACGAAGATACAGACGAAGAGCGCTCAACCATCAATCAGGTGCCAGCTGACGTATCTAAGGAGGCTGAGGCCGAAGCACCGGCCCCCGTCGATGCAGAGGCCCAAAACGACGCATCTGAAGACATCGGTGCGGATGATGCCGATAGAGATGAAGAACAAAACGCAATGCCCCCAGCCCCCTCGGAATCAACCGTCGCTGCTGCTGCCTCTATTCCGGTCGAACCAGAGCAGCCCGGAGAAGAGCAGGAGAGCACCGCCCTGGATCCCGAAATCAGACAGGTCGACAGTGCCGCCGGCGGAAGCACGAAAAACCATCGTGAACAGGCCGAGTCCAGCGGAGGCGAAGAGAGCGAACCAGACCAACCGTCTGAGCCCACGCCAGGGGGTCTGTGACTCCTTGAGCAAGCGTTCCCTCAAGGCAGGATCCAGGCCAGATTTTGGGCGGGATTTATCGGACAATCGTCCAAGTTGGATTCAGAGCAAATGTTAAATTGAAACTGCCGCCGATGTAGCTCAGCCGGTAGAGCAACGCTTTCGTAAAGCGTGGGTCGCCTGTTCAAGTCAGGTCATCGGCTTCACATCATGATTACCGTCGTTTCAGCACGCGTTGAACGCATTTCTTGGTCAGTGTCAAGAGCTTGAACGATCCCTCTGGCAACGACACATCAGAGGAAAAAGCCTTGTTCTAATTGCAAAGTGCGGCAAGTCGAGGAACGGCACACAGCTGTTCACCCGTCTGAATTTTTCCGTCGGCAAGCAATCCCCAGGGAACAATCCAATCCTGTGGGTCAACGTCGTCGAGAACGCCACGTGCTTCTGGGTTGGGAATAAAAATCACTCGTCTTTGCTTCAACTTCAGGCGATCACGTAGCCAAGAGGTGTAGAGCTGAGATTCAAGGAGCTGCTGATAAGAGCCATCCCGCCTAATTTCCTCAAACCCGGCTTTCACAGCATCAGCCAGTCTTTTGTTGTCGGGGCTTACATAAAAGAAACCGGCGAACGGATAAGCCACAAGAAGATGGGGGTCAAGAACAAGTTGATCAGAAAAACGACGAGCCACCACCTGTTCACCCTCAATTTCAGCAACACCACGCAACAGCAGATCCACCCTCTGCTGATCAACGAGCCGAAATAAATTATCCCCGGCCGTTTCAAACGTTTTCAACCCAGCCGCGTCGAAAATATCCAACTCACTCCAACCATGCCCCTGCAACAACGTCAAAGCACGCAGATCCTGCAAGTTGTCGACGGCCTCCAGCCTCAACAGGCGATTGTCGTGAGTCCAACCGACCCGAAGCCCTAAAACACCTCCTGTGATGGGAATCGGAATCACCCGAAGTCGATCATTCAAGGCTCGACCTGCGCCATAGACCCCGATGGTGATGGCGTGGGGGTTCTTTTCTCCGACCCGCTGACCTGATGCCAAAGCATCAACGGCGGCATCCTGCGAGAGATCTTCAGCGGTGAGCCCAAAGGCAAAATCCACACCACTGCGCTCCATGATCAAGCGCAGTAGTTGAGTCTTGAACTCCCGCTCCGTATCACCAAGATCACGACCCAGCACAACGGGGACCACGCCATCGGGAATGGCCTGCACCTCCACAGGTGTAAGCAGATGCTTGTTGTCCAGACGGAGTCGACCTTCCGAAAACCTTGGTCGGATCGCCAGAAACGCCCCAACAACCACCAAGAGGCTCAGGCCAACGGAAGCGAGGGTTTGCGAGCCAAAGCGAGACAAGGGCATCAACCTGAGGGGATAATCAAGTAAACGCCAAACAACGTAAAGGCCAAATAACTGGGCAACAGGCAGCGCCGCAGAATGCCAGAAACCTGCTTGGAATACTGAGCCAAATGGTTATCAATCAACTCATCCGCACCAACCACATAAAGTATTCCAAGAAAAATAATAATCTGAAGATTACCAATGAATCCACTCATGGCAGTTACAGGCAACTTACCCGCAATAAATACATAATTACCGCCTGCAGAAACAACCGCAGCTAGAATCAAATCGTCACGACTACGACTTATCAGAAGAGCCATGCAGCAAAGACCAACAGCCAAAATATATCCAAGAAAATCAGGGGTAAACCACAGCAAACTCACCCGTTCCAGATGGATTTGGAATACCAATGTTTTCTGACGAATCAAAGGCAAGCCTGGCGTGGCCCCAGAGCCAAGATCACTCATGAAAGCCATCTTGGAAGGGAAGGCCTCTGAATCATGCAGCAACCAACCGGGAAGGAATAAGCCTGGACTCAGAGAGAAGCTATTGGATGGCACCATCTGCAAAGCAATCTGATTCAGCGGGTCCAGAAAACCCACCTCAATCTGCAAGTGCTGCATATCAAAGGGATAGCGACTCAACTGCCAGCGTTGCACTACCTGCGTACGGACTCGGTAAAGACTCCAGATGCGTCCATCGGCACGGGACTCTTGGCGAACTTTCTCAAAACGCTGTATGTCACCGTCATAAATACCATTCAGGACGGTGAGAGAATCACTGGGATTTTGATCAGCAGGACCGGACCAAATCGACCACAAAAAAAACTGTATTGAAAAGCGATTTTCAAGAAGGTCAAGATCACTCAGATTGGTGATGTATGAGCCAACCTGCAAAACCCCTGGGGAGTCAACCTGATCTTCAGGAACATCAATCAGCGTTTCAGAGAGTCTGTCCCAGTCAAAAACTGGAGAAGATGTTGTTGCAGGAAGGGGTGGAGCCTTTTTCAGAAACGGTTGCAACGACAAGCTCATGACAAGCACTGTCGCCACAAGCGTGATCAGCCAACGCATGCGACGGGACGAAACGCGCAAGTCCGGCTTCAAAGAACTTCCCGCACGATGACAACGGCAATACTTGAAGGCCACCGCCGTGCACGTTCTGTGATCCTTCCATCAAGAGGTGTGGCGTTCGAAACAGGCAGCTATGGGAACCCAGCGGCCACGAACCAACGCGACTACTGGCGTGTGACGTTGCAACTGGTGAAACGGGCGAAAGTGGACCTGGCGATGCTGGTGCTGATGAGTGCCGTGCTGATCCCGCTCGACATTCACCTCAAAGATTGGTTGCTCAGCACGAGGGCGGTGGCGGTACTGGGCATCGCCATGTCGATCTTCATCGGTTTCCGCAACACCCAAGCCATTAGCCGTTGGTGGGAAGCGCGAACACTGTGGGGAACAGTTGTGAACAAAAGCCGTGTCTGGGCTGACGGCCTGCGCGGGTTGCTCAGCGAGCAGCAATGGCGCAGTGAACGAACACAGCAGTTGGTGCAGCTTCAGGTGGCCATCGTTTGGCAATTGAACTTTCAGTTGCGCAACTTCTGGCATCCAGACCTACAGCTGATGCGACAACAACTGCTGGATCAGCTCGCACTGCCAGACGACAGCACAGTTCGGAGCCTTTCGGTTCAACGAATGATGGGCATTCAGAAACTGGCCGAAGATCAATGGATCCACGAGTGGGGCCGCAAGCATTTGCTGGAGATCAGTGATGCCATGACAGATGCCGTTGGTGGTCTCGAACGGATCCGCAACACCCCGATTCCACCGCCCTATGACCTCTTCGTTCGCGTCATCAATTGGGTGTTCGGAACTCAATTGCTTCTGTCGTTTGAAAGCCAGGGTTCAGCGCTTACGGGAATTCTGCTGTTCTTCGGGTTCCTGATTGCTGAGCGCATCGGGGCCTATGTGGAAGGGCCTTTCGATCAAGACGGCAGCAGCTTTTCAATGCCCCTGAATACGATCTGCGTGGGAATCAGTGAAGACCTGATGCCGAGAGAACTCAACTACGGCAGATATCGTCCCAGCAGGAATCCTGTTTTCTGGGATTGATGCAGGTGCCAACCGTGATGCGCATTGGATCGGCCATCAGCGGGTTGCTGCTGGCGCTTTTTCTTGTGGTTCATCTGGCCGGTTTGTTGCCCGCCCTGATCGCACCGGTGCAGTTCGAGCATTACGCCACGGCCCTGCATCACCAACCATGGCTGCCCGTGCTGGAAGTCAGTTTGGCCGCCACCACAGCCGTGCATCTGAGTTTCACCGTCGCCAAAACGCTACGGAATCGGGGTGCTGGAAACACAGCTGCTCTGAACAGCCGTCGCGGTCAACCGCTCCAGGCGCTTGCCAGCCGCAGCAAGGTTGCTGCCGGTGTGGTCACATTGGGATTTCTGGCCCTGCACCTGCAGCAACTGCGCTGGCCACGCCCGGCCGATGGATTGGAACGAGAGGTGCTGCAACGGGTGCTGCAGCAACCGATCAGCCTGGTGATCTATGCCGCAGGAAGCCTGGCCATCGGCCTGCACCTGCTGCATGGCACTGAAGCAGGACACCGCAACCTGGGTCTACTGACCCCGGCCAACGGCTCAAGCATCCGTTGGGGGGGGCGGCTCTTGGCGTCAGGGATCGGTGGAGGCTTCCTGCTGATCAGTCTGGGACTGGCCATCGGAGGGTTGGCATGACGAACGGACTGCCTGATCCCAGGATTCCCGCTGGTCCGATCGCCGATGCCTGGCGAAGGACCCGCGAAGGACTGCCGCTGATCAGCCCCCTCCGCAAAGGGCAGATGGATGTGCTCGTGGTGGGCACCGGCCTGGCGGGCGCTTCCGCAGCTGCGACTCTGGCCCAACAGGGCTACCGGGTGACGGTGCTCAGCTTCCACGACAGCCCGCGCCGCGCTCACTCGGTGGCGGCCCAGGGGGGCATCAATGCCGCACGTTCTGTGGCGGTGGATGGCGACAGCATCAGCCGCCTGTTCGCCGACACCCTCAAAGGGGGCGACTTCCGCGCCCGGGAAGCGGGCTGCCAGCGGCTGGCGGAAATCAGCAGCGGCATCATCGATCAATGCGTGGCCCAGGGGGTGCCGTTCGCGCGCGAATACGGCGGCAGCCTGGCCACCCGCAGTTTTGGCGGAGCCCTTGTGAGCCGCACCTTCTATGCCCGCGGGCAGACGGGCCAGCAATTGCTCTATGGCGCCTACCAGGCCTTGATGCGCCAGGTGGAGCTGGGCCGCGTTCAACTGCTCACCCGCCGGGACGTTCTCGAGGTGATCACCGTGGAAGGGGTTGCCCGCGGTGTGGTGGCGCGCCATCTGCTGAGCGGTGAACTGGAGGTGCACACCGCCCGCACGGTTCTGCTCTGCAGCGGTGGGTACAGCAACGTCTACTTCCTCTCCACCAATGCCCTGAAGTCGAACACCAGTGCGATCTGGAGGGCCCACCGCAAAGGGGCGCTGTTCGCGAATCCCTGCTTCACCCAGATCCATCCCACCTGCATTCCCAGTGGTGATGTCTTCCAGAGCAAGCTGACGCTGATGAGCGAAAGCCTGCGCAACGACGGACGGGTCTGGCTGCCCAAGAACCCTGGAGAGACACGCCAACCCGATGCGATTCCCGAAGCGGAACGCGACTACTTCCTTGAAAGGCTGTATCCCACCTACGGCAACATGACACCACGGGATGTTGCCTCGAGGCGGGCCAGAGAACTCTGCAACGCGGGGCGGGGCGTTGGCCCAGGGGGCCGGTCGGTGTACCTCGACCTCACCGATGCGATCAAAGCCGAAGGCAAAGGTGCCATTGCGGCCCGCTACGGCAACCTAATGACGATGTATGAGCGCATCAGCGGCGACGACCCGTACAAAAAGCCGATGCGGATCTACCCCGCACCCCACTACACGATGGGAGGCCTCTGGGTCGATTACCACTTGATGAGTTCGATCCCCGGCCTGTTTGTGCTGGGGGAAGCGAACTACTCCGAACATGGTGCCAACCGCCTCGGCGCCAGCGCTCTGATGCAAGGGCTCGCCGATGGCTACTTCATCGCGCCGTCCACGGTTACGGCTTGGCTGGCTGGCACCCCGGCGCAGGATGTACCCAGCGATCACCCTGCTTGCCGCGAGGCATTGGAAAGCACCCGCCGCCGCATCAGCCAATTGATCAACAGCGAAGGCAACACCCCGGTGGACAGCTTCCATCGCCAGCTAGGCAGCGTGATGATCGACCGCTGCGGAATTAGCCGCCATGCCGATGATCTGCGGGAGGGACTGGAGCAGGTGAGGGCGCTGGAACAGCGATTCGAGGCCGAGGTTCGGGTGCCTGGCGAGGCCAGCGGCCCCAATGCCGAGCTGGAGAAAGCCCTGCGGGTGAAGGACTTCTTCGGGCTAGCCCAGCTGATGCTGCGGGATGCCCTGGCCCGGGAGGAGTCGTGCGGTGCCCACTTCCGCGAGGAACACCAAAGTGACGAGGGCGAAGCCCGACGCGATGACGTGAACTTCGCCCACATCGCGGCCTGGGAACACAGGGCAGACGGTGAACCGATCCGCCACAGCGAACCGCTGCAGTTCACCGCGCTGCAACCCAGCACCCGGAGCTACAAATGAAACTCACCCTGCGCATCTGGCGGCAGAGCAGCGCCGATCAACCCGGTGGTTACCAGAGCCATCGGCTGGAGAACGTCTCCCCCGACCTCTCCCTGCTGGAGGCCCTCGATCAGCTCAACGAACAACTGATCAGCTCCGGAGAACGGCCGGTGAGCTTCGAACACGACTGCCGCGAAGGCATCTGCGGCAGCTGCGGCTTCCTGGTGAATGGCCAGGCCCATGGCCCTCGGGCCGCCACATCGGTGTGTCAGCTCTACCTGCGGGAGTTCAGCGATGGCGAGGTGCTGACCCTGGATCCATGGCGAGCCAAGGCCTTTCCTCCGATCCAGGATCTGATGGTGGACCGCTCCGCCTTTGACCGGCTGATCGCCGCCGGCGGCTACTGCTCAACCGGCACCGGCCAGGCCCCGGACGGCAATGCGATGCCCGTGGGCCGGGAGCAAGCCGCCAGCGCCTTCAGCACAGCAACCTGCATCGGTTGTGGCGCCTGCGTCGCCAGCTGCCGTAATGCCTCAGCAAGCCTGTTCGTGGCCGCCAAGCTGGCGCACCTGGGCCAGCTTCCGCAGGGACAACCGGAACGGGCCGGCCGCGCCGACGCCATGCAACGTCAGATGGAGGCAGAGGGCTTCGGCAGCTGCAGCAGCAACCTCGAATGCGAGGCGGTCTGTCCCCAGGAGATTTCCGCAGACTGGATCAGCTGGATGCACCGCGAACGCAGGAGCTGACTGCGCAAGAACACCACAATCGCTGGTGCAACAGCCCAGTCATCATCAGAAACTTTTTCCTGATGATCAACAATAAATCACTACTGTTTTAAATATCGACCCAAACCAGCAACATGCAATCCAACCCCCAGCCGGAGCAAATCACCAAAACGGTGGTTGGCATGACCACCATCTTCATTGGCGGCATTGCCCTGCTCTCCAGCGTGTTCGTTGTTCCCGCCGGTGAGGTTGGCGTTGTCACCACCCTTGGAAAAGTCTCCGACACCCCAAGAGAGCCGGGTTTGAACCTCAAACTTCCGTTCATTCAGTCGACCCATAATTTCAGCGTCAGAACGCAGGTCATCCCCGAAAAATTCTCAACACTCACCAAAGACCTACAGGTAATCGAAGCCACAGCCACGGTGAAATATGCGGTCAAGCCCGGGGAAGCCCCCAGGATCTACAGCACGATTGCCACCGATGACTCTGCGATTTACGCAAGGGTAATTCAGCCATCACTGCTGAAATCCCTGAAGTCAGTGTTCTCAAAGTATGAACTCGACACTATCGCCACCGACTGGAACAACATTTCCACCCTTGTACAAGAAAGCGTCTCCAATGAACTAAGCAAATTCGACTATGTAGCGGTTAAAGGTTTGGACATCACTGGCCTCAAGATTGCTGAGGAATACCGAGCAGCAATCGAGCAGAAGCAAATCGCTCAACAGCAACTTCTGCGCGCCAAAACAGAGGTTCAGATCGCCGAGCAAGAGGCCCTGAAGTTTCAGACCTTGACCCGCTCGCTCAATGACAGCGTTCTCTACAAGTTGTTCCTTGACAAGTGGGACGGAAAAACAAAGGTGGTGCCGCCCATTCGCGGGGGGAGCACGCCGCCGGTGATTGTCGGGCAATAACGGGATGCGTCAGAGCCCAGCGCATCCGCGGGTCGCAGCCTGCAGGTCGGCAACGGCCTGGGCGCCGCGGCCCGCCTGCAGCTGCTGCATCACCAAATCCGCCTGGACCCCAAGCAAAAGGGTCTGGCACGGATAGGCACTGCGAGCCGACGCCTGTCGCTGCAGCGCCTCCGCTTCAATCAAGGCTTGTTCGCACAGCTGAGGATGGCCCTGCTCTAGGCAGAGCCTTGCTCGGGCCTGAAAGGCTGCCAAAGGCGAAGCCCGCACCACAGGGGCTGCTATGCCAAGAACCAGCAGGACTGTGACGGAGCGCGCGAGCAGGTCTCAGGGGGGCGATTTGCTGAGATGATGCCTCAACTTCGACTTATCGCACCGCCGTGTACACCGACTGGACCGCCATTGCCCTGCTGCTGTTCACTGCGGTGCCGCTGTTGATCGTTGTGGCGACGGCCGCCTACTTCGTCATCCAGAACGATCAGAAAACTCCCCTGGGCTGAGAATCAAGCCAGGGGACGGGTCGGACAGGTGAGTCTGGCCAGGCCTGGGGTGTTGAGGGGTTGGTGGTTCAACGGTGCGGATTGCACCGCGGAACTGAGCTGACCGGTTCCAAGACAGACGATGCAGGTTCGGAAGCGATCTCCCGAAACCCTCTGCATTCCACTGCCACCACAGACGGTGCACGTGCACATGATCCCAAGGATCAGACGATGGGTTCAGTGTGGGGCGAAAACCCGACACTGATCCCGAAGTGTTCCTTAAGAAATCACTGCATTGATCTTCTGCTGCGTCAAGTGTTCAAGCAACTCTGTTGCAGTTAGGCGTGCACCGGGTTCAAGTAGCTGAAGACCTGAAGCCAAGCGCCCGATCACAGCGGCCGCATCCAACCCAGCGATGCGGAGCGGTTCCAGGCCTGAACTGGCCTCACGCTTGGATAATTTTTGACCTTTGGCATCGCGCAACAGCGGCCCATGGCGGAACTGGGGAGGAGATTCACCAAGGGCCGCGAACAGGCTGCGCTGAGCTGGCAGGGCCTCGCGCAGATCACCACCGCGCACCACATCGGTGATGCCGAAACTGAGTTCGTCGATCACGGTGGCGAGTTGGTAAGCGATGAAGCCATCGGCTCGCCGTAGCACCACATCGCCACTGCCGTGGGGATCGTGATCGGCAACCCGCAGGCGCCAACTGGGAAGCCGCTGTTGCTGCCAGCCCCAGCTGTGCCCAGCCGTCCGGCAGAAGCCGGGGTAGATCGGCTGATCGGCAAGCTCCCGCCGGGAGCAGCGACAAGCGAACAACTTTCCGGAGCGGCGCAACCACGACAACCAGGAGTGGTAAGTGCCACGCCGTTCGCTCTGCAGCACCACCGGGCCATCCCACTCCAGGCCCAGCCAGAGCAAATCGCTTTGGATCGCCTCGATGGCACCAGGGCGATTGCGCGGTGTGTCGAGGTCATCGATGCGGAGCAACCAGGCACCACCGGCCTGACGCGCCGCCAACCACGAGAGCAGGGCGGTCTGCAGGTTGCCCAGATGGAGCACTCCCGTGGGAGATGGGGCGAAACGTCCGCGGTAGTCACCTGCGGCAGCCAAGGCTCGCCCCGCCGCCAGATGTTGCTGCAGATGCTCCGGAACAACCATCATCTCGAACAGCCATCAAAAAAGGCGACCCACTGGGCCGCCTGGAGAACGAGGTTGAGGCCTTGATCAGCCCTGAACGCGATCTTTGAACATCTTGCCGGCGGTGAAGGCGGGAACACGCTTAGCGGGAATCGCAATCTTCTCGCCGGTCTTGGGGTTCAGACCCTGACGGGCGGAGCGCTCACGGGGTTCAAAGGAACCGAAACCCAGGATGGACACCTTCTTGCCTTCCACCACGGAGTCGATGATCGTGTCGATAGCGGCGTCGACAACCATGGAGACGTCGGTCTTGGTGAGCTCGGTGCGAGCAGCCACCAGATTCACCAGATCAGCTTTGTTCATTGGTTAGAGAGAGTCGGGGGGCGGGAGACGGCTCAGATACGGCGTCGTGGGCTCGCCGCTGCCTTCCCCAAGCGGCCCAATCGTATGGAGGGCAACCGGTTGCTGCAAGCGAAACGTGCTGTGCCGCAACGCTTTAGCAGTTCTCCGCAACATCGCTCCAACCGCTGAAGGGCACGAGCCGCTCCCCACGCAAGGCACCAAGCGCAGCCCCAGACAGCAGTTGGGGACTCGCATCTGGGGGAATCCAATCCCTGAGTTTGGCCAGACTATTCAGCTGTCTGGGCCAATGAAATGTGCGGGCATGGCGCATCGGTGCGAGCTGCCCTGGAGCCCATGGCGTCAGCAAACGCCCGCAGAACAACAGCTCATTTGGTGCCGGAGCGAACACCACACAGCTCCCCGGCGTCGGTCCTGGCGTCCACAACAGCCGCAATCCACTCGCCGTGGTGTGTTCCTCGGCAAAGGTCTCCAACGGCTCAACATTGGGCAAGAGATAGGCCTCCTGTTCCTGCACCAGCACCGGCCATCCCAAGCGCTCCTGAACGCGACGCAGGCGCCCATGCCCTTCACGACTGGTGAGCAGAATCCTTGGCCTGCGGGTTCCCGCCAGCTGGCGCAGGGAAGTGAGGCTGGCCTCCGTCAACGGCGGACAGTCCACCAGCACGGGCTCGGGATCGAGATCGAGCCACCAGGAACTGCCGCCTTGGCTGTCGCGGTTGGGTGGAAACAACCAGAGGTCGTCGCGCAGCTGCTGCGGCGGCCGACCAGCCTCAAGTGTGGTGGTCATCGCCATTGGTTCAAAACAACGGACCTAACCACTAGTTTGAAGTCGAGATGCCCCAACAGGCCTTGAGTGGCATTCACCCCGGTTCTCCCTGGCCTTTGGGCAGCAGCCTCACCAACAGAGGGGTGAACTTTGTATTGGCGGCTCCCGGGGCCGACCGCATTGAGCTGTTGCTTTACAGCAACAGCAACGAACGCAGCCCAGAGCGGGTGATCGAACTGGATGGTCGACGTCACCGCTCAGGCGACTACTGGCACGTCGAGGTCGAAGGGCTCAACGAAGGCTGCTGCTACGGCTACCGGGTCTTCGGGCCGCTGGCGCCGGGGGGCCATGGCTTCCAGCCCTCCAAGGTGCTGCTGGACCCCGCCGCCCGAGCCATCAGTGGCTGGGACGTCTACGACCGGGTGCTGGCCACCGGGCCCTCACCCAACGCCCATGCCTGCCTAAAGGCGGTGGTGTGCGAACGGGACCTGTTCGATTTTCAGGCCCATCCCCGCCCACGCCACAGCTGGCAACGCACGGTGATCTACGAGCTGCACGTGGGAGGCTTCACCCGCCGCGAGGATGCAGGAGTCGCCGTAGAGCACCGCGGCACCTACCTCGGCTTGATCGAGAAGCTGCCCTACCTCAAGGAGCTGGGCATCACGGCTGTGGAGCTGTTACCGGTGTTCTGCTTCGACCCGGCCGATGCCCCCCCGGGGCGCGACAACGTGTGGGGGTACAGCCCCCTGAGCTGGTTCGCACCCCACCACGGCTACTGCAGCAGCGGCGATCCGCTGCAGGCCCGCCATGAGGTGCGCCAACTGGTGGCCGCCTGCCATGACGCCGGCATCGAGGTGCTGCTGGATGTGGTCTACAACCACACCACCGAGGGCAACCGTCATGGCCCAACGCTGAGCTGGCGCGGCTGTGCTGACAACGTCTATTACCACCAAAACGACGTCGGCGATTATCAGGACGTGAGCGGCTGCGGCAACTCAATCGCTGCCAATGCTCCGATCAGCACCCAGCTGATCCTCGAGTCGATGCGCTGCTGGGCCTTGGAGCTGGGGGTGGATGGCTTCCGCTTCGACCTGGGCATCGCCCTGAGCCGCGGCGATCAACTCAAACCCCTGGACGAACCGCCACTATTCATAGCGATGGAGGCCGACCCGCAGCTGAGCGACCTCAAGCTGGTGAGTGAACCTTGGGACTGCGGCGGCCTGTATCGGCTGGAGGATTTTCCCGCCAAGCGGATCGGCACCTGGAACGGCCATTTCCGCGACGGAGTGCGGCGCTTCTGGAAGGGTGACGACCACAGCACCTGGACCCTGGCCCAGCGGTTCAAGGGCAGCCCCGATCTCTATGACGGCAAGCCCGTGGCCCTGGGGCGTTCGGTGAACTTCATCACCGCCCATGACGGCTTCACCCTGGCGGATCTGGTGAGCTACAACCGCAAGCACAACCTGGCCAACGGCGAAGACAACCGCGACGGCGAAAACCACAACAACAGCTGGAACCACGGCATCGAAGGCCCCAGCAGCAATCCTCTGGTGCAAAGCCTGCGGCGGCGTCAGCAACGCAACCTGCTCAGCTCGCTGCTGCTGGCCCGTGGCGTGCCAATGCTGCTCATGGGAGACGAAGTGGGCCGCAGCCAAGGAGGCAACAACAACAGTTGGTGCCAGAACAGCCCCCTGGGCTGGATGGTCTGGGATAAAGACCACTGCGACCTGGAACTCAAGCAGTTTCTGCAACGCCTGCTGCGGCTGCGCCAGGCCCTGCCGCAACTGTTCAATCCACTGGTGCCGCCACGGGAAAGCAACCGCAAATCAGCGGAGCAGCCTTCGGAGCAGCGCAGCGATCTCTGGCGTCAATGGCACGGGGTGAGCCTGGCCAAGCCCGATTGGGCGGCCTGGAGCCGCACCACGGCCACCAGCCTCCACCGCGGCAGCCACGGTGCACTGCTGTGGATGGGCTTCAACGCCTACAAAGAAAGCCTGAGCTTTGAGTTGCCAGTTCCGGCCTCCCCTTGGAAACGGGTGATCGACACCTCCTTGCCCAGCCCCAAGGATTTCCCAGCAGAGCCGGCCAATTTCAGCGGGGTGGAAATTCCGCTGCAGAGCCGCAGTTTCGTGCTGCTGCTTGCCGAAGAGGTAACGACTGACCTTCGGTTGTGATCAGAGCGGGTGACGGGAATCGAACCCGTGTCATCAGCTTGGAAGGCTGAGGTCTTACCATTACACAACACCCGCGTAGTACAAACACACCACTGCCCAAGGGGGTGGTGGTGACGTATGCACGCATTCATTATGGCAATCCGCCTGCCTGAAGCCTCCGCGTGACACCGACCGACGCATCCCTGCAGGGATCCCGCCGCAGGCTGATGCTTGCTTACGGCCTGGGCGACGCCGGCACCGGACTTGCCGCCACCCAGCTGGGCTTCTATCTCTTCCCCTTTTTCATCTGCGCCGCCGGCCTGCCGGCCTTCATCGCCGGTTCCCTGCTCACGGTGAGCAAGGTCTGGGATGCCCTGAATGACCCGTTGATCGGCTGGCTCAGCGATCACACCCGCAGCCGCTGGGGCCCGCGCCTGCCCTGGATTCTGACAGCAGCCCTACCGCTGGGCATCAGCCTGGCGGCGATGTGGTGGGTGCCACCGGGCAACACGGTGCAGCGCACGATCTACTACGCCGTGATGGCGGTCTTACTGATGACCGCCTACACCAGCGTCAACCTGCCCTACGCCGCCCTGGGCACCGAGCTCACGCCCGACACCGCCATTCGCACCCGCCTCAATGCGGCACGGTTCACCGGCTCCATCCTGGCCGGCCTGAGCGGACTGATTGTGGCCTCGGTGGTGCTCACCGATGGGGGCGGGGGCTACCTGGCGATGGGCCGGATCACCGGCAGCATCGCTGCCACCACAACACTGCTCTGCTGCTGGGGGCTGGCCCCGTACGCCAAGCGGGCCCAAAGGCCAGTGCCCAACAACGAGCCGCCGATGCAGCAGCTCAAACGAGTGATGGCCAACCCCCGCTTCCGCCAGGTGCTGGGGCTGTACCTGCTGCTCTGGTTCGGCCTGCAACTGATGCAGGTGGTGGCCTTGATCTGGCTGGTGCAGGTGGTGCATGTGCCCAACAACCTTTCCACCTGGATCTTGTTGCCTTTTCAGATCGCTGCCCTGCTGGGCCTTCAGCTCTGGAGCAACCTCTGCAACCGCATCGGACGGGTGGCCACCCTGCGCTGGGGCGCAGGGCTGTGGATCAGCGCCTGCCTGCTCTCGATGTTATTCCCGCCACTGGCGACAGATCCCAGCCTGCTGCAGCTGTTGCCGCTGGTGGGGCTGATTGCCCTGGTGGGGGTAGGGGCCGCCACCGCCTATCTGATCCCTTGGTCGCTGCTGCCCGATGCGATCGACGCTGACCCGAGCAAACCCGCCGGGCTCTACACCGCCTGGATGGTGTTCGGCCAGAAGCTGATCATCGGCCTCACCATGTCGGTGTTCGGCAGCCTGCTCTCGCTCACGGGCTATATCTCCGCCAAGGGAGGCAACTGCAGCGGGGCGCTGAGTTTCATCGAACAGCCGGATTCAGCCCTGCTAGCAATCCGGCTCTGCATGGGCCTGATTCCCGCCATCCTTGTGCTGCTTGGTCTTGTGGTGATGCGAGGCTGGCCCGACCGTGGAGCCCACCTGCAGAAGGCCGCCGGATGAACACGCCCCGTTCGATCAAACGCCTGGGCGCCAGCCTGCTGATCGGAGGCCAGGCCGTGGCCGCCACCCTGCGCGGCCGCATTGATCGGGGGGAGCTGTTTGAGCAAATGCTCGACGCTGGCCCGGGCAGCGTGCTGATCGTGCTGATCATCTCGGTGGCAGCCGGCTCGGTGTTCAACATTCAGGTGGCCGCGGAACTCACACGCCAGGGGGCGGGATCAACGGTGGGCGGCATCCTGGCGATCGGCCTAGCGCGGGAGATCGCCCCCCTGCTCACCTCCTGCCTGCTAGCGGGCAAGGTTGCCACCGCCTACGCCGCCCAGCTGGGCACAATGAAGGTGACTGAACAGATCGACGCGATCACGATGCTGCGCACCGATCCGGTGGAGTACCTGGTGGTGCCCCGGATGATCGCGATGGTGGTGATGGCACCCGTGCAGTGCTTCTTCTTTTTCCTCGTAGCGGTGTGGTCGGGCCAACTCACCAGCACGGCCCTCTACAACATCCCTCCAGCGGTGTTCTGGACCTCGGTGCGCACCTGGATGGCCCCACTGGACCTTCCGTTCATGCTGGTGAAGGCCCTGGTGTTCGGACTGATCATCGCGACGGTGGCCTGCGGCTGGGGACTGACCACCCGCGGCGGCCCCAAGGAAGTGGGCACCAGCACCACCGGCGCGGTGGTGATGATCCTGATCCTGGTGGCCCTGATGGATGTCGTTCTTACCCAGGTGCTGTTCGGAGCATGAGTTCAACCCCCGCCCCCGTCACCCTTAAGCCGGACGTTCGGCTGCCACTGCTGGTGGTGGCCCTTGGCCTGGCGCTGTTGCCGCTGCCGTTGTCCCCCTGGCCCACGCTGGTGGTGGCACTGTTCGGCCTGTTCCTGCTGATCCAGAGCGCAAGCCTTCGCTTGGAATTCAAAGAAGACGCTCTGATCGTGTGGCAGAACGGCCGCGAGCTAAGGCGTTTCCCCTACGACCAATGGTTGAGCTGGCGGCTGTTCGCCCCTGGGCTGCCAGGCCTTTTCTATTTCCGCGAGACCCAGAGCATTCACTTCCTGCCGATCCTGTTCAGCCCGAAGGAGCTGCGAGAACAGCTGGAACTGCGGGTTGGAGCACTGGAAGTACCGAAAGAGGACCCGAAAGGCAACACGAAAACAAACGAGCCGTAGCACGTTTTCGCAACGAATACGTGCACATTTGAACGCAATTTCGTGCACCAACGTCTCAGTTGTGATGCCACCTTTTTTTCTGCGGTCTGGTCGGCTGGAATGGAGGAATGGAGAGCACGGCAGCTGACGCAATGCCCGACGACACCGACCTGACCCCGCAGGCGCCTGAACCGGAACAGGCCCCGGCCGAATCCAACGGCGAAACCAGCACGGAACCCGCAGCAGCAGAACCCAACCCGGTGTTGGAGCTGGCCCTCAAGGATCTGCAAGACCGCCGTGATGCACTGCAGGTGGAAATCACCGCCCTGGCCTCCCGCAAAGAGCAACTCGAGACCGAGCTCAAGGCCAACTTCGCCGGCCAATCCGACGCCATCGCCCGCCGCGTGAAGGGCTTCCAGGAGTACCTGGGTGGCGCCCTGCAGGACTTGGTCCAGAGCGTGGAAAACCTGGAACTGGTGGTGCAGCCGATGGTGGTGCAGCCCTCCCCACTCGATCAGGCGGCAGACAATTCAGCGGCACCGGAAAAGAGCGGTGAGAGCACCCCACCGCCAGCGGTGGCAGACACCTTCAGCCCCGATGAAACGCTGATCCGCCAGACCCTGGAGCGCTTCCTCAAACAGCCCGACGTCTACGCCGACCCCTGGAACCTGCGGCGCAGCATCGACGCCCGCGACACGGCCCTACTGGAGGACTGGTTCTTCAATCAAGGCGGACGCGGCGCCCAGCCCAGCCGCGGCACGAGGCCGCGCAACATCCTGGTGAGTGCCGCCCTGATCGCGGTGATCGGCGAGCTCTACGGCGATCAATTCCAGTGCCTGGTGCTGGCCGGCGGCCCCGAACGGCTTGGCGAATGGCGGCGCGGCCTCCAGGATGCTCTCGGCCTGGGCCGGGAAGACTTCGGCCCCAGCAGCGGCATCGTGCTGTTCGAACGCCCGGAAGCCCTGGTGGAACGCGCCGACCGGCTGGAGGAGCGGGGCGAGGTGCCGTTGATCCTGATCGATGCGGCCGAGCGCAGCGTCGCCATTCCTGTGCTTCAGTTCCCCCTCTGGCTGGCCTACGCGGCCGGACCGGGTGAACGCCTAGACGACGACGATCTGCTGTGATCCTCACTGCCCTGCTGCTCCTGGCCATCGGCTACCTACTGGGAGCCATTCCCAGCGGCTACCTCGCCGGCCGCTGGCTCAAGGGCATCGACCTGCGTGATTGCGGCTCCGGCAGCACCGGTGCCACCAACGTGTTGCGCAACGTGGGCAAGGGCCCGGCCCTGGTGGTGTTTCTGATCGATGTGGGCAAAGGTGCCCTGGCGGTGCTGCTGGCCAAAACCTTCGGGCTCAATGACTGGCTGCAGGTGCTGGCAGGCTTGGCGGCGCTGGCTGGTCACATCTGGCCGGTGTGGCTGGGCTGGAAGGGCGGCAAGGCTGTCGCCACCGGCCTGGGCATGTTTCTGGGTCTGGCTTGGCCGGTGGGGCTGGCCTGCTTCGGGTTGTTCATGGCCGTGATCTCGATCTTCCGGATCGTGTCGCTCTCCAGCGTGGTGGCCGCCATCGGCCTACCACTGTTGATGCTGCTCTCCGGCGGCAGCAACGCCTACGTGGTGGTGGCGTTGGTGGCCAGCCTGATGGTGCTCTGGCGCCATCGCAGCAACATCGAGCGGCTGCTGGCGGGCAGCGAACCCAAGATCGGACAGAAAGCCAAGGGCTGATCGCCCTCGGCTCTTGCTAACCCACCCACTCAGCCAACGAAGTCCGGCAGGGCATAGCTGGTGAAGTAGTCGTAATCCCAACCGCCTTTGCTCGGGTCAAAGGGGCGCTCACCGAACTGAGCGGGATTAATCGAGGCGTAGGCAAATATCCTCAGAATGGGTCAATTAATGCCATCAGCGATATGACGACCGGCATTCATGCCAGCCGCGCTTTTCAAGCCTTGCTGATAAGCAGTCTTGGGCTTCTGGTCTTTGAGTTGCTGCGGCCAGTTGAAGCCCAGGCCGAGAGCTGCACCCTTGACCCGCTAGGCGGTGAGGTTTGTCTTCCCGAGGAAGATCCCGACGACAATGAGAACGAAGAAGAGATGGATGAGGACGACGAACGTGACGTCTCCAAGAAATCCAAGGGCACCAGGGAACAAAGCCCTGTAGTGATTCTTCCCCTGTGCTTCGGTCCCTGCACCCAGTTCCCGCCAGCTCCGCCCTATCGCCAATTCGCGGAAGAACCGGAAGCCGAATCCACCCCCATGCCAATGCCGGAACCCGCCGTGGAACCGGCACCGGCAGAACCGATCCGTCCGCTCTGGATGAAGAGCGATGCACTCGATCCCGGTGTTGGTGAGGTCTATCTGGAACGAACGCTTCAGGCACAGGCCAATGCTGTGGTTCTCGATGCCGACGCCGACACGGTCTTCATCGAGGTGGAAGGGGTTCGCTATCGCGAAATCATCAATCCCCACAGCCTGTTGTTCACCAATGAAGTGAACAAACCCGCCGTGAACGCCTGGGTGCGCGGTTTCGGTGGCGTGAACAGCAACGGTGCTGCGGGCCATCGCTACGCAGACTTCGACAACGGCGGTGCCCAACTCGGTGCCGACATCCCCTTGAGCGACACAACCCGAATCGGCCTGTTCGGCACCTATGCCGTGATGAACGGCCGTGATGGTGGTCGCGGCAGATGGGATGCCGATGGCTGGGGTGGTGGTGCCTATGCCGAGTACTTGAGCCAATCCTTGGTGCTGCGAGGCATGATCAGCGCCGGTGGCTACGACGGTGAACATCGCCGCTCCATCAACGGTGAAACTGCCAAGGGCAACCGCAGCGGCAACTCCTGGACCGGCGTCGTCAGTGTGGCGACCCCTCTGGAGAGCGGCGACTGGTTGATCGAGCCGCAGGCCCAGATCAGCTACACCAACACCAGCCTCGACAAGTTCAGCGAGCACGGTGCCGACCGTGAGGATCGGCTCAAGTACCACGCCATGGAGGTGGATCAGATGGGCAGTGAGATCTCACTGAAATTCGGTCGTCCGATCCGGGATGGCGAACGCTCACTGTTCCTACCGTCCTTGCGCCTGGGCTGGGCCGCTGACTGGGGCACCAGCGGCGGCGATCAGAAGGTGACCTACCGCGACTCCGGCAAGTCCAAGCGCTGGGACGTGAACGGCGGCGATGACCATGCCGCCCTGATCGAACTCGGCCTCGACTACACCACGTACAACGTCAACGGCACATCGGTGGGCGTTTATGCCCGCGGCGGTTCGCTGGTTTGGGGTGGTGACCGCGGCACCAGCTGGCAGGTGCGGGGCGGCTTCAGCTTCAAGTTCTGAGCTCAGCGCAGCACTGGGCAAAAGCTTCGCTGGGGTTGTCGGCTTTGGTGATCGGCCGGCCGATCACCAGCTGGCTGGCGCCCGCTGCAATCGCCTCGGCGGGACCCATCACCCGGGCCTGATCACCCAAGGCAGTGCCTTTGGGGCGAATGCCAGGAGTCACCAAGGCAAACGGCTCGGGGTGCTGCGCCCGCAACGCCGCGGCCTCCAGGGGTGAGCAAACGCAACCACCGATGCCGGCAGTCGCCGACAACTGCGCCAACGCCGGCACCCGTTCGGTGATGGCCTGGGTGATGGCGAGTTCCCGTTGCAGCCGTTGCTCCTCCCAGCTGGTGAGCACCGTCACCGCCAGCAAGGTGGGGGCGGGTTGACCGGCACTCTGCGCCCCTTCCACCGCCGCAGCCTCGGCTGCCTTGAGTGCTTCGCTGCCAGCGCAGGCATGCACCGTGATCAACTCCGCCCCCAGCGCCGCTGCCCGCCGGCAGGCTCCAGCCATGGTGGCGGGGATGTCGTGAAATTTGAGATCAAGGAACACCCGCAGCCCCTGCGCGCGCAGTTGCTCCACCACCACCGGCCCAGCCTGCACAAACAGCTCTAGGCCCACCTTCACCCAGCGCAGCCCCTTCACCTGAGCGGCAAAGCGCAGTGCCTGCTCAGGTGCCATGCCATCGAGCGCCATGATGATCCGATCGGCAGGATGCAGGTTCTCCATCAAGCAACAAGCCTCCGAAAAGTTTTCTTACCCAGCTGCAGCACCTTGCCCTCCAGTTCCGCCGCTGAGGCGAACTCATGGTTGGGGTCGGTGATCTTTTCACCTTCCAAACGAGCCGCACCGCCTTTGATCTGGCGGCGGGCCTCACTGCTGCTGGCGCAAATCCCCACGGCACTAAGCAGATAGAACGCCTTGGCCGGAAAGTTCACCTCTGCCAGGGAGGCCTCGGGCACATCCGCGCCGGCATCACCGCTTCCTCCCACCAGGGTGGCGGCATCGCTCTGGGCCTTGGAGGCAGCCTCCGGACCATGACGGCTGGCGGTCACCGCCAGGGCCATGGCCTTCTGCTTTTCGCGCGGATTTTCCGGTAATGAGGACAGATCAAGGTTGGTCAGCAACGTGACGTAGTCATCGATCGCCCCATCGCCAACCTTCTCCAGCTTGGAGTACATCGAAAGCGGGTCTTCCTCCAGGCCCACCACGTTGCCGAGGCTCTTGCTCATCTTCTGCACCCCGTCGAGACCCACCAGGATCGGCAGCAGTAGGCCGAACTGGGTGCCCTTATCGAAATGGCGCTGCAGATCACGGCCCATGGCGACGTTGAACTTCTGATCCGTGCCGCCCAGCTCCACATCAGCGTTCACCGCCACCGAGTCGTAGCCCTGCAGCAGCGGATAGAGGAATTCATGCAGGGCAATCGGAGTGCCGCTGCCGTAGCGCTTGGAGAAGTCGTCCTTGGCCAGCATCTGGCCCACAGTGCCGGTGCCGAGCAAGCCGATCACTGCCGGCAGGTCCATACCCTCCAACCACTCGGAGTTGTAACGCACCTCCAACCGGCCAGGGGTCTCGAAATCGAGCAGCGCCGTTTCCTTGGGCTGGTCCTGCCCCAACTGGCGCAGGTAGGTGGAGGCGTTAGCGGCCACCTGCTCTTTGCTGAGCTGCACCCGCGTGGCGCTCTTGCCGGTGGGATCCCCGATCCGCGCCGTGAAGTCACCGATGATCAGCACCGCCGTGTGGCCCGCGTCCTGGAAGGCCCGCAACTTGCGGAACAGGATGCTGTGGCCCAGATGAATGTTGCTGCCAGTGGGGTCGATGCCCAGCTTCACCCGCAGCGGCCGACCCTCCTTTTCGGCCTGGGCCAACCGGGCCGCCAGGGCCTGATCCGCATCACTGGGATCCCCGGCCGGGAACAGGTCGGCCATGCCCCGGGACAGCCAATCCGGCAACGACGGGGTGGAGTCCGACATGGGGGAGGCGCATCAAGCGGGCGCTGGCGATCGTACGAGTGCTAGTTCGGCTGGGGCTGTTTCAGCTGGAGGGGGGCTCCTCGATCTGAGCTTTCATCCGCTCGAGGGTGGAGTTCATCTGCTCGAACATCTGCTCGGGGGTGATGCCGAACTGGCTGAGCTGGGTGCGCAGCTGCTCCACAGTCAACTTGGCCTGGAAATCCTCCGAGAGCTCGAAGCGCTTCATGAACACGCGGTAGCGGCCCATCAGCTCCTCCATCGTCTCGATGAATTTCTTCTTGCCCTCTCGATCGAACTTTCCGTACTCACTGCCCAGCTGCATCAGCTGCTGGTAGTCGCTGAACAGGCGCTTGGCTTCGTCCTGAACAATGTCGGAATCGAAGAAAGCCATCGTCGGCGTTAATCGCTGCTTCGGCAAAGTTTGCCAAGGATTCGCAAGTGGCAACGGGGGTGATCGCCGCACCTTGCGTTGGCCTGCACTGAAGACTTTTGTACGGTCTTGCTGACCAGCACCGCCCTCCTGCGGCATCCGACTTCATGGTGAGATTCGGGCTGCCTTCAGGATGTGGACTTCACCCCTCAGCTGGCCGCGATGCGTGAGCTTCCTCAACGCCACCGGCCCTTGTTGGAGGGGCGTCGCATCGTGGTCGCCTCCGACGATCGCGTTTTGATCAGCGGCCTGGTTCATAGCCTCGCTGGCATCGGCTCCCTGGTGGGGGCCGCTAGCACCGAAGCTGAAGCCCTCGCCTGCCTCAGCAGCACGGCCGCTGATCTACTGATCTGCAGCGACCAGCTCGAGCGCGGTCATGGCCCCTCCCTGGTAGCAGCCGCCAAGGCACGCCAGCCCTCCCTGCGGTGCCTGATGTTGATTCAGCGCCCGTTGCTGAGCACAATTCACGCCGCAGCCAAGGCGCAATGCGAGGGGCTCTGCAGCCATGAGCGGATCGGCAACGGCGGCCTGCTCAGCGTTCTACGCGCCATGGAGAGCGATGGCAGTCACATGGATCCTGTGATTGCCGGGGTGGCCAACCACGGCCGCGGTTCAGGAAACATCGACCATCCCCTCAGCGACGTGCTGAGCCTGCGGGAAGAAGACGTGCTGCGCGGTCTTTGCAAGGGCCTCAGCAATCAGGAGATTGCCGATCAGCTGCACCTCTCGATTGAAACCACCAAGCACTGCGTCACAGCACTGCTGCGCAAACTCAATGCCAAAAGCCGCACCCAGGCTGTGCTGATCGCATTTCAGCGCAACCTGGTGGATCCACCGCTGCCGATTCCCCGCTGGACCCCCTCGGCCTGAATGAGCATCCTGAGGAGAGTTAAAGGATCCTGACGCCATGGTCCAACGCGCCGCCACCGCAGCCCTGGTGGTTCTCAGCGTCAGCAGCCTCGTTCAACAGGCAGGCTTCGCCGCCAGCGAGCGCACCACAGCTTTGGTCACCATCGCCGAAGCCAATGCCCGCTGCCTGATCGAAACCAAGCAGATGAGACCCGCCCAAGCCCAAGACATCGCCAACCGCTTCTTGCTCAGCAAGGGGGTGAGCGACACCGACCGGGACGAGGTGAAAACCACTCCTGGCTACGACGATCTAATGCGCAGCTACATCGACCAACAGGGGGGTTGCAAGGATCTCGTCCGAAAGCTGCGCTGACGCAGCCCCAGGACCCTCGTTAATGTCGGCCCAACTCTGCTGAGCCGCATGCCCCGCAGCCACTGGTTGGATCCCCTAGCCAGGCGGGTGCTGCAGGCCACCGGGCAGCTGCCAGCACCACCCCAAACGACCCCGGCGAAGCCTTTACCAACCGTGGCTGAGCCGCCGGCTTGGGTGATGGATGTGAACCGGGCCAGCCGCGATCAGTGGCTGCAGCTACCCGGGTGCAGCGAGGACACAGCCGATCTGCTGGTGCGGCTGCAGCTGGGTGGGGTGCAATTCGCCAGTGCCGATGATCTGTTCCGGCTGCTGGAGCTGCCGAGCGATCTGGCCAGGCTCTGGACACCCCATCTCCTCTTCCAGTGGCACGGCGATGCCCCACTGCAGCCCCAGGCCGCTCCCCTCGACATCAACAACGCCAGCGCCGATCAGCTGGCGCTGCTTGGCTGGACGGAACAACGGCTAAACAACCTGATGCGGGAACGCCGACGCGCCGGTTTCAAGAACCTGGCTGATCTGCAGGAGCGGCTCTGCCTGCCCGCCAGCAGCGTGGAAGCCCTGATCGGCCGGGTGAGTTTCGGCAGCCGACGCGCCGGGCCCAGCCTGCCGCTGCCCTGATGCAGGGGGATCTGTTCTCCACCGGTGCACTGGCCTTCAGCAACGGGCCTGACCTGCCCCTGCAACGGGAGCAGCTGCTCGCCTGGCAGGAGCGTCTGCATGCCCATCAGGCGCCGCTGTTCCGCGGGGAGAGCGCCGGAGCAACCCAGGGGGATCTGTTCGGTTCCGACCCCGATGACGCTGCTGCGGCCATCGATCCGCTGGCCCTCACACCCCTGGCGATGAGTTTCTGGCGCTGGCCGGAACCCTCCCACTGCGGAGCAGCGATCTACCTGGTGATGGACAGGCCAACACAGCTGGAGCACCCGCTTCTGCTTTATGTGGGCGAAACCCTGGCCGCCGAGCGCCGCTGGAAAGGCGATCACGACTGCAAGGCCTACCTCGCCGCCTACGGCGAAGCCCTGCAGCGCTGTGAGCTCAGCGCTCAGCTGAGCATCCGCTTCAGCTGCGATGTGCCCCGGGCCACCAAGGCCCGGCGAGCCTTGGAACAACAGCTGATTCAACGCTGGTGGCCGCCGTTCAACAAGGAAACCCGCCAACGCTGGGCCACCCCCTTCACCGCAGAGCTCTAAGGCCGAAGCCAACACGCGGGATCGCTACGCTCGTCCTTTGTTGATGCGTCCACCCATGCGCTTCTCCCTGTCCTCCAACGGCCTGCAGGAGTGGAACGGCGATGTGCTGGCGGTGGGGCTGCCCCAGGGCGATGTCGATGCCACGGCAACAGCCCTGGAACAACGCTTTACCGGCATCACCGATGCCCTGAAGCAGCAGGAGTTCAAAGGCAAGCCCGGGGACCAGCTGGTGATCACGCCCCTGGGCGGGGGCCCGCAGCGCCTGGTGGTGCTGGGCCTGGGCGAGAGCGATGGAATCGATACCGACCGCCTGCGCGCCGCCGCCGCCCGGGCGGCCAAAGCCGCCATTGGCTGTGAGGGCAACCTCGGCCTGCACTTGCCTTGGACAGGAACCGATGCAACAGAAGCAGCCCGCATTTGCGCTGAAGCGGTGCGGCTCTGCCTCTACAAAGACCAGCGCTTCCGCAAGGAACCGGACCCGCGCCGGATCCCCGATGCCCTGGAACTGATCGACCTCGACCCCGCCGCCGCCAGCGGCTTTACGGCAGTCAATGCCACATGCGCCGGTGTGGAACTGGCCCGGGAGCTGGTGGCTGCCCCCCCGAACGTGGTCACCCCAGCAGCCCTCGCAGACACGGCCGCTGGCGTGGCTCGAGACCATGGCCTTGAGCTCAAGGTGCTCGAGCGCAGCGACTGTGAAGCCAAGGGTATGGGCGCCTTCCTGGCCGTCAGCCAGGGCTCCGATCTGCCCCCCAAATTCATCCACCTGATCTATCGCCCCGAGGGCGAGGTGAAACGCCGCGTTGCCCTGGTGGGCAAAGGCCTCACCTTCGATTCCGGCGGTTACAACCTCAAGGTGGGGGCAGCCCAGATCGACATGATGAAGTTCGACATGGGCGGCAGTGCCGCTGTTCTCGGTGCCATGCGCAGCATCGCTGAACTGAAGCCTGCCGGCGTTGAGGTGCACATGGTGGTTGCCTCCTGCGAAAACATGGTGAACGGCTCCGCCGTCCACCCCGGCGACATCGTCACGGCCGCCAACGGCATGACGATTGAGATCAACAACACCGACGCCGAAGGCCGCCTCACCCTCGCCGATGCGCTGCTCTACGCCTGCGAGCAGAAACCCGATGCCGTGGTGGATCTGGCCACCCTCACCGGAGCCTGCGTCATTGCCCTGGGTGATGAGATGGCCGGGCTGTGGTCCAACAATGACGACCTAGCGGAGGCCCTCGATGCCGCTGCTCAGACGGGTGGTGAAGGCCTCTGGCGCATGCCACTGCGGCAGTCCTACAGGGATGGATTGAAGTCGTTGCTGGCCGATATGAAGAACACCGGCCCGCGGCCAGGCGGTTCGATCACAGCCGCCCTATTCCTCAAGGAGTTCGTGGCCAAAGACACCGCCTGGGCCCACATCGACATCGCCGGACCGGTCTGGAGTGACAAGGGCAAAGGGGTCAATCCCGCTGGAGCCACCGGCTACGGCGTGCGCACCCTGGTGAACTGGGTGCTGGCCCAGTCATGAGCCGCTCCCCGGTGCGCTGGTACATCAAGGCCCAATTGGGGGTACTTCTGCTCCCGGTAGGGCTTTGCCTGTTCGGCGAAGCGGTGAGCCGCAAGGTGGTTCAGATGCTGGGCAAGGATGGAGGCCCCTGGTTCTGGTACGGCACCCTCAGCCTGATCTGCATCAACGCCGGAATCGGCCTGATGATCGATAGCGGGCTGACCCGTGGTTTTCCAGGGCGACGTCAGGGCTGATCGGGACGCGCCCAATCAGGATGCAACCGCTTGCAGTTCAAGGGAACGGTCGGGTGTTTCAAGCGCATGGATCTGCCACCTTGCTCGCTCGGAGCAAGTTTCCAACACCCGATCGAGATCATCCGACGCATGCTTCGGCGACGCGTAGGGACCGATATGACGGGTGCCAAGACCATCCTTAATGGTCAGCAAATACATACAACCCTCCTCTCACCGCCAGATCGTAAGCATGGCTTCCACCTTGGTCGATGGCTGGAAACCCGTCTGTTCACTGAGAACTTGCCGAATCATTCAGGTTGCCGCGCTTAATCTTTTCAACAGGTTGAGTGTTGGTTTCTTAAGGAATTCGACCGGATTTGATCAGGTAACGGCCGGCTCGACCCCCTGGAGCGAGACCTCGTATCACTCCAGGGGTATTGGGCTCAGTTGACGTCAGTCACAGCCGCTGGAGCAGCAGACCTGCCTGACATCTCGCGCAGAGAACCAGCAGCACAGAGGGTCGAGAGCGCGATCGCGACCAGGGCGGCGCTGTTGATCAACTTGAGCGCTACAGGCAGATGGGTGTTAACCATCTCGCGGACATTTGCCATGGAGAAAGTTCACGGTGAACATGTTTATGGTGCAACCCTTGTCAACGCAACGAGAGCGTCCGCAGAGAACGACTCCTTTTTCTTGGGTCCCTCACACCAAAAACGTTTTGTCGTGATGGCGACGACCAGCCACGAGAGTCCAGGTCATCCTTCGGAGGCTTCTTTCGGTGAAGGGGCAACGCGTCGAACGCGGGGGTGCCTAGGGAACACCCCCCCTTTTTTTGGGCATCAGGCCACAAGCACAAGGGCGACGTTGAGAATCGCCAGCCCCACCAAGAACACCGCCGCCAACAACGCGGCTTCCGGGAAGAACTTGGCAATCACAAATCCCACCCCAAGAAACACCGAGGAGATCACGATGGCGGTGAGGTCCGTTCCCACTGGCGGGCTTTGACTGTCTCGCACACACAATGACGAAATCCCGCTTGGATCGTGGTCGGCCATCCACCAAGCGGCTCAATAAAAAACCCCCGCCAATGGCAGGGGCAAGACCTGAAAGAAGCTTCGGCCTACTTGGTGTAGGAGACGCCTCGATAGGTAAGGGTGGGGTGCACGTCGCGCGCGACCTCCTCCCGGCAGGTGTTGTAGTGCTCGCGTCGGTAGGTCAGCTCAACACAGGCTTTGGGTGCTGATACCGCTGCTGCGTAGGCGTGACCTCGATAAAGAAGTGCCGTCATTGGAAGTTCCTCGAAGAAATCCAAGTCCCCGTTCCGTGGCTTGGAGCGACTGCGCCCCTCTAAAGGGGTGAACGTTCTGTAGCAACTGCTACACAGCCTTTATAGAACAACCGTCAACCCCGCGTTATTGACGCGGACACACACCGCCCCTTAATCAACACTCCTCACGGACGAGCGCACTGGCCGGCCATCCATCCATCGACCAGATCACATCAGAAATCGCATCGGCATTGATCCACGTGATGACGCCCGTGTCCACATCAGCCACCTGAAACAGAGACGGGAGCCTGGGGTGACGCGCACTCCCCTCACAGAAGATCACCTGCCCCATCCACCAATCCCCTTGATCGAGCTGGTCTCCACCAACGATCACAAAGTGGCCTGGGCGGACATGGAGGAATGGAGCTTCCGCCTTCACCGCGAGATCGCTGTGATCAACAGACATACGCCGCCCATGAATAGTACTCCTGTACTCATAGCCATAGCGGCCCAGGTTTGGCAACCCGTGGATCGCGCTGGCGTCTTGGTGCGGGTGTGTTGCCAGACACTGACGTAAGCACTTTTGCTCCCTGGACGTGGGCCCATGGGCGTCTAGGTTTCGTCAGTCTTCAGATCTGTAGGTCCACTTTCGATCGCACTAGGCCTTGAGCCTGCCGCTGTCGAGAACGCCAATCGATGACTGACCGCACTCTCAGCATTTCCGATGCACTGCGCGAAGCGCAGCTGCAGCGCCTGGAAGCCTCCTTGGCCTGCAAGACGGCATCCAAGCCTCAGGCCACAACACAGCCAGCCAAAGACAACGACAAGGACGCCAAAGCAAGCGACTGATCGCAACAGTCCTCACGCATTCCTTGATCAGATCGGCATATTGAGGGGCATCCGGCACTTGCCGGTGTCCTCAAGTGCTGTGCTGTGGAGTCACTGCTCTCGATCCTGCTGGGTATCGCGCTCGCGTGGGCGATCACACGGGTGATCATCTGGCTGAGCGACCGTGCTCGCACCCGGGGGCGCTCTGCCGAGGATTGAGGCTGCCATCCTTTAGGCATGGACCGATCTCCTGCCGAAAAAGAGCTCAACCGCATTGAACGTGAGCTGGATGCGAACAACCAACCTGGAGGGGAACCACCTGTGAAGCGAGGCGGTGGTCAGGGTGGTGGAGGACAGACAGGGAAGTCAGGCAACAGATCGCTGGATGCCGTGCTGGTCACGGCGCTGTTGCTGTTCGTTGTCTCAGCCGTACTGGTGTTCGCAGACCGGCTCAGCTCGACTCAACGCATGCAACTGACAGCTGGTTCCGTTGGAGGAGCTGTTGGCCTGTTGCTCGGCTATGGCGTCGGAAGGCTGAGGCCTTAAGGCCACCGGAACTGAGCTCTAATTCCCCCAGGCGTTACCGGAACGAGCGTTGTCCCCCCAGACGGTGTCGAGCCTGCGATCACGACCGCAGCTGAACCGGTAAAAGTTGTATTTGACGGCGTTGTTCTCCGCGTAGTTCTGGTGGTAACCCTCGGCGGGCCAGAAGCGAGCCGCCGGCCTGAGCTCCACCTTCAAAGCAGACCGGGATTGCCCGAGCTCGCGGGCCACCGCCTCAGCACTGGCCTCAGCGGCCTGAGCCTGGACGGGATCGGCCGTGAAAATCACCGGCCGATAGGAATCGCCGCGGTCACAGAACTGACCGCCGCCGTCCAGGGGATCCACATTGCGCCAGTAGCTACGCAACAGCTCCGCATAGCTGATCAGATCCGAGTCAAAACGCACCTGCACCGCTTCCTGGTGACCTGTGGTCTCACTGCTCACCTGCCGGTACGTGGGGCGCTCCAGCTGCCCGCCGCTGTAGCCGCTCACGGCCTCCCGCACCCCCGGCAGATCCTCCAGGTCGTGCTCCAGACACCAGAAACAGCCACCGGCAAATACCGCCGTCTGCAACTCAGCCATGGCCTGTTGGGGCCAGCTAAGCAGCATCAGGCAGGTGAACAGCAGCAGCAGCGTTCGTTTCATCCGAGCACCTGATCAAAGATGGCCCTGGCCGCCCGCTCGGTTACTCCAGGAGCACCAAGGGTGGCCCGCAGCCGCTCATAGCCTTCCAGCATGGCGTGGCGCTCAGGGGTGGCGGTCAACAGAGGAAGAGCCCTCTCCACCAGGGCTTCGGCGGTGAGTTCGTCCTGCAGCAGCTCCGGCACCAACCGCTGCTTGAGCAACAGATTCACCGGCGAGATGTGATCAACCTGGAAGCGCAGCACGTGGCGGGCAACCCAGGCCGTGAGTCGGCTCACGCGGTACCCCACCACCTGGGGCACCCCCTGCAGGGCCAGTTCCAGATTCACCGTGCCGGATTTACCCAAAGCGAGATCCGCCGCCGCACAGAAGGTGGTCTTCAGCCCATCGGCTTCAGCGGCGGGAATCACCCGGCTCTGGCGCACGCCGGCCTCCTGCAGCGCTGCAGCCAAGGGCGCTTCGAACTGCGCAAGCCCAGCGGGCAGAAGCACCTGAAGATCAGGGTGGCTTTGCTGCAAGAGGGCCGCCGCCTGGGCCAACGGTGGCATCAGGTAGCGCAACTCCTGGGGCCGCGAGGCTGGCAACAGCAGCAGCACCGGCGCCTCAGGATCCAGACCCAGTTGGCGGCGGGCGCTGGCGCGATCGGGCAGGTTCTGGAAGCTGTCCAACAGGGGATGGCCCACCCAGCTCACATCCGCACCACGGGCGGCATAGAACTCGGCCTCCGCCGGGAAGATCGCCAGGATCTTGTCGGTGAACCCAAGAAGACGGGTGGTGCTGCCATCGCCAAAGCGCCAGGCCCACTCTTGGGGGGCGATGTAGTAAGTGATCGGCAGATCGGGCCGCTGTCTCCGCAGCCGTGTGCCCAGACGCACATTGGCCCCGACGTAGTCAATCAACACGACCCCATCAAGGGGCCGGGCCTTCAGCAGCGCATCCACCCGGGCCTGCAGCCGCAGCGTGGGAAGAATCAATGGGACGGCCTCCCACAGGCCAATCGCCCCCATCGGAGCGGTGTCGGCGATCAACACCGCACCCGCCGCCTCCATGCGCGGGCCTCCCAGGGCCAGCACCTCAAGCTCCAGCCCCCGTCGGTCCGCCTCCAACCGCAGGGCGCGAATCAACAGGCTGCCCTGCAGATCACCGGAGACCTCTCCAGTGCTGATCAGCAGCCGAACCATCAGCGCCCCTGCACAGGCATCGGCCCACGTCGGTCCTGCGCAGTGGAGGCTTCAAGGAACCGGCAAAAGTGTTCAGCCGCCGGCAGCAACGGCTGGCTGCGGGCCCGCTGAAGCGCGTCGGCAATCACCAGGTCAGAGCGATACATCAGGGTCCAGACCTCCTGAAGTTGCTTGAGTTCAGCGCCATCGTGATTGGCAGACAGGCCACTGCGCCGCAGCCCCACACGGTTCAGACCCCGCACCCGGCCCGGATGGCCTTCCACCAGGCAATAGGGGGGAACATCTCGGTCGACGCGGGTCATGCCGCCCACCATCGCCATCCCGCCGATGTGAACGAACTGGTGAATTCCCAAACAGCCACCAATCACCGCACGGTCTTCGATCACCACGTGGCCCGCCACCTGAATGGCATTGGACATCACGATGTTGTTGCCCAAATCGCAGTTGTGCCCCAGATGGCAATAGGCCATCAGCAGGTTGCCGTTGCCGATGCGGGTCACCTCACCCTCTTCGGTGGCACGGTTGATCGTCACGCATTCCCGCAGCGTGTTTCCATCACCGATCAACACCTCGGTGTTGGCACCGCGGTACTTGAGATCCTGCGGCGGAAGACCCAGGCAAGCACCCGGGAACACCTTGTTGTCACGACCAAGAGTCAGCCGTCCGTCCAAAACGGCATGGGGACCGATCCAGGTGTTCTCTCCGATCACCACCTCGGGGCCGACCACCGCACCAGGGCCGATCACCACGCCGGCAGCCAGCTCGGCCTTTGGGTCCACCACCGCCATGGGGTGAATCTGCTGTGACGCCGTTTGCTGCGACATCCCGCTCAGTCCACCAGGGAGAACATCAATTCACCGGAACAGGCCAAATCGCCGTCCACTGTGGCCTCAGCCTTGACCTTGCCGAAGCGTTTGCGCTTGAGGCTGAGCAGTTCACAGCGGATCACCAGCTGATCTCCAGGAACCACAGGGCGCCGGAAGCGTACCCCGTCAATGCCAGCAAAAACGAACAGTCCCTTCGGCAGATCGGGCATCTGGGTCACGATCAGACCACCCACCTGCGCCATCGCCTCGACAATCAGCACCCCTGGCATCAGCGGACGCTCGGGGAAATGCCCCTGGAACTGGGGCTCGTTCATGGTCACGTTCTTGATTGCCGTGGCCGAAACCCCGGGCTCATGGGCGATGACCCGATCCACCAGAGCGAAGGGGTAACGGTGCGGGAGCAAACCGGCGATCTGCTCGCTGGTGAGCACGACATCTGGGGTGGTGGATTCAGTCACAAAGCGGCTGCGAGATCGGTGTGAAGACCATGGGATCCCTTGTACACAAGAACTTGTGCCTGGGGAAAACCGACGAGTGCCAGGTCGCCGATTAGGTCCAAGAGCTTATGGCGCACCGGTTCATCCTCGAACCGCAGCGGTGGATTCATCCACTGATCACCGTCACAGACCAGGGCATTGTCCAGGGCTCCGCCCTGGATCAAACCGGCAGCACGCAGCTGCTCCACCTGTTCCCGGAAACCAAAGGTGCGTGCCGGAGCGATCTCATCGACGAAGCGTTGGGGCGTGAGCTCCAAGGCGAACTGCTGACGGCCGATGGCCGCCTGCGGAAAATCGATGATGCCCACAACACCAAAGCGATCCGACGGGGTGGCGGTGATCACACTGTTGCCGCGGGTGCGCAGCAGGGGTTCCTCCAACCGCGGAGGAGCCGGCCTTGGTGTCGCTGCAGGGGCCAAACCAGCTGCGGAGATGGCCTCAACCCAGCCCAGGGCTGAACCATCCAGCAAAGGAACTTCATGGCCGCTGAGACCGATCTCCACATGGCTGAGCCCACAACCAGCCAGGGCCGCTAGCAGATGTTCAACGGTGGCCACCGTGCTGGAGCCCAGATCCAAGGTTGTGCATAACGGGCTGTCTCGCACCTGATCCGGCCGTAGCTGGATCGGCTGCTCCATCCCCGGCAAACGCATGTGAAACCCCGGATGATCGGTCGGCCGCAGCTCCACCGTGGACTCAGCTCCACTGTGGAGGCCGACGCCAGAGCGTGATGTTTCCGCCGCCAGTGTCCAGGCAGCGGAGTAGTCCTGAGGCCAGCTGTTCACTAGAACTTCCAGCCCACGCCCAGGTTGAAGCGGTAATCGGATGTGAAGTCTTTGGTGGCCACCTCGACGCGGATTGGACCAACCGGCGTGGTCACGATCACGCCGGTACCGAGAGAAACACCGGAGCCGTCCTTACCCAAGAGCAAACCAGGCTTACCGGGCACATCCTTTTGGGTACCGAAATCGGTGCCAGCGTCCATGAACACCTCGCCAGAGAAGATGCTGATCAGCGGGAAGCGGTACTCGATCGTGAGTTCGCTGAAGGCCTTGGACACTGCAAGATCGCAGTCGTACCAACCCCGAATCGAGTTGGATCCACCCATGCAGAACGCCTCGTACGGGGGCGCTTCGCCCATGATCACGCCACCCTTGATCTGCACACCGATGGCCTGGGGGCAATCGGCCTGCTCACCGGGCTTGGGACGGCAGCCCTTGTGGATCTTCAGCCAATCCACGGGGAAGAACTGGGTGTAGCTCGCCCTCAGCCGGTTGAAGGTGGGAGAGTCGTTGTTGATGCCGAGGAACTGCTCGGTTCCGGCGGTGAAGAAGTTGCCGCTGGTGGGATTACGGGGGTTATTGAAGTTGTTGTAAGTGGTGGCGAAACGCACCCCCACCAGGTTGTTGGTGTCGGCGCAGTTGTACGACACGCAAATGACGTCGTCGTTGTTGACCTTGCCCTTGCGCAATTTGTTGTTGGACACGCCATAGGGCCTCGTATCACCAGCAAAGTTGATCGGCCGCACTTCAGCGAACGACATACCGGCCAGCACATTCCACTTGCTGTCCTTGTACGGATCACCACCGTTCAGGGGCCGGGAGAAGGAGAAGTTGCCGCCGATCTTGCGCAGCACCACCGTGTCGCCCTCGTAGTCGAACCAACTGCGGTTGGGGTACTCGCTGTCGGCCTTGTTCACCTCACCCGGAGCCTTATCTCCATCGGTGAACCCGTAACTGCGGCCGGTCTCGTAAGCCTTGTTGGAGCCGTTGTCGGCATAGTCCTTCGCCGTGCGGATGTTGCCGTTGTCTTCGCTTTGGAAGACCTGGGGCACCTGCTGGCTCAAGAAGACCGAAGTGCGGAAGCTGGTGCGGTGCTTGTCGCCGTAGATCCAGGGATCCGTGAAGTTGAGGTTGGCCAATCCGCCGTATTGGCCATAGGTGATGTTGGTGCCCAGATTCCAAGCTCGACCAAAAAGATTGCTTTCCTGCAGCTGCACCTGGCCAAACACACCCTGGCTTTGGCTGTAGCCGAGACCGCCAGAGAGCTGACCGGTGGACTGCTCAACGATGCCCAGCACGATCACCACATCGCCGGGCATTTCTGGCACAGGCCGCAGAGTGACCTTCACATCACTGAACAGCTGGGTGCCGTACAGCCGCTTGATATCACGCTCCAACTGGTTGCGGTTGAACGGATCGCCGGGCTGAATCGAAACCTCCCGGGTGATCACCCACTCCCTGGTTTTGCCACGGATGGGATTGCCGTTCTCATCGGTGTCGTCACCCTCTTTGGTGAGGAATTTGACCTCAACACCAGACACGCTGCCCTGGAGCAATTTCAGCGTGACCACACCCTCAGGGCTGACCCGTTCTGGACCGGACACCCGAGCCAGGGAATAGCCCTGATCGGCCACTGAGGATTGCAGGGCCTTCATCCGCTGCTGCAGATCGTTGAGGTTCAGCGTGCGGCCGTAATCGGAGGCAAACGTCTCCTCAATCACCTCATCCGAAAGGAGATCCTCATCGTCGCCGCTGATCTCCACAGCACTCAGCGGAGGGAAGGGCTCCACTTGAACAACCACTTGAACCCCGAGCGGTCCGTTCTGGGGAACGATCCGCACATCAGAGAACCAACCCGTGGCCTGAATGCCATTCAGATCGTTCTGGAGCTCCTCGCGGGTGACACGCATCCCCGGACGCACCTGCATGGCGTCGTAAGTGGAGATCTGAAGACGTTCTTCTTCCGGGTGCCCATCGATGCCCTCAATCAACACCTCGGAGATCAGCACCCGAGGCTGTTCCACCACGGTGTCTTCCACCACGACCTCTTCCGCCTCTACGGATTGGTTCGCAGGCGCGGCCTCCTGAGCCACCACGGGCGGAGCCACCAGGGGGATCCCGAGCATCAGACCCAGAACCGTGTGACGAACAGCGACCGAGGAGCGGCGGGACGAACGGCGGGTCATCTAGACGCAGGCTGGGCCGAAGCCACAAAAACGTGCGCTGACCTTACAGGCAGTTGCTGGGATTGGGGCAGCTGCCTTGGACCCGTTTAAGGACCTCCCCGTAGGCCTCCATCACCCCACCGAGATCCTTACGGAAGCGGTCCTTATCCAAAATCCGGTCCTCAACGTTGCTACTGCGGCGATCCCAGAGCCTGCAGGTGTCAGGGCTGATCTCATCGGCGAGCAGGAGTGTTCCATCCGATGCAAGCCCCAACTCCAGCTTGAAATCCACCAGTTGCAGATCAAGTCCCTCAAAGAACGGCAGCAGCACCGCATTCACCCGGCGGGCCAGTTGTTCAATCGCTGACAGTCGAGCAGGGTCCGCCACCCCCAGCAGCTGCACGCGCGCCTCAGTCAGCAGCGGATCGCCAAGTGAATCGTCCTTGTAATAGAGATCCAACAGGGCGGGTTCGATGGCTATGCCCTCCGCGATCGGCGTCTGCCGGCACAGCGATCCGGTGGCGGTGTTCCTGAGAACCACCTCCAGGGGAATGATCTCCACCCGACGTACCAGCATCCAGGTCTCCCCGGCCAGACCGCAGTAATGGGTCGGCACCCCCTCACGCTCAAGCAGCTCGAACAACCGCGCTGAGATCTGGCAATTCAGCCGACCTTTGTCGTCCAGCTGGGCTTTCTTCTGGGCATTGAAGGCGGTGGCGTCGTTCTTGAACTCCACCAACACCCGGTCGGGATCCGTGCTGGCGAACACCCGCTTGGCCTTGCCTTCGTAGAGCAGCTCTCCGTGATCGGGCGTCATGGCGACGGTGCAACGGCTGACGGTCTTACATCAGCATGGCCTCCAGGATCCCGGGGAGAACGCAGCAGGGGATCGGGCTCGGCCTCAGGATTCAGTTGCTGAAGCGCATAGCGGTCATTCAGAACACTGGCGAGCCGCTGCATCCGCTGCCGCGGCCGCTCGCCATCGCCACCAGCCGCTAGCTGCAGCTGGAGCTGTTGATGGAGCAGGTCCATGGCCAGTCCCCAGGCCTCCGCTGCCGCCGCTTGATCCAAAGCGGTTTCCAGCAGTTGATCCGCCTGCTCGAACTGATCCGCATCCAGCCATTGCGCCGCCCGCGCCAGTCGTTTCGCCCCCTGCAGACCCTTCAGGTCCCCCAGCAGCTGCACCTCCACAGCCACAGCGTTGCGGCCCAAGGCCGCTTCATGCAAAGCCAACTGATCCAGCCCATTTCCCTGATCCGGCAACGGCTGATCAGAAAATAGAGGCGCGTCAAGGGCGATCAGGTTGCCATCCACCAAACGGCGCAGCGCCAAAGCCGCCTGGCGGTGATCCAGGGCGGCGGCGGCAGCCCGCCAGCGCAACACCAACCACTGCCTCCGTTCATCGCCAACCAGCGGGACATAGCGATTCAGCACCACCGCCGCGGCTTCGGGGGCTCCGCAGCTCATCAGAGCATCGGCGTTCGCCAGCACCAGCTCCAACGAATCGATGACCGGATGCAGCGCTAGAAGCCGATCGCGCAAGGCCTGGCGACGGCCATCGGAGTTGGCGATGCGGGGGTCGAGACAGGCCTGCTCCGCCGCGGCCACATCCATGGAGGCCAGCGCGGTCTGAAAGGGTTCCTCGCGCATCACCTGGGGATCAGGGGCTGCCGTGACAGCAGCCAGAAGGGTGAGGGCGAAGGGGAAAAGGGGGGTCCCCATGGCGGGCTGCGGTCTACAAAGGAAAACCTACGAGGCCCAAACCGTTCCTCCCACAACCATGGCCATGTCGTCCACCCGTCCCAACACGCTGCCCGCCCTCCAACGTGCCCTCGTCGTCGGTGGCGGCGGCAGGGAACAGGCCCTGGCCTGGGCCCTGGGCCGTTGTCCGGGCCTGGACACGGTTTGGATCACCCCTGGCAATGGTGGCGCTGAAGGCAGCACCCTGGCGGTGGGCGAAACCGATAGCGCTGGGTTGATTGCGCTTTGCCAGCAGAACGCCGTCGACCTGGTGGTTGTAGGTCCGGAAGCTCCTCTGGCCGCTGGCGTCGCCGATGCCCTGCGTGATGCGGGCTTTGCCGTGTTCGGCCCTGGAGCAGAGGGTGCCCAATTGGAGGCGAGCAAAGCCTGGGCCAAGCAACTGATGCAAGAGGCGGGGGTCCCCACGGCTGGCCACTGGGCGGTGACCAATGAAGCCGAAGCTCTGGCGGTGTTGCGGGAAGTCCAACGTCCTCTAGTGGTCAAAGCCGATGGCTTGGCCGCCGGCAAGGGCGTCACGGTGGCGGACACCGTGGAGGAATCGGAAACCGCCATCCGCGAAGCCTTTGAAGGGCGTTTCGGTGCTGCGGGCTCCCAGCTGGTGCTGGAGGAGCGGATGGAGGGGCCTGAAGTGTCGGTGTTCGCTCTCTGCGATGGGGAGCGGATGGTGCTGTTACCACCGGCGCAGGACCACAAACGACTTAAAGACGGCGATCGCGGTCCCAACACCGGCGGCATGGGCGCCTATGCCCCCGCCCCACTTCTGGATGCCGAGGGTCTAGAGGAGGTGCGCCGCATCGTGCTCGAGCCCACCCTCAAGGCCCTGCGCCAACGCGGCATTGATTACCGCGGCGTGATCTATGCCGGCCTGATGATCACGGCCGATGGCCCTCAGGTGATCGAGTTCAACTGTCGCTTCGGCGATCCCGAATGCCAGACGTTGATGCCTCTGCTCGGCCCTGAGATCGGCGCCGTGCTGCAGGCCTGTGCAATGGGCCGCCTCGATCTGGCCCCGCAACTGAGCATTGCCGAACGCTGCAGTGCCTGCGTTGTGGCGGCTGCAGAGGGCTACCCGGAGGCTCCTCGCAAGGGTGATGCGATTCGCATCGCCCTTGCCCCCAGCCCAGACCATCAGCTGTTTCATGCCGGCACCCGCCGCAACAGCTCCGGCGAACTGCTCACCGCAGGGGGCCGGGTGCTGGCCGTCGTCGCCCAAGGCGATGACTTCGATGCAGCCTTTTCCGGGGCCTACAACTGCCTCAATCAGCTGGATTACGCCGGAATCACCTACCGTCGAGACATCGGCCACCAGGTGCGCTCGGGAGGATGAGCAGCGGCAGCGGAGCAGCGATCGCTGATTGGGCACTTCCCCCCAATGGCAAACCGCCGGGGGAAGACCAGAACCTCTGGGACCGCATCACCGCCTGGTGGGCGGAATTCACCCTTCAGACCAAGCTGCTGGCGATTGCCACACTTGTGGTGAGCCTGATGATGACGGGCATCACCTTCTTCGCGCTGAACGGAATCCAGCGCGATGCCGTGATGAACGACACCCGCTACGCCAGGGATCTGGGCTTGCTGCTAGCCGGCAACGTCACCGAGCTGGTGGCGCAGGGGCAGGACCGTGAACTGGCCAACGTCGCCGAAAAGTTCTGGCGCTCCAGCCGCAGCGTCCGCTACATCTTCTTTGCCGATCCCGAAGGCGTCGTCTATCTGGGAATCCCCATCAGCGCCACCCCCAGCAGTGGCGATGGCGAGCTCCGACTCAACCGACGGCTGGAACTGCCCGATGAGCTGCGTCGACGCCCCCAGAACCCCCTGGTGCGGCAACATCTCACGCCCCAGGGTGCTGTCACCGATGTGTTCGTCCCACTGATCCGGGGGGGGCAGTACTACGGCGTTCTCGGCCTCGGGGTGAACCCGAATGAAACCGCCCTGGCCAGTGCCGCCCTCACCCGGGAGGTGACCGTGGCGGTGTTCATCTCAATTTGGGTATTGGTGATCCTGGGCGCGGTGTTCAACGCCCTAACCATCACCCGACCGGTGAAGGAACTGCTGCGGGGGGTACGCTCCGTCGCCTCCGGCAACTTCGGTGCCCGGGTTGACCTGCCGGTGGGCGGAGAACTGGGGGAATTGCTCACCGGATTCAACGCCATGGCCTCCCAGCTCGAGGCCTATGACGAAGCCAACATCGAGGAGCTCACGGCCGCGCAAGTGAAGCAGCAGTCGTTGATCGCCACCATGGCCGATGGCGCCATGCTGCTCGACGCCGACGGCCGCATCGTGCTGGCCAATCCAACGGCGCGGCGCCTGTTCCGCTGGGAAGGGCGCAGCTTGGAAGGCCAGGAACTGGTGGGGGAACTGCCTGAACTGTTGGCGATCGAGCTGCACAGCCCCCTCGATGCCCTGCTCGGTGGCGGCTCAGATAGTGAAGACCTTCGCTGCAGCGTGGGGGAACCAGCCCGCACACTGCGCATTGTTCTGCAGGCCGTGCGTGATGCCAGTGGTGAAACCCTCAAAGGCATCGCCGTCACCATCCAGGACCTCACACGGGAGGTGGAGCTGAATGCAGCCCAGAGCCGTTTCATCAGCAACGTCTCCCATGAACTGCGCACGCCGCTGTTCAACATCAAGAGCTACGTCGAAACCCTGCATGACCTCGGCGACCAGCTCAGCCCCGATGAGCAGAAAGAGTTTCTTGGAGTTGCCAACGATGAAACCGATCGGCTCACCCGGCTGGTGAACGATGTGCTGGATCTCTCCAGGCTGGAGTCGGGTCGAACCCTGCAGTTCGAACCGATCAGCATGCGACCAGCGATGGAACAGACCCTGCGCACTTACCGGCTGAATGCGGAAGATCGCCAGGTGGAACTGGTTCTCGATGCGCCCGAAGATCTGCCTGACGTGTTGGGCAACTGGGACCTGCTGCTCCAAGTGCTCGACAACCTGATGGGCAATGCCCTCAAGTTCAGCCGACCCGGTGGTCCCCTGGCGCTGCGGGCCTATCCCTGGCCCGACACATGTTCGGTGGAGGGGACAGCGATCACTGGAAGTGACGGACCCACCTGCGCCCTCACCTCACCGCTGCCCAAGTTGAGGGTGGAGATCGCCGACACGGGCTGCGGGATCAGTAACTCCGATCAGGAACGTATCTTCGATCGTTTCTTCCGAGTGGAAAATGCCGTTCACACGGAAGTGGGCACCGGACTGGGGCTCTCGATCGTGCGGGGCATCCTCGAGAAGCACGGTGCACAAGTGCAAATGGTGAGCGAACCCGAGATCGGCACCACTTTCTGGTTTGAGCTTCCGCTTGCAGAAGCCGACAAGGATGAGCTGCAACTGCAGGCGGAACGACGCAGCCGCAATGCCATCGCAGAGTCCGCCGAGCTCTAGGTCAGTCCTCGGTGGAAACACCGCGGGCAATTCGCGACAACTCGCTGCGCTCATCGGTGGTCACCCGATGGGGCACACCGGAAATGATCCGCTCAAAGTTGGAGAAGGAATCCTTGATCTGCGGACCATTGCCCGTGATCACAAATTCGCGGATGCCCTTGTCGTGCCAGGAGCCACGCATCTTGAACACGTTCAAGGCTCGGGCCATCTCCCCGCGGATCTCCACGTACTGCAGCAGCAGGATCGTGTCGGTGATGGTGGAGATATGGGAGTCGGTGATCGAGTGGCTGCCCATGAACTCCTCGGAAGTGTTCGTGAAGAAACCAGCGATCTCCTCCTGCTTGGCGTAACCGGTCACACCGATCACGAACTGTCGGAAGGCGTTGTGGCTCACACCACGAGCCAGGGCAGAGAGGGAGTCGATCGCCATCCGCGAGGGCTTGAATTGGCTGATCTCCGTCTTGATGATCTGCAGGTGATCTTCAAGGCCCGTTGATTCGGGGTAAGCGCAGATGATCTTGAGCAGACCGTCCTGCTCCATCTGCTCGAAGTCGATGCCCCAGCTGGTGCCGTTCCGCAGTAGCTGGGCTCGCGATTCCTCATAGGCAAACAGGATCGCTCGTTCCTTGTTGCGGCAGGCATCTTCGATGAATTTGGAGACGAGCATCGTCTTGCCCGTTCCTGTGGCTCCGGTGGCGAGGATGATCGAATCCTTGAAGAAACCACCACCACACATGTCGTCCAGACGGGGCACACCAGAGCTCACCCTCACGTTGGACGACCGCTGAGTGAGGCGCATGGCCCCCAGCGGGAAGATGCTGATGCCGTGGGTCCCCATGGTGAAAGGGAACTCGCCCTTCATGTGGGTGGTGCCCCGCAGCTTGAGGATTTCAACAGTGCGCCGACGCCGCTCTCCCTCGAGCACGTTGCGAAGGATCACCACGTTGTCGGAAACAAATTCTTCAACGCCGTAACGGGCAATCGGGCCGTACTCGTCGATGCGCTCGGTGGTCATCACCGTGGTGACGCCAATTTCCTTGAGCCGGGCGATCAAGCGAAAAATCTCACGACGCACCACAAAGACTGCGTCGTATTGCTGGAACACCGCCGTGATCGAATCAATGGCGACGCGCTTGGCCTTGTACTTGCGGATGGCGTAGTTAATCCGCTCGATCAGACCCGAGAGATCAAAGCTGCCAGCCACGTCCTGGCCGTCGGGATCTGGCGAGGCATCAAGGATGAATAGCTTGTCCTGCTCAACCATCTCCTGCAGGTTCCAGCCGAAACTGGCGGAGTTGCGCAGGATGTCGAGGGGCGATTCCTCGAAGGTGACGAAGATGCCGGGTTCGTCGAAATCCTTGATGCCGTTGTGGAGGAAGTGCAGCGAGAACACCGTCTTTCCGGTGCCGGACGTGCCGCTGATCAGCGTGCTGCGGCCGATCGGTAGGCCGCCCTGGCACACATCATCAAAGCCCTCGATCCCCGTCGGGAGCTTTTGCACCTGCATCTGAGGCTGACCGCTGGTCGGAGGGAACTGCATAGCAAAGACCTATGACTTGACGGTAGAGAGCAGGAAACAAACCATGCTTGAGAGCACCATGTCGCTTAAGGATCCGACGTGATCGTCGTGTCGGTCTCCTCATCGACAGCGTCGATGACACTCGAGTTGAGGGCCGTGTCGGACAGCTCGTCGTAGAGAAGATCGAGACCGATCAAAACCCGTTCCCGATCCGAGAGATCACCAATGATGCGGCGCACCGGCGGGGGAAGAATCTTGGACAACGTTGGCGTTGCCAAAATTTTGTCCTCCTCCGCCAATTGGGGATTTTTCAACACATCAATCACCTTCAGGGCATAGACGCCCCGAAATTCGGTTTCAAGGATGTTGCGCAAGGTTTTCAGCGCCCGCATCGAGTTGGGCGTGTTGCCCGCCACGTAGAGCTTGAGGATGTAGGTCTTGCGGGGACTCATGACGACTCCTCCGAGGCATCGAGCTGATCCATCGGGCGACGTACACGGCTGGAGGCCGTGCCCGATAGAGGAAAGTCCGGCGGAATGGAACGCCGGTACATCTCACACAGATGGGCCATTACGTCGAGAAGCGCAAGGCGGTAATCCTGAAGAAAGTCATGTTTGTGGCCCTCCAAACTCAGTTGTTTCCAGAATTCATCGATCAGATCCACGTGGATCTCAACGGTGCGGGTGATCGGCAGATCACTGAAAAAAGCGGTGTTCACAAAGCTTTCCAAGGCCTGATTGGCAGCGGCCGGATCGCTGAAATAACTCGCCAGCAGGTCCCGATAGGTGCGTTGGAGGGACAGCAGCAGATCCCGGCGTTCCTCGGGGGGCAAGCTGCCCAGGAAGCGGGATGGATCTCGCTTGTAAAAGACCCCTAGATAGCCAAGCCGTTCCTGAAGGCGTTGGGAGAGGTTGCTGACGGCGCGGGATGAAGAGCTGCTGTCGTCCTGACGTCCATCGGCGCGGCCTTGGCGCAGAAAGCGAGAAATCGCCGCGTCCACGTTGTATCCCAGCTGGGCCAGCTGGTCGTCGGGCAGATGCAACTCCTCAGGGTGGTAGTCCACCTGCCCCTTCAGATCCCCAACGATCACGGCGGGGAAGAGCAGACCCGCCGCCAGTAATTGCTCCTTGGCCTCAGCATCAAGCAGGCTCTGCTCGAGCACCACAGCGTCAAAATCCTCCTGCCTGGGGCCGAGAACAGACGCCAGGGTCTCCCCAGGATCGACAGTCAGGACAACAGACTCGTAGCGGTTGGCCGGCAGCCATGGGCGGCAGGCCTCCACCAAAGCTGGGCTGGCCAGCACGAGAGCAACAGTGAGGGCCGGCCTGGCCATCCGTACATCCGCAACGTCGAAACATCTGAATCTTGACGATGGGGCGCGTCAGAGACGAAGATCTTTGTTTGTCTTTCGATTGCGGGTCAGGCCTAAATCGGTTCGCCGAGCCTGAACGCGTCTTTTCACCTTATGGCCGACACCAAACCAGCCGCGGAACAGAGCGGGACCTACGCCATCGTTGAGGCGTCGGGCACCCAGATCTGGCTGCAGCCCAACCGCTATTACGACATCGATCGGCTTCAGGCCGAGGTGGACGACACCATCAAGCTTGAGAACGTTCTCCTGGTGAAGGACGGCAAGGGCACCACCCTCGGCCAGCCCTATGTCAAAGACGCCACCGTGTCGCTCAAGGTGATGGCCCATCGCCGCGGCCCCAAGGTGATCGTTTACAAGATGCGCCCCAAAAAGAAAACCCGCCGCAAGAATGGTCACCGGCAGGAACTCACCCGGGTGATGGTTGAGTCCATCTCCGTGGGCGGCAAGGCCATCAGCTGACCTCCCCCCCTCGCTCCATCAACCGCCCCACCAGCATCTCTTCTCATGGCACATAAAAAAGGCACAGGCTCAACCCGTAACGGCCGCGACTCGAACGCCAAACGCCTGGGCGTGAAGGCCTACGGCGGCGAAACCGTCACCGCCGGATCCATCCTGATCCGCCAGCGCGGCACCTCCGTTCTGCCCGGCGTCAATGTCGGCAAAGGCAAGGACGACACCCTGTTTGCTCTGACCGATGGGATCGTGAAGTTCGAATCGATCCGCCGCGGCCTGCGCAACCGCAAGCGCATCAACATCACTGCAGCGGTCTGAGTTTCGAGGCCAACACCAATCCAAAGCCCCGATGCCAGCTGGCACCGGGGCTTTTTTGTTGGCAGCTTTTGTTGTCGCAGCCTCAGGAACGCCGGTACAGCCGGGCCGTGATCAACAGGGGGTGAAACACCTCCAGGAACTGGACCTGCAGGGTGCGGAAAAACCCATCCACCAGGGCCGGATCATCGAAATGGAAGGGGTACTCGCCCTGATGCCCTTTGAAGAAGTACCAGTTCAGAAGAGCGATGGCCCCGGGGGCCATCCGCTGGTGAAACTCCAGCAACTGCGCCGAGGGATCCGGCAGGTGTTCCAGCACATCGAGGCAGACCACCGCATCGAAACGCACATCGCCCGTGCTGCTGAGGTCGCGATGGACCGAGAGCTTGTCCGCCAGCCCCAGGCTTTGCGCCCGTTGCTGAACAAAAGCCTGGTTGTGGGGATTGAGATCAACAAACCAGACGTGATCGACCCCCGGCAGCGCCGCAGCCGAGAGGGCATGGGTGCCGATGCCACCACCGAAATCCAGCACCTGGCCCTGCACCGCCATGCCCTGAAGCCGCAGCGTGTCCGCGATGTAGTCCGCACTGGAGAGATGCCAGGCCGCCAGCTCCAGCAGGTGCCCCGTTCCCACCGTGTCCTCATAGAAGGCGGTGGCGTCCTCCGGCCGGAACGCACCCGGGTGCAAGTCCGCCAGGTCGTCGGTGCTGCTGGGCAGACGCTGCTCGAGCTGTTCCAGCGTCAGGTCGAGATAACGGCTGAGGTGTTGCTTGATGCCCAAACCATCCGCCAGGAAAGCAGAGACGTCCACATCCGTGCTGCTGCGGAGCTGGGGCATGGATGGGCTTCAGGGCGCGGCCAACCTACGCAGCCGCCGGAATGCAACAGTCAGGGCATCCCGCTCCAGCTCCGGTGAACGGCCCCTTCGGCTTCGTGGTGATCGACAAGCCCGCAGGCCTCACCTCCCATGCCTGCGTCAGCCGCCTGCGCCGCAGCTACGGCCTCAAGCGCGTGGGCCATGGCGGCACCCTCGACCCTGCCGTCACCGGGGTTCTCCCCATCGCCCTAGGGCCGGCCACCCGATTGCTGCCCTACCTCCCCGGGGAGAAGACCTACACCGGTGTGATCCAACTGGGCAGGCGCACCAGCACTGACGACCAAGAAGGAGAGCTGCTGGAGCAGCAGGACTGGCCTTCCCTCAATGAGGCCGAGGTCAACAGCAGCCTGGACGCGTTCCGTGGCGCGATTGAGCAGCGTCCGCCACAGGTCTCCGCCGTCCATGTGGATGGCGAACGGGCCCATGCCAGGGCCCGGCGCGGTGAAGCCATGGACCTTCCACCGCGGGCCGTCACCGTGCACCGGCTGGAGTTATTGCACTGGGATGCGGCCCAGGGGCAGCTGAGCCTCGAGGTGCACTGCTCCGCTGGCACCTACATCCGCTCGATTGCCCGGGATCTGGGGGCCAGCATCGGCTGTGGAGGCTGTCTGGCCTCGCTGCGCCGCACCCAGGCCCTGGGGTTCCATGCACACCAGGCCCATCCGCTGCCGGAACGAGATGCTGCGCCGCCCGATCCCCTGTCCCCGCTTGTGGCCCTGGGGGCCCTGCCCCGGCGTGATCTCAGCGAAGCCGAACAGAACGACTGGCGCTGCGGCCGTCGCATCGCGATGGATCCCGGTGCTGGAGAGGCGGTGGTGGTGTGCAACGCGGATGGGAGCATGGCCGGCATCGGCCACCGCGAGAGCGAAGGTCTGTTGCGACCCAAGGTGGTGTTCGATGCAGCAGGCTGAAATCACCCTGTCGGTCAGTACTCTCCGAGCGCATCCCGCCCTGCCCTGACGCGATGGCTGGCCACAGCAAATGGTCCCAGATCAAACGCACCAAGGCCGTCGTCGACGCCAAACGAGGTGCGGTGTTCACCCGGCTGGGGCGAGAAATCATGGTGGCGGCCCGTGCCGGAGCCGATCCCGCCGGGAATTTTCAGTTGCGGACGGCCATCAGCAAAGCCCGCGCCGCTGGAGTTCCCGCTTCCAACATCGATCGCGCCATCGCCAAAGGTTCAGGTCAGGCGGGTGATGGAGCTCAACTGGAGGAGGTGCGCTACGAGGGCTATGGCCCCAACGGAATGGCAGTGCTGGTGGAGGCGCTCACCGACAATCGCAACCGCACCGCTGCAGATCTACGACTGGCCTTCAGCAAGAACGGGGGAAATCTTGGGGAAAACGGCTGCGTGGCCTATCTGTTTGAGCACCGCAGCGAGGTGATCCTCAACGCCGGTCCCGAGGACGAGGAACGGCTGCTGGAAAGCCTCCTGGAGCTGGACGCCGATGGCTATGAGCTCTTGGACGGGGCTGTATTGGTGCATGGTCCGTTCGAGGCCTTGGAGAGCCTTCAGGACGGCCTGCGCTGTGCCGACTGGGATGTGCGGGAGTGGGGCCATCACTGGTCCGCCCAAACCAGCGTTTCGGTAAGTGATCCCGACATCGCCCGGAGCTGTCTGAAGCTGCTTGATGCACTTGATGGGCTCGACGATGTGCGCAGCGTCAGCGCCAACCTCGATCTAGCCGACGGGATGGAGCTCGACTGAGCCTCCTTGAAGTTTGTCGTCAGCAAATCCGCACCAAAGCTTGTGCCCCTGAGCCCAGGGCAATGCCAGCGCTAGGCCGAAGGCATCCCTTCTTGAGGATCGCCATGTCCATGAAACAGCTGGAGACGTTCATGTCGCGGGTGCAGAGCAACGACTCCCTACGCGATGAGGTGCAGCGCTGCGGCAAGGACAACTCCTGCGTGGTCAAGGTCGGCGCCAAACACGGCCACAAGTTCTCCCCATCACACCTGAGCCGCTGGCAAAAGGAACACTGAAGACCCGACACAACCGGCGGCGGGATTCCTCAGGGGGGCCCGGCCGCCTCCTCCCCCGTTCCATCGGGTTGCTGACGAATCAGCCGGGCCAGCATCTCCAACTTGGCGTTCTCCGATTCCGAGGCACGGGTTGCCATCCAGGCACTGGCTGCCTTCTGCTGGGCCAACTGCTGTACCAAAGCCAAGGCCATCTCGCGCAACTGCTCCAGGTCCTGGCAGTCCTGAATGAAGCGCGTCCAGCGTTCCGCCTCAAAACTCTGCTCAAGGCGCCGTTCCACGGGGTCGATGCTCATCGCCACTGCTCTAGGCCGTTCAAGCTAAAGCCGCTGCATCGCACCAGAGCCAGACATTTGGATGGGTCAGCAGCCAGCTGGCGGGCAGCGCAGGATCCGGCTCGCTTAAAGCCAGCAGCCGCTTGAGGATGCCGGCCTTGGCAGCGCCGGTCACCACAAGATGAATTTCAGCGGCCTCGAGGATCTCCCAGAGGCCCAGGGTGATGGCCCGCTGGGGAACAGCCTCAACGCGACCATCGAAGAGCACCGCGTTCTGCTGCCGGGTCGCAGAGGTCAGCTCCACCTCATGGCAGTGCTGATCAGGAGGGCAAGGCGGCTCATTGAAACCCACATGACCATTGCTGCCGAGCCCCAGAAGCTGCAGGCCGATGCCCCCACAACCGCTGAGCTGCTCGCCGTAACGCCGCGCAGCAGCCGCTCCGTCAGCGGCAGTGCTGTCGGGAAGATGCACCGCTGAGGCGGGCAAGCCCAACGGTGCAGCCAGGTGGTGGGTCATGTAGGCCCGGTAGCCCCGGGGATCTTCCGCCGAGAGTCCGAGGTATTCGTCCAGGTTGAAACTGCACCATCGGCCGCGCAGGGCCTCCAGCTCATCGGCAGACCAGGACAGCAGCCGTTCGACCAGGGTGCGATACAGCGGCTCCATCGTGCGGCCGGTAGCCAGACCCAAGGGCTTCAAGGGATCCGGCCCCTGCCAACTGCGCAGATGTCGCTCCAGATGAGCCGCCAGCACAGCGCAGAGATCCGTGTCACTGGAATGGCGTTGCAGATGACAGGGAAACCGTGCCAAAAGGCGAAATCGGCATGTCTCTCCAGAGTGGCTCCGTTGGGGGCTTCAGCGCCAGGGATGGGTCGTGGTGCGGCCGGTAGGGAATGACCTCAGCCCCGCGGTAGTAGTGCTGAAGAATCGAGCGGAAGTCGGCACCCTGCTCCGCCAGACCGTGGGCTCCCCACTGACTCATGCCAACGCCATGGCCATAGCCCTGGCCCTTCACCAACAGCTGAAGGCCGCCCGCGGACCAACGACGCACCGAGGTCTTACTGACCAGCAACGGCGGAGGGGCCGCCAACAGGGGCGGTCGTCCTCCCCTCTGGCGGGCCACCGATGCCGTGATCCGATCGATGCGGGAGCCACCACTGGCGGCTGCGTTCACCCGCCGCACATGACGCTCCACAGGGGAGCGCTGCCTCCCCGTCACCATTTCAAAGTTAACCAGAGTGCTTTTGAGACCCAACCGCTTGCGCAGCTCGCTGCCGCTGAGCACCAGTGACCCGCCAGGGCCGCGCACGCGGGCCTGGCGGACGCGACCGCTGCCTGAACGACTCAGCACCTCAACGGCCTGGAGCCCACCGGTTTCGGGCAGCCGCTGACGTAGCCCAGCCGGATCAAACCATTGTTCCCAGCGGTGCACCGGGCTGTGCTGGTCATGGTCGGGGACGCTGACCAGATAGGGATACTGACGGCGCCAGACCATCCCGCTCGCCTCGGTCACCCCACCAGAACTGCTGTGAAAGACAGCATCGATCAAGCGACCACCGTGCACGAGCACCAGCGAACGGGTGCTGGCCACCGCCTTCCGGGTGCTCGGGGTTTCCGACTCCACGCCGCGGTATACCTGACTCGCCACCGAGGCCTTCACATCCCAGGCACCACCGCGGCTGCGTTGTTTCAGGGCATACGTGCGGGCCGCCACCGCCTGAGCCTGCAGGGCGGCCAGGGGCCAGCGGTGGGGCATTTCGCTGCCGACAACACTGGCCAGATAGGTCTCGACGCCCAGGCTGTTGACCACCCGCAAACTCCCGCCTCGGCCACTGATGCGCAGCACACCGCGGTAGCGACGGGACCCGAGCCAGATGCCCCGTGGGTCGTCGTTTTGCACCGTCACCAGGGTGCTGGGGGCCAGCAGCATCGATCGGCCATCCACACTGGCGCTCAGGCGGGTTCCACGGAGGCTGAGCTGCAGCCGCTGCGGCCGTCGCACGCCGCCAGGGAGTCCCTGCACCCGCAGCGGCTGTGCTCCATCGGAGCGCAGGCTGACCTGGTTGTTCTCCAGCAGCAATACGCGCATCTGCGGCTCGCGGCCGCGGGCCAGCGCCATCGGCGATGGAGCGATCACAGCGACGAGCACCAGCCCGACGGCAACGAAGGCGCGGCGCACGCTGGAGATCGAAGGGCGTCCCAGTGTGCCGCCTGTTCCTGGGTTCAGCCAGATGGCAGCATGAGCCCTGAGGAGCATCGGCCTTGCAGGTCACTTTTCTCGGCACGAGTTCTGGGGTACCCACCCGGGCCCGCAACGTTTCAGCCGTGGCTCTGCGCTTGCCGCAGCGCTCGGAGATGTGGCTGTTCGACTGCGGCGAGGGCACCCAACATCAGTTTTTGCGCAGTGATCTGCGGCTGTCGCAGCTGCGCCGTGTGTTCATCACCCACATGCATGGCGACCATGTGTTCGGCCTGCCAGGACTCCTCGCCAGCCTCGGACTCGCCGGCAGCAGCCCCGCAGGGGTGGATCTCTACGGGCCGGACCCGCTGGAGAGCTACCTCAGCGGTGTGCTGCGTACAAGCTCCACCCGCATCGGCTATCCCCTCACCGTCCACCGGGTCAGGGATGCAGCTGAGCAGGGCACGCTGCTGTTCGAGGACGACGACTTCACGGTGCGCTGCACCCCACTCACCCACCGTGTGCCGGCCTACGCCTATCGCATCGAACAGAAGCCCCTGGCCGGTCGCTTCGACATTGAGAAAGCACGGGAACTGAACATCCCGCCCGGGCCTATCTACGCCCAGTTGAAGCGGGGTGAAACGGTGACCCTTGAGGACGGTCGCAGCATCGACGGCACCAGCCTCTGCGGCGAGGAACGGCCGGGTGTGAGCGTCGTCTATTGCACCGACACCGTGTTCTGCGAGGCGGCCGTGGAACTTGCCCGTGGGGCGGACCTGCTGATCCATGAATCCACCTTTGCCCATGGAGAGGCGGAGATGGCGTTCCAGAAACAGCACTCCACCAGCACCATGGCTGCCCAGACGGCCGCCGAAGCCGGTGTGGGGCAACTGGTGCTGACCCACCTCAGCCCGCGCTACGTGCCAGGCAACCCAGTAACGCCCCAAGACCTATTGGACGAGGCCAAGGCGATCTTCCCAAACACGCTGCTGGCCAAGGACTTCCTCAGCATTGACGTCAAACCACGCTGCAACAGTTCGTGATCCGGCCTCAGAGGGTCACTTCCCCGTGATACAAGAGCTTGGTGCGGTGAATGCGTCACACCCCCTTACCTTCATGGCCTCTGTGTTCTCTTCCTTGCGACGGTCCCTGAAGGGCCTTCTGGTCCTCATCCCGGTGCTGATCGGTTTGGCCGTTACCTCTCCGGCACAGGCGGCCCAGTGGGACGCTGAGACCCTGACGGTTCCGGCAGATCCCTCCGGCACAGAGGTGACCTTCAGCGATCGCGAAATCGATGCTGGCCGCAAGGTGTTCAACACCAGCTGCGGCACCTGCCACGCCGGTGGCATCACCAAGACCAACCAAAACGTGGGGTTGGATCCTGAGACCCTGGCCTTGGCCACCCCGGCCCGCGACAACGTCGAGGCCCTGGTCGATTACATGAAAGACCCCACCTCCTATGACGGTGAGTACAGCATTGCTGACCTGCACCCGAGCATGCGCGACGCTGAGCTCTACCCCGCCATGCGCGACCTCGATGATGAGGATCTGCGCCTGATGGCCGGCTACATCCTGGTGTCGCCCAAAGTTCAGGGCAGTGCCTGGGGTGGCGGCAAGATCTACTTCTGATCAGCTCCTGCTGATCAATCCTCAACTGATCGAAATTGTTTGTCCCCGGCGGCCTCAGGTCGTCGGGGCTTTTTGTTGGGGACTGACCTGCTCAGGTGCCATGGAGTTGGGATGGCGGCTGTACCACCACTCCTGCAGATCCCGGCTGAAGCGAACCGAGAACAGGGTCAGCACCGTGGGCGTGGGTCGTCCACCCGGCTGCAGCAGTTCCACCGCGTAGGAGGGGCAGCGCCGGGCCGCCAGATCAGGCACAAACCGCCGTCCGATCCGTCGCCAGCTCGGCTCTTTGCTGCGCCAGGCCAGGCGACAGCAGGGCCAGGGCAGTTCTTCGCGATCAAACAACCGGCAACAGGGACCGATGACACGAAAGCTGTACTGACCACCGGGGCTGGTGTGAATGCTGCCGGGCTCCAGAAGATCGTCGACTTCGGGGCGGCTCACGGCAGGAGAGGACAAGGGACACGCATGGAAGACGACCAGACCAAAAAAAACCACCCCCGAAGGGGTGGCTGAGGACACGTCCAGTTGAAGGACAGAGGCTCAATAGAGCTCTTCTTCGGCGTGGGTCTTGATGGTGCAGTCGCTGGTGGGATAGGCGACGCAGGTCAGCACGAAACCAGCTTCGATCTGGTCGTCGTCCAGGAAGCTCTGGTCGGACTGATCGACGGTGCCAGCGGTGATCTTGCCGGCACAGGTGGAGCAAGCGCCAGCACGGCAGGAGTAGGGGAGGTCGATGCCCTGCTCTTCAGCAGCGTCGAGGATGTACTGGTCGTCGGGTACTTCGATGGTCTTGTTCAGACCTTCGCTCTCGGAGACCAGGGTGACCTTGTAGGAAGCCATGATTGATGAATGCGTACAGGGTTCCGGACAATCCGGTCCTGCAGAACGCCACATTTTTACTGCAAATAGGTGCTCAACCTGACGATTCCTGGGCCACAGGGGAGGAGGACCAATCGGAGACCCCACTCTGATAAGCCTGGCTTATGGAGTTAGGCCTGTCGGCGGCGGATCTCCAGCAGCCCCCAGCGGCCCTGTTCCGCTTCAGCGGTGACCATCCAGCCCAATCCCCCCAGGACCTGCTTCAGGCGCGGAGCCTGATCTACCAGAAGCCCGCTGAGCAGAGCGCGCCCATCGGGCTGAAGCAGCCCCTCGAAACCCGGGGAGAGGGCTTCAATCACCGGAGCAAGGATGTTGCAGAGGAGTAGATCAGCGCGGCGGGGGGCGAGCAGCTCACTCAGTGTCTCCACAGAGCCAAGAGCCACCTGCAGCTCAGCCTCCGATCGGTCGTTGAGGCCGCGGTTGTCGGTCGTGGCACGCACCGCCAGGGAATCGGTGTCAGCGGCCACCACTGCCTCCGCCCCCAAGCCCAGCGCAGCAAGGCCCAGCACCCCGCTGCCGCACCCCAGATCGGCCACGAGCGACGCCACCGGAGGCGACTGCTCCAAAGCTTCCAGGCAGAGCCGGGTGGTGGGGTGGCTTCCTGTGCCAAATGCACTACCCGGGTCCATCTTGATCACCAGCCGATCGGCATGTTCTGGCGGAACCTCCAGCCAGGCCGGCAGGATCAACAGCCCAGCACCGACAGGATCGGCCTGCCAGTGCTGCTTCCAGCTCAGGCTCCAATCCTCATCGGCCACATCGTCCCAATGCCCATCGGGCAGGCTGAGACCAAAGGGCTCCGCCAGCGGCTGCAGACTGGCAATCAGCTCCCGCCGCTGCGGCTCCGGCCACTCCGGCTTCGGGAGCCAGACCAACAGCGTCTTGCGGTCTGGCGTTTCAGGCGCATGCTGCACCGCATGGCGATGCAGCCCTAGATCGGTCAGCTTCCACACCAGCGATTCCTCCAGCTCTGGAGGACACGGGAGTGTGAGACGACACCACATCAGAGCGTGACCGGGTGTGCTTCCTGGATGCCCTCAATGGCCGTGATCGTCTGCAGCAGATCTGCTGGGATCGGATCATCGATGCTGAGCACCATCACCGCATCACCGCGCACGATCTTGCGGCCCACCTGCATGGAGGCGATGTTGACGTTGTGTTCGCCCAGCAGAGAACCCAGGTGGCCAATGATGCCAGGCATGTCCCGGTGTCTGGTGAACAGCATGTGGCTACTGGGCGTCACATTGACCGGGAAGGCATCAATGCTGGTGATGCGCAGATCGCCATCGGCAAAGACAGCTCCGGTCACACTGCGGCTGCCCTGATCGCCGCGGGTGGTGATTTGAAGCGAGCCGCCGGCGAAGTCACGGCTGCTCTCATCTTTCACCTCCAGCACCTGAATGCCGCGGGCCTTGGCCTCCAAAGAGGCATTCACAAAGTTGATGCTGTCGCCGAGGCCAGCACTCAGCAGCCCCTTCAGAGCTGCGATCACCAGAGGCTGGGAGGGATGGCTGGCGAATTCACCCTGCAACCGCAGTTCCATCTCCTTCACATGACCGCCGGCCAGCTGACTGACCAGCAAACCCACGGTCTCGGCGAGCTGGAGATGGGGCTTGAGCCGCTCCATGATCTCGGCGCTGAGACCGGGGATGTTGACCGCACTGCGGGCCGGCAGACCCAGCAGCACGTCACGAATCTGCTCCGCCACATCGATCGCCACATTCTCCTGGGCCTCTTCCGTTGATGCCCCGAGGTGGGGCGTCAGCACCAGACCACGATCCACCGCCCGCAGGGGGGAGTCTTCCGCCAGAGGCTCACTTGCGTACACATCAAGGCCCGCCCCAGCGATGACACCGTTATCGATGGCTTCAGCGATCGCGGCCTCATCCACCACGCCGCCACGGGCGCAGTTCACGATCCGCGCCGTGGGCTTCATCGTGCGCAACAGCTCGGCATTCACCAGGTTCTCGGTGTCCTTGGTGCGCGGGATATGCAGGGTGACGTAGTCGGCGGTGCGGAACAGCTCATCCAGCTCCAGAAGCTTCACCTGCATCTGTTGGGCGCGATCAGTTGCGATGAACGGGTCATAGGCGATCACCTCCATGCCCATGGCCTGGGCGACACGGGCGACATGGGAACCGATCTTGCCGAGACCAACCACCCCCAGTGTCTTCTTGTAGAGCTCGTTGCCGACGTACTTCTTGCGGTCCCACTTGCCGGCCCGCATACCGCCATGGGCCTGGGGAATGTGCCGAGAGAGGGTCAGCATCATGGCCAGAGCGTGCTCCGCTGCAGCAATGGTGTTGCCCTCGGGAGAATTCACCACCAGCACACCCCGCTGGGTTGCAGCAGGGACGTCAACATTGTCGACGCCGACGCCCGCACGGCCAATAATCTTGAGCCGGCTCGCCGCCGCGATCACCGCTGCGGTCACCTGGGTACCGGAACGGATCATCAATCCGTCGTACTCACCGATAATCCCGATCAGCTCCTCCTCCGAGAGGCCGGTGCGCTGATCCACCTGCGCCACTTGGCCAAGGAGGTCGATCCCGGCCTGGTCGATCGGATCGGAGACAAGAACTTTCGTCATCGAAAGGCGCAGAACTGCCGCGGTGAACTGTAGAGATCGACATCCACCACCCCCTCCAGTTCGAAGCACAGGGTTCAGAATTCAACGCATTGGATCTGAATGCCCCATGCCCGTCTGTGTGATGGTGATGGCCGACGCCCCTGCGGCGGAAGGCCTAACCCAGCGGCTCCGGGACACCGATCTGCCGTTGCTGAAGTGCCTGACGATCCCCCCGGATGGGGATGCCATCGACAAAGTCGCACTGCTGAACCCCAACCTGACCCGCCAACAGCGGCAGCGGGGCATGGCCCGCTGGCTGATGCCGTTTGGTTTCCTCGCTGGGGTCACCTTCACCAAGATCACCACCCTCACCACCTTCGCCAGCTTTGGCCCCTGGGGTGAAACTCTGATCGGCGGCCTGCTGGGCATGGGCTCCGGCCTGATGGGGAGCTACGCCGCAGCCGCCAGCGTGGATTCAGACAACGATGCAGGCGTGCGGATCCTGCGCAACCGCCGCGACGAAGGACGCTGGCTGGTGCTGCTGGAAACCCCCAATGGGATCGAAGCCCCCTGGCAGGTGATTCAAAAGTCGCGGCCACAGCAAGTGGTTCGCCTCGACGACCTGTGATGCTCCCTCGGGAGGATCTGCTAGCAGGGGCCCAGAACCGGGAAGGCCTGACGGTGCTGCTCGATCTGGCGGAGCAGGTTCTGCGCACATGGCAACCGGCCTGGAGTCCCTTCCTCAGCGCGCCACTGCGGGAGGAAGCCTTGGCTCGACTGGGCAGCCTCAGTGAATTGACCTGGATGAGTGATGGCGGCTATCCAGGCGCCGAACGCCACCGGCTGCTGTGCCACCGTCGGGATGACAGCCCCGATTCAGAGCCCCCCGTTCAAGGCCTGCTGATCGAAGGTAATTTCCTCTTCGACCCTCTCTCCCCTGACGACCTGCGCGAAGCGTTGCAGGCCATGGGGGTCGAAGCAGACAGCATCGGCGATCTCTGGGTGCGGGGCGATCGCGGCGGGCAAGGTATCTGCACCCCCAGCGCTGCCGAAGCCCTGCATGGCCGCCTGGGTGCCGTGCGCGAGGTGGAGATTCGCTGCGAATCCCGTCCTTTGGAGCAGTTGCAGCACCCTGTGCAACGCAGCATTCGCACCCTGAAAACGGTAGAGGCCTCCTGTCGCCTGGATGCGATTGCATCGGCAGGATTCGGCCTGTCCCGAGCCAAGATCGTGACCCACGTCAAAGCAGGGCGTCTACGGCTCAATTGGGGCAACGTGCGTCAAGCCAGCCGTGAACTCGTGGTTGGCGACCGGCTGCAGCTGCAGGATCGCGGCTCTGTGGAGGTGCTCTCGCTCACCCGCACCAAACGTGAGCGCTGGCGCGTTGAACTGCGCCGCAGTTGAGTTGAGCCCCCCGCCGGCTGCTACTGTTCAGCCTCGGTCGGTGAAATCACAAGATTTCAACTTGATCGATAGTCGGGCGATTAGCTCAGGGGTAGAGCACTACATTGACATTGTAGGAGTCACTGGTTCAAATCCAGTATCGCCCACTTTCCCAGTTGGGACTGCGTTCTCGGACTTCAGACCTTGCGATGACACGCACGATTGTCGTTGGCATGGGTCGCTCAGGATTAGGGGCTGCTCGTTTGCTCAAGCAGCTAAATCGCGATGTTGTTGTTTTTGAACGGGGCGACAATGAAACCCTCCAACACACGTCGAAAACACTCACCGAAGAGGGCATTCAGGTGGTCCTGGGGCAGCCCCTGACCCTGGAGAGCTTTGACGCCTGGCGAGACAACCTGGGCGCTGTGGTGATCGGCCCTGGAATTCCTTGGGATCACCCAACCCTGATCCAACTGCGATCCGAAGGCATCCACGTGCGCGGCGAGATGGATCTGGCCTGGGATGCCCTTCAGCAGATCCCCTGGATCGGGATCACAGGAACCAACGGCAAAACCACGGTCACGCATCTGCTCAGCCACGTGTTGGAGGCCTCAGGCCTCATGGCACCGATGGGGGGGAACATGGGCCTTTCCGCGGCTGAACTGGCCTACCAGATCGCCTCAGGTGCCGTTCCCCGGCCGGATTGGCTCGTCATGGAACTGAGCAGCTACCAGATTGAGGCGGCGCCCGCTGTGGCCCCCAAGATCGGCATCTGGACCACGCTGACCCCAGACCATCTCGAGCGCCACGGCAGCCTGGAGGCCTATCGGGCCATTAAACGTGGGCTGCTCGAACGCTCGGAGTGCGCTCTCTTCAATGCCGATGATCCAGACCTACGCCAGCAACGCAGCAGCTGGGACCGCGGCACCTGGGTGAGCAGTGAGGGAGCTCGTCCGGATGGCCAGCCCGCCGACCTCTGGATTGATGAAGAGGGCATGGTGCGCAACAACGCCACCAGATTGTTTGCGGCTGATGCCCTGGCGATGCCGGGCCGCCACAACCGCCAAAACCTCTTGCTGGTGACCGCTGCTGCCTTGGAGGTCGGCCTCTCCCCCCAGCAGATCGCCAACGCGTTGCGCACGTTTCCGGGCGTGCCGCACCGCCTTGAACACCTGGGCACTTTGGCGGGAGCAAGAGTGTTCAACGACAGCAAAGCCACCAATTACGACGCAGCTGAGGTTGGCTTGCGGGCCGTGCAGGAGCCCGTCGTGGCGCTAGCCGGGGGGCAGACCAAACAGGGCGATGCCAGTGGATGGCTGAAGCAGCTGCACACCAAGGCCTGCTGCCTGATCCTGTTCGGTGCGGGGGCCAACGAGCTGGCCAGCCTCGCCAAAGCTGCTGGATACCCAGGAGAACTGCTGCAGTGCCTGGAGCTCGAAAGCGCCGTCAGCCTGGCTGCAACGGCCGTGCAGCGGCATCAGGCCTCGTCGCTGCTGCTGTCACCGGCCTGCGCAAGCTTTGATCAGTACCCGGATTTTGAGGCCAGAGGGGAGCACTTCCGCTCCCTGATCCAACCCCTGCTGGACGTCGCCTGAGACCAAACGAACGCAATTAGATGCACCTGGGCCTGACGGTCCGATGATGAGGTGAGACAAGCCTTGTGACGTGGCCTTCTGGTTGATGAAAAGCGAGCCCGACGCGTACGGGATCGATGACCTGCGTCGCGAGGGCAGCACACTTTGGGATGGCATTCGCAATTACCAGGCTCGCAATTTCATGCGAAGCATGGAGGCGGGCGACCGGGCGTTTTTTTACCACTCCAATTGCAAACCGCCCGGGATCATCGGGCTGATGGAAGTGATGGAGACCGGCCTGGTGGACCCCACTCAGTTTGATCCCACGGCCAAGTATTACGACCCCAAATCAACCCCTGAGAAACCACGCTGGGACTGCGCACGCCTGCGATTTCTCGGAGAATTCGACGCTCTGCTCAGTCTCGACCAGCTGCGGGAGCTTTACAGCGAAGAGCAGCTGCCCGTGATCAAACGCGGCAACCGGCTCTCGATCCTTCCGGTTCCCACCGATACCGCCAACGACCTCCTTTCACGGCTTGGCCAGCTCCACTGAGATCCCACTGGTCACCCTGCTGCCAAGGGCCTGGATCGGCTTCAGCCGAGGGCCCTGGCGTTGTGTTGGCTGCGCAGCACTGGTGTTGATCAGCGCCAGTGGCCCTGCAGTGATCGGTCACGACCTGCGCCTGGCGGGATCCCCATGGTTGAACCGACTAGGGGACCTATCAGTGTTGATCAGCCTGGTGCTTCCCCTCGTGCCCCTCCTGGCCCTGCTAAGGCTCACGGATGGCCTACTCCCCGATCGAGGCGACGATCGCCCACAGCAGAGCTGGAGACAGCTGCTGCGGCAGGCCTTCACCCTGGTACTGCTTGAGCTGGTTCTCGTGCTGGGAGGCGTCGGATTGATTCAGTCGTTGAGCTGGATGCTCGGACGCTGGAGCACAGCCCTGGCAGGCCTCAGCGTGCTGCTTGGGGGATTGGTGCTGCTGAGCTGGCTGTTTAGCCAAACCCTGGCATTGCCCCTACTCGTGCACGAGCGCTGCCGAGCACTTCAGGCGATGGACCACAGCCGGCAACTGGTGCACCGCAACGGGCTCAAGGTGCTGGCGCTGCTGGGAATGCTGCTCGGTCTCAATCTTCTGGGGCTAATCGGGGCGACCCTGGGGCTGCTGCTCAGCCTCCCCTTCAGCGCCCTGGTGCTGATGGCCTGCTGCCGGCCTCAAACCCCATTGGTCAGCGATTCCCGGCGGAACATGTTTCCGACGTAAACCCGGGTGATCTCCCGGGATGCCTGCCCGTTCTGCACCAGAAAGCCGGCAAGAGCCGCCTGAACCAAACGGTATTGATCCCAGTTCGGGTGCCCCTCGATGAACTGGGTCATGGCCTGCTGAAGGGGCTGCGGTACTTCCGATTGGAAACTCACAACACTGGAATCAGCCGCGGCTTGCTCAAGGCCTTCCGGCATTTTTTCTTTTCGAAACGAACACTAGTTCTCCACACCACAGCCCCACCGTCAAGGACCACCCTAACGGGGGCATTCTCATCAATCTCCAGGCGAGATTTCAGCCAGGAAGACGCTCCTGCACTGGCTCAACCACCGACCTAGGTGGATCCGCGCAGCCTGCCGCCAGCGTCAAGCGAAATCAACAACAACCCAGAGATTTCCACAGCAGCCCACCACAACGGCGCTCATGCCCCATGGCCTGTGGAAAAGCTGTGCAGAGCAGCAGGGAAAGGTCGGGAGAAATCAATGATTGAAAAACGATTAGCTGGATTAATCAATGCTGTGAGTCCCACAACGTTCTCAACGCCGCAACGACCGCCGCCGCCACTGGGGCCGGCCATTCCCCCTCCGCAGCACGCCCCTCCAGCGGAGTGAGCAGAATGCGCAGCCCCCATTGGCTGCGATCACCGCTCAAGCACCCCCACCAGACGCCTCGATCCAGCTCAAGCTCAATCGATTCCTCTGGCATCAGTTGGTCAACCAGACCCCTGTGCTGCTGCTCCAGGGTCACCACGAGATCCAACAGATCTCGCCACTCCGGTTCGGTCAACTCAAACGCCCAGCGTTCTCCTCCTACAAGAAAGCAATATTTGCCGCGGGAGGGATCACGCGACACCCGCCAACCGTCCCCCTCCTGCTGAATCACAGCCGATTGATCAACCAGGAAGCAGATCGGGCTGATCTTGCTCGTCGCTTAATTCAACGATGGCCCGCTGCACCGGCTTGACGCTGGACTCTTCCAGCAGGCCATCAAAGTCGTCAAAGCGGCGCTGTTTGGCCCGGAAGGCAATCCGCACCGTCGTCAAATAACGGTTGCTTGATTGTCGAATCAAGCTTTCGCCACGCTTGGCGAGATCTGTGGAATCAACTCCGGCCGAAAGCACAGGCTTCTTTATCAAACAACTTCAGATTAAGTGGTGGCCGTCTCAGGCCAACTGATCGGTGTGAAACGGCACGTGCATGGGGTAAGCCCGCTGACGGGACCCTTGAACCCGCAAAACGATCTGGCGTCCCATCCCCAAGGCCGCCAAGGGCAAGCGCAGATCAGCGACCAAACCACTCAATTCCTCGAGATGAGCATCGTCGATGCACTCGATGCGGATGCTGCCCCAGCTGCGACGCATGCGACAGCTCCGCAGCGGCTCCAGCCTGTCCTGCAGTTCAGGATCTTCCCTGTAGAAGGAGAAGATCAGCTGTTGCAATCGATCCATCGCCGCCAGTCCCCCTAGTCTCATCCTGACTTCACCGTGCCCTGAGCACGGTCAGAGATCGCGTGGGCGAAGAAAAGCTTCAGCATTCAGACCAACGGGGCGGAACACTCGCCATCGATTTGGGCAGCACCACCACGGTGGTGGCCTATCAAGGGGCCACATCCACAACAGCCGATCTGCTGAACCTGCCCGCCATTTGTAGCCGGGCCGGTGAAATTCCAAGCCTGGTTTGGGAGGCGACGCAACGGCCCCTGATTGGCCGGCAGGTGCTCGAGTCAGGACTCAATGACTCCGTGGACATCCGTCTGCATCGCGACTTCAAGGGCCGCATCGGTCAAGCGGATGCCCCAGAGCAGCAAGCAGCCCGCTGGGCTGGAGAACAGCTGCTTCAGCAAATCTGGAGCCGGCTCCCCAGCGATCTCGAGATCGAGCGGCTGGTGCTGACCGCCCCGGTTGAGTGCTACCGGGCTTATCGCAGCTGGTTGCTGCAGGCCTGCACCACGCTGCCGGTGGCCGAGATCGCCCTGGTGGATGAACCCACAGCAGCAGCCATGGGTGCCGGCCTTCCAGCTGGTTCCACCCTGCTGGTGGTGGACCTGGGCGGAAGCACCCTGGATCTGGCCCTGGTAGCTCTGGAAGGAGGGGAAGGTCGTGCCGCACCGATCGCACAATTGCTACGGCTGGGGGGACGCAGCCTGGGGGACAACAGCCGCCAGATGCTTCGCACAGCCAAGGTCCTAGGCAAGGCGGGGCTGCGCCTCGGGGGCCGTGACATCGATCGGTGGATTGTGGACCGCTGTTGCCCGGGACAACCCGCCAGCGCCCCCCTGCTCAATGCCGCCGAACGACTCAAATGCCGGCTGAGTGACACCGCCTTGGCCGAACGCGAGCCACTGATGGAATTGGCGGTGGATGAGCAGGAGCATGTTCTCCGGCTGTCGCGCAGCGAACTCAACACTCTGCTGATGGAGCGCGGCTTCGGAGACGCGCTCGAACACCTGCTGGAGACCTGTCTCGCCGGCGGTCGCCGCAACAACTGCAGCCTTGAGGATCTGGAGGGCGTTGTGGCCGTCGGAGGCGGTGCCCAGCTGCCCCTCCTGCGCCAATGGCTCACCGAGCACACAGCGCCAGCCCCCTTACTCACACCGCCACCGGTTGAAGCCGTGGCCCTGGGTGCGCTTCAACTCACGCCAGGGGTTTCCATTCGGGATGTGCTGCAACACGGCGTTTCCCTCCGCTTCTGGGATCAGCGCAGCAACAGCCACCGCTGGCATCCCCTCTTCGTGGCCGGTCAACCCTGGCCAAGCCCAGCCCCCCTGGAGCTCGTTCTGGCCGCCAGCCGGACCGGCCAACGCAGCTTGGAGCTGGTGCTGGGGGAACCCATCCCCCAAGGGAGCCACAGTGTGATCTTTGTCGATGGTTTACCGACCCTGCAGGAGCAGACCGCCGGAGAGGTCGCCCACCAGCCCTGGCCGGGCGGCGAGCTGGTGCTGCCCCTGGAACCCGCCGCAGAACAGGGCGAAGACTGCCTGCGGCTGCGCTGGAGCATCGGCAAGGAAGCGCAGCTTCAGCTGGAAATCAACGATTTGCGCTCCGGACGGACGTGGTCCCACCCAACGCTGGGGGCAGTCCGATAAGACGTCCGTCCACAGGCCCTTGGAACGGGAGCTGTCACTCCATAGAACAGAACCAACGTTCAGCTCCACCCTTCGTGGCGGCACCGCGCCAACTGCTGCTGCGGCTCTGGGGTGTTGGAACCCTGGGACTGGTGCTTGCTATTGCGACAGGTGCCTACTTGTGGGAACAACAACTGCCGGAGCGGCTCCAGAGCGCCCTCGACGCGAATGACTACGAGGCCTGCATCCGCACCAGTGAGCAACTCGCATCCCTGCGCTGGTTGGGCGAAGGAGCACCGGAAGAGCAGGCCCTCTGCCGCCAGAAGCACGCCGAAGATCTCTGGGACCAAGGCGATTCGATCGCTGCCCTCACGCTGCAGCAGCAACTGGTCGCCTCTGGCCATGGCGATCTAGACCTCCATCGCAAAACCCTCGAACGCTGGCGCCAGGCCCTGATGGATCAGGCGATTGCTCTATTTCGTGAGGGAGACCTGCAGCAGGCACTCGAGTTGCTGGATCCCCTGAAAGCCCCTGCACGCAGTTCGATCGGCCAACTCAGTGCATCACTGGTAGAGATTTGGAACCGCAACCAGTTGGAAGAGCGTCGGTTGGTCCAACTGGTGGGGCAAGAACGCTGGTGGGAGGCCTTGGACAGCCTCAACAAACTCGACCATCCGTGGTGGCAGAAGCAGGCAAGCGCCACCCGTCAACAGGTGGAGAGCGCCATTCAGGCCCTCGACGAGGCCCAGCAACACCAACAACATCCAGCGGTGCATGCCGACGTGATCAGCGGTGACAGGCTTGATGCCGCCGTCGAGGACCAGTTGCTCCAAGGATTGGACCCCTGGACGGCCTTTTCCATGGGCTGCAGCCACCTTGGTGGTCGCGTCGAAGAGGACGGACCGGAAAGTTTCTGTCGACGATCGTCCCCGAGCCCGTGACAAAATGAGCCCTTGGATGACTCAGGTGCGATGCAGGCGGGCGACAGGGTGACGGTGGAGGCATCCGTCGTTGTTTTCAACCATCCCGAACATCGGGGCCAGGCCTTTGACATGAAAGGCCAGACCGGTGAGGTGGCGAACGTTCTCGATGATTGGAAAGGTCGGGTGATCAGCCCAACACTTCCCGTGATCGTTGCCTTCGGCCGCTACAAGGCTCATTTCCGCGCCGACGAACTCAAGCCTGCCGGCTGACACGGCTGAGGAACACCCCCTCCTCACCATCAACGTCCCTGAGGCGCAGCTCGATGGTTTCGCTGCGTCGTGTTGGAACAACGCGGCCACAGAAATCAGGCTGAATCGGGAGCTCTCGATGGCCTCGATCCACCATGGCCAGCAGCATCACCCGTTGTGGCCGCCCCCAGCTCTGCATGGCCTCCAACGCGGCACGCACCGTCCGCCCTGTGAAGACCACATCGTCCACCAGGATCACCTGGCGGTCCTCAATGCTGGTGGGCAGTGTCGTGAGCTGGGGCAGACGGGTGCCGATGCGCTCCAGATCATCGCGATGGAACGTGGGATCAATGGCGCCCTGGGAGATGGCATGGCCCGTCAACCGCTCCAATTCCCGCGCCAAAACCCTGGACAACTGAACGCCACGGGTGGGGATCCCCAACAGCATCAATCGACGGCTGTCTTCGGCACTCTCCAGCACCTGCGACGCCAAACGCGCCAGGGTTAAACCAAGCTCACGCTCCGAGAGAATTTCGATCCTGTCTGGGTCGGCCATGGAGGGTTGAGCGGTGCAGGGGTGTGGGGATTGGGTGAAACTGCAGCTTGAGGGCTGGCGTGGCGTTAAGTTGATTCTGCAAGAGTCCTTAAGAACCGTCGGTCGCGGGTGAACGTGGGGAAAAGCACTACCAACGGTTCAGGACGCTCCGGGACAGTTGCACCGGTCGTTCTGGCCATTCTTGATGGCTGGGGTTACAGGAGCGCAAGCGAGCACAACGCGATCCAGCAAAGCGGCACTCCTGTGATGGATGCCCTGTGGCATGCCTATCCACACACCTTGATTGAGGCCAGTGGGTCCCATGTGGGACTTCCCGATCAACAAATGGGCAACTCTGAAGTTGGCCACCTCACCATCGGTGCAGGCCGCATCATTCGCCAGGAGTTGGTGCGAATCAGCGACACGGTGCGCAGCAATCAACTGGGCGACACCCAAGCGCTGACGGAACTGGCCGAACGCACTAAAAAGCGGGGCGGGACCCTGCACCTGCTTGGCCTCTGCTCCGATGGCGGCGTCCACAGCCATGTGGACCATCTCTGCGGTCTGATCCAGTGGGCCGCCGACAGCGGCATCTCCAATCTCGCCGTGCATGCCATCACCGATGGTCGCGACACACCCACCCAAAGCGCACCGGGATACATCAGCCAGGTAGAAGCAGCCTTGAGCCGAAGCGGCGTAGGCCAACTCGCCAGCCTCTGTGGCCGGTACTGGGCCATGGACCGGGACAAGCGCTGGGAGCGAATCGAAAAGGCTTACAACCTCTACACCGATCCAAATATCGCTGTTGACAGCCGCACTGCAGACCAGGTGCTGGCAAACAGTTATGCCGAGGAAATCACCGATGAATTCCTCGAACCGGTGCGGCTTCAGAACAGCGTCATCAAGGACGGTGACAGTGTTCTGGTGTTCAACTTCAGACCCGATCGCGCCCGCCAGATCGTGCAGGCGCTTTGCCTGCGCAACTTCGAGGGCTTCGAGCGCAGCCACACTCCGGATTTAGACGTGGTGACCTTCACTCAGGTGGAACAAGACCTGCCCGTTCAAGTCGTCTTCCCTCCGGAGCCGCTCGACCAACTGTTGGGTCAGGTGGTGGCCGACGCCGGGCTGAAGCAGTACCGCACTGCCGAAACGGAGAAGTATCCCCACGTCACATATTTCATGAACGGTGGCATCGAACAGCCACTCTCAGGAGAAGAGCGTCACTTGGTGCCCTCGCCGAGGGTCGCCACCTACGACCTTTCACCGGCAATGTCGGCCGAGCAACTCACCGACAGCTGTATTGCAGCCATTGAGAAGGCGGACTATTCGCTGGTTGTGATCAACTACGCCAACCCCGACATGGTGGGGCACACCGGTGTGATGGATGCCGCTAAGGAGGCCATCCAAACCGTGGACGGCTGCATTGGCCGATTGTTGGATGCGGTGGGACGTCAGGGCGGAACCATGCTGATCACGGCTGATCACGGCAATGCTGAATTGATGCAAGGGCCGGATGGACAAGCCTGGACCGCCCACACCACCAATCCCGTACCAGCGATCCTGATCGAGGGAGAACGGCGCAAACTTCCTGGCCATGGCAACGCGATCACACTCCGCGATAACGGAGGCCTTGCCGATATCGCTCCGACGTTGCTGCAGATTCTCGATCTACCTCAACCGGCGGCCATGACCGGCCAAAGCCTGATTGCACCCATGTCCCACATGGATCCCACCCCCAAGACCGCTCGCCTTCCTATTTCCGTCTGATGTTGACCTCAATTTTGTCCTGGAGCTGGATCGGTACCGGCCTTCTGTTGATCGTCTTGGTACTGCTGCATAGCCCCAAAGGTGATGGCATGGGTGGGTTGGCGGCGAGCGGCAGCTCCATGTTCAGTAGCGCCAGCAGTGCGGAGGCAACGCTGAACCGGTTGACATGGATATGCCTGGCATTGTTTTTGTCTTTGGCCGTGATCCTGAGTGCAGGTTGGCTGAACTGAATCAACCCGCTTAGGAACTCACAATTTCAGCACGCATGCTCTGCATGCAGGCATTTTCAACCTGGCCGTTAAATTGCTCAATATCTTCCGAATTCCGACTCTGCGCGATATCACCAGCCAGAGCAATCAATTCGTTTTCCGATAGTAGCGAGGCCTGATCAGATGGCTTGAAATAGTTGAAGTCGACAGACATCAATTCGCAATACTGCTGGTTACTTGAGGATGCTCTGCTGTCAAGGTGCCCAACAAGCGACTGTTGGAGACAAGGCGAAAACAAGGCATCAAATTCAGCCATCAATTGATCTGCAACTGAGAGTCGACTGCACACACGGAAGAGCCAGCGATTTCCTTCATGGGGTCCTGGGAAAAACGACTGCTGGCATGGTCGAAGAGCACTGAGATGGGCAGACATGGCATGAATCAATGCCTGATTGAAGGAAAGATTCTTTCGCACATCGAATGAGCTGAGATCATCAAGCTCCAAAGACAGCCCTGTCGAAGACAGGAAGTGTGCAAGCAGGGAATAAGGGAGAGATCGTGTTGGGATGTGTGAACTCACGACACTGACTGAACCACCAAGCCTCTTAACACCGCCACAAAAACGTTGATAGTTACCAAACCAATTGCGATCCTGGCCAACCAGAGACAGCGCAAGAAGACTTCGCTCTAACGCCGTAAATTTTCTCCAATCCAGATTATAACCAGCCAAGATCTTTAGGTCCTCGTTAAGTTTCTTCCTGTCGCGAAAAAACCACTGAGAATAAGCAGATATATGATAACTAGATTGCAATCTTGAGTATCCAGAGATCACAACATGATCAAAATCATGCTGATCCAAAGCACGCTCTGCAATCGAACACACCAATGCTGGGCGATTGCCAAGCATTTCATGGCTCACAACAACCTGCGAGCCTGACTCGGCAGATAGAACGCGATCAATATAGTCAAAAGCGGTGTCACGATTCCGCTGTAGAGCTTGGTCAGCATTGCGAAGTTGAGCAGGATTCAAAAAGCAAAATCCCAGAGCACCCTTCGACGCCTGAGCCACCAAACGAAGAGAGGCTTGCAGCGAAGAGGACGCACACTTCTGAGCCCCAACATGAATGACCAGCCTTCGCGCCATCTAAGACCTCGAAACCCCTATTTCAGAAAAGATTAGAGCAAAATAGTGGCTAAACGCAATGCCCAAAAGTTTCACGACACCCTGTAAACAACCACATCAGAGACGATGCTAAAGTAAGAGGGATATCAAGGAGTGCAGTGAAAAAAACAAAACTTTTCCTGCACATCGGCCACGGAAAAACTGGAACCTCCGCAATCCAGTCCGCACTAGCAATCGCTTCGGAAGATTTAGCCAAGCGAGGTATCAATTACCCCATCCAGCAATCTCTTCGAGACCGAGCATCTAGGCTTGAAATCACATCCGGTAATTGGGAGCCCACGTCCGAAGTAAGCTTGACCAATCAATTACTCGAAATAGCAAAAAACAACTACAAAAATTCAAAAATAATCTTGAGCTCAGAATCACTATTCTGGCTAGTTCCAGAATTGATTCAAAACAAGAGCACTTGGGAAACTCATATCGACCTACACATCATCTTGGCGGTCCGAGAGATCGAAGAGATGCTGTCTTCGGAATACCAACAACGCGTTAAGCGGCATGGTGATGCAATGCCACTGGAACAATTTGTGAGAGCCAGGCATTTTGTTTCATCACATCATGCAAAAGCAGCTGAAGTCATTGAATTAATAGCTCAGTCAAACATCACAAATACGATCATCAATTACTCAGAGCACAAACGCGATATTTCCCAATTGATTTTCAAACTCATCGGCGCAGAAGACCTCTATCCCACAAGCCAGATGGCCGGAGCCATCATCAATAGGAGCCTGAGCCGCAAAGAGCTTGAGATTCTGATCACGATTAATGCTCTTTACTTCAGCAGGTTCCCCTGGATTAGCGCAAGAATTTCAGATGCATTAATTAAAAATCAACCAAAACTTGAAGCACAGCAATGCAAAATCGCAAAGCAGCAGCTCCAAAAAGTCTATGAGACAAACGATCCTTACCTACAGACCATTAATGCATTCCTAGACTCAAAGGAACAGTTGAAATCACTTGCAAATCTCAACCAAGAAATAGCTCAGGTGGATTCACCAGAACAAGCCCAGAAAATACGCGAAGAAGAGGCCATTTCCGTAAGTCTTATGGGAGATACACTGCTCCAAACATTAACCAATGAGTCAAAGCGAAAACTCTCCAACGACACTGTCGATGCAATCATCGCTTTAAGCCAGTCGGGGCAAGTATCCAAAACCACGGAAGTTGAACTCTTGGAAGTCGCCAAAGAGAATCGACCACAAGGCCAAAAACTTGCACAGCTGCTGGAGCGAGCACGCAAAGAACTCGCAAAACCGTAATCCTCGAGGCAGCAAAACTTGAAACGGAAATCCTTCATTTTATATTTTCAGAGTTAACGAGATTAATTCATCCGAACAAGTAACCACATATGCCAAAGCGCCATAGCCCATAAAATAGATCGAAGACAGGTATAACATGAGCAATAAGGATGTATAATCACTGAAAGCAGTAGAACAAGGCAATGAAAAAAAATATTGGCAGGAAGCAATCAGCTAAGCATCAATTCATTATCCCAACCAAAAAATTACCCAACACACTGTCCCAAGAAGTCTGCAACCCACTATGGAAAAAGATTATTCATTCCATTGAGAATAAAGAAGTTCAACCAATCCTCGAGATCATCCAAGCAATCGACAAGGACAAGGGGTCACCCTGCTTACCTCATCCCTTCATGGACGCCGTAGATACATTCCCAGTCAAAAGCGTACGACAAGGAATGTGCAACTTTATCTTTTTTAGTGATTCACAAAATAAGAACCAATGGATCTTATGCCAATGCACATCATTCATTGATGCTCTTTTTTCGACGACATACTCTGGAAAACATCAGTCATCCATCAGCGACAAGACAATTCTCAACTCAGTCAAGAGAGTTCTCAAAAAAGAAACCAGGAAGAATTCGAAACAGCATGAAAATAAAAAGGCAATCTTTTCTGGGTACTTGCTTGATCAAACAAGACCATACCATCACTTTTACGACCAACTCAAATGGATGGTGCATTTAGAGACGAAAAAACCAGTCGTCAGTAAAAATTCTTTTTTCAGCCCTAAATACTTGAGCAGAAATGCTACTGGCAACAGGAAAAATAAACCTGAATTCTCAATATTCCCCTTGGTCATAGGATCCAATCAAATGGGGATGAAGCTTGACGAATACACCGAGACAATGGAGAACGTTGTCTACCAAGACAGCCTGAAAAGCTTGCGCGGTGGCATAATAAATTATCGATGGAAACAATTTATCAAACAAATCAAGAAAATATCGGGCAAAAAGAAAACTCTTACACTTTGGTTTGGAATTTCAGGCCAGAAAAGAATCTGGGTCGAACAAGAAGATTTTCTTCCAACTCTTGTTGAGCGACTGAGCCCTTGGTTCGATTCGTTTGTATTTTTGATTGATGGATTTACGCAATATGAAGACAATGCATATGTTCCGATACAAGGAAGCAAGGAGACGCCCGTCAACCAAGATCTTGAAGTAGTCGATTCAATTCAAAAGAAACTGTCATCTTTTTCAAATGCTTCTGTTATCTGCCTGGTAGGCCAAACCTATCGAAAAAAAATTCAACGATGTGAATCTGCTGATTTTTTCATTGCCAATGCTGGCGCTGGCCAGCTCGTTCCGCATCGGTTCTGCAAAAAGCCAGGCATCCTTCATTCAAATGAGAAGCATTGTGTTTTCCCCATGGGCATTAACAACACAAGTGTGCAATTAGTCGACAAATCACTTGTCAAGGATGTCGGTAATTTATTTGCCAAAGGCAAGAGAGCCGAGCGATCAGGAACGGGATTAATCAGTTACAGCATCAGTATTGAAATTGTAATCAACATGATTATAGAAATGTTGAAGTTGAATGAATAGGGTGAGCGCCACGATGCCCATCTGCTCTAAACAAGAATCAGAAAAAAAGCAGAGGCATAGCCGCCGAAACTACAATCTTTTCAAAGCACCACCCAAGGCCAGCCGAGAGAAAATTGCTAAAAATAGATAATTACACAACGAATAAAACTAGGCAATGCATAGATCGTCGCTTTGATAGAATTATATTAAATTCACTTGGAAGCAAATGAAAACCTGCTACTTACATATTGGTTTTCATAAAACCGCAACGACAACATTCCAACAAATATGTGGGGGCAATCGTGATGAACTCAAGAAAGCAGGTGTTTTTTACCCACAATTTGTCTATTCACCTGAAAAAGAAAATCGCTGTAATCATTCAAGTCCATTGTCGGTGATTTACAAGCGGGGCATAGCGAAAAGTACGGGGAAAAAATCCAAGCAAACAGGCCGAAGCGAATTAAGACAAATCAACCAAGAGATTCAGATCAAGGCTTTACAGCAAGAGCATGATCTTCTCTACAGTGGTGAAGCACTTTGTGCATGGCCACAGGAGAATTACCTACGTCTCCTTGAAGACCTCAAAACCTTTGGCTTCAAAGTGAAGGTTTTAGCCTTAGTGAGGCCTCCTTACTCCTATGCATGCTCTGCAATGCAGGAGAACATCAAATCCGGGAAATTCAATCCCTTGGTTGGGCTGGATCAGCCCCATCGCAAGCGGGCCATCACGAGGCTATTGCCAAGTCGCTCTGGAGAAATCGAAACTCTTCAAAAAGTATTTAGGGAAAATATTAATTTCCAGCCTTTTTCAACAGCCCTGGCTCACCCCGATGGGCCTGCGGCTTTCTGTCTTGAGCAACTCGGCATTCCTGTGAGTTGGGAATCAATACGCCATGACTCCAGCTTTCGTAGCAATGAGTCTCTTAATAACCCACAAGTGCGTGCCATGAATCTCATCAATAAAGAGTTTCATGCAGAGCAAAGTCGAAAACGGTGCAGTAAAAATAATTTCAAGCTTTTGCGGCAAGGCCTTGATAGGCTTCAGGGAGACCGATTTTTACTTACTGAAGTTGAATTCCAATTAATAAAAGAGCAATACAAGCAACTCAAGGAAGAAATGAACAAACTACTAGGCCCCTCTTTTGCAGAAGAATCGCTAAAGTTCTCTGATCCAATTTCAAATCCTCGCGATGTTATTAATTCAATCGCGAAATGCGCCGCCCTACTCGCAACACAGGCAACACAAAAGAGTTAAATCTACACAGCCAACTTCAGACAATTCATAGATCAGTATCAAAAGAACTGCAGCAAATACCAAGCACTATTGGAATAAGGACCTACTTCTTATAGTCATTCTTGCCTCCAGAATTCACACCACTTTTTCATCTTACTTTTAACACAAGCCTTCTATCCCCTTTACTGAAAAGCGTGGCCTATCAAAAGGAATAACGAAATCGTTTCTCAATTCAGGCAAACCCCATTGAACTTGATATCAAGCGATAGAAATTAAGTCAGCCAGGACTTTGTAACCCTGATTTGAGAAAAGCCAACTCTTTATAGACCCGATCAAGCTCGTACAACATTTTGACGTCCTTCTTTTCCAAAATCTCGACCCTCTTCAGCAAGTCTTCAAGCAGTTTGTTCTGCAAAGTTTCCACCTGCACCTGACGCTTCTGAACGCCTGGGGCTGCACCAACTGGAGCAGAACGATCGGCCAGAACTGCACCGTTGGTTTCGACGTACAACAGTGCAAGACGCTCCAACACCTTGGAGTAGGCCTTGTCTTGCTGTCGGCAGAGGTCTTTGAAACGCTGCAGCGTCTCAGGAGCAAACTGGGCGGCAAAGGCACCGGGGCGCTGGGGCATTTGTCCCGACACAACCATACGTAGCAAGACGTTAACCGGTGCAGAGATGCACCTCACAACCTTCATGGCCTGCAACTGACACCGCCCCCCCACAAGCCACATGTCTTGTACAACCTAGGCCTTACAAGACAGCTTCCGAGCATAAAAAAGAGGCCCCACAGGACCTCTTGGCATGACTTGAGTTGGCGTGATCGGGTGGTCGCTCGACCACCCGCACTACATCAGTAGTCGAAGTCGCCGCCGCCCATGCCACCAGCAGGAGCTGCTTCCTTCTTCTCGGGAAGATCAGCCACGATGCACTCGGTGGTCAGCACCATGCCAGCGATGGACGCGGCATTTTGCAGACCAGAGCGGGTCACCTTGGCGGGGTCGACGATGCCGGCAGCCAGCATGTCGACGTACTCGCCGGAAGCAGCGTTGAAGCCTTCGGCGCCAGCGCGAGCCTTGACGTTCTCAGCCACAACAGCGCCGTTCGCACCTGCGTTTTCAGCGATACGCATCAACGGAGCGGTGAGAGCAGCAGCCACGATGTTGGCGCCGATCAGCTCCTCGCCGGACAGGCTGGAGGCAGCCCACTGCTCGAGGGCAGGAGCCAGGTGAGCCAGGGTGGTGCCGCCGCCAGGAACGATGCCTTCCTCAACAGCCGCCTTGGTGGCGTTGATGGCGTCCTCGAGACGGAGTTTCTTGTCCTTCATCTCGGTTTCGGTGGCCGCACCCACCTTCACCACAGCCACGCCACCGGCCAGCTTGGCCAGACGCTCCTGCAGCTTCTCCTTGTCGTACGTGGAGTCGGTCTCGTCCATCTGCTTCTTGATCTGTTCGCAGCGGGCGCCGACAGCCGCCTCATTGCCTTCGGCAACGATGGTGGTGGTGTCCTTGTTGATCGTGATGCGACGGGCGGTGCCCAGCATCTCGAGCTTGGCGTTCTCCAGCTTGAGACCAGCGTCCTCGGTGATCAGCTGACCGTTGGTAAGCACAGCCATGTCTTCCAACATGGCCTTGCGGCGATCACCGAAACCAGGAGCCTTCACGGCAGCCACGTTCAGCACGCCCCGCAGACGGTTCACCACCAGGGTGGCGAGAGCTTCCTTCTCGATGTCCTCAGCAATGATCAGCAGAGGCTTGCCGGTGCGGGCGATTTGCTCCAGCACGGGCACCAGATCCTGCACCAGACCGATCTTTTTATCGGTAAGCAGGATGTAGGGCTCGTCGAGGACGGCTTCCATCCGCTCGGTGTCGGTGGCGAAGTAAGGGGAGATGTAGCCCTTATCGAAGCGCATGCCCTCGGTGACCTCGAGCTCGGTCTCCATGGACTTGCCCTCTTCGAGAGAGATCACACCTTCCTTGCCAACCTTGTCCATGGCATCGGCGATCATCTTGCCGACTTCTTCGTCGTTGCCAGCGGAGATGGTGCCGACCTGGGCAATGGCGTTGCTGTCAGAGATGGGCTTGGCCATTTCCTTGATCTTGCTGACCAGGAAATCGGAAGCCTTGTCGATTCCCTTCTTCAGGGTGATGGCATTGGCACCGGCAGCCACATTGCGCAGACCCGCCTTGACCATGGCATGGGCCAAAACGGTGGCGGTGGTGGTGCCGTCACCGGCGGCGTCATTGGTTTTGGAGGCGGCCTGACGGATCAGAGCAACACCGGTGTTCTCGATGTGGTCTTCGAGCTCGATCTCCTTGGCGATGGTGACACCGTCATTAATGATCTGAGGTGCACCGAACTTCTTCTCCAACACCACGTTGCGACCCTTGGGACCCAGGGTCACGGCGACGGCTTCACAGAGGATGTCAATGCCTTTTTCGAGAGCGCGACGGGCGTTCTCGTTGTAGATGATGCGCTTTGCCATGGAAGGCGTTTCCTAATGAAGAGAATGGGTAAGAAAGGCTGAGTTGAGACTCAAGCCGCAATTTCAGCGGGGCTGATCTCAGTTGACGACAGCCAGGATGTCCTTCTCGGACAGCAGTACGTATTCATCGCTGCCGAGCTTGATGTCGGTGCCGGCGTACTTGCTGTAGAGGACCTTGTCGCCCACACCAACTTCGGGAGCCTGACGGCTGCCGTCGTCGTTGCACTTGCCGGGGCCCACCTGAACCACTTCACCCACCTGGGGCTTTTCTTTGGCGGTGTCAGGCAGAAGGATGCCGCCGGCGGTCTTCTCTTCGGATTCAGAGACCTTGACGAACACGCGATCGCCGAGGGGTTTGACGGTCGAGACGCTGAGAGAAACAGCAGCCATGGGTATTTGCAGGAGCAGGGACAGGGCGCAATGCGCCAAGCATCGACGCGAGTTGGCACTCGATGCCGATGAGTGCCAACGTATTCAACCGACCAGCCCTCAGGCCAGACCTCCAGCTGTGCGGGTGACCGAACCAATAGGGAGCAACCACAGCAGTGGTAAGGTTGCGCCGCTCTGAATGGGTCCGAGCGCGTAGCGCCTGTTCCCGCAACTCTCCTTCCTATGGTCGCTTCTGCTCCTGCATCTGCTGGCACCAAGGGTGTGATCCGTCAGGTGATCGGCCCGGTTCTGGACGTGGAATTTCCCGCCGGGAAACTGCCCAAGATCTATAACGCTCTGCGCATTGTCGGGAAAAACCCCGCAGGCGATGACGTCGCCCTGACCGCTGAGGTTCAACAGCTTCTGGGTGATCACCGGGTTCGTGCCGTTGCCATGAGTGGCACCGACGGTCTGGTGCGCGGCATGGAAGCCGTCGACACCGGTGCACCGATTTCCGTGCCCGTGGGCGAATGCACCCTCGGCCGCATCTTCAATGTGTTGGGTGAGCCCGTCGACGAGCAGGGCCCCGTCAACACCACAACCACCGCTCCCATCCACCGGGATGCCCCCAACATCACTGAGCTTGAGACAAAGCCCAAGGTGTTCGAGACCGGCATCAAGGTGATCGACCTCCTGGCTCCCTATCGCCAGGGCGGCAAGGTCGGACTGTTCGGCGGCGCCGGTGTGGGCAAGACCGTGTTGATTCAGGAGCTGATCAACAACATCGCCAAGGAGCACGGCGGTGTGTCTGTGTTCGGTGGTGTGGGTGAACGCACCCGTGAGGGCAACGACCTCTACGAGGAATTCAAGGAATCCGGCGTTATCAACGCTGACGACCTTTCCAAGTCGAAGGTGGCCCTCTGCTACGGCCAGATGAACGAGCCCCCCGGCGCTCGTATGCGCGTGGGTCTCTCCGCTCTGACCATGGCGGAGCACTTCCGCGACGTGAACAAGCAGGACGTGCTGCTGTTTGTTGACAACATCTTCCGCTTCGTGCAGGCCGGTTCCGAGGTCTCTGCACTGCTGGGCCGCATGCCTTCTGCTGTGGGCTACCAGCCCACCCTCGGCACCGACGTGGGTGCACTGCAGGAGCGCGTTGCTTCGACCGTTGAAGGTTCGATCACCTCGATCCAGGCCGTTTACGTTCCTGCTGACGACCTGACCGACCCCGCTCCGGCCACCACCTTTGCTCACCTTGACGCCACCACGGTGCTGAACCGTGCCCTGGCCTCCAAGGGCATCTATCCCGCCGTGGATCCTCTGGATTCCACCAGCACCATGCTGCAGCCAGCTGTGGTGGGTGACGAGCACTACCGCACAGCCCGCGCCGTGCAGTCCACCCTGCAGCGCTACAAGGAACTGCAGGACATCATCGCGATTCTGGGTCTCGACGAACTGTCGGAAGACGACCGTCGCACCGTGGATCGTGCCCGCAAGGTTGAGAAATTCCTCTCCCAGCCTTTCTTCGTGGCCGAGATCTTCACCGGCATGCCCGGCAAGTACGTGAAGCTGGAGGAAACCATCGCTGGTTTCAACCAGATCCTTGCCGGTGAGCTGGACAGCCTTCCCGAAGCCGCCTTCTACCTGGTGGGCAACATCGAGGAAGTGAAAGCCAAAGCCGAGAAGATCGCCGCCGAAACCAAGTGATCACTGCGGGGGTGTGAATCACACCCCCGATCACGTTCTCGACAGTCCGTTCTCTTTTCGAACCAAGGTTCATGTCCCTCACCCTCCGCGTGCTGGCAACAGACCAGAACGTCTTTGATGGCAGCGCCGACGAGGTGATCCTGCCCAGTACCACCGGTCAACTCGGCATCCTGCCTGGCCACATCTCCCTGCTCACCGCCATCGACATTGGCGTGCTTCGGGTGCGTGCCAACGGTGCTTGGAACTCCATCGCCCTGATGGGTGGTTTCGCCGAAGTGGATGCTGATGAAGTCACCGTTCTGGTGAACAAGGCCGAACTGGGCAGCGCCATCGATGGCGCTGCCGCCGAGACCGCTTTCCAGAAAGCCACCACCGTGGTGGCTGGCATGGAAGGCCAACCGGCTTCTCCGGAAAAGCTCAAAGCCCAGCAACAGCTGAATGAAGCTCGCGCTCGTCTTCAGGCCAGCAAAACAGCCGACTGATTCATCCACCTGTTCCAGGGATGACATTCAACGCGCCAGGGGTTTCCGCCCCTGGCTTTTTTAATGGTGGTTTTTGGGTCTTTAATCAGAGCGCTAGGTGGCAGGCACAAAAAAACCTGCCCGAAAGCAGGTTTCTGTGGACAAGCCAAAAAGCGGAGCGGAATCAGGCGGTACCGCAGAAGGTGACGTCGGGGAACTTGGCCTTGGCCTCGTCGAGGCTCTTGCCTTTGCCCTCTTCCTGCCAGTAGTTGATCACCTCAGTGGCCTGGTTGAGCACTTCAACCCGCTCGTTGTCGGTGATCCAGCTCTTGCCTTCCAGCTCGGTCTTCAGGCTTTCCCAGGCATCCTCACGGGGCCAGAAAAAGTAGGAGGTGAGGGGGCTGGGGCCACCGCCAACGATCTGATCAACCGCGAGGGCCACGTTGTCAGGAAGCCAGAGGATCTTCAGCAGGAAGCGGCCCTCATCGGCCTTGGGGGTGTAACCGGAAGGAACACCATCGGCATCGATGGTGGCCGTAGCCAGAGCCGCGGCGGCGCCCTTCAGCACAGGCCGACCTTCGCCCTCGGTGGCTGCAGGCTTTTCAGTGGTTTCAGCTGCCTGGGTGGCGCCTTCAGCCGCGTCGGCGGACGGAGTCGCGACCTCCTGGTCGGTAGGGGCAGCGCCTTCGGTGACCGTCATGGTGTCAGCGCTCAAGACAGAACTACAAACAACTAACCTACCAGCCGCTCCCCGTCAGACGTTCTGGGATCCCCAACCATCCTGCTGTTCGACATCGATGGTGTAATCCGCGATGTAGCAGGCAGCTACCGACGGGCCCTCCAATGCACCGTGCAGCACTACTGCGGTTGGCAGCCCAGCGCTGATGCCATCGATGCATTGAAGGCCGAAGGAGCCTGGAACAACGACTGGGACGCCAGCCTTGAACTGCTGCGGCGCCATGGTGCTGAGCTGCCGGATCGCGCCGCGCTGATCGATGTCTTCAGCGGCTTTTACTTCGGGGGTGATCCGGAAGGGGACCCCAGCCAATGGACGGGCTTCATCGGCGATGAGCCTCTTCTGGTGGACGCCAGTTTTTTCGCCACGCTGTCGGAGCGCAAGCTGCGCTGGGGATTTGTGAGCGGGGCTGAGCCGCCCTCAGCCCGCTTCGTTCTGCAGCAGCGCCTGGGGCTCCAGAACCCGCCCCTGATCGCGATGGGCGATGCCCCCGACAAACCGGACCCCACAGGCTTGATCCGCCTGGCCAAAGCCCTCGGAGCGGATAGCGAGGTAGCGCAGGTGGCCTATCTCGGCGACACCGTGGCCGATGTCCATACGGTGATCCAAGCCCGCAAACGCTGGCCGGAACAACACTTTGTAAGTCTTGCGGTGGCGCCGCCTCACCTGCAAACCGCAGAGCAGGCTGCGGCGCGCGAAACCTATGAACAACGGCTGCGGGAGGCCGGCGCTGATCAAGTGCTTACGGGCACCAAAGCCTTGCTGTCCTGGGAGGGAGCCACGGCGTGAGGGCAGCTGTTCTCCGCGAAACTCCGCTGCTGATCGGACTGCTGACCCTGGTCGGCCTCGCGACCACCAACCTGCTCGACTGGCTGCTGCTGCAGCCCGCCCTGCCCGTGCTGACGGGCCTTGCCCTGCTCAGTCTGCTGGTGCTTCTGATGGCGCGGGGGGTGGCGCACCATGCCGATCAACTGGCAGAGCGCCTCGAGGAACCGCTGGGAACCTTGGTGCTGACAGGGTCCGTGATCGTGATTGAACTGGCCCTGATCGCCTCCACGATGCTGACGGGTGAGAGCAACCCGACCCTGGCCCGCGACTCGATGTTCTCGGTGCTGATGATCGTGCTCACGGGGGTCAAGGGCATGACCTTGATCGTGGCGGCGAGGGTGCAGCGACAGGGGCGCACCCAGCCGATGCAGCCGGAGGAGCTGGCGGCTGTGAATCAGAGCGGTTCGAGTGCCTACATCAATCTGATCACCACCATCAGTGTTCTGGCACTGGTGCTGCCCAACTTCAGCCAGGACAGCTTCGAAGCCAACTACTCCCTGCCGATCAACTGGCTGCTGACGTTTGTGTCGATCAGCCTCTACGGGATTTTTCTGCGCGGCCAGGTGGGCCGCTACCGCAACCTTTTCATTGAAAGCAATCAGCCCCTGGGCTCCGGGACCTTGTCCATGGGAAACAGCTCTGCTGACGACTCCCAGACTTCAATCCTTTCGAGCGGCGTCCTAATGGCGGCAGGCCTTTTGGTGCTGGTGCTGATCGCGGAATCGATGGGGAGCCTGATCGAAACTGGTATCAACGACCTTGGATTGCCCAGCTCCCTCGGCGGACTTCTGGTGGGCTTACTGGTGGTGGCACCGGAAGCTCTCAATGCCCTGCAGGCCGCAGGGAAGGGGGAGCTACAGCGTTCGCTCAACACCCTTTATGGCTCATCCCTGTCGACCCTTTGCCTGACGGTGCCCGCGGTACTGGCAATCGGCGAATTAACAGGCACAGATGTGATCCTTGGGCTGGATCCACTTGAGTCAGTGCTGTTGGTGCTCACGCTGATCCTGGTGCGGCCGATCAGCGGCCGCGTCAGTGAAATTGATGGCCTAATGCTTCTCACCGTGGGCGTGGTCTGGGTGGCCCTGCAGCTGGTGAGCTAATCACGATCTGATTCAGCGCTCCATCGCAGCAACGCTCTTGAGGGCACCCGCCGTGAGCACCTCATGGCCGGTCTCGGTCACGGCAACGTCGTCTTCGATGCGGATGCCGATGCCTTTCCAGCGATTGTCAATTTCAGGCTGTCCTTCCGGCACGCTGAGGCGATCGCTGACATATAAGCCGGGCTCAACGGTGAGGACCATGCCTCGCTCCAGCGGCGCAGGTTGCTCACCGAGCCGATACGCCCCCACGTCATGCACATCAAGACCCAGCCAATGGCCGGTTCGGTGCATGTACAGATGTCGATAGTCGCCTCGCTCGATGATGCCGTCCACATCTCCGATTAGCAGGCCTAGGTCCACCAGGCCCTCAACCAGAATTCGCAGGGCTGTGTCGTGCACCGCCTCAGCGGTACCGCCGGGAGCCACAACGGCAACCGCAGCCTCCTGGGACGCCAACACCAGGCTGTAGAGATCCCGCTGCTCCGCCGTGAAACGACCATTCACCGGGAAGGTGCGGGTGATGTCGCCGTTGTAGTAGTCCTCCAGGGAACAACCGGCATCGATCAGCAGCAGGTCACCGTCCTGAAGCTGGGCCGTATTGGCGGTGTAATGCAGCACGCAGGCGTTATCACCACCAGCAACGATGGAGCCGTAGGCCGGTCCACGGGCCCCATTGCTCCGGAAGTGAGCTTCCATCGCCGCCTGCACCTCAGCCTCGTTCATGCCCGGGCGGGTGATCAAGCGGGCCAGCTCGTGGGCCTCTGAGGAGATGCGACAGGCCTCACGCAAACGCTCCAGCTCATGGGGCTCCTTGCGCAGGCGCAGGCGATGCAGGATTGGCGTTGGCGCCACCAGTCCCAGAGCCGCAGTACCCGTTCGGGCATAGGTATCAAGTTGCCGCCCCCAGGCCGAGAGCACCATCGACTCCACCGATGTGTGGCGGCCCACCCGGAAGGCGATGGCTTCAGCACCGGCGAGGTACTCCGGCAGTTTTTCGCCCAGCTGATCCAGCGGATGGGCCACATCAGCGCCGTAGCGCTCCACCGCTCCCTCTGTACCCCAGCGGAAGCCAGTCCACACCTCAGCTGCCGGGTCCTTGGGCTGCACGAACAGCACAAAGCGCTCGCCCTCCGGTCGATGCGGCAGCAGCAGGGCCACCGCGTCCGGTTCATCAAAACCAGTGAGGTAGAAGAAATCGCTGTCCTGCCGGAAGGGCCACTCGCAGTCGGCGTGATGGGTCGCCAGTGCCGCGGCCGGGATCACCGCGGAGGCGGCGCCGAGTTGCTCCATGAACAGGGCGCGACGACGCGCGTGGATGCCGGAGTCGAAGCCGTTCACAGCAACAGTGCGTTCAGGAGAACAGGATGGCAGTTGGCAAGGCCGAACTGGCCAGGGCCTCTACGATGAAAGGAGTTTCAGACGGCAATGAGCTCCGATCTCCTGGTGCTGTTGCTGCTGGTGTTGGTGGTGCTCCTGGGCTCGGCCCTCTGTTCCGGCGTGGAAGCCGCCCTACTCACGGTGAGTCCGATTCGGGTGCACGAGCTGGCGGCCCGAGAGCGCCCCGTGGCCGGGGCCCGGCGGCTGGCGCAGTTGCGTCAACGGCTGGGGCGAACCTTGTCGGCGCTGGTGATCGCGAACAACGGTTTCAACATTTTCGGCAGCCTGATGTTGGGTGGTTATGCCGCCTGGGTGTTCGAGCAACGCAACATCAGCGGTGCCGCTCTACCTGTGTTCTCTGTAGGCCTCACCATCCTGGTGATCCTGCTGGGGGAAATCCTGCCCAAAGCCCTCGGCAGCCGCCTGGCCTTGCCGGTGGCCCTGGCCAGCGCCCCCTTACTGCATTGGCTCGGCCTAGCGCTGCGGCCGCTGGTGCTGCTGCTTGAGCGGATGCTGCCAGCCATCACTGCCGAAGCGGAACTCAGCACCAATGAAGAGGAGATCCGTCTGCTGGCCCGCCTGGGCTCCCAGAAAGGAGAAATCGAAGCTGATGAAGCCGCGATGATCGGCAAGGTGTTTCAACTGAACGATCTCACCGCCCGCGACCTGATGACGCCGCGGGTGGCGGCGCCCACCCTGGACGGCAGCCTGAGCATCGAAGCTCAGCGGGCCAAGCTGATGAGCACCAACGACCCATGGTGGGTGGTGCTAGGCGATCAGGTGGACAAGGTGCTTGGCGTGGCCAGCCGCGAACGGGTGCTCACCGCCTTGTTGGAGAACCGTGGGCTGCTCACGCCCGTTGACCTCTGCGAACCAGTGGAATATGTGCCGGAGATGATCCGAGCCGATCGGCTGTTGACAGGCTTCCGGCGCGACAGCAGCGGCGTGCGCGTGGTGGTGGATGAATTCGGTGGCTTCGTCGGCGTGATCGGGGCCGAATCCGTGCTGGCAGTGCTGGCGGGCTGGTGGCGCAAGCCGGCAGCATGAACGGGATGCAACCCACCCCGCCCCACACCGTTGAACGCTGCCAGCTGCTGCTGGAGCGCTGGCGCAGCCAGCTGCAGCTGAGCGCCCGGGAGCGGGGACTGCTGGGGGGTGAATTGCAGCTGTTGGATCGCCAGCTGCAACGGCTGCAGCAACGGCGCCTGCGGATTGCCCTATTTGGTCGGGTTGGGGTCGGCAAATCCAGCCTGATCAATGCCTTGATCCGCCGGCCGCTGCTGGAGACGGATGTCGCCCACGGCAGCACCCGACGTCAACAGGCGGTGGACTGGCCCGTGGAGATTGCCGGGCTGACCAGGGTGGAATTGGTGGACACCCCCGGCATTGATGAAATCGATGCCGCCGGGCGGGCTCGCTTGGCCTCTCGCGTGGCCATGGGTGCCGACCTGGTGCTGCTGGTGGTGGACAGCGATCTGACCCGAGCTGACCTGGAGGCCTTAAGCACGCTGCTGGAGAGCGGCAAGCCCCTGCAGCTTGTGCTGAACCGCAGCGACCGCTGGCCGAAGCAGGAACGCGCCGCGCTGCTGCGCAGCATCGGCGCCCGACTGCCGGTGGATCTGCCGATCACCGCGGCAGCGGCAGCGCCCCGCAGGCCCCAGATCCAGGCTGATGGACGGGTGCGCAGCACGATCACGACGCCGGAGGTGCAGGATCTGCGGAAGCAGCTCTGCCAGCAGCTGGAGAACGAAGGCACCCTGCTGCTGGCGATTCAGTCGCTGCGCCAGGCCGACCGCTTCCAGAGGGCCTGCCAAGAACTGCGCCTGCAACAGCACCGCCACAAGGCCCAAAGCCTGATCGGTCGTTATGCAGCCGCCAAGGCCACTGGCGTGGCCGTCAACCCTGTGATGGCGTTGGATATGGCAGGAGGCATGGCCTGCGACACCGCCCTGGTGCTGCAGCTCAGCCGTCTTTACAACCTGCCGATGACACCAGCAGCGGCACGACTGCTGCTCACCCGACTCTCCAGCCACAACGCCCTGCTGGGCGGCGTTCAGCTGGGGCTGGCAGCCCTGAAGCAAGCACTGCTGCTGCTGGTGCCGGTGAGCGGCGGCGGCAGCTTGGCCCCGGCAGCCCCAGTGGCCCTGGCCCAGGCCGCCCTGGCGGTGCATGCCAGCCGGCGAACGGGGCGTCTGGTCGCCCAGCAATTGCTACGACGACGCGGCGGTCAACCGGGGGCCCTGCTGCGCCGCCTGGCCGAACGGGATCCCGTGGTGCACCACTGGCTGTTGCGCTGGCCCAAAGCCCTGGAGCAGGATCTACAACCGCTGCTGCCCTGAGATGATCGCTGCTGCCATCGCATTGCTGGGCACCAGCGCCGATCCACCCACCCGCGGCCATCAGGTGCTGCTGGAGGGGCTTCTGAACCGCTATGGCCAGGTGGCGACCTGGGCCAGCGACAACCCCCTGAAACAGCACGATGCTCCCCTGGCGTTGCGGGCGATGCTGCTCGGCCAGCTGGTGCAGCAACTGCAGGATGAACGGCTGGAGCTGGCCCAGCATCTGAGCAGCCCGTACACCTTGATCACCTTGCAGCGGGCCGCCAAGCATTGGCCTGAGAGGGACCTGGTGTTTGTGGTCGGTAGCGATCTCGCCGGCCAGATTCCCCGCTGGAAACAGAGCGATTGCTGGCTACCGCAGTGCCGTTTAGCGATCGCCCCGCGCAAGGGTTGGCCCCTCGAAGAAGCCACGCTGCAGGCCCTCCGCGATCTGGGTGGACGGGTGGAACTGCTGGATCTGGAGGTTCCTGCCACCGCCAGTTCGCAACTGCGGCAGCAACCCAATGAAGCTCAGATCCCTGAAGCGGTGTGGCCGCTTTTGCTCCAGCACAATCTTTATGGCCTTTCAGGGAGCCCCTGCTGATGCGCATCGCCCTGGCCCAACTCAACCCCGTTGTCGGCGACTTCAAGGGGAATGCCGCCCGGATCCTGGAAGCGGTGCGCAGGGCGGAGGAGCAAGGGGCAGAACTGGTGCTGACCCCGGAGCTCTCCCTCTGGGGCTATCCCCCCCGGGACCAGTTGCTCGAGCCGAGCCGCATCCAGCAGCAGGACACGGCGCTGCAGTGGCTGGTGAACCAACTCAACAGCAGCGTCACCCTGTTGGTGGGTGCTGCGCTGCCGGCCGCAGATGCCCGCAGCCCACGGCTGCTCAATGGTGTGGTGCTGGTGAATCGCCTGGGCTGGCGGCCGATTGCTCAGAAACAGCTGCTGCCCAGTTACGACGTCTTCGATGAGCGGCGCTACTTCCGCCCCGGCGATGGCCCCTGCCTGCTCACCCTGCCCAACGGACAGCGACTGGGACTCACCATCTGCGAAGACCTCTGGGTGGATGACGGCCTGCAGCGCGAGCGCCTGGACGGACCGGATCCCATCGATCAACTGATCCCCGAACAGCCTGATCTGGTGATCAATCTGGCGGCCTCCCCCTTCGATGCCGCCAAGCCGGCCTTGCGCCAACAGTTGGCGGCGACGGCGGCGCGACGCCTCAACTGCCCACTGATCTACATCAATCAAGTGGGGGGCAACGACGAGCTGGTGTTCGACGGGGCAAGTTTTGTGGTGGGAGCCGATGGCGCATTACAGCTGGAGCTTCCCGTTTGTGAGGAGCACCTCGCGGTCTGGGACAGCGACCAACCCGCCACTGTGCAGTCCCAGGGCCAGATCCAGCCGATGGATCCCCTGGAGCGGCTGTTCCGAGCCCTGGTGCTTGGGGTGCGTGACTACGCCCAAAAATGCGGGTTCAAACAGGCATTGCTCGGGTTGAGCGGCGGCATCGACTCAGCGCTGGTGGCCGTGATCGCGACCGCAGCTCTGGGGAACGAGGCGGTCTCAGCGCTGTTGATGCCTTCCCCTTGGAGCTCCTCAGGATCCATTGACGATGCCTTGGCCTTGGCCGAACGGTTGGGGCTGCAGACCAACACAGTGCCCATCGCCGGCCTGATGGACGGCTACGACCGGGCCCTCACCGCACCGCTTGGGGAAACACCACAGGGCGTGACGGCGGAAAATCTTCAATCGCGAATTCGCGGCACCCTGCTGATGGCCGTGGCCAACCAGCAGGGCCAACTGCTGCTCACCACCGGAAACAAATCCGAGCTGGCCGTGGGTTACTGCACCCTCTACGGCGACATGAACGGCGGGCTGGCGGTGATTGGCGATCTCTACAAAACCAGCGTGTTTTCCCTTTGCGACTGGCTCGACAGCGACGCAGCCCGGAACTGCCGCCAAGCACTGGGGCTACCGGCGCAAGGGGAGCTGGTGGGTGAAGCGATTCGACGGAAACCCCCCAGCGCTGAGCTGAGACCCAACCAGAAAGACAGCGACTCCCTGCCCGACTACAACGCCCTGGATGCCCTGCTCAAAGCTCTGATCCAAGAGCGCCAGTCCGGAACAACCCTAGTGGCCGCCGGCCACGATCCCGCTCTGGTGGAGCGGGTGGAACGGATGATGAAACGGGCCGAGTTCAAGCGACGCCAAGCGGCACCCTTGCTCAAGGTGAGCCCCCAGGCCTTCGGCAGCGGTTGGCGGTTACCAATTGCAGCGGCTTAAAGCAGTACCACCGTTGAGATGTGGCGGGTTACGCGCAGCGGAGCCAGATTGAAGGTACCCCCTTGACGCCGCCATGGCCGCCTCCGTCCTCTCGGCCCCGATGGCCAGCATCGGTGTGCCGAAGGAGATCAAGCTCGATGAGCAGCGTGTGGCGCTGACCCCCGACGCGGTGCGGGAGCTGGTGAGCCAGGGTTTGGAGGTGCGCATCGAAACCGGAGCCGGAGCTGGAGCGGGAATCGGTGATGAGGCCTTCGCCTCCGCAGGTGCTCAGCTAGTGAACCGCGACGAGGCCTGGGGCGCCCATTTGGTGGTGAAGGTGAAAGAACCGCAGGCGGAGGAATTTGCCTACCTGCGGAAAGACATGGTGCTGTTCACCTATCTACATCTGGCGGCTTATCCCAGCGTTGGCGAGGCCCTGCTTGAGGCGGGCACCGCCGCCATCGCCTATGAAACCGTGCAGCTGGAGAACGGCAGCCTGCCGTTACTGGCACCCATGAGCGAAATCGCGGGGCGATTGGCGGCCCAGGTGGGAGCTCACCTGCTGGAGAAACCCCATGGTGGCCGAGGCGTGTTGATGGGGGGCTGCACCGGCGTGCAACCGGCCCGGGTGGTGGTGCTTGGCGCCGGCACCGTGGGCTGGAATGCCGCACGTACGGCAGCCGCAATGGATGCTGAGGTGTTGCTGCTCGACCGCTCACCCCAGCGTTTGCGCAGCCTCGAGGCCGACCGTCGCGGTCGGTTGATGAGTGTGGTGAGCAGCCGCGGGCTGCTGGAACGGTTGGTGCCGACAGCGGATCTAGTGATCGGAGCCGTGCTCACCCCTGGGGGTCGGGCCCCCACCCTTGTGGACGAGGGAATGGTGCAGCAAATGCGCCCGGGCTCGGTGATCGTGGATGTAGCGATCGACCAGGGGGGCTGCATCGCCACCAGCCAGGAAACAACCCACCGCGATCCCACTGTGACCATCCACGGCGTGCAGCACTATGCCGTGGGCAACATGCCTGGAGCGGTGCCGTTCACCTCAACCGAAGCCCTGGTGAGCGTGACTCTCCCCTACATCCTGGGCATCGCCGGGCGAGGTTTGGAGGAAGCGGTGACGGAACGGCCCGAGCTGCTCTCCGGGCTGAACACGGTGCAGGGATCGGTGTGCCATCCCGGCGTAGCCAAAGCCCTGGGGGTGCCACCGCGGCATCCGATGGCCTGCCTGCGTTAGCCCTCCAATTGGAGTGCACTCATGTAGAGCCAAGGGCCATCCTCCGCGCCACCGCGACGCTGAAATAGGGAGGTTTCCTTCAGCACCCCTCCCCGATAACGAGCTTCAAACTTCACCGTTCCTTCTAGATCTCGCGGGCCGCCTTCACTGACAGAAAGCACGGTCAATCCGAGCCAACGGGTCTGCCGGCAACTCTGCTTCAGGGAACGGCGCCGCTGCTGTGCAGGAACATCCGGCTCGGGATGGGTGGCCAGCAGATAGTCGATCTCGCCGCGTGCAAAGGCTGAATACCTGGAGCGCATCAACTGTTCAGCCGTTTCAGCTTGCTGATCGCCGCGATGCAAGGGCCCACAGCAGCTGCCATAAGCACCGCCCCCACAGGGGCAAGGGCTCTGATCAGGGGCTCCACCAAAACCGTCAGGCATCAATCCAACCGTTGCAACGCTGGCAATGGCCGGCCCAGGGATGCTGGACTCAATCCTTCCCGCAGCGCCAGCACCAAACCTGCTGCCTCGCTGTAACTGCTGGCATGAAGAACGCCCTGGCTCAAGCCAAGGGCTTCGGCAGAGACCGACAGCACCGATGGATTAGCCACGCAGACCACCGGCAAATTGCGCTCCACGCAGGCCAGCACCGCCTCCCCCCCGAGAGCTCCATCGGGAACAACAACCGCCCCCAATCGCGCCGCATCAAGGTCGCCGGGTTGCCGGTCGCCGGTCACCAGATCCGGTGCTCGGCTCAGCCCCACCAGGACGCAAGCCAGGAAGGTGTAGCCGAGCTCCTCACCCGCCGCCCTCGGATCAAGCTGCGGATCCAAGGGCAACGGGTCCAAAGCGGGCGCGTGGGCACAGGGGATCTGCAGGTGCTTCACCAGCAGGTGGCTGATCACCGCTTCAGCGCCGGCCAGAGCATCCACGCCACTCCCCTGGCGATAGGCCGCTAACTCCTCACTCTCCGGATCCTCCGGAAAGCGGGCCACCACCGCAATCGCCGTCGCACCGGCCTGCTTCAAGCGTTCACCAGCCCGCAACAAGGCATCGCCCCCCCCCAGTCGCCCCCAACTGGCGCCACTGGCACCGCGTTCGAGCGTCACATCAAGCGGTGCATCCGTTGAAATCACCGGGCCGATGTCCAAACCCAAGCTGGCGCGGCAGCCCTCGGCCACCTGAATCTGGCGCTGGGCCAGCTCGGACTCGATGCCGGCATCCAACAACAGCCCAATACGCTGCCGCCGCACCGGCCGCAGGGCCCACTCACCCACAGCAAAACGATCGAGGCCATAGCCCTCCACGTAGTGCACACGGGAATCGCTCCAATAGAGCGAAGCGCCATTCATCACATTGGGGTGGGTGATCAGGCAGCCGCTTGCTGCAGCCAGCAACCGTGCTGACGGCAGGGCATCACCGGCATAGCCACCGATGGCACAACCGATGCCCGTCGGCACCAGCATCAGCGTTGGCATCGGTGCCGCGCTCATGCGCTGATCACTGCCTCCACTTGAAGAGTTCGAACAGCATCGACGCTGGAGTCCACCCCGGTGAGGGCCCAACGCAGCACATCACCCTCTTCAGCCAACTGCTGGCGAATCCAGCTGCGCAGCTCCACCAGCGGCACATCAGCGGGCCAGAGAAAATGGAGTTGCAGGCTGATGAGCCTCACTTCTGATATTGACCGAACTGGGCTTCGTAGAGCGCATCCTCTTGCCCCGTCTTGAGGGTGAGGTCGGCCCGCGGGAAAGCCACACACAGCAGGCTGTAGCCCTGCTGCTGAAGCTCACCTTTCACACCCATGGCGTCGGGCTGCTCAACACTGCCCTCGCTGACCAGCGCAGCACAGGTTGTGCAGACCCCAGAGCAGCAGGAGCTGGGAAGGGTGATGCCAGCAGCCTCAGCTGCATTCAGAACCGTTTGGTCGGCACGGCAGGGAAAGCTGTGAATTTCGCCTTCGAACTCGGCGCGGACGGTGTAAGTGGCCACGTCGGACATGCCGGGTTCAACAAGGAAGAGGCCGCATTCTCTCAGGCAATGGGCCTGTCCAGCGCCCCCCAATAGCGTGGGTGGGGCGCCAGATACTCCGGAGAGCCACCCTGCTCCGGAGCAGTCAGCACGAAATCAAAACTGATGGAACAGCGCAGCTCGTCTGGGTCGTCGTTAGGCAGAACGCTGTGATGCAGGCTCGACGGAAACAGCACAAGCAAACCCGGGCGTGGGGCCAGATCCCAGTGGGACTGATTCAACGGATGGCCTTCAGCAATCGGACCGCCATAACCCACCGCCAAACCCGCCACTAACTCATTGGGTTGATGGGACGCATGCAGGCGCAACACGCCCTCCTCACCGGAGCCCGTGCCCGAGAGGTAAAGAACAGCGCTGAGATGGGCATTGGGGTGATGGTGCCGTCCAACCGCTTGATCCCAATCGCTGATCACAGGCCAGCAACGCTGCAGATGCAGGGCCACTTGGTTGCGAGTGAAGCCCAACGCATCGAGGTAGCTCCAGGCCTGATCCACCACCCGCTGGGCCAGAGCCTGAAAGGGCTCCTGTTGATGGATCTGCCACACCCCATGCAGGTCACCCGTCCAGGCGCACCCTTCGCTGGGGTTGCCCTCGGCCTCGCCGCGAAGCCTCAGCAGGGCCTGCATGCAGGACGCCTGCTGCAGGGGATCGAGGGGAATTTGAGTGGTTGCCACCACGGTGGGGAAGAGCTGATGAAGCTGAAGCACGCCGACACCCTCAAACCCCTCCGCTTAACCGTAAGCACGGCACCAAAAAACCGGCCCCGAGGGACCGGCTTTCCAAGACTCGATCGAGATGATCAGCCGACCGCTGCGGCACCGCCTGCAACTTCCAGGATCTCCTGGGTAATCGCAGCCTGACGGGCCTTGTTGTAGTCAAGGGTGAGGGTCTTGGCCAACTCCTTGGCGTTATCGCTGGCGTTGTTCATGGCCGTCATCCGGCTGGCCAGCTCAGAAGCTGCCGATTCCTGCAGAGAACGCAGCATCTGGTTCTGCAGATACAGGGGGAGCAGCGCATTGAGCAACTGTTCGGGGGTCTGCTCAAACACGATGTCCGAAGGGATCTTCGGCTCCGTGTTGGCAGGGCCTGCACCGGGCTCCACTGTCAGAAGGCCGTCCTTAGTGGTGAGACGGAAAATCTCATCCTCAGGATCAGCGATGTCCTGGGGATCCAAGGGCAGCAGGGTCTGAACCACGGGCTTGCAGCTCACCAGGTTGAGGAACTTGGTGAAGATCAGCTCGACGCGATCGGTGCTTTCAGCCAGGAATTCAGCCAGCAGATCCGTGGAGATCGAGTTGGCCTCATCGGCGGTAGGAACCTGTTCCAGGCCGGAGAAGGTGGCCTGAATCGGGTAATCACGACGGGTGAAATAGCCGATGGCTTTGGTGCCAATCAGCAGCAGCTTCACATCGAAGCCCTTGCCCTTCAGCTCAGCAAAACGCTGTTCGGTGCGCTTGATGATGTTGGCGTTGTAGCCACCACACAGGCCGCGATCACCAGTGACCGCAACCAGAGTGATGGTCTCCACATCACGTTGCTGCATCAGAGGAGAGGCCGCATCTTCGAAACGCATGCGGGACTGGAGGTTTTCCAGAATCCGCGCCAGCCGATCCGCGAAGGGACGACTGCGGAGCACTTGCTCCTGGGCGCGGCGCACCTTGGCCGCAGCCACGAGACGCATGGCCTCGGTGATCTTGCGGGTGTTTTTGACCGACTTAATTCGGTCTCGGATTTCTTTGAGATTCGCCATGTCGGCAGCTCCTTCAGGCCGCGGAAGCGACCATGGTGGACACGACTTCGGTGATGGCGTCCTTAAGGATCGCCTCAGCCTCAGGACTCATCACTTTCTTCTCCTGGATTTCGGTGATGAACTCAGCCTTGTTCGACTTGAGGTACTCACGCAGTTCACGGGAGAAGTCGACGACCTTGTCGACGGGGACGTCGTCGATGAGGCCCTTCACACCGGCGTAAACGATGGCGACCTGTTCAGCCAGGATCAGGGGGCTGAACTGAGGCTGCTTGAGCAGTTCACGCAGACGCTTGCCGCGCTCCAGCTGCTGCTGAGTGGATGCATCCAGGTCAGAAGCGAACTGAGAGAAGGCGGCCAGCTCGTCGAACTGGGCCAGCTCCAACTTCAGGGTGCCGGCGATCTTCTTGATGGCCTTGGTTTGGGCAGCACCGCCCACCCGGCTCACAGAGATACCCACGTTGATCGCAGGACGCAGACCGGAGTTGAAGAGGTCGGAGCTGAGGAAGATCTGACCGTCCGTGATCGAAATCACGTTGGTAGGGATGTAAGCCGAAACGTCACCGGCTTGGGTTTCGATGATCGGCAGGGCGGTCATGGAACCCTTGCCCATGGCGTCAGACAACTTGGCTGCACGCTCGAGGAGACGGCTGTGGCAATAGAAGACGTCACCGGGATATGCCTCACGACCGGGCGGACGACGCAGCAGGAGCGACATCTGGCGGTAGGCGGCAGCCTGCTTGGAGAGATCGTCGTAGATCACCAGGGTGGCCTTGCCCTTGTACATGAAGTACTCGGCAATGGTGGCGCCGGTGTACGGGGCCAAGTACTGCAATGCAGCGGGCTCGGAAGCGTTGGCGGCCACGATCACGGTGTAATCGAGGGCGCCGCGCTCGCGCAGAACCTCAACAACGTTGGCCACGGAAGCAGCCTTCTGACCCACGGCGACGTAGACGCAGATCATGTCCTGATCCGCCTGGTTCAGGATCGTGTCGATCGCGATGGCGGTCTTGCCGGTCTGGCGGTCACCAATGATCAGCTCGCGCTGGCCACGGCCGACAGGGATCATCGCGTCGATGGCGGTGATGCCGGTCTGCATCGGCTCGTGAACCGACTTGCGCTGAATGATGCCAGGCGCCATGGATTCAATCAGGCGCGTTTCGCTGGTGGCGATTTCGCCTTTGCCATCGATGGCGCGGCCCAGGGAGTTCACCACCCGGCCCAGCATGGCTTCACCAACGGGGACAGCAGCGATCTTGCCGGTGGCCTTCACCGTGCTGCCTTCCTGAATGCCATATCCCTCACCCATCAGCACCGCGCCGACGTTGTCGTCTTCGAGGTTCAGGGCGATGCCTTCGGTGCCGTCCTCAAATTCAATGAGTTCGCCGGCCATGGCTTGCTGCAGGCCGTAGACACGGGCGATGCCGTCGCCCACGGTCAGAACGGTGCCGACATTGCTGACGGAAACCGACTTGTCGTAGTCCTCAATCTGCTTCTTGAGGATGGCGCTGATCTCGTCAGGACGGATGGAAACCATGGCGTGTGATCCCAGCTGGGAGTTGGGGAGGAAGGAGCGGTGGAGGAAAGAGTGAGGTCAGCTCGCCTTGGCGAGTGCCAGACCAAGGCGACGAACCTGGCCAGACAGGCTGGCGTCGATCACCTGAGATCCGAGACTCACGACGAAACCGCCGATTAAGGACGGATCCACACTGAGGTCGATGTCGACCTTGTTGGTGCCGGCCATGGCCTGCACCTTTTTGGACAGTGCCGCCTGTTGATCCTCAGTGAGGCTTTGAGCAGAGCGGACCTGGGCCAGCGTGATGCCCTGCTGTTCCCGATAAAGCTCGAGATAGCGAAGCATCACTGCATCAAAAGCGATGAGTCGTTGGCGGTCAGCCAGCACCTTCAGCAGGTTGAAAACTGAAGGAGTGACATCCTCACCCACAAGCGCCTTGAGGGCTTTCTTCTTGGCGTCCGGCTCAAGAACCGGGGACACCATGGCGTCGCGGAAGTCTTCGGAGTCGTTCCAGATCTCAAGCAATTGCTTGCATTGATCGGCAACGGTTTCAGACTCACCCCGGGCCTCAGTGACCTGAAGCAGTGCTTCGGCGTAAGGGGTGGCGAGAGAATTGAGGAGAGGCATCAGGCGTTCTCCAGATTTTTGATGGTGGAATCGATCAACTTGGCCTGAGCACTGGCATCAAGACGACCAGGAAGTTCGGCAAGGGCCTTGTCGATTGCCGCCAGAGCGGCCTCACGACGCAGGCTGTCCTTGATTCGAGCAGCGTCGGCTTCAGCATCGGCATCAGCACCAGCCTTGATGGCTGCCATCACAGAAATGGTGCGCTTCTCGCCTTCGGCACGAATGCCTTCAGCGCGGGCCTGACCATCGGCACGAATCTTTTCGGCTTTCTGCTGAGCAGCAGCCAATTCGGACTGGGCCTGGCTGAGGTTTTCGGTGGCGGTTTTCAGGCGGGACTCAGCGTCCTGCAACTCCTGAAGAATGGCGGCGCGGCGGCGTTCCAGGATTCCTCCAAGGAACCCACGCAGGAACCAAAACAGGAGCCCGATCACGATGACCAGGTTGACCAGATTGGTCTCGAGCGGATTGAGATTGAGTGTCATCACGCAGCCAGCAAACGGTTGATGATCGTGGTGCTCAGCTGATCCACCTGACCCTTGAGCTGGGTGCGGGCGGACTCACGCTCGGCCTCGATGGCACGACGGCTTTCCTCTTTGGTGCGGTTGGCTTCAGCTTCCGCCTGGGCCAGCGCCTCGCGGTACAGCCGATCAACTTCTTGTTCCGCCTCAACAATCACGGCCTGAGCGGCCTGGCGGGCACCTTTCAGCTGTTCAGCCAGATCAGCTTCCAGGCGTTCAACCTGGGCGAGCTTCTGTTTGGCGTCAGCACGACTGGTGGAGATATAGCCCTCACGATCTTCCACGACCTTGCCGACCGGACGGAAGAAGAGAACATTGAGCAGGAAGGTGAGGAGAACCACCTGAACCGCCATCAGCGGAAGGGTGGCATCGAGGTCAAAAAGACCTCCCTCCGGAACACCTGCTTCAGCGAGCAGAAGCCAGGTCATGGAAAGGTGCGCTGGGAAGGAATCGAAACAAGGAGTTCAGAAGGGGGATCAGCGATCCCCCTGCACTGATCAGCCGGCGAAGGGGTTGGCGAACAGGAGCACCAGAGCCACCACCAGGCCGTAGATGGTCAGCGATTCCATGAACGCCAGGGACAGCAGCAGGGTGCCGCGGATCTTGCCTTCGGCTTCGGGCTGACGGGCGATGCCCTCAACAGCGCCGCCGGACGCGGTGCCCTGACCGATACCAGGGCCGATGGCGGCGAGGCCGACTGCCAGGCCAGCAGCCACAACGGAAGCGGCGGAGGTGATGGAATCCATGTTGGGTGGTGTAAGGGGAAGCGCTGGGAAGCGCTGTACGGAATGGACTTGGGGATCGGTTCCCCCCGCGCAGGGACATTCCCGAAGGAACGGGCCCGGGTGCAATGCCGGACCTGCGCGCGGATGTGTTTAGCAGATCGCCGTTCTCAGGCGATAGAGGGGAGAGGTTTTAGTGAGCCTCGTGAAGGCCTTCACCGATGTAGAAGGAGGCCAGGGTCGCAAAGATCAGAGCCTGGATGGCACTGGTGAAAAGACCCAGCAGCATCACGGGCAGAGGCACGATCAGCGGCACCAGATACACCAGCACCCCAACAGCCAATTCGTCGGCAAGGATGTTTCCGAACAGACGGAAGGAGAGGGAGAGAGGCTTGGTGAATTCCTCGATGATCTTGAACGGGAGCATGATCGGGGTCGGCTCCACGTACAGCTCGAAGAAGCGCAGACCCTTACGGCTCAAACCGGCATAGAAGTACGCCAGTGACACAAGCAGAGCCATCGCCACAGTGGTGTTGATGTCTGCAGTGGGAGCACCAAGCTCACCCTCGGGAAGTTCGAAGATCTTCCAAGGGATAAGGGCTCCGCCCCAGTTGCTCACGAAGATGAATAGAAACAGGGTGCCGATGAACGGCAGCCAGTCGCGGTAGTACTTCTCGCCGATGTTGTCGCGGGCGATGTCGCGGATGAAATTCCAGAGGAATTCGAGCAGGTTCTGCAGACCGATCGGGTCACGCTTCATCCCGCGGGTGCCAGCAAGCACCACAGCGAGGAGGATGCCGATCAGGATCCAGGAGCTCAGGAACACCTGGCCGTGCAGATACAGATCGCCGATCTGCCAGTACAGGTGGTGACCCACTTCCAGTTCAGCGAACGGGAGTGGTAAGGGCAACAAAGCCATGGGTGCAGATAAAAGTGCTCAGACTCAGCGGTCGTCGAAGACGTGCTGAAGAATCAGGGCGGGCTTGTAGAGAAGGAATCCCAGGAAGGCCGGCAACAGATCGAGTTGAGGCAGCTTGGCCGAACCAACCACAAGCAGGGTTGGAACGATGAGCTGAAAACGTCCCAGTCCACGGGACTGGTCACTGAGCCGGGCCACGCTGCGAGCCAGCAAACGCACGTACAAAAGTCCGGCGCATGAGCCCACAAGAACACTGCCGGCCACCGAGAGATTCATGGTGAGGGCCACGATCGGAACCGTGACGAGGGACACCAGAACGGTGGCCAACAGCAGGCGACGTTGAAGACGGTAAAAATCTTCCAAGCGCTGCCTGAAATGGCGCGCGGAATCTATCACGCGTTCGCTGCTGTTATTCCTGCAACAGAAGCAGCTGTCGATCCACAAGATTGCGGATCTGATCAGGAGACGCAAGGCCCCCCAATGCCTGTTCAGGCTGCTCAGCGACAGTCCTCAGCAGGGTTCGGTCGGCATCAGTGAGCTGAATCGGCTCCATGTTGCGACCAAGAATTGGATCGGGTTCCCCCCAGAGACAGGGCTGAACCAAACCCCTGGCCAATCCGAGGGCCTCATCACTCCAACGGGCTCGCTCCACCGGTGCAGCAGAAAGAAAGAACTCGAAGTGGCTGATGTCGGGATCCAGCTGTTCCACAAGCTCCCACTGCTGACGTGGTTGCAAGGCCTGGGCTCGCTCCAGCAGCTCACCTTGAAGAAGGCGGGCCGGATCCCAGACCTCCGGATTGGAAAAGCCGGCGAAATGCAGACCCGCCGTTTCGATGAACGCGAAGAGACGCTCGAGGTTGTAACTGGTCTCCTGCGGGTGCAGGTACATGTCCGCAAAATTGGCATCAGGAGCGCAATCAACGGCCCAGCGTTCACGGTGATGACGCGCAAGGCGATTGCTCTCGGGCAGGGTCTCGAACAGCTCCCGGCCAAGACGCAGGCCCTCTTGCCCTGTACCGGCGTTCAGAAGATTCAGAGCTTTCTGCGTCCTGTGGATCTCCCAGCGACCCGCATCGGCATAAAGGAAGAGGTGCAGAAGACCAGACGGTGCCAAGCGATCCGCCAGGGAGCGCAGCCCCGCTTCTGGCTGATCCAGGTGATGCAACACCCCCACCGAGTTGATGTAATCGAAAGATCCTTCGTCGCCGAGATCCAAAAGGCTGCGTTGCTCCTGACGCAACGCGTTCACCTTCTGAGCCGCTCCAGAGCGCTCACAGCGTTCCCGTGCCACCGCCAGGGCCCCATCACTGATATCCACCCCGAGCACATCCGCACCCGGGTTGAGATGACAGAGGTAATCGGTGCTGACCCCGGTGCCGCAGCCGGCATCGAGGATCCGCGGCTGCTCCGTTCCAGAGGGAATACGCCCATGCACTGCTGCCAGCACACTGCGGTGACACCAACGCCAGTTGTATCCCGGAGGTGGTCCGTCCTGCAGCGGATCCCCCGGAAAGGGGAAGCGGTCATAGAACGCACTCACCACAGGAGTCGCAGCATCACTGGGCTTGGGGTGGGTCATGCAGCGAAGATTCGGCGCCTGCGAGCTTTTCACGCCAGACCCATCAATCCACTACGGCTCCACAAAGCCTGCAAACATTTGTTCATGGGGCCGCGGAGCGCCATCCCGGCAGCCGTAACGTGTCGCGATCCGGCTTGCTTTCGTCGATGACAGTGACCGCCAGCAGCGGCAGCCCGCGCGTGTCTCCCCAACTGTTCGACACGCTGCCGCTCTCCAGCGTCCGTCAGGCGGAGCAGCAGGACCGTTTCCCAGACAACGGGGAACTCGACAGTCTTGTGACCTTCTTCCGAACCGGTCAGGACCGGATCGAAGCGTCCCGGATCATTGCGGCCAACGCCGAGGCCATCGTGGCCCGCGCCGCCAACAGAATTTTTGTGGGAGGAACGCCCCTCTCCTTCCTTGAAGCGCCACTCACAACGGGCGAAAGCGGACGCCGAACTGGTGGTGAAGGCACGCCGCTAGCGGCGGACCAAGCCGCTTTTGAGCAGTCGGTGCGTACCTTCACCGGCGACAGCGACAGCACCAAGCGTGGAAACTTCCTTAGCCGCCTTCTAGAAGGAGCCGGTGGCGATGCCGACGTACGGGTTGTGCTCCCCACCGGCTTCAACGCCATAAGCGTGGCCAAATACGGCCCGGCCTTCATGCGCAAGTCGGTGCGCGACATGGGTTGGTTCCTCCGCTACGTGGGCTACGCACTGGTGGCTGGAGACCCCAGCATCCTTGCGGTAAACACCCGCGGCCTGCGAGACATCCTTCTGGAGAATTGCTCCCTGGCGGCCACCAACGTGGCCCTTCAGGAGATGCGGGCAGCCTCAGCAGAACTGCTGCGGGATCGTCCTGAAGCCCGTCAGATGACCATCGACTGCTTCAACGTGCTGTTGCAGGAGCTGGCCATCCCCACCCCCAGCACCAAGCAGCGTCAGGGAAGTGCGGTGCAACAAGGCCTGCAGCTGCCAGCGATCTACGCCCTGGCCTCAGAGGGACGCCAGCTGTTTGAGATGCGGCCGGGTCTCTCCGGAGCCGAGAAAGCAGAAATCATTCGTGCCGCCTACCGCCAGGTGTTTGAGCGCGACATCGCCAAGGGCTACTCCCAGACCCCCTGCGCGGACAAAGCCAGTGCCGTCGCCCAGGGGCAGATTTCAATGCGCGAATTCGTTCGCGCCCTCGGCCGCAGCAAGGAATATCGCCAGCAGTTCCACGACGGTTTCGTCAACAGCCGCGTGGTGGAACTGGCTTACCGCCACTTCCTCGGCCGGGGCATCAGCTCCCTCGAGGAATTCCGTAAGTCGTTCGCGATCCTTAGCGACCAGGGCCTTAATGGCCTGGTTGATGTGCTGGTGAATTCCTCGGAATACGCCCAGGCCTTCGGTGAGGAGACCGTTCCCTACCTCCGGGATCTCGGCACTGAAGCCCAGGAAAGCGCCGGTTGGGGCTCCAACCGCAAGCTGTTCAAGTTCAGCGCCCCCTTCGATGGCGCACCGCAGTACGTCACCCTTTACGCCTCCTACCGCCAGCCCTTTGCTGATCAGCACGTCTACGGCGGCGGCAATGATCCGGTGGCGAACCAGTACGGCGCCATCTTCCCGAGCGGAACAGCCTCGTTGGCCACACGGCCGGCGCCCTACGGCTATGACAGCCGTCGCCTACTTGTGAGTAACGGTCTCAACAGCCCCGGACAGCAGAACAGCGCCAGCTTCCGTGGAAGCCGCCCCCGCAAGGTGGGGCCACGGGTGGTTCGACTGCAGCAGATCGCGACCGGAGGAACCGTCAATCCCCGTCGCGGCGGGAACCCCAGCGTTCGCACCACCGAAGCCAGCACCCAAGCCGTGATCAAGGCGGTGTACGTGCAGGTGCTGGGCAACGGCGGCTATGAGGGAGAGCGCATGGGTTCTGCGGAAGCCCGTCTCGAAAACGGCGACATTTCCCTGAAGGATTTCGTGAGAGCGGTAGCCCGCTCTGATGCCTTCCGTCGCCGCTACTGGACTGGCCTCTACATCGTGAAGGCGATCGAAGTGATGCACCGCCGTCTGCTGGGACGGCCCACTTTCGGCCGCTGGGAAATTGATGCCCTGTTCGACACAGCTGCCCGCCAGGGCTTCTATGGCGTGGTTGACGCACTGATCGACAGCCGCGAATACAGCGAAGCCTTCGGATCCGACACAGTCCCCTTCGAGCGATTCATCACCCCAGGCGATGTGAACGCACGTCGTGCTCCCGGCTGGGCTCGTCCGCTCAACCTTGCCGCCGTTGCTGATCTCACCCAGAGCAGCCGCCCAGAAGCGCGGCCAGCGGAAGGTTTCCGCAGCAGTGGCACCATCACACCGCGCAACTTGGTCGACACGCAGCAGGCCTCGCAAGGAACCTGGACGCCCACCAGTGGAGCCAGCGGCGCCGACACCCGTTGGTTGTCGGTGGTGCGCCAGCAAAGCCTGGCCTCGAAGAAAACCGGTTTCCCGATGCGTCGGGCCAGCAGTTCCGAGCCAAGCAAACTCGATGGCCCCACCTGGACTGTCAAGAGCCGCTCCGCCGCAGCCGGGAAGACCCAGGCCCTTTCAACCATGGGGCAAGCATTGGCAAACGCCGATGCGTCTGGATTCCAGCTGCGGGCTGGGCTCCCGGCGATGCTTGAGCTGAAACAGCCCTGCAGTGAATCTGAACTTCGTACCGTTCTCGATGCGACATACCGTCAGCTGCTGAACCGTGTTCCAACGGAAAGCGAGCGCCTGGTCTCCGCCGAGTCACGGCTGCGCAATCAGGACATCGACCTACCCGATTTCATTGCTGAAGTGGCCATGAGCGAGGCCTTCCAAAGCCGGATCGCCTCCATGGCTCCGCTTCGGGCCGCATCCGCGGCAGGCATGGCGCTACTAGGCCGGGCCACTACCCCAGCGGAAACCAGCCGCTTCCTGATCACCCGCGCACAAGCAGGTCAGGGTGCAGCCGTCACCGAACTGTTGGCGGAACGGATCAGCTCAACAGTGCCGCGCATCGAGGGCATGACGACTGCTTCAGGGGTCAGTCAAGCCACCATCCAGCGCACGGCTTCGCTCTACCGCGGCAATGCCGGCCTGAATCCCCCAACGGGCGACGCGATCTGAGCCAAACGGCCATTTTCCTGACAAACAACCGCCCCAATTCACAGCGGTTGTTTGTCATTGGATCCCGGTGAAGTACCGCTTCATCGGGATCGTTTCTTGCGTCTTGGAACCCTCCAATTTGACAACGCAAATCGCAGTCATGGCAACGGCTTTCCTGGCACGACTCAGGCCGTGAAGAACTGTTACCCGGGCAAAAGACCCAGGCCATCGCCAGCGCAGAATGCCTCAGCCGATTCCAACGGAGCGAGGCCACAACGATCCCTGTTGATCGTTGTGAACAAGTCTCACTCCCGACGCTTCGACCCCCTGTCTCAGCCTTTAGTCTGAGACCCGATCCTTCGGGATCACCCCTTATTCACCGGATACCGGTCTCCTACGGGCGGCCGCTTGTTTCGAGGCAGAACTGCATGAGCATCGTCTCCAACTCGATCATCAACGCGGACGCCGAAGCCCGCTACCTCAGCCCTGGCGAACTCGACCAGATCAAAGCCTTCGTAACCGGCGGTCAACGCCGTCTGCGCGTGGCCCAGGTCCTGTGCGAGAGCCGCGAGCGCATCGTCAAGCAGGCTGGTGGTCAGCTGTTCCAAAAGCGTCCCGACGTCATCTCTCCCGGCGGCAATGCCTACGGCGAAGAGATGACTGCCACATGTCTGCGCGACATGGACTACTACCTCCGCCTTGTCACTTACGGCATCGTTGCCGGTGACGTGACTCCGATCGAAGAGATCGGTGTGATCGGCGCGAAAGAGCTCTACCGCTCCCTGGGCACTCCCCTGGAAGCCATGGCAGAAGCCGTGCGCGAGATGAAGATCGTCGCCATGGGCCTTCTCACTGGAGCCGACGCAGAGGAAGCCGGCACCTACTTCGATTACGTGGTTGGCGCCCTCGCCTGAACCGCTCGCTGAACTCCCCTCTCGTCTCCTCACGGATCCATGCAAGACGCCATCACCAACGTCATCAACAAGTCGGACGTCCAGGGCCTCTACCTGGACACGGCTTCGATGAGCAACCTCGAGTCGTATTTCGCCAGTGGTGAACTGCGCGTTCGCGCTGCTGCCACCATCAGCGCCAATGCTTCGGCCATCATCCGTGATGCCGTTGCCAAGGCCCTGCTGTACTCGGACATCACCCGTCCCGGCGGCAACATGTACACCACCCGCCGCTATGCCGCCTGCATCCGCGACCTGGACTACTACCTGCGGTATTCCACCTACGCCATGCTGGCTGGAGACACCTCGATCCTCGACGAGCGTGTCCTGAACGGCCTTAAGGAGACCTACAACTCCCTGGGCGTTCCCATCGGCGCCACCGTTCAGGCCATCCAAGCCATGAAGGAAGTCACCGCCGGACTGGTCGGCCCTGACGCTGGCAAGGAAATGGGTGTCTACTTCGACTACATCTGCTCCGGCCTCGGCAACTGAGCCCCATGCGGTTGTTCAAAGTCACCGCCTGCATCCCCAGCCCTGAAAAGGTTCGGACGCAGCGCGAATTGCAGAACACCTTCTTCACCAAGTGGGTGCCCTACGAGAGCTGGTTCGCTGAACAACAGCGGATTCAAAAGCAGGGCGGTCGCATCATCAAGGTGGAGCTCTGCACCGGGGGTCAGCAGGTCAACGTCGGCAACTGAACTCCGCCCCAAAGTGAATTACAAGCCCGGTTCAACACCGGGCTTTTTTATTGGCCATCAACCTTGGAGGGTCTGCGCCACAAAAGCATCGAGATCCGGAAGAACAGCGGCATTCCCCTCCCCCAACCAGAGCACGTACTCATGGTTGCCGGCAGGCCCGGTGATCGGCGAAGCCACCAAACCCTGGGGCTGCCAACCCGACTCTGCCGCCGCTGCAATCACAGATTTAATGGCATCCCGGTGGGCCGCAGGGTCACGCACCACGCCCCCCTTGCCGACGCGGCTCTTGCCCACCTCAAACTGCGGCTTCACCAGCACAAGTGCATCGGTGTCAGGCCCCCGCAACAACCGGCGCAACGCAGGAAGAATCAGCCGCAGTGAAATGAACGACACATCGGTGACAGCCAAACTGGGCCAGGGGTCGTAGGCCCCGTAGAGATCGTCGGGCTGCAGATGGCGCAGGTTGGTGCGTTCCCGCAGCACCACCCGTTCGTCAGTTCGCAGGCTCCAGGCCGTCTGGCCGTAGCCCACATCAACGCCATAAACACAAGTGGCGCCATGCTGCAGCAGACAATCGGTAAAGCCCCCGGTGGAGATGCCGCCATCCAGGCAGACGCGCCCCTCCACCCGCACAGGGAAGGCCTTCAAGCCCGCCAGCAGTTTTTCGCCCCCTCGAGAGACAAAGCGAGGGGGCTGCTCTACTCGCAGTTCTCGCTCCGGCGTCACCTCCGTTCCGGGCTTATCCAATAGGGTCCCGGCACCATCACGAACCTTGCCAGCACGAATCAATTGCTGCGCCTGTTGGCGTGAACTGACCAATCCACGGGTCAGGAGTTCAAGATCAAGACGCTGTTTGGACGCCATTGCGACATAAAAGCAGACCGATCCCGAAGAAAACCGGCGATCCAGCGGCTGCAGCGTGTTCTGCCTAGAGGATTTTGCCAATTCGCGTCGAGGGACGTGTCCAGCCACCGACCCCAACCCGCCAAGGTGGTGCCGTTGCTGCGGCCGGGCAGCTTTGTGCGGCTTGATAACCAGCCCTCCGACCTACCGCCCTTCCAGGTGCTTCACTGCCGCGGGGGACGTTGCTGGGTTCGCCAGCAATCCTGGGGATCCCATGTTCAGTGGGAAGTTGAGCATGAGCGGTTGAACATTGCTTGAGCGAAGCTGCTGCTCACCAAGTCCTGCAAAGACTCCCAGACAACAATTCTGTTTAATCAGTGTCTTGGCAAGGCAACTATTTCACGGCTCAATGGAGCATTGACGCTGTTTGAGCAAACGTTTGGGTCAAGCGACAGCCCTACAAAGAACTTCGAGACGACGGGGTAGACCAGAGACTCAGAAGTCGGCTCTGGTCCAGCGGCTGCTCCCCTTACCGTGGCAGCTCTGGCCAGCAGAAGCTCGACTGCTCATGGGGCTTGCCGGGTTCTGGAGTGTGGCAGGGCTGGTGGTGCTGGCGTCAGCCAGTTGGTGGGTAGCCCTAAGGGAAATGGGCGACGGCGGCTTTTACCTCAAACGGCAGGCGATCTGGCTGATGGCCAGCTGGAGTCTGCTGGCCATCACAATCTCCACAAGCTTGCGGCGCTGGCTGCGCTGGTCAGGCCCGGGGCTGTGGATGGGCTGCCTTCTGATCGCCGCCACCTTGGTGATGGGCACCACAGTGAACGGCGCCAGCCGCTGGCTGGTGCTGGGGCCACTGCAGATGCAGCCCTCGGAGCTGGTGAAACCCTTTGTGGTGCTGCAGGCCGCCAACCTGTTCGCCCCATGGAACCGAATGAGCCTCGACCAGAAGCTGCTATGGCTTGGCAGCTTCGGCGGGCTGCTGCTGCTGATCCTCAAGCAGCCCAACCTCTCCACTGCAGCCCTAATGGGACTCACCCTCTGGATGGTGGCCCTGGCCGCCGGCCTGCGCTGGCGCAGCCTTCTGGGCACCGCCATGGCGGGATCACTGCTGGGCACCGCCAGCATCCTGATCAATGAATACCAGCGGATCCGGGTGGTGTCGTTTCTGGATCCCTGGAACGACCCGATGGGAGATGGCTATCAGCTCGTGCAGAGCCTGCTGGCGATCGGATCGGGCGGTTGGATGGGGCAGGGCTATGGCCTCTCCACCCAGAAACTCCAATATCTGCCAATCCAGAGCACCGACTTCATCTATGCGGTGTTCGCCGAGGAATTTGGATTTGTGGGCTCGGTGCTGCTGCTGCTGTTCCTGATGCTGGTGGCCTGGGTGGGACTGCGGGTGGCCCTGCGCTGCCGCAGCAACCAGGCACGGCTCGTGGCCATCGGCTGCACCACGATCCTGGTGGGCCAGTCGATCCTGAACATTGCGGTGGCCTCTGGGGCGATGCCCACCACCGGTCTACCGCTGCCCTTGATCAGCTACGGCGGCAACTCGCTGATGTCGAGCCTGGTGATCCTGGGGCTGCTGATCCGCTGTTCGCTGGAATCCACCGGCTTAATCGGGGGGCGATCCAACAAGCGACAACGGTCCGTGCGCCAACGCTGAACCTGGTCTGACGATCGGCTTGCCTGGATAGGCTTTACGCATTCAAGGGCACCTGTGGACCTGCTGCTGCTCTCCGATTTGGCCCAGAGCAGCGAGGTGCTGCTGCAGCGCGCCCTGGCGGATCCAGGTCCACTGACGCTGGCGCTGGTGTTTGGTGGCGGCGCCCTCACCAGCCTGGGGCCGTGTTCCCTGTCATTGCTACCGGTGACACTGGCCTACCTAGCAGGCTTCGAGGATGGCCAACCAGCGTGGCAGCGCAGCCTCGCCTTCTGCGGCGGCATCGTCGGCGCCCTGGTGGTGCTGGGAAGCATCAGCGGACTGCTGGGCCGGATCTACGGCCAAGTGCCGTCACTGATCCCCACATTGGTGGCGATCCTGGCTATTGCGATGGGGCTCAACCTGCTGGGAGTGCTGCGGATTCCACTGCCAAGTGGTCCGGATCCAGAGGAGTGGCGTCAGAAGGTACCGGCCCCGCTGGCGCCGGTTGCGGCAGGACTGGCCTTCGGGCTGGCGGCCTCACCCTGCACCACCCCCGTCTTGGCGGTGCTGCTGGGCTGGATTGCCCAGAGCGGTCGCCCTCTAGCGGGAGTGGCCCTGCTCAGCAGCTTCGGCATCGGCCAAGTTCTGCCCCTGCTGCTGGCGGGCACCTTTGCAGCAGCCATTCCCAAACTGCTAGCCCTGCGGGGCATCAGCCGCTGGGTGCCGCCAGCCAGTGGTGTGGTGCTGCTCACCAGCGGCCTGCTGACCCTGCTGGCCCGCTGGAGCTGATGGGGATGGCGCCACTAAAACGCATGGCCGCCTGGCTCAGCGATCTACGGCTGGCCATCGTGTTGCTGCTGATGATTGCCCTGGCAAGTGCCGTGGGCACGGGCATCCCCCAGGGGGATCCGCCTTCCAACTACATCGATGCCTATGCCGACACCCCCTGGCTGGGGTTGCTTAACGGCGAACAGGTGCTGCAACTGCAGCTCGATCATGTGTATTCCAGCGGCTGGTTTCTGGCCCTGCTGGCCTGGCTGGGGCTCTCCCTGATCCTCTGCAGTTGGCGCCGTCAGTGGCCAGCCCTAATGGCGGCCCGGCGCTGGATCGACTACCGCACCACACGCCAGCTGAGCAAATTGGCCATCGCCGAAAGCCAGCCCTGCCCAGACCCCAGCCAGGGGCTGACGCAGCTTGAGACGGCGCTGCGGGCCAGCGGATGGGAGGTGCAACGCAAGCCACAACGGCTGGCGGCCCGGCGCGGCGCCATCGGCAGGGTGGGGCCCCTACTCGTTCACACCGGCCTGGTGCTGCTGATGATTGGCGCGGCCTGGGGGGGCCTGGCGGGAAACCGCCTTGAGCGCTTCCTGGCCCCCGGCCGCAGCCTCGATCTTCTGGATCGCGATGGCACCAGTCAGCTGACGATCACCCTGGACCGCTTCGCCATTGATCGGGACTCGGCCGGCCGAACGGAACAGTTCCGCTCAGCTCTGAAGCTGCAGGGACCCAACCAAAGCTTGGATGCCGAGATCAGCGTCAATCACCCGCTGCGGCACCGTGGCATCACCATCTATCAGGCAGATTGGTCGCTCGCAACGATCAGCCTGCAGATCGGGCGCAGCCCCGTGCTGGAGCTGCCGTTGCAGACCTATCCAGAGCTGGGTGATCAGATCTGGGGCTTGGTGCTGCCAACCCGCCCGGATGGCACCGAACCAGTATTTCTGAGCCTGGAGAGCGAACAGGGTCCAGCCACGGTGTTTGATGCGGACGGCCAGCAGCTCGCCCGGCTGCGACCGGGTGGACCCCCATCAGAAGTGAAAGGCTTGCCGATGCGAGTGGATGCGGTGCTGCCGGCCAGCGGACTTTTGCTCAAACGGGATCCTGGGGTACCGCTGGTGTACTTGGGCTTCGCAGTGCTGCTGGTGGGCGGTGGATTGAGCCTGGTGGCCACCCGGCAGCTGTGGGCTATCGCCGCCGATGGAACCCTCAGCGTGGGCGGCCTCTGTAACCGCAACCTCGCGGCCTTCGCCACTGAATTGCCTCAGCTATTGGAGCAGGGGGTTGCCGATCAGCAGGGCTGACGGATGCCGTGACTCACCCGCACCACGGTGTGCACATTCCCGCGCGGGTTGAAATCGGCTTCCAGCTGCATCCACACCGGGTCGGTGGCCGCCACCAGATCATCGAGGATGCGATTGGTTACCTCCTCATGGGAGATCGACTGGTCGCGGTAGCTGTTCACATAAAGCTTGATTGCCTTCAGCTCCACCACCCGTGGCCCGGGTTGGTAGATCAGGCGCAGCACCGCGAAATCGGGATAGCCGGAGAAGGGGCATTTGCAAGTGAATTCCGGCAGCTCGATCGACACCTCATAAGGGCGCCCGGGCCGGGGATTGTCGAAGCAGATCAGCTCGGCTTCGGCGATGGCGCGTTCGCCGTAGAGGGGGGTTTGGGTCAAAGGGCTGAAGGGGCCAGTTCTGATCAGCGACCCTAGGAAGTCAAGCTTCGGCAGCGTTCTGTAACAGCGGCCACGCACGGCTCTGAGAACCGCGGCATCCTTAAAACAAGATCAGTACTCCCCCCATGAAAAAGGTCGAAGCAATCATTCGTCCTTTCAAGCTGGAAGACGTCAAGGTGGCGCTGGTGGAAGCCGGCATCATCGGCATGACCGTGAGCGAAGTGAGGGGCTTCGGCCGCCAGAAAGGTCAGGTGGAGCGCTACCGCGGCTCGGAATTCACCGTTGAATTTCTGCAGAAACTGAAGATTGAAGTGGTCGTCGAGGACGACCGGGTCGAAGAGGTGGTCAAGTCGATCGCTGATGCCGCCCGCACCGGTGAAATCGGTGACGGCAAGATCTTCATCAGCCCTGTGGAATCGGTGGTGCGCATCCGCACCGGCGACCGCGACAGCACGGCCCTCTGAGCTCGGAACACCAGAACAGCCCTATCCGCCGCGGCGTTTTCCAAGCCTGAGCGGATCCAGTCGTAGGGCGTGGCCGTCCAGTGCAGGTAAAGCGTTGGGGTCATCGCCCAAGGATGGCGGCGACCCGGAGATGGCACGACGGCACGGAGGCTCACTCAGTCGCGCGGAGGCCGCCCCATAGATTTGTTTGGTTGTTCAACCGAGCGCGCCGGTGATTGAGCGTTACACCCTTCCTGAGATGGGAGCCGTCTGGAGTGAGCAGGCGAAATTCCAGAGCTGGCTTGATGTGGAAATCGCCGCCACCGAAGCCAACTGCCGGCTCGGTCGTGTGCCCCAAGAGGCCCTCGACACCATCAAGGCGAAGGCCAGCTTCGAGGTGGAGCGCATCCTGGAAATTGAAGCCGAGGTGCGCCACGACGTGATCGCCTTCCTCACCAACGTGAATGAGCACGTTGGTGATGCCGGGCGCCACATCCATGTGGGCATGACCAGCAGCGACGTGCTGGACACGGGCGTGGCCCTGCAGCTGAAACGCTCTGTGGCCCTGCTGCGCACCGAACTCGATGCCTTAGCAGACGCTCTGCGCGAACTGGCCCGAGCCCACAAGGGCACCGAAATGATCGGCCGCTCCCATGCCATCCACGGCGAACCGATCACCTTCGGGTTCAAGGTGGCCGGCTGGCTGGCGGAAACCGAGCGCAACCGCATCCGCCTTGAACGGCTTGAGCAGGATGTGGCCGTGGGCCAGGTAAGCGGCGCCATGGGCACCTATGCCAACACCGATCCCCAGGTGGAGGCCATCGCCTGCGAGATCCTCGGGCTCACCCCCGACACCGCCAGTACCCAGGTGATCTCCCGCGATCGCCATGCCGACTACGTGCAGACCCTCGCCCTGGTGGGCGCTTCCCTGGAGCGCTTCTCCACGGAGATCCGCAATCTCCAACGCACCGATGTATTGGAAGTGGAGGAGAACTTTGCCAAGGGCCAGAAGGGCAGCTCTGCCATGCCCCACAAACGCAACCCGATCCGCAGCGAGCGGATCAGCGGTCTGGCCCGGGTGCTGCGCAGCTACACCATTGCTGCTCTTGAGAACGTGGCCCTCTGGCATGAGCGCGACATCAGCCACAGCTCCACTGAGCGAATGATGCTTCCCGATTGCTCGGTGACCCTGCACTTCATGCTGCGGGAGATGACCAGCGTCGTGAAGGGTCTTGGGATCTACCCCGAGAACATGCGCCGCAACATGAATGTGTATGGCGGCGTGGTGTTCAGCCAGCGGGTGCTGCTCGCCCTAGTGGGCACCGGCATGAGCCGAGAAGAGGCCTACCGGGTCGTGCAGCGCAATGCCCACACAGCCTGGAACACCGCCGGCGGTGACTTCCGCGCCAATCTCGAAGCCGATGGTGATGTCACCAGCCGGCTCTCCGCAGCGGAGCTGGCCGACTGCTTCAGCACCGCGGTGCACCAAGAGAACCTGGGCGTGATCTGGGACCGGTTGGGAATTTAATCAGCGACCACCATTCGACGGCATCGGTAGACCCAACAACCGGTAAACCGATGCCGCATCGACGATCGGCTCGAGCGGCAACATGGCATCGCTCATCGTGTCGGTGACCTTCGTAAAGGTGTTGCGGTCCACAACCACCACATCACCGTTGCGCAGCGGCGGGTTGTTGGCACTGCTAAGCACAGCATTGGGGTCGTAACGCAGCTGCTTCACCGTGGTGCGCCCCTGGCGGTCCATACGGATCAAATCAACCCGCTTCACGCTGCCGCGGCGGGTAACGCCTCCAGACGCCAGGATCGCGCGGGACAACGGATCATTAGATCCAATCTGAACCACTCCTGGGGAGAAGACTTCTCCAACAACCTGCACATTGATGGCCGTTGGAGCGAAGTTGGAGGCTGCAGTCGTCAACAGGTCCACATTGACGGGCGATGTTGCCTTGTGCACCCGGATGCTGTCGCCGTCATAGATCAACGGATTGGGTGCAAAACCTCCGTCTTTAAGCACGGTGAGGTAGTCGAAGACGTAGCTCTGGGTGGGCCCACCAGGGGTGGGGGACGACCTCAGCAGTTCCAGGCGGGCCAGATCCCCTGCTGCGGAAATTCCACCAGCTTTCTGAATCACATCAATCATGGTCGGCCAACCGCCACCATCTGCGCCGACGCCTGTCGCATCGCCAGAACTACCAATTGACCCTTGACTGTTGACCGGCAGAGTGAAAACACCGGGGCGCAGGACCTCTCCTGTCACCGTGACCCGGACCGGGCGCTGCTCAACAAGGTCGACATAGACGAGGGGCCGACGCAGGAAGCGGCTGTAGCCGTCGGTGATGCGCTGACGGGCCTCGTCAAGGGTCAAGCCCCACACTTGGATCGTGCCAAGCCGCGGCAAGTTGACGGTGCCATCACTCAGCACCTGAACCTGAGCCTCGTAACCCTCAATCTTGAACACCGAAGTGACGAGCCGGTCCCCGGGCGCCAGGCGGTAGCGGTAGGTCTGCGGCGGCAGGCTGGGCGGGGATGGCAACGGCGGCGGCGCTTGCAGAGGCGTGGTGGATGCCGCCGCCGCAGGCGTCTTCAGCCAGTTGATCCGCTCTTCAGCTTTCAGACCACCGGCCGACAACACAGGAGCCGAGAGCACCACCGCTGCAGCAACAGCTGCGGAAAGACCGGTCCTTGAGGGCACAACCATGGATGGAACTGAGACAGCAGCCAAATGGACGCCAATCTTCCCGCATAATGCGGTCCAGGCATATGGCCCATGACGCAGACCGGACCAACAGCGCAGCATGACGTTCTGCTTCCTCACGGATGGAGTGAAGCCAACAGAGCTGGCAGCCTGTTGTTCCGCCTCGACGGTCTTGAGCTGCATCTGATCCCCGGCTCAAGATTTGAGGAGGTGGCTGATGCGGTTGGAACCCTACGGGAATCCACCTACCGTCAACAGCTCTCCGGCTCGGGCAACACCCGCGACCTAGACGGCCGCGACGAGGCTTACGACCATCTGATTCTTCTGGAACCCAGCAGTGGTGCACTGGCCGGATCCGCACGGTTGCAATTCATTCCCCAGTTCACTTCAGCCGAGGATCTCCCCGGCAGCCAGCAGTCCTACCTGGAGCACGTCTATCCCGGCATTAAAGCGATGCTGGCGGAGCAAACCCCACACGTGGAAATTGGTCGGGTCGCCCTGGCCCCACGCTTTCAGCGTCAACCGCACTCCTTGATGGCCCTGTTCCGCGGAGGACTCCTGATCGCGGCTCGCTCGGGATTCAGCATCTTGCACGGATTGGTCTCTTACAACCACTTCGCCTATAGCGATGCCGTCAACAGGGCCTTCCTCAGTGCATTGATGCGGCCTCCTTACCGCAGAACGAGCCCCGCCTTGCCGTCCCCGCGTCACCCGATCAACAACATCCAGCCGGACGACAACACCCACCCGATCGGCAACGTTCAGGCCCTTGAGGTGGCGATTCGACAGGAGCACAACGACGACTTCCGTCTGCCTGTGCTGTTGCGCCAGTACTTCAACCTGATGGAAGCCAAAGTCTGCGACCTCTCCCTGGCGCGGGATTTCAATCAGATCACAGAAATTCTGATGGCCGCTGACCTCTCACGGCTGCCGAAGGATCGTCTCGCCTTCTTTATCGACGTTGACCACCAACCCGTCTACCAGCAGTTCAGCTGGTACCGGGGCGAGAAGTAAACGAGGTATCACTGGTACTTTAGCTGGATTAAAAGGATGTAGGTGTTGGCCGAGGGAACTCCCAATAAGCAACAGCTGGAGGAGCGCCTTGTCGAAATCCTGCATCGCATTTCCGGCGCCGATCCTGCGACGATCACCCCCGACGCCCGCCTGATGGAAGACATCGGAATCGATTCTCTCGGGTTCTACGAAATTCTGATCGAAGCCGACACCTGCTTTGGCATTCGCATCCAGGAGGAGCAGCTGCTGCAGTTCAAGACTGTGGGTGACATCCAGAGCCATCTGGAATCACTTGACATCGATCTGCCCAGTTCCAAAACCGCTTAACCGTGGCTGTTCGGCAACGTTGCGCCCAGCGGGTTTCAATCGTGGGCTGGGGCTCCATATCCCCTCTTGGCTCTAACGCCTCCTCCACCTGGGAAGGGGTGCTATCGGGCCGTTCCGGCATCAGCGCCCTCAGGTCAGCCTGGAGCGAAGATCTATCGGTGCGCATTGCGGGTTGTGTTCCCGATGCCGCCATCTCATCCCTAGAACCTCTACTGCTGCGGCGCTCCGATCGCTGCGCTCAACTCGGGGTACTGGCCGCCCGGGAAGCCTGGGCCATGGCCTCCGCGGTCACGGGCGGCATTAATCCAGCCCGGGTGGCCGTGGTACTCGGCACCGGCATCGGCGGACTCCACACGATGCATGAACAGCACAACCAGCTGACCGCCGGAGGACCAACGCGGGTCAACCCCCTTACCGTGCCGATGCTGATCCCCGACGCGGCCGCTGGCCAAGTTGCCATCGATCTGGGACTGCATGGGGGTGCACACACCCCTGTCTCGGCCTGCGCATCAGGAGCCGAAGCCATGATGCTGGCCCAAATGCTGCTCAATGATGGGCGTGTCGATCTTGTCTTGGCCGGCGGAACCGAAGCGCCGGTGAACCGGTTGGGCCTCGTGGGCTTCTCTGCCATGCGAGCCCTCTCCTGCCGCAACGATGCCCCTGAGCAGGCTTCCCGGCCGTACGGCAAAGACCGGGACGGGTTCGTGCTCTCGGAGGGAGCCGGAGTTCTGGCGATGATGCGGGAGGAAGACACCCCCAGCGGTGCCGCCCTGGGCTGGCAACTCTCCTGCGGCAGCAGCAGCGACGGACATCACATCGTTGCCCCGGAACCCCAGGGCACCCAGGCCAGCCTGGCAATCGAGGATGCCCTGCGACGGGCCGGGGTGGAACCTGGTGATCTCTGCGCCGTTCAGGCTCACGCCACCGGCACCAGCCTGGGCGACCTTGCCGAAGCAAGGGCATTGCGCCGCAGTTTGGGTGCTGCCGCCGATCACATCCCCGTCTTCGCCCCCAAGGGCCAGCTCGGCCATCTACTGGGAGCCGCTGGAGCTGTAGAGGCGATTCTTGGGGTGCAGGCCTTGCGGCATGGAGCGCTGCCCCACAGCATCAATTCCGACCCCCTCGACCCCGAGGTGGAGCTCGCCGTGACCAACCAGGGACCCGTCGCACTATCGACCTCAGGCTCCGAACGGTTGATGCTCAAGAACGCCTTCGGCTTCGGCGGTCACAACATCAGCCTGGTGCTCTCTGCATCCGGTAGTACCGCTGAACAGCAGCGCTGAATCCCTCACGGTCTCGGGGATCAACGGGAAGGTGGAGGTCGTCCGCACGACCCCGGCGGCAGTGAATCGTGCCCAATGGTGCCGTCAAACGACCCAACAACAGCGGTAGAGGTTTATAGCGCGCACCGACAGCCCCCTCCAATCCGTCGTAACTGAAGAACCACGGCACCACACGGCCGCCATAGTGCTGGGCCAACATCCAGGCACTCGGAGACACCCGCTCCTCGATTGGTGTCACCAGCGAACCGTTGGGGGCAATCATGATTTCGCCGTGGTCACGCAGAAGGGTGGAGGCACTCATCATTCCGGCCAGGCGGGACTGGGGCTGACGGTGATCCAGCACCGCGGAGCCGGCATTGCGCGCGGCGGCGGCGTAACCCGGCAGCACCCAACGCAGGTGCAATTGCGCCGTGGTCAGCCCAGGCATGCGCAAAACTCCCTGGATCACCAGACCATCACAGGGGCTTCGGTGATTAAAGATGTGAACCAGCGGCATGCCAGCCGGTTCCGAGGGTTGGCTGTCATCCACCACCACCTGAATGCCCAGGGCCCGCAAAGCCACGGAGGAAGCCATGGTCATCAAGGCGGCGGCCCAATCAGGTCGCTGAAGCAAGATCGCGGGCAGCTGCAGGCCGTACAGGGTGAAACCCAGACCGGCCCAGCCCAACCGGGCCATCAGCCGCCCCAACAGCAGCACGGGATTGCGAAGCCTGCCGGATGGCTTTATCGGCAGCCTGGGGCTGGGGGGGAGCTGACGGGCTTCCGGACCGATCGGGAAGGTGGTGCGAAAAGGGAAATCCCCATCGAAATTGCCATTCACCTGCGTGGTGAGCACCAGATGGTTGTAGAAGCGATAGAAGAGGGCTCGATCGCTGGGCTGGGGATCGCACCAAAACCCGTCGAGGGGTTTTTGGTCCGTCAGTCCTGCCAGGTTGTAGAAGGTGTCCCCCATCGTCTTAGTGGGAACCGCATGGAACAAGGCCTGCAGCCCGACGGTGCTGTTCACAGTGATCACCCCACGGCAGGTGCGCAGATAGCGGCTGAGGGGGCCGTCGTGGAAGTAATGCACCCGGCCAGTGACGCCGTATTGCTTGGCGAGCAGCAGGATCAACGAGGCGTAGTTGTTGTAGCCCCGATCCCGTGGATGGTGTTTGAAAGCCAGATGGTCGGAGGCGTGAGCATGGCCAGCGAAGGATCGAATCACGTCTTCGATGAAGTCGTGCATGCCCCGGTAAGGCGACCCCATCTGAATCTGGGAATCACTGGAAACCTGCAGAACCGCCAAAAAGAACGAGCAGTGTTCGAGCAACCGCTGCTTCACCGCTTTTTCCTGCCAGCGGTAGAGCCAGTAGCGCCAGGTGCCACGCACTTGGCACCAGAGAAACCCTGGCGAGGGCTGAAGTTTGTGCTCACCCTCGATGATCGGGTAGCGGGTGAAGGCGTGCTGAATGAAGGTCGGTGCCTTCCAGGCCTTGCGCCATCGCCAACCTGGATCCAGCACGATGTTCTGGGGCAGCTGGTCGCAGGGGGGCAGTTCCTGATAAAAAGCCGCTGGCTTGTTGAGGTTGGAGCGGGCATTGACCCGATCCCGCTCAAGAGTCACATAGTTCGGGCGCAGATAACCCAGCTCAAACACCCAGGCCTCAACCCCGAAGTTGCGAGCTTCTTCAATGGCGATTCGGTGGGGAATGATGAAGTCGCCATACATAAAGATGTGGCGAATCCCCCGTTCCTCAATCAGCCGACGAAGGAAGGGACGCCAGGAGTCCATCCCCTTGCTGTACGGCACACAAACTTCGGCAGGGAAGCCAAATTCCCGCAGGGGGAACGCCACCTTGGTGACCGGGATGCCACAACCCTGCAGGTAGCGGCTGAAACGAGCGAAGAACAGACCGATGGGGCCCATCAAAAGCAGCACCGGCCCCTCGATTCGTACCTGTACGAGAGCTGGCGCCCGTCCCCTGCCCAAACTGCGATCCGCCCATGAATGAACAAAATCCTGGCACGGCTCAACGGCGGCGAAGCCGTCCCCAGTGGCGGAACAGGGCCTGCACAAGCGTGCGGCGCTGTGGAGGAGCGGCACGCCAAGCCACCAGCTCGTCGATGGCCTGCTCAGCGGTGATGAACCAGCCGCTATCGCGGCTGACGTAACGGGGATAGTCGATCAGGGCGGCATGGACCAGCTCATCCAGCGACAGCTGCCGCTGACGACGGTCGCAACGCTCGCGGTCGTGGGTCAGGCCCCAGCCGGCATAGAACGGCAGGCCCCAGCAATGCACCTCAATGCCACGCAACAACGCCTCAAACCCTGCCAGGGATGTGAGCACGTGCAGGGCATCGATCTGGGTAAACAGCTGCTGGATCGACCCTTGCGGCAGCACTTCATCGCAGAGCTGAGCGGCGGCGTCCTCGCCGGCGCCGGCACGGCAGAGACCTGCCACAACATCAGGATGCGGTTTGTACACCAGGTAGGCCTCAGGCTCCGCCGCCCGCACCGCTTCCAACAATGCCCTGTTGGTTCGCAGGCCAGGGGCGCCATAGCGGATCGAGGCATCGCTTTCCACCTGACCGATCACCATCACCACCCGGCGCTGTCCAGCAGGACGAATCCAAGCTTCCGCCTGGAGGTTGTATTTGGTGATCGCCTCTTGCACCAACCGCTGACGCAACGCCGCTGCCCTCTGGCATTGAGCCGACGTCCACTGCTGCGTCCCCAGGAGCGTTTCCAGATCGCTGGGCCTGGTGGCGTCGTAATAGACGCCCTGCTGATCCACCACCCAGGACACCGGATCCACCAGATCAGCCCCGAGTCCGACCGAACGCAGGAAACCGTCCTCCACCTGCAGCACCGGCAGTTGCCGGCGCGCCGCGGCCTCAATCAGACGCGGTTTGGCGCGGCGCCCCCAAACCACCACAGCATCAGCACCTCGCGGAATCCACTGCCATGGGGCGCGAAACCGCAGCTGACTGCCCGCTAAAAAGCGGCGCAGATTGCGCTGTTTCCAGGGGGTAAAGCCGAAGGCCACACACCTCCGGGGCTGTTGCGCCTGAAGGCGCCGCTGCAAGCCGATCGCATCCATCAAGACTTCAATGCTGCAGGCCTGATGCCGGTGGGGGTCGATGCAGCGGCAGGCCCCGACAAGGGCGGCATGCACCAAAGCCTCGAGGCTGGCGCCCTGGCGTCGCCGAATCGGGGCCTCGCATTGGTCGTGGGTCAGCCCCCAGCCGCCATAGAACGGCATCCCGAAACAGTGCACCGGGCGGCCCCAAAGCAAAGCTTCAAAACCCATCTGGGACGTGACCACATACACCGCCCGGGCCCGCTCAAGCAGCCGAGCCGGATGGCAGCCGTCCGCACTGAAGCGAACGCGGGGGTGATCCAGGTTTTTCGCGCTGAAATGGCCCCTGGCCCGGCCAGAGATCACATCCGGATGCACCTTCAGCACCACCGTGCACTCGGGATGGTCTTCCAAGGCAGCCTGAAGCATCCGCTGAAAACAGCTGGCATCGGCCAAGCCAAGCGCGATCGATCGATCCCCAGCGGATTGATCCACCACCAGCACGTAGGGCTCCTGCGGTGCCTCCGCCTCCAGCGGGGGGTTCACTTTGCTAAGCCGCTGATCGCACCAGAGCCTTTGCAACGCGCGAGCCCTGTTGGCCTGAGCCGCTGTGATCGGCGCTGCGATCAGCTGCTCCATCCGGCTGGGGACCGTTGCATCGAAATGCACCCCCAGCTCATCCACCAACAAAGCAAGCGGTGGATGCTCCCTGCCCTTAACCAACGAGCGCAGCAGACCGTCCTCGAGATGCCACACCGGCAGATCCCACCGTTGAGCTAGGCGCTCCACCCGCAGCGCACTGGGTCGCCTCCCCCACGCCAACAGCACGTCCACATCGCGGCGGCGACCCGGCACCAAACGGTCCGGTGCCAGCAGCTGCGCCAGTGTGCGGTGCGTCAGCATCCCCCGGGTCGGAACCCCGAGCCTCAGAGCAGCAGGCCTGGTCATCGGGTAAGACAGGTCGCACTGAATCCTCACCGATGGCAGTCCCCCGTGGCGCGCTGGCCCTGATCCCCGCCCGCGGTGGCTCAAAAGGCATTCCAGGCAAAAACCTGCAAACAGTGGGCAATGTGCCCCTGGTCTGCCGCAGCATCCGTGCCGCTCAAGCCAGCAACGGCGTGGGCCGAGTGGTGGTGAGCACTGACGATGACGCCATCGCGGCCGCCGCCGAAGCCGAAGGCGCCATCGTGATTCGTCGCCCAGCAGCCATCGCCGACGACAAGGCCAGTTCGGAATCGGCGCTGCTGCATGCCCTCGACATGCTGGAAGAGCAGGGCCCCCTCGAAGCTGAGCTGGTGTTCTTGCAATGCACCTCCCCCTTCACCACCGGGGTCCAGATCGATACGGTGCTGGCCGCACTGAAGCAAAAAGGCTGCAACAGCAGCTTCTCTGTCAGCCCCTGGCACGGCTTCCTCTGGCGGGCCGATGGGCGAGGCATTAACCACAACCCTGAGTTGCCACGCCAACGCCGTCAGGACCTGGAACCGGCTTTTCTGGAAACCGGCGCGATCTACGCCATGGGCGTCACGGCCTTCAGGAGCTGTGGCAGCCGCTTCTGCCCGCCAACCAGCCCAGTGGTGCTGCACGACGTAGGGCCAGAAATCGACACGCCGGAGGATCTGGCCCTCTGCCGCAGCATCGCGGCCCAGAAAGGCGAGTAATTTTGCCCAGCAAGGTTTCGGAGTCGATGGCGCCCGCAGAATCCAAGCGCCTCATCGGCCGCAGGGTCAGCGCAGTCGCCTGCTTCGACTCCTTCGGCAAGCTGGCGATGACCATGCTGGCGGCCTGCCGGCGGGAAGGCGCGGAGACCACACTGCTGCTGCTGGAGCTGAACAACCGGGCCCTCTCCCGGCGGCAGCGCCTGGAAATTCGGCGGATCGACCCCAAGACCCGCATCGAAAAGCACAACTGGAACGATCTGCGCCAGCTCTGTGGCGCCATGGTGGGGAATGTCGACGCCCTGATTCTGGGTCTGGATGGCCAACGCAGCCGTGATGCGCTGCTGCAGCTGAAAACCATTTGGGCCGATCAAGACCAACGCCCACGCCTGATCAGCGCTTACCCGGGGATCCTGTTTCGCTTCGGCCTCGAAGGAATGATGGATCGATCGGGCGCCGACCTGCTCTGCCTCAACAGTGCTGATGATCTGGCGCTGTATGGCCGTGGCCGCAAAGCCTTAGGCCTCGATAGCAGCAATGCAATGGTGACGGGTCTGCCGATTCTTTGGCAGACCAAACCGCGCTCGTCAGCTCCGGAGAACCCCTCAATCGTGTTCTTCGAACAACCTTCAATTCCGGTGCATCCACTGCAGCGCAGGTTCCTCTGTGATCAGATCAAAGAGCTGGCGGAGGCCTGGCCCGATCACCCCGTGATCTTCAAACCGCGAACGTCGAGCATCGAGAGCACCCTGCATCGGCGCCATGGGGAGATGGCAAGCGTGATCGACAAGATGACCCGCGACCAGCCAAATCTCCGGCTGAGTTTCAAGCCCGCCACCCGACTGCTGCGCCAGTGCGGTTGCGCCATCACCGTCTCGTCAACGGCCGCCATGGAATCCATGGCGATGGGCATCAGCACCCGAATTGTGGGCGATCTGGGGGTCACCGAAACCCTCGGCAACCACTTTTTCGCCAGTTCAGGAGCCATCGCCAACTTCGCAGCGATCAAGGCCAACCCCTTCGAGGTGGTCCATGACGCTCATTGGCTCGAGCAGCAAGGTTTGCAGCGCGACGGTGAGGATCGCTTCATCACGGCGTTGGTGGACCGACTGAACAACCCAGCCGCACCTCTCGGTGCCGCCAACCATGGCCCCCTGAGCTGGGGCAGCAGTGCCTGGCAGAAAGCCGCGCTGAGCAACGGGGGGCGGCGGATGTTGAGCAGTGGTGGAGCCCGATCCAGCCAGCGCAAACGTCACCGCACCCGCCGCATGCTGCGCAGCATGCGCGATGGCGTGGTGGGATTCGGCTGGCTTTCAAAACTGTTGCGGGAACGATGACCCTGCTGCTGTTCAGCGACGGAGGCCTGGAGCGTTCCGCCTGCTTGCTGATGGCCGATGCGCTGGAACAGCATGGTCAGCGCTGCATCACCGCGGGGCCACCACTCCAGGGACACCAGCCCCTTGCCACACCGGCACCACAGCTGAGCATCGACCTTGAACAACTGGCTGTACACCCCCTGTTGGACCAGGTGTCAGCAATCGGCCTGTTCCTGCAGAACCCAGAACAGGTTCGGTACTTCATCGAGAGATATCGAGGGCTTTGCAGCGCCCGCGGTCTGCCCGCAGCGACACTATTCAGCGGTCCCCTGGTGCCACTGGTGGGGGATGCCCTGATTCGTGATCTCAGTCTGCGCCTGGACTGTGATGTGCTGCTGGTGAGCGGCGAACACCAGCTCAGGCAGCTTCAATCCCTCACCTTCAACTGGCCCGCCAGCCTCGCAGTGCCGACCGTGATCAGCACCGGCTTCTGGTTCCCCCAGGCCGCGCCCTGTACCCCCGCCAAGCAGCCCCTGCTCCTGGCCTTGATCCAGGAGCGGATCCCCACCCACATCGGAGCCCGTGATCAACTACTCCGCGTTCTCTACAACTGGGCGCGGCAGCGACCGAACTGGACCGTGATGCTGCAACGCGATCACGGCTGGAGCTCGACGGCGCTGATGCCCAGCGACGTCCCCCCAGCGGACAACCTTGTGGAAGCAGCCCCAGGACAGCTGCTGCCGCTGCTGGGATCCTGTACCGCCTGCCTGACGGTGAGCTCGCCCTGGAGCCTGGCAGCAATGGCCTGGGGACGCATCCCGATCGTCGTGGGCGACTACGGCATCCACGATGAACAGAGCACAACGGGGTTCTTCGGCTGTGGTGCCATGCATCGCCTGCGCAGCATCCCCCATCTCGATGCCATCACTGAACTGCCCAAGGTGAACCAGGCCTGGCTTAATGGCATCGGGGCTGACATCGCCGACGGGCCGGAGCGCCTGATCGAAGCCCTGCATGCGAAGACCCGCCAGGGGGAGCGATGACAGCGACTCCGACCAGACCCACGCTGAAGCTGCTGTTGATCGCCGACAGTGACAGCCAACTGCTGGCCTGTGAAGCCCTCTGCAGCGCCCCAACTGCGCTGAACGTGGAGTGGAGCATCAACGTGATTCCACGGGATGGAACACCCCAGGCATTGCTGCAACGCCTGGCCCAGCGGGCCACCCTGCGCCACCAGAGCCTGGCTCGGCTGCTCCGCGATCGGCAGCTGCGGAGCTTTGACGCCATCGGCGTGTTCCTGACGGGCAGCAAGCTCAATGACATCCGTCTGGCCCTGCAACGGGATCTGCAGCGCCCCCTGCTGTTCTGTGGTTTCAATGGCGTGGTGCTGGAGCACTTCATCGAGGGGGTGAGCTGGCGGCTGGGCTACGACCTGATCTGCCTCAGCGGCCCGCGCGATCAGGACGCCCTGGAGCAGCTGGTGGCTGGAACCCCTTTTGCACAACAGCGCACCGTGCTTACTGGTTTGCGGCGCAACGCTCCCGACACGAATGTGCTTCCCGTGAATGAACGCCCACGACGCCTGGTGTTTGCCGAGCAAGTGATCATGCCTGCAACGACCAGCGAACGGGCCCGGCTCGTGCGCCTGCTCAGCGATCTGGCCAACCGCTCTCCCAACTGGGAGGTGCTGATCAAACCCCGCATCGCGCCCGGCGATGCCACGTTTCATGACGTCGACACGCACATCAGCACAACGCTGAAGCAGACCCTGGGGGTGCCTCCAGCCAATCTGCGTCTGGACTATCGCCCCTTGCCGGTGCTGTTGAAGCAGGCCCGGCTGCTGGCAACCCTTTCCTCAACCGCCTTCTTCGACGCCCTCGACTTCGGCTGCCGGGCGATTGCCATCAGCGATCTGGGCCTACAGCCGAACTATGGAGGTCATGTTTATGCCGGCAGCGGCGTGTGGCGCTCCCTCGAGGACATCCCCAACCTGGATGCCCTTGATGCCGAGAGACTATCCCCAGATCCAGGCTGGCTGGAGTGGATGGGCTACGGGGAACGGTTCAGCCCTGCCGCCCTTCTCAAAGCCCTGAATGAACAAAAACACCAGAAGCCGCAGCCACTCCCCAGCAGCATCGGCTATCCGGGCAATGCCCAGTCCAGCTTCAACCAACTCCGCTTGGGAGCAGAAGCCGCCATTGCCAGTGGCGATTGGAGAAGTGCCCGAGAGCTGCTCTGCCAGGCGGCCCTAATGCGCCCGCTCCACCGCGGCGTCGCCCGCCGATATTGGGCCGTCCGCCAGGCAAACCCTCTGCTACGGCAGATCGCACTGCTGATGTCCTACAGAGATCTGAAGTAGGTTCAACGACGGACTCAACCCAGGCGGCCGAACAGAACGGTGAGAGGCATCCTGATTGAGCGAAATTTCACCCAGTTCGTTGTCTTCGCGGAAGACAGCATCCTTTCGGCGCTCAGCAAGATCACGGCCAACCAGTCGCGCCTGATCTTCGTTGTCTCGGAAAGCGGCATCCTCCAGGGCGTTCTCACCGACGGCGACTTCCGCCGCTGGATTGCCGGTTGCGGCGAGATCGACCTGAATCGGCCGGTCACCGCCGCCATGAATGCCAACTGCCGCTCGGCTGCCGAAGGCACCAGCGCCAGTGACCTGAGCGCCCTGCTCAATTCACGGATCATTGCGCTGCCACTGCTGGACAGCCATGGCCGCATCGTCGCTGTGGCCCGTCGTGCGACCGACGGGCTCCAAATCGGCTCCCACCGCATCGGCGATGACGCCCCGTGCTTCCTGATCGCCGAGATCGGCAACAACCACAACGGCGATCTCAACACCGCTCTCCACCTGATCGATGCGGCCCACGCCGCAGGGGCGGACTGCGCCAAGTTCCAGATGCGGGACATGAGCCGGCTGTACCGCAATGCGGGCGACAGCAATGACATGGCCTCCGATCTGGGCACCCAATACACCCTCGATCTGCTCGAGCGCTTTCAGCTCAGCGACGACGAGTTGTTCCGCTGCTTTGACCATGCGGCCAGTAAAGGTCTGGTGCCGCTCTGCACCCCTTGGGATGAAGCCAGCCTCGACAAGCTCAACCGCTGGGGGATGGAAGGCTTCAAGGTGGCATCGGCCGATTTCACCAACCACGCCCTGCTCTCCAGCCTGGCCGCCACCGGCAAACCCCTGATCTGCTCCACCGGCATGGCCTCGGAAGTGGAGATCCGCTCCGGCATTCGCCATCTCCAGAACGAAGGGGCCGGCTACGTGCTGCTCCACTGCAATTCCACCTATCCCACCCCTTTCAAGGACGTCAACCTGCGCTACCTCGAGCGGCTGCGCGACCTGGCCGAGGCGCCCGTGGGCTATTCCGGCCATGAACGGGGAATCGAAGTGCCCATTGCCGCCGCCGCCCTGGGCGCCGTGGTGATCGAGAAACACATCACCCTCGATCGCTCCATGGAGGGCAACGACCACAAGGTGAGCCTGCTGCCCGATGAATTTGCCCAGATGATCCACGGCATTCGCCGTGTTGAGGAGTCGATGGGCAGCAGCGGCGAACGCAGCATCAGCCAGGGCGAAATGATGAACCGCGAAGTGCTGGCCAAAAGCCTCGTCGCCACCTGCGACGTCCCCGCCGGTACGGAGATCACCGCGGCGATGGTTGGCATCCAGAGCCCGGGGCAAGGACTGCAGCCCAACCGTCTGGACGACCTCATCGGCAAGACCCTGCCGGTGAGCAAAGCCGCCGGCGACTTTTTCTTCCCCTCAGACCTCGAGACCCCGGCTGCCACCCCGCGCAACTATCGGTTCCTCCATCGTTTTGGGCTGCCGGTCCGCTATCACGACATTGAGAGCTTTGCCGTCACCAGCAATCTCGACCTCGTTGAAATCCATCTCAGCTACAAGGATCTAGAGGTCGACCTCGATCAAGTACTGCCGAGAAAACAGCAGCTCGGCCTGGTGGTGCATGCCCCCGAACTCTTTGCCGGCGATCACACCCTCGATCTCTGCAGCGCTGATGACCACTACCGGCTCCATTCGATTGAGGAACTCCAGCGCGTGGTCGACATCTCGCGTGACCTGCGCCGACGTTTCGACTGCCCCGATCCCGTACTGCTGGTGACGAACGTCGGAGGATTCTCCGAGCACCATCATCTCGAGCGTCCGGAGTTGCAACCGCTGCGTCAACGCCTGATCAACAGCCTTGAGCAGATCAACACCGCAGGCGAGGTGGAGATCATTCCCCAGACCATGCCCCCCTTCCCCTGGCATTTCGGCGGTCAGCGCTATCACAATCTGTTTGTCGACACCGCCTTCATCCAGGAATTCTGCGAGGAAACCGGCATGCGCGTCTGCCTGGATGCGTCCCATTCCAAGCTCGCCTGCACGCACCTCAACGCCTCCTTCAGCGGCTTCCTCAAGGCGATCCTTCCCTTCACGGCACACCTGCATCTGGCCGATGCCAAAGGCGTTGATGGCGAAGGCCTGCAGATCCACGATGGTGAGATCGACTGGGTGCAGCTGTTTGCCCTGATGGAGCAGCTCTCCCCCAAGGCAAGCTTCATCCCCGAAATCTGGCAGGGCCACAAGAACAACGGGGAAGGCGCCTGGCTAGCGCTTGAACGCCTTGAAAGCTGTGTCGAATCCAGCCCGAAAAAGCAGGTCGCGTGAGTCAGCTCAAACCGAGCAGGATCGTTTTGCATTGCGGGCTGCACAAAACAGGCAGCACTTATATCCAGCGAAACCTGCAGACCAACCGCGAGCTACTGCTGAAACAGGGTGTGTTGTACCTCGGGCCGAACACCTTCAAAAAGCGTTGCGGAGAGTTGTGGCGTCACCTGCAGTGGGGCCGATTGGATCGCAAAACGCCCCAACGCCTGACATCAGAAACCAGAACCACCCTGATGGAACTGGCGGGGGAGCATCCGGAAACCATCCACACCATCGTTCTGTCGTTCGAAGCCATCTTCGGAACGCTGCGCAGCGGCCTTGCGGATCCACCCCGCCGAAAAACACCAAACAAGGAACGCAAGACAGGCTTGTATCGCTACGCCAAGTCACGCACCAAACGCTTGATCACTGGTCTGGAAGACAGCCTCGAGCACCGTTCGATCACTTGGACCATCCTCTTTGCCAGCAGAAGCCATGAGGCCTTCGTGCGCTCTTGCCACACCCAGCTGCTCAAGGAAGGGCGTCACACGCCTGAAACCAGCCACTACGACACGTTCCGGCAAACGGCCGATTTCTCCCGTACCGATCCCCAATCACTGGAACAATCCCTCTTGGAGCTGGCCAGCAAACGCGATCTGAAGGTGGTATGCGTTGACTATGAACAAGCCAGCGACCCCGAAGCTCCCAGCACCTTTTTATGGAACGTGCTGAAGCATGCCCTGCCCAAGCAAGCTGACAGGCTCAGGCAGCAGATGGAAGCCAACACCGACAACCCCAACCTGAACAAAACCACCAATCCGGGCCTGAATGAACGCGGGCTTGAACTGGCGATCCAGGCGCGACCCCTTTTTAAACGCAGCGAGTGGAAGCTGTTTCGCAAATTCCTCGAAAAAAATTTCGCCAAAAGCCCGTAATCCATGGCCCAACCGCATCACTTCATCCGGATGAAACGCCACAACCTGCTCTATGGGCGGGTTCCCAAGGCGGCGAATTCCTCAATCAAAGCAGCCCTGTGCCGGCTGCTCAGCGAAATGCCCCCCAAAGGCACAAAAACAACATCCGATAAGTTTTGGCAACATGAAACCAATCAGGAAACGGAGCTGATCACCCTGCGTCGGGCACGCAAATACCGGCGAAGTCATTTCAGTTTCAGTTTCGTGCGCAACCCTTTCGACCGATTGATCGCGGCGTACAACAACAAAGTGATCGAGATCGAGACTCCACCTCTGCCGATGCAGAACATGGGCGTCACCCACGGCATGTCTTTTGAGGCCTTTCTCGATGTCTTGATCGAGACACCGTTCAAACACTACGACGTTCACGTTCTCCCCCAGAGCCAATTGCTTTGCATCGGCAATCAGATCGTGCCGAAGTTCGTAGGACGCGTTGAACAGATCAACGAACACTGGGCTGAATTGCGCGACATTCTCGCCAGACGCGGCATCAATGTGATGGAGTCTTTACCGCAGAAAAACGTACGGCGAAGTGACCGTGGCGGCCTGCAGAGTTACTTCAACAACGAAGCTCTGATCAATAAAACAATGCAAATCTATGGCGACGATGTGCGCCTTTTCTATAACGATGTCTCTGTCGACCACTTGATCCAGAACGCGCCCCTCCCGGCAATCAATCCACTCCACAGCACAGGCTTGAAGCTGTCGAACTGGCTACGGTCCCATGGCTTCGGGCGCTGAACGTTCGAGCTGGCTGAGAGCCTGGCGTTGCCGGCAGCAGATCAACCGAAGCCTGCAGGGGCAGCACGACCAGATCGCAGCGATCTACCGCACCCAGCTGCCCACATTCATCATCATCGGAGCCGCCAAGTCGGCCACAACAAGCCTTGCCACGGCTTTACGGCGCCATCCAGAGATCCAGATCAGCCAGTCGATGGAGCCGAAATTTTTCGGCCGGCACTATCTGCGTGGTTGGGAGTGGTACGCGAATCAGTTTGAAGCCGATCCGCGGCGGCCCCTGCGGGGGGAAGCCAGCACGATGTACTCGTCGTCCTATGGCTCCTACGCCAGAACCCCGGAGCTGATCCACCACCACCTCGGCCCCATTCCATTGATCTATCTGGTGCGCCATCCGCTGCGACGGATTGAATCCCACTGGCGTCACTGGCAGGGCCGCATCAAGGACTGCCCGCCGTTTGATCAGCTGCTGCACTCACCTCGCTTGAGACAACGCGTGGTGGACGCCTCGATGTATCACAAGCAATGGCAGCGCTATCGGAGCTGGTTTCCGCAGGAGTTGATCCTGAGCATCACCACCGAAGAACTCAGCACGCAGCCGCAATCAAGCCTGCGGCGGATCCTGAGCTTCATCGGCGCCACGCCGGATTGCTCCCAGTTGCTGGAGAAGGGACAACTGCCGCTGATGAATCCAGCGGGGTCGAAAGGACGAAAAAACGTGGCGGCACCCAACTGGAGCGACGAACTCAAACAGAAAACGATTGATTTAATTCGCCCCGACAGCGAACGCTTCCTCACCAGCACAGGCCGGCCCATCAACACATGGGCCTGGGATTGAATCCATCCAAGATCAAGCGTTCTGATCCAACCACTGGGCAAGCGGCTGCTGGGGCTGCCCAGGGGAGCTGGTGATTTCAAGAATGCGACCACAGGCCCTCGGCTGCTCAAGAGCATCCAGGCAAACCTGCGCCACAAGACGCCGCGGAATGCTGTTGCTCTGCTGTTGATCAGCGTCGGTCACCAGTACGCCCTCGGTGGTGCTGCGGTTGTCGTCTTCACTGAGACCTCCAGGCCGGATCACGGTCCAATCCAGCCCGCTTCGCTCGAGACAGCGTTCACCCACCCGCTTCCAGACCAGGATCAGGCCAAACAGGTTGAGGGGATGCAGCCAACGGCCTGCGCAGAGGGAACTCACCAGCAGAACACGCTGCAGCCCCAAAGAGCGGCAGGCCTGCACCTGCGCCTGAACTCCCCAGGCATCCACCTGCAAGGGACCCGCAAGGTTGATCGAAGGTCGAGCACCCGTGGCGATCACCAAGGCGGTGCAGCCCTGAAGCGCATGGAGCAACGCTTCCGCCGTGTCCAGCTCCAGGCGACAGACGTCCAAGCGCCCATCCTGCTCGGCCTGGGCCAGGGCAGGGGGGAGCACTGACGCAGGTCGAACGATGGCTCGAACTGATTGACCACGCTTGAGCGCCTCCACCACCACGCGCCATCCGGTTTTGCCGGAGGCGCCAGACACCGCCAGTTGCGTCATCCCATCGGACTTGATCTATGAACCAGTCAACAGGCAAGAGGCAAGAGCAGACGGGTCAGAATCGGCACGTCATCTCCAGCGACATGAGCACGGACCAACTCCGGCAATTTTTTGCTCACATCTCCAGAGACCCTTCTCTTCGAGAGCAGGTGCTGAAGGCCGTGAGTGCCGATGCTGCGGCCCTGATTGCCCAGAAGTTGGGTTACGAAGTCTCCGGCGATGAACTGCTGCGCTTCTCCGGCAAGAGTTCTTCAGGCGTGAGCGTCACCAAGATTCAGCACCCCGGCGAATACCACTAGACCCTTGGGGCATCACCGCGACCAACTGGTGAAACTGCTGCGGCAGAAGCCAAACGATGCAGGCCTGCAGACGCTGATCGAACAGGTGGAACAGGAGCAGCCCGCCGACCTCACCAACTCAGCAGGCTTGCTGCGTGGGGTCTGGGAGTTGAACTGGAGCAGTTCCCAGCAACCATGGTTAAAACCGAACGCCAGGCTGGAGAACCTTCAGATCCTGGATCCAGATCACGGACGTGGATGCAATCTGCTGCGCTTGCGCGGCCCCTTGAGTGCTCTTGGGGGTATCCGTGTGCAGGCCGAGCTGCAGGTCGCCGACAGCAAGCGGGTCATGGTGTGCTTTCGCCAGGGAGGCTGGGTCGGCCCCTCCCTACCGAACCGCCAACAGTTGAGTTGGATGCGAAAAGTTCAGCAGAGCACGCCGGCATGGCTCGACATCACCGTGCTGGATGAACAGCTACGGATCTGCCGCGGCAATGCAGGAACAACCTTCGTGCTGCTGAAGCGAAACGATTTAAATCTGAGTACGTTTTTCGGTGTATGAGGACTCGCAAACAAGGCTGGAATTTGCCGGCAACTTGAGCCAGAACCGAAGGGCTTGCATTCCTTCTGATGGCACGCCTTCTTCAGCTTCTGCAGGGGTCCAGCAACAACGCTGATCTTGCGGCATGGACTGCCGTGATATTTGCATCGATTACCGCACTGGTGATCTGGGGACTCTTCAATGCCTACCCAAATCTGCTTTAGGAACCAACAGCTACCGGTAAGGATCCTGCTCGTAAACGTTCAAACGCAGCGTGGGACCGAGATAACGGACGGGATCCTCTCCATCCGCCATAAGTTCCGTTGACCATTGATAAATACTGGACTGAGGATTAAAACCACGGAATACAACATTCACGGTTTGCCCCGGCTGAACCGCTGGATTGAGCTGGATAGTCAAAACCTCTTCGGACTCTGAGACATCAGCAGAAGCCAATCCGCTTGTTCCTTTGCCGCGAAGGGAATAATCACCGAGATAGACACGAGGCTCCAGGCGGCCCCAGTCCCACTGATCAAGATTGGGCAACTGCCGCAGAACAATCGCGCCCAAGGCATTACCAGCATCCGGAGGAACCACAACAGTGATCGTGGTGCGATTGCGCAGGCCTTCGGTTGATTCAGGGTTGTGAATCATCACCCGAGTTGGGGGACGATCAAACAAGGATTGCGCAAATGATGAGGGCGCCTGCAGCAACACCACTGGAGCCCACAAAAGCATCGCAATCCACTGGTTCTTCACCCGAGATTGTTCCTACGAATCAATCAAGGCTAGCGATGTCAAGCAGATCAAGATCTCAAGGCGAGCCTCATCCCTCAAGCGACTTCAGCAATGTCGAGCCAACAAGGATTCGACCATGCCGATCTGGCTCTGCAGCGCATAGGCCTCGACTTCGCGCTGGCGCTGCAGCGGCCCGAGCGCCTGGGTCACCCTCAGTACGTGGCCCGCTGTTGAATGGTCGAGATGGTGAGCCAAAAACCGATCAACCTGGGAGGGACTGAAGCCACCCTGCGCCTGCAGCATCAAGCTGATCGTGGACGACGACGGCGTCTCCAAACCATCCAGACAGTCTTGAACCACATGGATGGCCTCATGGGTCAAAACATCCAGCTGAAGCCCTGGCTCATCGCGAAGCCCCTGCGACAAGCAGAGACGGTTCACGCCCATGTTGTAAGCGGCTCGTTCGGCCCCGGGGCCACAACGCTCGAGACGGTCTATCACAACACCAAGCTGCTGAAGCCGGTCGATCAACCGATCCGTGCGTGCTGAAAGCGAAATCGCTCGGGCTGGGGACGCCCAGGAAGCCAACAAGGCGAGAGCGAGCATCAGACGAATGACCAAAAGCGAGACTCGTCAGACGCAGGCCGAGCCTACGCTTCCGCGCGGTTCGGCCTGCAGGCCTGCAGGCGCTTCAAAAGTGCTGTGCTCTTCAAGCTGCGTCTAAGCCGCATCGGGATGGCCAGTTGCCCTGAGGTCATTTGCCGTGGAGGGAAAGCGCTTCTGCCCTGCCTGATCACCTATGCGGTGATCAAAACCTCAAACCGTGAGCTTGACGAAGCTGGTCATTGCCAACCAAGCAAGTGCCCAGATCCGGGTTGCTTGCCCCAGGCCGGTATTCAGCGTTCTTCAGAGGCTCAGTTGACTTACCGCGCAGCCAAAGAAGCTGGCCAGTGGAGGCATCACGCTTGCACGTCACCCATTCGTCAGACCGAGCAACTGGAGAACAAGCAAACAGGAGTCCAACAGCAATCAACGAAGCCGCGGAAACAGATCTCGACATCTGATCTAAAGAATCCTGATCAGTAGGCAATCAACTCAAGCCAGCACAATGCGGCAAGTGCCGTGGCTCCGACCGCCAAAGCGAACCATTGATCTTTCAGAGTGCGGACCACGTTGCTTCAGCTGCTGCCCCAATAAACCGAGCTTTCAGCAAGAAGCCAAGCTCAGCTGATGTTCGCTCCCCATCTCACCAATGTTGAGTGAATGCTCGAATGAAGCCCAAAGGACAACCCGTGACAGATGGCAAATCATGGCGAGACCAACCTTGCAAACCGAATCAGTTCAAGTGCTGCTGAGGACGATCAGACATGGGCTGGTGAAATGAACGCCAGACCGTCTTCTTTCTGCTTGTGACAAAAACCCCAGACCGGTATCGATTTAGGCTGAATCGGTTGAAGTCACTGTCTTATTCAAGATGTGTCCCGCTCTGGAGGGCTCCGGCCGGGACGCGGACCCATGTCAGCGGCAACTGCTGGGTCCGCCTGTCTAAGCAAAATCAACAACTAAGCCGAAAGGTTTGTTTGTCAAAACGCTCAACGCCAAACTGATGGCATGGCAAACAAACCCTGGTTCCAAGCCAACATCCACGCCCCGGGCACAGGCTTCGCGCTCCTGGTCATCGCGTTCTGCTTGTTGATTCAGACCATCCCTACAGCGGTCTGCGTGATGGCCCCTAGGCCTGGCTGGGACCCCCCGTTGTCTCCGGAAAGGGTCAGGTATTGCAAGGGCGGCTGAAGCCCGGGCATTGCTGGCGCTTCGTGAAAGCTGAGGAATTGTTTGGCATGCAGACGGTCTAAAAAACAACTGCAATCCTTGGTGTATTAACAAGCTCCAGCTCGCCTAGAGGCACTGACAGACAGCAGCGATCGACAAGCTCGATAACGGTAGGTCCAAGGAACAAGCTGCAGAGAAGCCACTGGCGGGTGCACTTCAGAGCCGCCAGTACTTCTTCCCCTGGATCAAATCAACGCTGAGCCCATGTCACTGGGCATGATCATGCTCTTGAACAAGCCTGATTCCCCAATTGGGACAAGCCCCACTAGCCATTGCTGCTCTTGCAGGGGCGTTCACCCCGCTTCAACTTCACCCACATCGCCTTCTCAAGTGCTGTGAGTTTTGGAGAGCTTTGATTGAGTACCTCTAGGGCACGAGACTTGGCATCCCTGATATACCGCGTCGTCCGGTCAAGTTCGTCAAAAGCCATAACTATCAATCAGGCATGACCAACAAGCTAATAACTCCGTAAGTCCCAAATTGCATCAAGTGGCACATATTGACAACCACTAGAAATGGTCAGGAAGCACTGGCGAAATCCTGACAACTTGTGTTATCGAGGATTTATGGACACTGAATTACTCAAACAATCTTGGGACAAGCTGACCAAAAGCGGTTACATGCTGAATTGCCCTGCTCCTGAGGTGGTCAACATCATCACGCCGACGGGTTACTCCACTCAGATTCGATTAAAAAGACTCCCCAGCTATGCCCGCTACGTGCGCTGATTTCTGTCCTCTTCTTGTTCATTGAGGTCGCGCAGCTCTCTCCGGCCAATCAACCCAAGCTCTACGACTGGTGAGCTGGCTTCCTGGAGCGATTGGGATTGCCGCCCTCTTGCCTGTGGTCGGTCAGCCGATAGACAGGCTTATCTGCGCATAGAGCCGGGTGTGACGACCCGGCTTTTTTATGCCCCAGCAGCTAATGCAACAAAAAAGGGGTAAGCCCCTCAGCCATCCCCTCGCATGCGCGAAGGATGAAGGCACCAGTGCACCGCCATGGCAGATGAAATACAGCGGGGGTTCTTTTTGGCTCGCGTTGTCCACAGATCAAGTGCGCCACACGCAACGACAAGCTTCAAAACCCTCAAAAGCACTACTGCTAGTGCTTCAAGGCATAAAAAAACCCGCTGTGACATGCACATCGGGCCGGGTGATGGGGGAAATATCAATATGGCTTAGCTCATAGCGGCTGCCTAGCCCCACATCTGGTGTCTTAAGGATCGGCACAGAACTTCACCGCACTATGTGCGGATTACGCATTTGCTGGCACTTTTGAGTCCAACGAGGCTAGTTTTGTCCAGTCCGGCCGGGTGATGGGGATCAACCGAATGGATGAAAGGCCTCGGAGACACCTCCGGGGTTTCTTTTTAGGAAATGGTCCACGACAAAAGATCTGGCTAAGGGTTGAGTTCAAGCATCCTGATTTAGATGACCTCTGGAAATCCAGAAATCACGGAGCAGAATCCCTTGGTGCCCATGCAGACTGGAGATCACAGGGAACGACTCGCCAAGTTCGTTGGTGAGTTGTGGGCACAACGCCGCCACCTCATCGAGACTCGGCGCCGAATCGATAAGAAGTTCGCGGATGAAAACGACTGGCTTGTCCGCAAAGACACTGAAATCGTTGACTGAACTCCCATCGGGTATGGAAAAGCCAATGCCATGAGAGCTATGACATAAGCAGAGACTCGTCCCCAGAGAGGTGGTGGACTTGGCTCGAGTGATCTGCTTTTCATGCACGGTGGATCACTCTGCCCGGAGATGGGTGAGAGAACTGCAGCCAACCAACGCTGTCATCGCCATGAATACGACAAACCACGTATTGCCTTACCGGGAAAGAACGCGATCCTGAAAAGAAGCCTTTAGCCGTTGCCTGATGTTCATCACTGTTTTTGGCCAGAAGGGTGGCGTCGCCAAAACATGTAGCAGCGTTCACATAGCAGCATGCTGGAGCCAACAGCAAAAACGCGTGGTCCTGGTTGATGCCGACCGCAACCGCTCAGCGACTGCTTATGGCGCCAGAGGGCTCTTGCCTTGTACCGTTGTACCCATTGAAGCGGCAGCCAAAGCGACTCGATCAGCAGAGATTGTGATCACAGATGGGCAGGCCAGCAGCAACGAAGAAGAAATAAAAAACTTAGTGGAGGGGGCTGATTTCATTCTGCTACCCACGACCACGCAGAGCAGATCAATCGAATTGACAGTCGAGATGTCACAAATGCTGAGGCAATACAAAGTTCCCTATGCGGCACTGCTTGTCAAAGTGGATGCACGCAAAGAGGCTGCAGCTGAACAAGCCACAGAATTACTTCAAGGATTCGATATCAAGGTTCTAGCTGCACAAATTCCACTGCTGAGCGCCTTTGAACAGGCAGAAACAGAAGGAGTCACGGTTGATCAGGCAATTGACAAGCGTGGTCGTGCAAATCCACGCAGAATGATGGGTTGGAGTGCATACAGTGCAGCCTGCAAAGAAATTGAAGATCTATTCGAAGAGCACAGCACACTGAATCAGAATCAGACACCAATCGGATGGGACTTCACACCCATGGAACACCGGATGGCGGCGTAAATGGATTTTTATCAGAACGGGCCGTCAACCCAATTCGAGAGATGAACTCTCACCAGGCTGAGCAAGAACGTAGGGAGATATGGTTCCCGTCGAACTGCGGCCGAGCGTCGCTGAAAGGGTAAAAACATCAACTCCTCGCCGAATTGCTTGAGTCGCATGGGCGTGCCGGCAGCGATGAGGGTGGAAACAGACGTTTGATAGTGGGCCCCACATGGCCATACGAGCGGTCACCACCAGTCGTGTCAATTGGAAATTCCTTTATTTACTTGGGAGAAGCCAGTCGATGGGCTCGCCGCGTCACTGAACAAGCATCAACAGCACATGCAGAAACAGCAGTCACCAGTACGGTGGCGGCAACTTGTTCCGCTTCGCCGCTCTTGAGATGTAACTACATGCACAGCTTGTGTTGTTGAGTTCCCAACATTGACCTGCTGGCACAGAAGGTTTTTTGAAATTCATGCAAAGTCATCTTGTACTCCGCCCCAATTGCGGTGACTTCATACTCTTGGCCTGAGCATTATCAGGCCCAAGCTGCACTGAGGCAGCTTGAAGATTTTGGCATTCCATGTGAATGCCCTCTTTGCGCCAATGCGTATCTCCGCTTGCAGAGAATTCAGCATGAAAAGGAGGAACGTGAGCTTCGTAGACCTTCCCGAGATTACGTCCAGTATGACTGAAATTAATGCATCCTTCTTTTGCCATCTACGCTGTTATTTGCTGTGAATGACTCCAGATCAGCCGAGAGGAAACACTGGCCTGCGGACTAGCTCTTTACTTAAATCCTTTGATTGAGGGTTCGGCTTTCTTTTTGACAGGTTTACTCACAGGAACCACGAATGATTCGTCCTTGAATATCTTGCCCTCTACCCAGACAGTTAACGCATAGACAAGAATCAATGCTGGCACAAGCACAAGCCATTCATTGGCAAATTCATAAGGGATCTGTCTTACGCCAAATACAGTTAGATACCCAGTAGCAAGAGTAATAATGAGCCGCCGTATGGTTCCAGAATTCAATTGACTTATGCCAGACAACTGAGTCTATGCGGAAAGAGCTGAGAAGCCACTAGCTCACGTTCTTCTGGCACATCGGCCCCAGAGCTTGCGGCGCTTCTTCAGATACTGGCCCTGCTGGGCCGCTTGTGCTTAGGGTTGCAGCCCACCATCGTGTGGCAGTGCTGATGTCGAGAGTCATGGGGCCAGATATGCCTGGCTTGAGTGTTCCCCGCTCTGTTCAAGCAATAAAAACCCCGCCATTGCTGGCGGGGTGAATGTTTTATTGAGGGAAGACCAGCCAATGCACAATCAAGGCGAGTCAAATCATCTCACTTAATCTTCTCAATACCCTCTACTGGATTGTAGCCTTTCTGCTTATTGCTTACCATATCGCTAGGCCCATAATGCCTCATTAGCACATTGAATTTACCTGTTTCATTTCCTTCGCGAATAGGAATATTATTGGGCTGGCCATCGCAACCAAACCTAAGAGTATAGGTTCCATCAGGGTTCATCTCGGGATTCATTTCGCTCGATATATTGGCAACATCATTAAACATGTAGCCGTCACCATTGTAGACAGTGGCAGACCAAAAATCTCTCGCCTGTGGGTCTACAAAATTCATCTCATAACACCCTTCATTACTCATGTATTTACTTGTCTGATAAATGTTGTCCACAACCATTGCGCCTCCCCATCCTCCGGCAGCGCCTACGAAGTTCCAGTAAGGGGTTTGCCCGCTTTCTTTGTTGCTGAATGCCTTTGATTGATCATACCCATCGGTAAAAATTTTATTTCCGGCGGCTGCCACCTCGCTGAAGGACTTCTCATCCCACTCTTTAACATTGAAATCATCTGAACTATTTGCTTCGGCTTCAAGGTTCTTACGCGCTTCGTCATCCAAGGATCTTACGGCAATAAAAGCATATTTCGTCTTGGCTGTTAGCTTATGCTTGCCAGGGCCGTATATCATTGGCTGGGTTTCATGATTCTCATCCACGATTTGTATTGAGATATATTTATCTGTTTCAGGTATTGTCAGGTATACACCCCCTTCCATGTCAAAAACGCCCGTTGAGTAATGGGTGTCTCGATTCATGCGTACAACAAATTGCTTAGACGGGTCGCTTGGCGCTTTGCCCATTTCTTTGAATTTATTGATCCCCCCGGCTTGCCTAATGATTGCGTCAAAGCGCATATTTGTATATGCCTGTGGAAAATTTTCTTCTGTAACAACTATTGGAGATGGTTTTTCAGCCCGCTCTTTCTCCTGGCTGGCATTGACAATGCTGGCTTCTTTGTTTACTGAGTTTGAAAAATCACCATTATTGCCACTGCAGCTTGCGGAGAAAAAACCAAGCGAACTCACCAAGAGAAGAGATGCGATTGATTTGGAATTCATCGTTGCTATTTATTAACCATTTTCACGGTAAGCAGTTGTCTTGATGCTTGCAGCAAAAGCGCTATATCCGTACCATCTTTTTAAAGAATAATTATCGATTCAAAGCTGTAAAATTAGATATTTTCAATTCCATCGAGCAAGGCTGCTCAAGCTTCGAGTGGGTTGCATCAAGGAGCGACAGGCTTGCTCCCAAGTGTCAATCCAGCAGCAACTCCTCCACCACTGGCTCCCCTAGGTCTTGGCCCCCTCCAGACAGCCAGCACTTGAAGGCATCAGGGTCATTGGCACGTAGTGCTGCCACCAGCTCCCCCATCAGGAACAGAGCAATGCGGGTGTCTTGAGGCATCGGTCCGACGTGACTGCCTTGAGTGTTCCCTGCTGTTGGCAGGCAAGAAAAAACCCAGGCGTGAGCGTCGCCTGGGTCCCTCGTTGCTTTGGACCCTCCATTCATAAGAGCGTTATTCGTTTTTGTTCTGAGGTTCCGTTGAGAGTTTTCTTGCCTCTACACATCTCAACTCTGTTCGCGAGATTTCTTCGCCGCAAGCCCGGCTTCAACCGCTGTTCCAGCCGCGAGAGCGACTAGCCCTAGCAAGCCAATCAACTGGTTTTGGATTTCCTCAGCACCATCTGCTTCTTGTCCAAGCACTGCACCAAGTACGAACCAGGTTGTTGCCAGAACAGATGTAATCCAATAAGCCTTCCAGCGGCGCTGGTACAAGTACCCAGCACCTAGCCCCGGAACCACGTTCAAGGTGACGGCTACCCAGCCTGCGGATGCCGCGAGGATCTCTTTTTTGGTGGGTGCCATCAGGACTGGTACTGGTATCCATGTCTATTCTCGTGGGCCAAGACACCAACCGTGCGTCGCGGCCACAAATTCAGGGTAGGTAGCTGGCGCTCGATTGATTCGGTGGCGTGATTATTCAGGTCCCCAGCGGAGTCCCCTCACATCTTCCAAGGAGTTGGTGATTTCCCATGTCACGCACACCACCTCTCTGACGAAAGTTCCGTACATCAGTGGTGAAGACGATCCGGCATGGGGACCACGCCCAGAGGTCATTTAAAAATCCGCCAATACTCGCCTGATAGCTCATAGCGGTTACCGTCGTAGCCACCCTGTAGGGCGTCAACTTGATCAGCTTCGCCGCTCAGGACATGTAACTACAGCCACAGTTTATGTTGTTGAGTTCAGCACATTGTCCGACTAGCACAAAAGGTTTTTTGAAATTCGTGCAAAGTCAAAATGTCCTCCGCCCCAATCGCGGTGACTTCATATTCTTGGTCTGAGCATTATCAGGCTCAAGTTGCATTACGGCAGCTTGAAGATTGTGGCATTCCCTGTGAATGCTATCTTTGCGCAACTGCATATCTCCGCTTGCAGAGAATTCAGCATGAAAAAGAGGAACGCGAGCTTCGCAGACCATCACGAGATTACGCCCAGTACGACTGAAATTCACGCATCCTTGTTTTCCCTCTACGCTTTTATGTGCCATGAATGACTCCAGATCAGCCGAGAACGAGATAATTCAACTGATGCTATATCGGGAGGTGTTTCTTCCCACAGGCCCAAGCGCCAAAGAGCTTTATGGGCCCCTTGTAAGAAAAGTAGAGGCATTGGATAAGAAGCTTGCTGATGCTGAATCCCGAACATTTAACGATTTTGATGATGCAAATACCAAATGAACTTGCCACAATCTCGGGACCTAGCCTTATATGTTGTGGGCTCTTACCGTGATTTTCTAAAAGAAGAGATCGATATCAATCGACTCATGCTTTATCGAGTGGAGTGCCTTCCTTCAGGAGACAGAACCTGCCTGCACAATGAAAACCTTTTGAGCAAAATCAAGCAGTTAGAAATCGAGCTTTCTGATCTTGAGGATCAGCTGGCTGCCTAGCCTTATAAGCGATGTCCTTCAGCGGCCCACCCACATTCACAGTGATGATCGAAGCCTTGGCGATTAGGTCCAGAAACTGGTGAACGGTCATCAGGCGTCAGCAATCCATTTGCAGGCGGCCACGGTTAGTGGCGTCCAGATAGCGGCGAAACAGCGATAACGCGTAGTGGTCTTGTTCTCTCTGCATTCACGGTCGCTGGGGAGGCAGCCTCACCGCATCACTAAATCGAGGTATATTTGCTGGCTGGTCGGCCCCAGTTGAGGGATGGATATTGCTGCCCCCTTGCGCAGGAAACGTCAGCCGATAGACAGGTTCATCTGCGCATGGGCCGGGTGTGATGACCGGGCTTTTTTATGCCTCTCCTTACGCAACAAAAAATCTGGAAGCGGCTTCACTCCCAGACCAGTCGACAGAGCTGAGAGCTGCTTCCAAATCAGCCCTCTGCCCAGCTACTAAACGGCTGCATGTCCTTCATCAACTACCCCCAGATGGGGTCAACGCACGGGTGGTGAGCACCGCCTCCAGCCTGTTCTGAGCATCTTGTCCCACGCCTCAATAGCGTTGTAGCGAAGCATTCGCCTACGGGTTTGAGGCACTGGCGTGGTGGCACCCAGCTGTAGGTGCGCAAAAGCTAAAACCCCTTTGATTTGTAAGTCACTTCGTGGATTTCTTCTGCAAGTTGCCTGATCGCGATCAATGTGTTGCTGTCCGTATCCGCCTGCCGTTCAGCAATCTCACTTTGAATGTTTTGACCAACGATAATAATCGGCAGCAGTACAAGCTGAAGAAACGTCTGTGCTGTCCACGCCACTATCTTCAAAGGATCTTCTGAAGCCAGCGCTTCAGGTAGTGAGATCAAAGCTAACAAGCAAAATGCATAAGCACACCACATCGTTCCCACCTTCTCCGTAACCCAAATAGCGATTCTTTTGTTAAAACGTCTCAAGGCATAAGATGCAACAATACGTATAGATAGCTCAAAAGCAAAAACATTGCAATTGAGATCTTTTGTTCATTTAAAGAGAGTACGGAAGCCAGATTCAGCTCTATCTCGGCTGCAGGCGATGACATCTGCGACCACATGCACATGCCAAATCTCATGGTGGATGGTGCCTGGCGCCTGGTTATGGGCTTATTGGCGAGCAAGTGACAGCCCGCAGAGCTTGTCGAGTTGAGCCACTGCACCGACAACCGCACCAGGGTTGTTCTGTGCCAAGCCGAGACGTGCACTCTCCATAAGTAAGTGAATTGCCTGGGCCACAAGGTCACTGCGTTGGACGTTCGCCTTATCGATGTCCTCCCTGATCAGGGCATAAGCCTGTTGAACAGTTCGTTGTGCTGTTCTGCGGCTAACCCCCTTGGTCTCCGCCAGGTACGCCACGACCGCAGTACAGCTAAAGCCCTCCAAGAGCTTGGAGTGAGCGACTTGAACTCGATCAACAACTTCGATCCTCTTCGGCATCAGAGAAGCCCCCGACGAAGAAGGGCACGCTTGAGAGCTTTAGAGCTGCGTGAATCCAGATCCACCTCATCAAGGGCTGACCTCAAGCGAACACGGAAATCCTTCTGATCCAGCCTCCGGATCGCGGAATCCAAAACACTGATCTCAGACCCTTTCGCCGCGGCCAAAGTACCCATAAATTTGTCCTGATTAGCAGTCAGCACAATTCCAGGTCAGCGAGAACCCTTGTCTTGGAATAGTTGAGGGGGCCTTCCAGCCCCCATGAGTCATTTGGGTGATAAGGCTGACTTCACCCCATCTCCCCTAAGGGTCAGGCAGCAACAGGGGCTGCTTGACGGGAGAAACGAACGATGTTGTTCGCAGTTACGGGTTTGCTCTCACCGAGCAGGCTTCAGTCACCCTCCTCATGCCCCGTCGAAACCATTGCAGCCCCGGAAGGGGGAATGGAGCTGAGCGGAATCGAACCGCTGTCCGAAACACTGGTGTGGATCACCTAGTCCGACGAAGCCGGACCCTGTCATTCTGACAGGAGTGGTGGCCTGGAGCACAACGCCCTTGGGTCGAACAAACCGGCTATCCGCTGTTGCCGTTGTGCCCCAAGGCCTGGAGGCAGCTGGCGGCGAAGAACTCAGCGGCCTTGGGGCCCATGACGTGAAGCCTGGCAGGCGTGCCGTCAGCTTCGAAGCGGACATGGCCTGCCTGTACCGGCTGCACCTTCAAGCTCGACTGCCCTTCCGTCTTTTGCGGCAGGTGGCGCGCTTCCCCTGCCAAGGCCGAGACGACCTCTACGACGGCATCCGCCAAGCGCTCGACTGGGAACGCTGGCTGCATCCATCGATGACCTTCCGGGTGGATGTGACCGGAACGGCACCGGGGCTGAACCACAGCCATTTCACGGCGTTGCAGGTCAAAAACGCCCTTGTGGATGCCCAACGGGATCTCTGGGGGGAGCGTTCCTCCATCGATCTCGATGACCCCGACCTCTCCCTGCATCTCCACCTCGGCCGTGGGGAAGCACAACTGAGCCTCGATGGCAGTGGCGGCAGCCTGCACCGCCGTGGCTACAGGGCAGCCATGGGAGCTGCACCGTTGAAGGAAAATCTGGCCGCTGGTCTGATCCGCCTGACGGGCTGGGATGGAAGCCAGCCCCTCGTGGACCCTTGCTGCGGATCCGGAGTGCTGTTGATCGAAGCGGCCTTGGCCGCCTTGCAGCAGGCCCCAGGATTGGAGCGCCGCTTTGCCCTCGAAGGCTGGGCCGATTTCCAACCCGACCTCTGGGACAAGGAAGTGGATCGCGCCCGGCAACGGCGCAGGGGAGACCTCAGCCTTCCCCTACTGCTGGGGATCGAAGCGGATCCCAGCATTGCCGATCAGGCCCGCGCCAATGTGGAAGCCGCCGGACTGAGTGGAGTCATCCGCATCTGCACCGGCTCATTTGAAGCCGAAGCCCTACCTGAAGGCCCAGGGGTGTTGGTCTGCAACCCGCCCTACGGCCAGCGCATCGGCGACGAACAGGAACTCGATGCGCTCTACAGCGCCCTGGGGCAATTCGTACGCCAGGAAGCCTCCGGTTGGCAGCTGTGGCTGCTCAGTGGCAATCCCAAACTCACCGGGGCGCTTCGGCTCAAAGCATCACGGCGGATTCCTGTAAGCAACGGCGGCATCGATTGCCGGTGGCTTCAATACGAGATTCGCTGAAAACGCTTGCTCCACCCCGCAACAAGCAGCGAACCGTTGAGCAAAAGATCCCCGGATTCAGACACCTGCGTGGTGAATAAAGCGGCGGGCTCAAGAAGCGAAAGGTTCCTCTCCCAAGCTGCATACAGCTCTTGGTGAATGGCTTGAGCCATCGCATCTGGCGCCTGAAAATACTTGTATCGGGGCTGCGCCTGAAACGTCAGCCCGTTTGCACTCATCTTTGCTTTCCGTTCAGACAACTGCTGAGCATTCTCTGAATACTCACAACGAACTGTATTCACCACAATGCGCTTGAAACGCTTGAAAAATGGGTGCTGGAGATAAGCACGCATCATCTGATCATTTTCAGAGGGCAACTGCAAACGGCCCATGGAACGCTTGGCGAGCTTTGTGCTTACGCGGTGTTGGCCATTTCCCTTCTCGTCCCGTACCCCTTTCAGCAGCTCACGTTTTCGAAGAGAACGGGGCCAATAGGAGGAGTCGATTCCGCGCAACACCTGGTAAAGATCCACATGCAGCAACACAAACTGAGGCAATGAAGGCTCACGAGCCAGCAACTTCACATGACTGGCCTGAAAAAAAGATTTCTTATGCCAAGCAACCTTGTAATCATCATGCTCTCGATAGCTACGATCCCTGCACGACTTACTGAAACACTGGGCAAACTCAGGACCAAACAAAGGCAGTTTCTCTCTATAAGCAGCCTGTAAAAGAGTCGACTTACCCGATCCACAAGGACCAGCAACAATCATCAATGTATTCGAATCAGGAGCATCTTGATTCGAAAAATCTGTGCAAGAACGAGGTGGATTTACGCCAAAGAAATTCAGGGCATCGGGCCAACCCAAATTTCTTCTCCTTGGACATTATTCCAATCTTAACCCAGCTTTAATCCTTTTTTTAAACGTTCAAGCCCGTCCGATCACCGCCCGTACCGTTTTCATCAGTCCCTCCAGTGTTTGAGGCAGGAACGGCCCCTTCAGCACCTGGCCACCGATGCGCAAGCTGATGCCCGCCAGCACCAGATTGGCCACGGCGAGGGTCAACAGTGCGCGCATCCAATCCAGCTCCCACTGGGCCTGAATCCACAGCAGCAACGACGCCTCCCCCGCCAGCAAAGCCAGAAACATGGCGGTGCCGCCGATGGCGAGGAACAAGCCACCGCTGATAAGTCGGCGTTTTTCCCGATCCACCTCCTGCAGCGCAATCCGCACATGCAGGTCCATCACTGACGCCGCCAGTGCGGTCACCCGAGCTGCCGCTCCAAATCCGCGGGGAGAGTTCTTATCAGCCATCAGGAACGCCGGCCCCCGCGAAGCATGCTGCCCAGCAGCAACCCAACACCAAGGGCAACACCCACAGCCAGCAGCGGTCTCTGGCGCACAGGCGCCTCGATCTTCGGCCTCAGGGTGCTGTTCAACTCATCCAGCAACTGTTCGAGTTGCTCTTCGAGGGGATCCAGGCTGTCGGCCCAGTCGCGGCTTCGGTCACCGGCGCTATGGAGGAGCTCTTCCAGCTGCTCGCGAACCCCTTGAGGGGTAAGGCCTGTGTTCTGTTCGATCAACCGAACCAACTCATCCACACTCCCCCGGGTGGCCTCGAGGGTGTGCTCAGCCAGATCCGGCCAGCGCTCCTGGATTGTCGGCAGCAGGCTTTCGAACCGCTCGCGGAAGTGGTGCTCGAATCTGCCGTTGGACTGCGGCGATGGCGAGGCCATAAAGACCGTTGGCAGAAACCTTTAGAAGGGTAGGGAGACTGAAGGCTGAGGGAAAGTCTTTGCCGCGATACGCCCTCCTGCGCCACACCGGAGCACCGGACGACCCCTCTGGATGCCATTTCGATCTGCTGCTTGAGGATGGGGACAGCTGCCGAACTTGGCGACTATCCACAGTGCCGCAACCCAACGAAGCAGCTCAACCGGCGGTCCCCCTGCCTGCGCATCGAAAGGTGTGGCTGGAACCACGCAGTGCTGCAGTTTCGGGCGATCGGGGCTGGGCCGAACGAATCCATGCCGGCAGCTACAGCGGCGTGATCCCCAAGGCAACAGATGCAGACGTCACCCTGCAGCTCGAGGGCGACCTTCAGGGCTGCCTGCGCATCACAGCTGGGCACTGTTCCTTATCGAACCCTTGAGCTTTTTGTGGGTTCCGCTAGTTTCAGCCTGCTGAAAGCCCCTGTTCCTGTTGGTTCATATCAATCAGGTTGGGCTGACGCACTTCAAGTCGTTCGGCGGAGCGATGAGCATCCCTCTTGAGGAGGGATTCACCGTCGTGACCGGACCCAATGGCTCCGGCAAAAGCAACATTCTTGATGGCGTTCTGTTCTGCTTGGGCCTGGCCACCAGTCGTGGCATGCGGGCAGACCGCCTGCCAGACCTGGTCAACAGCGGCATGCTCAAGGCCGGCAAGGCCGCTGAAACAACAGTCAGTGTGCGCTTTGATCTGAGCGACTGGACACCCGATGCCGCCGAGGAAGGCTTGGAGGCACCGGCAGAGGGACCGTGGATTCAACCGGGACAGACGGAATGGACGGTCACCCGCAAACTGCGGGTGATGCCGGGGGGCTCCTACAGCTCCAGCTACAGCGCCGACGGGGTGCCCTGCAACCTGCAGCAGCTGCAGACCCAGCTGCGCCGCCTCCGGATTGATCCCGAGGGCAGCAACGTGGTGATGCAGGGGGACGTCACCCGCATCGTCTCGATGAGCAACCGCGACCGCCGCGGCCTGATCGATGAACTGGCCGGTGTTGCCTTGTTCGACACCCGGATCGAACAGACCCGCCGCAAGCTCGATGACGTTCAGGAGCGCCAGGAGCGCTGCCGGATCATTGAGCAGGAACTGCTGGCCAGCCGCCAACGGCTGGAAAAGGACTGCGCCAAGGCCCGGCAGTACCAGGAGCTCAGGGAACGGCTGCAACTGGGACGCCGCCAGGAAATGGTGCTGGCCTATGAGGCAGCCCAGCAGGCCCTCAAAGATCTGGCCACGCGTCAACAGGCGCTGGAAGCTCAGGAACAGAGAGACGCCGCGGCCATTGCCAACGGCCGGGAGCAGCTCAACAAGGCTGTGGCCGAACTGGACCTGCTGCAGGAGCAGGTGAAGGCCCTGGGCGAGGACCAGCTGCTGGCGGTTCAGGCGGAACTGGCTGGCCTCGACACCAGCAACCGCGAACTGGATCGCCAGGCCAGCCTCCATCAAGAGGAAGGGCAGAAACTGCAGGCGCAGCGCCAAGACCTCGCCACCCGTCGCCAGCAGTGGCAGCTCCAATCACGGGAGCTTGAACGCGATCCCCATCAGGACGCCTTGAACGCTGCAGAAGACCACTGCAAAGCCGCTGAAGCGGCGGTGGAGATGTCCCGCCGCAGGCTGGCGGATGTGGCGGGCCGCTCCGGCGCCTGGGTGGAGGAACAGAAGCGCCGCAGTGGTCGGCGTCAGGAATTGCAATCCAGCGTCGCTCCTTTGTTGGAGGAACAGCAGCAGTTGCAGGAACGGCTGCGCCAGGAACGGGAACGGCTGGAGGAGCTCACCCAGGAGCAGCACCAGGACGGCGCCGACGGTGACGCCGTGCAGCAACAGCTCGCAACCCTGGAGGAGACCTGGCAAACCCTGCTGCAATCCATTGCCGACGGCAAACAGGAGCTCCAGCAGACCGCCGAATCCCTGGCCATCCAACAGCGCACCCGCAGCCGACTGGAACAGGAGCAGACCCGCTTGGAACGGGAGATCGCTCGCCTGGAGAGCAGGCGGGATGCCCTTCAGGAAAGCCGCGGCACCGGAGCCCTGCGCCTGCTGCTGGAGGCCGGCCTCGATGGCATCCATGGTCCTGTGGCCCAACTGGGGGAGGTGGAGGATCGCCATCGCCTTGCCTTGGAGGTGGCCGCCGGAGCCCGTCTCGGCCAGGTGGTGGTCGACGACGACCGCATCGCCGCCCGCGCCATCGAACTGCTCAAGAGCCGCCGTGCCGGCCGGCTCACCTTCCTGCCCCTGAACAAGATCCGCGCTCCTGGTGGAGGTGGATCAGCCGCTTTTGCCCGGGGGGCACGCCCCGGTGGGGACAGCGGCGCTGGATTGATCGGCCGGGCCGTGGAACTGGTGCGGTTCGAGCCGGTCTACGACCAGGTGTTCGCTTACGTCTTCGGTGACACCTTGGTGTTCTCCGACCTGGCCAGTGCCCGCCAACAGCTGGGCCGCTCCAGGGCGGTGACCCTGGATGGCGAGCTGCTGGAGAAGAGCGGCGCCATGACCGGCGGCAGCTTCTCCCAGCGAAGCAGCAGCCTCAGCTTTGGCCGCAGCAGCGATCAGGACGAAGCCGAACCCCTGCGGCGGCGCCTGCTGGAACTGGGGGAATCTCTGGTGGCCTGCCGGCGGGAGGAGTCGAAGCTGGCGCAACTGATCGAGCAACAAAAACCCCAGCTGCGCGAACTGGAAAAGCAACAAGCAGCCCTGATCGCCGAGCGCAATGCGGCCCGGCGCAATCACGGCCCCCTGCTCGAGCGCAGCCGCCAGCGGGCCGAACGGCTCAGCAAGCTGCAGCAGGATCAGACCGAGCAACAGCAACGGCTCGAAGCCATCAGCGCTGCACTCACCCCACTCACCGCAGAGCTCCAGGCCTTGGATGAGGCAGAGCGCAACAGCGGTAACAACGACGATGCCGCCGCCTGGGCCCAACTGCAGACGGAACAGGAAGCCGCCGACCAACGGCTGGAAACGGCCCGCAGCGAACGTGACCAGCTGCTGAATGCCCGCCGCGAGCGGCGGCTGGCGATTGAACGACTGGGGGATCAGGAGAAGGCCCTGGCCGCCGAAGAAGCCCGGTTGCAGGAGGCGGTGAAGGTCCTGGCTACCGCCCATGGGGCCTGGCGCCAGCAACAGAGCGACCTCCAAGACAAGCGCAAACAGCTCGAGCAGCAGCAGAGCGACCTGCAGGAGCGCTTCGGCAGCCAACGCCGGGCCCGGGATGCCGCGGAAGCCGAGGTGGGCCGGCAGCGTCAGGCCCTGCAGCAGGCCGAATGGAATCTGGAGCGACTCAAGGAAGACCGCGAAGGACTAATCGAAGAGCAGCGCAGCGGAGCGGTGCGCCTGCAGGAGATGGAGCAGGCCCTGCCGGACCCGAGACCGGAGATCCCGGAGGCCCTGCGCCTGGCGGGCCTGGAGGCGTTGCAGGCCGATCTGCAGGCGATCCAGCAACGCATGGAAGCCTTGGAGCCCGTAAACATGCTGGCGCTGGAGGAACTGGAGGCCCTGGAACAGCGGCTCAACGAACTGAACGAACGGCTCGAGGTGCTCAACAGCGAGCGGGAGGAACTGCTGCTACGGATCGAAACGGTGGCCACCCTGCGCCAGGACGCCTTCATGGAGGCCTTCACGGCCGTGGACGGACATTTCCGCGAGATCTTCGCCTCGCTCTCCGATGGTGATGGCCACCTTCAACTGGAGAACCCGGAGGAGCCCCTAGAAGGAGGCCTCACCCTGGTGGCCCATCCCAAAGGCAAGACCGTGCGGCGCCTGGCCTCGATGTCGGGTGGGGAGAAATCACTCACCGCCCTGAGCTTCCTGTTTGCCCTGCAGCGCTTCAGGCCGTCGCCGTTCTATGCCCTCGACGAGGTGGACAGCTTCCTCGACGGCGTCAATGTGGAGCGCTTGGCTGCTCTGATCGCCCGTCAAGCCGAGGCAGCCCAGTTCATGGTGGTCAGCCACCGCCGCCCAATGATCGGCGCAGCCCAGCGCACCATCGGCGTGACCCAGGCCCGCGGCGCCCACACCCAGGTGGTGGGTTTACCGGATGCCGCCTAAACGAACTGAGTTTTCGCTGTGCAATCTGAACGTGACAGGCGGAACCCCTGCGCCACAATGATCTGACTGTCCATGGCCGAGGGCCCGCGCTTGACCCCGACCCCTACCCCAACTGACGCCATCACCACTGGCGTGCCCAGCGATCGCCTCTGGTTGCGCTCCGAACTGATGGGCACCCAGGTGATCACCCGTGACACCGGCCGCCGCCTAGGGGTGGTGGGTGAAGTGATCGTCGATATCGACCGCCGTGAAGTGGTCGCCGTCGGACTGCGGGACAACCCACTGACCCGTTTTCTGCCCGGCCTGCCGCGCTGGATGCCGCTGGACCGGATCCGTCAGGTGGGCGACGTGATCCTGGTGGATTCCGCCGACTCCCTGAGTGAGAACTTCAACCCCGAGCGCTACAGCCGGGTGATCAACTGCCAGGTGATCACCGAGTCCGGCGAGCAGCTCGGGCGCGTACTCGGCTTCGCCTTCGACATCGAAACCGGAGAACTCACCACCCTGGTGATGGGAGCCCTTGGCGTGCCCCTGTTGGGGGAAGGAGTGCTGAGCACCTGGGAAATGCCGGTGGAGGAGATCGTCAGCAGTGGCCCGGATCGGATCATTGTTTATGAGGGTGCCGAAGACAAGCTCAAACAGCTGAACAGCGGCGTGCTGGAGAAGCTGGGGGTCGGTGGCCCCAGCTGGGAAGAGCAGGAGCGGGAGCGCTACCGGGTCAACCTGGTACCCGTCGAAAATCAGCTCACCTCCGGCCAACCGCAGGAGCAGGAGCAACGACGGCTCAAGGCTTCAGAAGCCGAGCGGCTTGAAGCTGATGCAGAACTGGAATACGTGGAACTGGAGGACCGGCGGCAGGAGTCCATGCAGCAACGCCGCTACCTCGATGAGCCCCAGCGGTACGACGAGCAGAGCTACGCGGAACCACCCCGCTACGACGAGCGGCCGGCTGAGCGAGCTCGGACCTTCAACGAGCCCGCGCCCTACGAACAGGAGCCTGCCTACAAAGAACAGGCTGCTTACGAAGAACAGCCCCCACGGCGAGCGATGCCAGCCTCCCGCCGAGCGGTTCAGCAGTCCGGCGAGCCCCTGGATGTGGAACCGATGGAAGACAGAGCACCCCAGCGCCGAAGCCAGGATCTCGACGATCCCTGGTGAACGGGCCGAAGGCGCCGATAGTCGTTCAGGACGCCTTGAAGTCCAACGATGCACTGTTGACGCAATAGCGCTGGCCCGTGGGCGCGGGGCCATCAGGAAAGACGTGCCCGAGGTGAGCGTCACATTGAGCGCAATTGATTTCGGTGCGCACCATCCCGTGGGTCAGATCCTCCTTGATGGTGATTGCCTCAGAATTCACTCCGTCCCAGAAGCTCGGCCAACCCGTTCCCGAATCGAACTTGGTATCGGAACTGAACAGGGGTGCGCCACAGCAGACGCAGTGGTACATCCCGGTGGCTTTGTTGTTCCAGTAAGCCCCGGTGAACGCTCGCTCGGTGCCGCCGCAGCGGGCCACCTGGAACTGCTCCGGGGTGAGTGATTGTTTCCACTCCTCGGCGCTGCGTTCGACCGGATTGGACGGAGTCATGGTCGTCGAAACCAGAGTCCAGCGCAGCCTAGGAAGCGTTGAGCTCTCGAGGAAGCAACCCCCTCACCTCGGAGGCCAATGCCGCCACCGCCCCAGGCTCTCCGCGCAAGGCCTGGAGGTCCTGGCGCTGACCCTCCAACCGCTCGGGCGCGTTCAACCAATCGCAGGCCTCCAGCGCAATCGCCTCGGGGGTGATCGCCCCCACCCGCTCCGGCACCACGGCGCGACCCGCACTGATGTTGGGCCAGGCCATAAACCCGTTGTTACGCAGACGCCAGAAAGTCAACAGAACTCCGATCAGACGCCGCAGACCCGGCAGTCGCGCTAGCAGCCCCAGCCCGCCGTCCCAGGCCTGCATCACCTCCAGGTGCTGAGTGGGAACAATCACGATCATCGGCACCGCAAGGGCGCCGAGTTCGGCCGTGTTGGCACCGACCGTGGTCAGGGCCAGGGCGCACTGGCTCAAGGGGCCATGGGCCGGATGCTGCTCCAGCAGAAGAATCCGCGTCCCAGCCGCGGTCACGATCTCTGTTGCAGAACCACTCCGGTCAAGCGACGCCACGGAGGCGCTGTAGCGGGAAGCAATCGGGTTGGATGCGCCGGCGAAACGCAGCAGCTCATCAACGCTTGTGGTGGGAGCCAGCGGCAGCAGAAAGCGGCATCCGGGTTGCAACCGAGCCAGACGATCCGCGGTGTCGAGCAGAAAGGGCATACCAACGCTCAGCTTGGCCGGCTTGGATCCCGGCAGCAGGGCCACCCACCGGCCCTCAGGGAGGGGATCCTCGCGGCGAGCGAAGGACGACAGATCCGCCATCAGATCGCCAACCACGCGGCATCGGGGCTGGTAACGGACCGGCAGCTGGAGCCGCACCGCGTCCGACATCGCCGCAATCCGGTCGTTCCAGCCCGGCCAACGCGCCACCCACTCGGCATAGGTGATGTGGCGGTAGCCGAGACGAGCCGAGAGCAAAACAGTCCAGAACTGATCACCGCCCAAGAAGACCACCACACCCTTCTGCGGCCATGGGCCGTAGCGCTGGGGACGCAACAGCAGCGACCAAAAGCGCCATGCCGGCACGATGCGATCAAACAAGCCCCAGGGCTCAGCTGCCGCGCGCTCCTGGCCGGTGGCATTGGGGCAGGGCACCAACACCAAATGCAGGGATGCCGGTGCATTCGAAGACCGGGGACGCAGGCGAAGGCTGGCGTGCAGCCGCTCGGCCAGTGGGCGGACCCAGGTGGTCAACTCACCGGGACCGTTCGAAACAAGAACTACGGCCGGTCCTGGTTCTGCTGGGCGGGGACGGGCCAAAGAAAAAAATGCGGATGGCGAGACTTGAACTCGCAAGGCCGAAGCCACACGCCCCTCAAACGTGCGTGTCTACCAATTCCACCACATCCGCGTGGTCGACTTCACCGCTCGGGTGTTGTCGAGGACAGATCATACCGGGCAGGGTCTTCGCTCTCTGCATCTTCGGTCTGCGCTGATACGATCCGGCGTCAGGCCTGAACATGCTGCGGGATGCCCATCGGCAAAGTGCTGATCGCCAACCGCGGCGAGATTGCCCTCAGAATCATTCGAAGCTGCCGAGAGCTCGGCATCGCCACCGTTGCTGTTTACAGCTCAGTGGATAAAGACGCACTTCATGTCCAGCTCGCTGATGAAGCGGTCTGCGTGGGCGAAGCCCTGAGCAGCAAGAGCTACCTCAACATTCCCAACATCCTGGCGGCCGCAACCTCCCGCGGTGCTGACGCCATCCACCCCGGTTACGGGTTCTTGGCGGAGAACGACAAGTTTGCCGAGATGTGCCGTGATCACGGCCTCACCTTCGTTGGACCGTCCCCTCACGCGATTCGCTCGATGGGGGACAAGTCGACCGCGAAGTCGACCATGCAGTCGGTGGGAGTTCCCACGGTGCCCGGCAGTGCAGGTCTGCTCAGCAGCACAAAGCAGGCGGCCGTCCTGGCCGAAGAGATGGGCTATCCCGTAATGATCAAGGCCACCGCCGGCGGCGGCGGTCGCGGCATGCGCCTTGTTCCAGACGCCAGTCAGCTGGAAAGCCTCTACAAAGCAGCCCAGGGGGAAGCGGAAGCCGCCTTCGGTAACCCCGGCCTGTACATGGAGAAATTCATCGATCGGCCGCGCCACGTGGAAGTGCAGGTGTTGGCCGACCGCCACGGCAATGTGGTGCACCTTGGCGAGCGGGACTGCTCGATTCAGCGCCGTCACCAAAAACTGCTTGAGGAGGCCCCAAGCCCAGCCCTGGATCCCGAGTTGCGCCGCCGCATGGGCGAAGCAGCCGTAGCTGCTGCCCAAAGCATCAATTACGAGGGCGCCGGAACGGTGGAATTCCTGCTTGACCGCAGCGGGGGCTTTTATTTCATGGAGATGAACACCCGGATCCAGGTGGAGCACCCGGTGACCGAAATGGTCACGGGTGTGGATCTGATCGCCGAGCAGTTGCGCATCGCCGGTGGCGAACCCATCAGCGTGCGCCAGGAGGAAATCCAACTCACCGGCCATGCCATCGAATGCCGGATCAATGCTGAGGATGCGCGCCATAACTTCCGTCCCGCCCCCGGACGCATCACCGGATGGCTGCCCCCCGGCGGGCCGGGTGTGCGCGTCGACAGCCACGTCTATACCGGCTACGACATCCCACCCTTCTACGACTCCCTGATCGGAAAGCTGATCGTTTGGGGCAAGGATCGCGACCACGCCATGGCCCGGATGAAGCGGGCCCTGAACGAATGTGCCGTCACCGGGATCCCAACAACTGTGGAATTCCACCTGGAGATGCTGGATCGGCCGGAGTTCATCAACGGCGATGTGCACACCAAATTCGTAGAGCAGGAGATGCTCCCCTGAGCTCAGGCAGCCGCCTGGGCGTTCATCAGGATCTGTGAGAGCAGCCCCTGCTGACCGACCAATAACTCGCGCACGAGACTGATCAAACCCACCCAAATCACCGGGGTGACATCGACCCCACCGATCGGGGCGATCACGCGGCGGCTGACCGCCAGCACCGGCTCCGTCGGCCACGCCACTACAGGCCAGGCCCCCTGATTCAGGTCGACCTGGGGGTACCAGGTGAGCACGATGCGCAGCAGGAATGCCAGGGTCCAGGCAGCCAACAGCAGGCCGAGCAACAGGTGGAGAACTGGCAGGGCCTGGAGCAGCAGCGGCATCACAAAGCTCAAAGCAAATCGTCTCGTCATCGTAGAAAGACGGCATCGCTTCTTAAGATCACCGCGGCTTTGATGCAGACGGCAGTAACCCCATGACCCCCTCCCTCTCCAACTTTCTGAGCAGCCTCCTTTGGGGAGGTGTGATCGTCGTGATTCCTGCCTCCATTGCCCTGTTTCTGCTGAGCCAGACCGACCAAGTCGATCGCAAGCTCTGATCTTCCCCTGGCGCCCCTCGTAGACTGACTCCTAAGCGGGAGCAGAGCTTTGGTTAACGCCAGTCTCAATTGGGCCAGCATCGTCGGCATCGTTTTGGCCGTCGGCGGCGCTCTGCTCTATTTCATGCGGTCGTTCAAGCCCGCCCTGGCCCGGGACTACGACGTGTTCTTTGCAGCCATCGGGCTGCTCTGCGGCGGCATCCTGTTCTTCCAGGGCTGGCGCCTCGACCCGATTCTTCAGTTCGGCCAGTTCCTGTTAGCAGGGACAACCGTTTTCTTCGCCTACGAAAGCGTGCGCCTGCGTGGCGTCGCCACCGAGCAGGCGCGGCGCTCCGCCTATTTCGACGACGAACCCGCGCCAGCCCGGGGCGGAGGCCAAGGCGGTCTCCGGGGCGGCTGGGAGGACGGCGGTTACGACCGTTTTGATGAACCCCAGCCGGTGCGACGCCGCTTCTCCGGCCGAGACGATGAGGCCGAAGACCGGCCCGAAGAGGAGTTCTACCGGCCGCGCCGCTCCAGCCGTGCCGCCATTCCTGAGGAAGCCGCCAGTCGTCGCTCCTCAGGACCTGATCAAGGCGATTCCGGCTGGGGACAAAACGACGAACGCTCCCGTCGCATGGCTCGCTTCCGTGCCGGAGAAGCCCGGGATGAACGCCGTCCCGACTTCGGCTCCAGACGGACGGATCGAGACGAACAACGCCGCGGCAGCCGTCCGATGGGGCGGCCTGAGCGTCCTTCCGGCGAACCCGCTCCCTCAGGAGCAGAGGATGCCGCCTTCACCCCCAGCCGCAGTTCAGCGCCGAGTAGTGCGGCACCGAACCGGGGACGCCCCAGCGCCAATTCCAGTGCCGCGAGCGACTCCAGGCGATCCGCGGAACAGCCACTGGCCTCGAACCGGCCCAGCAGCAACCGCCAACCCCCCCGCAGCTCACGGCCCTCCTCCGGCAGACCGCGGGACAACAGCTCCCGCTTCGACGACTGAGCCAGTTGTCTCGCCCGCTGCTGATCCTGCTCGCCAGTCTGGTGCTGGCGGGCTGCAACGGTCGCAGTGAACGGGCCGCTGGTGCCTTACTCGCAACCAGTCAGCAAGCACCAGCCCTGAGTGGCAGTGGTGAGTGGCTGGCGGTCATCAGCGATCGCGGCGGCAGACCCACGGTGCAGCTGCGCCGTCTCAGCGACAGATCAGTTGTGTCTGTTCCTCAGCTGAGCCGCCATCAACCCCACAGCTCCCCCTCTTTGAGCTGGAACGGCCGCTACCTTGCAGCGATCACCCAGCGGGGGCGCCGCCGACTCGCGGTGGTGACCGACCGTTTAAACGGCCGGATGCATCCCCTGCCGCTGCCGGGAGGCCGAGACCCGGTGCAGCTCAGCCTGGCGCCTGATGCACAGCAAATCGCCCTCCAGGTGACGGATCAGGGCCGGTGGCGCGTGGAACTGCTGGATCTAAGTGATCTGCTCGAACCGGACCGTCCTCCTGGGCAGAGCCTCTCCACACCGGCGTTGTCGTCAGAGCCATGATCCGCGTCGCTCTGCTTTTCAGCCTGATGCTGATGACCGGGTGCAGCAGCCCCAGGCCCACCCCTCGGCCCGACCTCAACGGCCTGCTGCGTCAATCGGTGAACAGCCGGCGGGATCCATCCCTAGGGGGACGCTGGCTGGCCAGCCTGGGCCAACGCAATGGACGGGAGCGGGTCGAACTGATCGACCTGCGCACTCGCAACCCTGTCCCACTGCCTGGCCTCAACCGTGCGGATGCCCAACCAATCAGCGTCAGCATCAGTGCCGATGGGCAACGCTTGGCCGTGGTCCAACAGCGGGAAGACCGCACCGAACTGGTGCTCTACCGGCGCAACGTTGGGGCGACGCAACGGCTTCCCCTGGATCCACCGGGTGTACCCCGCAGCGTCAGCCTGGACGGCTCAGGCCGGCGCTTGGCGGTGCAGGTAAGCCGAAACGGCCGCTGGGATGTGGATCTAATCCGCCTGCCCTGATCAGGGAAGCAGGCCCGCCCAATGCAGGAACGTGTCGCCGCTGAGCACCTCGATCAGCAGCACAGCCACAAAACCCACCATGGCGAAGCGGCCATTCACCCGCTCCGCATAGCCACTCCAGCCGAAGGCAGGCACATCGTTGGTGGTAGCGGACGTCTCCGGAACGGACGTGGTGTCAGGGGGCTCGCTGGTGGAGGTCATCCGGCCGCTTCAGGAACGCCCGAAGTCATAGCTGGTCGCCGGGATCAGCCGCCAGTCGCGATCACCGCTGAGCTCCAGAACAGTGTCATGGAAGTCCTTCAGGGTTGGCCGGTGGCCCACGCTGATGAAAGCCACCTCCCGGTCTCGCAACAGGGAATAAAGGCGGGATTCGGTCTCGACATCCAGGGCACTGGTGGCTTCATCCAGCACCACGACCTTGGGCGAATTGAGCAGCAGCCGCGCAAAGGCCAGCCTCTGCTGTTCACCCAGAGAGAGCAGCCGCGGCCAGTCCTGCTTGATGTCGAGGTCGGGATAACGCTGCAGCAATTTGCCCAGCATCACTTGATCCAAAACAGCCCGAAGCTGCTCATCGCTGAAACGGGCCTGATCGAGGGGATAACAAAGCTGTTCACGCAGGGATCCCAACGCCATGTAGGGCTTTTGGGGAATGAACAACAGGTCTCCCTGCCCAGGGGAATAAACGGTGCCCGTCGGCGAACCCCAAAGACCACTCACCACCCGCAGCAGTGAGGTTTTGCCACAGCCTGAGGGGCCCACCACTAGCAGCCCCTCGGCGCTGTCAAGGGAAAAACTGAGGTCACGAACCAGCACGTTGTCAGTGCGAGGTGTTTTGACCGTCACCCCCTGAAGCGCCAGGTGCTCGGACGGCACAATTCGCGGCACGTAATCACTCCACTCCTCGCGATCCAGGTTGGAGATGTTTGATTGAAAACCTTCAAGCCGGTTGATCGATGCCGAAAAACGAGCCAAGGCTTCGATGTTGTAGATGATGAAAAACAACGATCCCTCAACTAGGTTGTAAGCAACGTTCGCCTGAGCGAAGCCGCCATAATCCATTTCCCCAGCAAGAATTGGTGCCGCAAGGATCAGATAAGGGATGAAATTGCTGGCGTAGATGCTTGAGCGCTGCAGCACCCGCAGCAGCACCTCCCAGACAATCAGCAGATTAAAGTTCTCAACGACAGTGGCCAGACGACGCGTCACCTCCTTGGCTTCCTGCTGCTCTCCGGCATAGAAAGCAATCGATTCGGCGTTGTCCCGCACCCGCACGAGGCCATAGCGGTAATCCGCTTCAAAACGCAACTGGAAATTGTTCAGCCGCACCAGCTTGCGACCGGCAACAATCATCAAGACCGAAATCGCCGCGGCATAGGCCAAGAGAGCGAACGTCAAACCCTCACTCACCGAATAAAGGATGAGAATATTGAGGGAAAACGTGAGAATTGAATCAAAGATATTGAGCGCGAAACCAAGTGCTTGAGCTGTGAAATCACGAACATCCTCGGAAATACGCTGATCTGGGTTATCAACATTGGTGGCCGCTTCATCATTGGGATTGAGCACGTAATAGGCCCTATCCCGCAGATAGTCGTCCACCAGGCTCAGCGACAACCATTCCCGCCAGAACAGCCCCAGTTTCTGGGTGAAATAAAACTGCAGGCTGCGAATCGGCAGCGCGACCGCAAAACAGGCGCCGTAGATCCAGAGGTTGCGATAAGACGCATCTCCGTCTTTGGAGATCAACGCATTGGTCAGATCCCTGGCGATGAATGTGATACCGGCATTGATGCCGTTCACACTCAACAGCATCAGGATGATTAGGCCGAGAAACAGCCAAGGCAGCCAGCGGCGATGCCTGAGTTGGCCCCGCACAGAAGCGAAGACCACAGCCCCCAGAACGAACAGGGCACTAATCCCCGCCCCCCATCCACGGGACCAGAGCATGGCCAGGGAGGACTGGACACCACCGAGGTACTGGCCGGTCAACTCCGGCAACAGCCACGACAGGCCGTTCATCAACCCGGTGACCAGGAACAGCACGATCCCTGCCACACAGAAGAGCAGGCTCACCAGCAGTCCAAAGAACTGCCAACCGTTGTCTTCGGTGTAGGGGAAGAAGTAGGGCTGCGAAAGCCGACGCAGCTTGGCGGCCTGATTGCGCAGGTTCTGAAGCTGGTGGGTCATGCCACTGCTGAACTGTGCTCAGTCTGGCTGTCACCGCGCCACTTCGCCGCTGACATCAACCGGGGGGCCACTCCAGAGGACGCCCACCGATCACGTGAACGTGAAGGTGAAACACCGTCTGTCCAGCACCGGCTCCGCTATTGATCACCGTGCGGAAGTCGTCCAGCCCCTCCTGTTTGGCCACGCGCGCAGCCACCAGCAACAGGTGACCCAGCAGAGCCTCATCCTCGACAGCAGCGGAACGCAGGCTCTCGATCGGCTTGCGGGGAATCACCAGCACATGCACCGGAGCTTGGGGGGCGACATCGCGAAAGGCCAGGCACTGCGCATCGCTGTAGACCTCATCGCAAGGGATCTCGCCACGAAGGATCTTCCCGAAGATCGTGTCGTCTGCCATGGGCCTCGAAAAGGAAGGAACAGCGGGACCGGTGTGACAGCAGGGGCATGAATCTCCTGCGTCACCTTCCAAAGAATGCTGGCACGTTGTCTCAGTGCATCCCTGCAAGGCCTGGAGGCCAGACCGGTGGTGGTGGAGGTGGATCTCGCCCCGGGGCTGCCAGGCATCCAGCTGGTGGGTCTGCCGGACAAAGCGATTCAAGAATCACGGGAGCGGGTCCGCTCCGCCCTGCGCAACAGCGGCTTCCGCGGCCCCCTGGTGCGCGTGGTGATCAACCTGGCACCTGCCGATCTGCGCAAGGAAGGCCCCTCCTTTGATCTGCCCATCGCCCTGGCCCTGTTGGTGGCCAGCGGGCAGCTCGCCCGCCCTCAGCTGGAGGGCCTCTGGTGTGCCGGAGAATTGGGACTCGATGGCAGCCTCAGGCCCTGTCGAGGGGTGATTGCCCTCGCCGAAAAAGCCCATCAGCAAAGGGCCCGGGCCCTGGTGGTTCCTCCTGAGAATGCCCATGAAGCCAGCCTGATTGAAGGGCTAGCGATCCACACCGCGCCCAACCTGCACGCGCTGGTTCAGCACCTCAAAGGAGAACAACCCTGGCCGGGGATCGGTTGCAGTCGCTCACGCACCTCAGCGGCAAACACCGGTCCTGATCCCTGGCCCTGCCTCGATAGCAGCCTGGCCTCCCGCGCCCTGGCTCTTTCAGCGGCCGGCGGCCATCATCTGCTTCTCGTGGGTCCCCCTGGCTGCGGCAAGACCCGTCTGGCCCATCAACTGCCGCGGCTGCTGCCAGGCCTGAACCGCAAGGAAGCGCTCACCATCACGCGCATCCATTCCGTCGCCGGCCATCTGCATGGCATCGATCAACTGCAACAGCAGCGCCCCTTTCGATCGCCACACCACAGTTGCACCGCTGCCGCCTTGCTGGGCGGCGGACGCTCACCCCGTCCCGGGGAAGTGAGCCTGGCCCACGGTGGCGTGCTCTTCCTCGATGAGCTGGCGGAATTTTCGCGAACGGTGCTGGATCAATTGCGGCAGCCCCTGGAGGACGGCGCCGTGCAGATCAGCCGTGCCCAGCAGAGCACAGTGTTCCCGGCCCTGATCACCTTGGTAGCGGCCACCAATCCCTGCCCCTGCGGCTGGCATGGCGACCGCGACCATGGCTGTCGCTGCAGCATCAGCCAGCGCCAGCGGTACTGGCAGCGGCTCTCCGGCCCGCTTCTGGATCGGCTCGATCTCCAACTGCGGCTGGAACGGCGCTCCGCCAAGGAGATGGCAGCGGTGCTGAAGCAGCCGAGCCCAACACAAGCCTCAGCGTCCTGGTGCACCCCCGCACGGATTGAAAGGGCCCGGCAGCGGATGCAGAGGCGCAATCCTGGTGGAGAGAGCAACGGGCGGCTGTCGGCTGCAGCGCTGCGGCAAAGCGGAACCATCGAGGCAACGGCACTCGACCTTTGGCAACAGCTGATCAACCAGCGCGGCCTGAGCACACGCAGCAGCCTTCAACTGTTGCGCGTGGCGCGCACCATTGCCGACCTCAACGACCGGACCAGCGTCGATCGAAACGCCGTAGCGGAAGCGAGTTGCTTCCGCTGCACAGATCTGCTCAAGCAGCCTGGATCTCAGTAATCGCGAGCTCGCTTCTCAGGCGTGTCCCGGTAGGGCTGGGTGCCGATCGGTGGGGGCTGGAGATGGCGGTCGTCGAACGACCCCAGCGCATGGGTCATCGCTTCACCGAACCAGTGGAACCATTGCACAACCGTTGTTTTCATCACAGCCTCCGGGGGGTCTTCCTTCAGTGTGAAATCACTGACAAAGAAGAACAACAGGTGTTTACACCGGTTGTGTACTGGCTCAGTAAGACGGAGCAGTAGAGCTCTCGATCTGTTCAGTCTCAGCAGGCGCCTTGTTTGGGCTGGAACCAGCCACTGGTGCGCTGTCCCGATAGACGTAGAGATGGCCCAGGCTCTTCTTGCCATAGGCCCGTCGCTTCAAGGTCCAGCCCGGCTCAAGCTTGAGCTGAACAAAGCCACTTGCGGCACCACCAGCCCGAGCCACAAGCATGGTCGGCTGGGAGGGATTCTTGGTCGGAGTGGCCAGCAACTCGATATCTCTACCGGTGTTCACCACGCTGAGCCGGTATCGGGTGCCGAGGTCATCACCCCCGATGCGCAGGGAATAACCGTTGCCATCGATGTAGCGGTTGCAAACCCCAGTGAAATCAAACTTGGACAACAAGGGATCCACCATGGCGGGTGATCCTGCGGCCACAGCAAAACAGGGACGTTTCGTGGTGCGCTGCTCGTAGATGTTCAGCTGCGAACGCTCGCCCTGACCGATCGGGGCCGATACCAAAACGAAATTGCCTAACTCCACGGGCACCGCCGTGAACAGCGAACCCTGGGCCAGGGCCACCGGTGCAGAGGTCGCTGCGAGAGCGAGGCCGGCAGCGGCCACGATTCGAAAGCGTGCCATCACGTCCATGGAGGAACTGAGCGGATCGTAAAAGTGATGCCTGGATCGGTCGCCCCCGATCAGGCCGGTTTGTTCAGGCGAATCGCGAACAGAAGAGTCCCCACGGTTCCAGGGGCCGCCAGGGCCAGGATCCAACTGGTGGTTTTGACCCCGAGATCGGGATCGCCGTAGGCCAGTTCAAACACACAGCCTGTGCTGGCGATACCCAGAACACAGGCGAGGGCCAGGAAAACGCCGGCCAGGGGTTTCATCGGCATAACTCAGGCGACGCTCCGCACATCTTGGCGCTCGAAACCCTTCTCCTTGAGCTCCTTTTGCAGACCGTCTTCATCGGTGACGCGATCAACAAACAACACGCCATTGAGATGGTCCATCTCGTGCTGAATGCAGCGGGCCATCAGGCCATCGGCCTTCATCTTCCGGGGCCGACCCATCTCATCGCGGAAGCTCAGTTCAATCGCAGTAGGGCGGACGACATCGAGGTAAACCCCAGGGATGCTGAGACATCCCTCTTCGTAGGTGTCGAGCCCGGCGCTGGCCGCCGTGATTTCCGGATTGATCAGCACCAGGGGCGGCGTGGCTGCATTTTCAAGATCGAGATCAATCACCAGCAGCTGCTGGTGGATCCCCACCTGAGGAGCCGCCAGGCCGATGCCCTTCGCGGTGTACATGCTGCGCAGCATGTCGCGGGCCAGCTCCCGCACCTGCTCATTCACCTTGCCGATGCGGCGCGCGGATTGCCTCAACACCTCATCGCCCAGGGTGTGAATCTCCAGCGGAGGAGTTTCGAGGGCCGTCTTGGGCACCAGCATCGTGTCCCGCGACTTATCGGCCTGACGGGCCAACTCTGCAAAGCTTCCTGCCAAGACCAATGCCGCGTTGATTCAGCATGGTAATTGGCCTGAATCAGCCGTTATGGGAGCCGTTCCGTTATCCGCGCAACATGCCGTTGGCCGTTTGCCGGGACTCAAGGAACCGTCCCTGGTCAGTGGACCCGATGCAACGTTATGGCTGATCTGGCTGGAACAGCGCCCCCAGGAGCGCGGCCGCACCACAGCCTTGATCCGCCGTTTCGGCGATTCCGAGGCAACGCCCCAGGAGCTGACGCCGGCCCCCAGCAATCTGCGCAGTCGCGTGCATGACTACGGCGGCGGCGTGCTCGCCACTGCTGCGGAGCAGGACAGGTTGATCCTGACCTGGATCGAGCGCGGCTGCCTCTGGCGTCAGGACTGGCGCCTGCCGCAGACCAACACAAATCACCCCACCCCCCTGGCAACAGCTCAACGGCTCAGCCGGGAGGGCGACTGGGAGCTTGCGGATGGCGTCCTCGATCTGCCGAGGCAGCGCTGGATCGGAATCCGTGAAATCAACGGCCATGACGAGCTGGTGACCCTGGAGCTGAACGCAACGGATCAGACGCCGCTGCTGCTGCACCAACCGACGGACTTTGCCGGCTATGGCTGCTTGAGCGCCGATGGCCAGCGCTTCGCCTGGGTGGAGTGGCAGCAACCCGCCATGCCCTGGGACAGCAGCAGTCTCTGGTGCGCGGAGTTCAGCGACACAGGCGGGCTACTCAGACCTCGTCAGCTGGCCGGAGGCGACGGCGTCTCGGTGTTTCAACCCCAATGGCTGCCCGAAGGGCAGTTGCTTGTGGCGGAGGACAGCACGGGTTGGTGGAACCTGATGCTCCAGTCCAGCGCCGACGCCGCCTGGGAGAGGCCCTGGCCGATGGCGGCCGAAACGGCCATGCCCCAGTGGATCTACAGGATGAGCACCACGGCCTGGGATGGGGAACGGCTGATCGCTGCCGTCTGCAGCCGCGGGGCCTGGTCATTGCAACGGCTCGGTCTGGATGGAACGGTGCAGCCGTTGTCGCAACCGTTTGATGACCTCGCGGGCTTGAGCGCATGCCACGGCCGCGCCGTAGCCGTGGCCAGCAACAGCACCAGCGTGGCCGGCCTACTGGAACTCGACCTGCGACCGGCCACCCAGCTCTGGAGCCACAGCCCCGCCATCACGGCACCGTTACCGGTTGAGGCAATCAGCGTGGCCGAACCGCTGTGGTTCGACGGCCATCAAGGGGAACGCACCCATGCCTGGTATTACCCCCCCAGCGGCAACCCACCAGGGGCCGCCCCACTGCTGGTGAAAAGCCACAGCGGACCAACGGCCATGGCCCGCCGCGGCCTCAGCCTCGCGATTCAGTACTGGACCTCTCGAGGCTGGGGCGTTGTGGACGTGAATTACGGCGGCTCAACAGGATTCGGCCGGGACTATCGGGAGCGCCTCAACGGGGGCTGGGGCGTGGTGGATGTGGCCGACTGCGCCGCCGCAGCCCAGGCCCTGATCGAGGCCGGTCGCGCCGATCCCGGCAAGATCGCCATCGAAGGCGGCAGTGCCGGCGGCTTCACCACCCTGGCGGCCCTCTGCTTCACCAAGGTGTTCCGGGCCGGAGCCTGCCGCTATGCGGTCTGTGATCTCACAGCCATGGCTGAAGACACGCACCGGTTTGAAGCGCGCTATGTGGATCGCCTGGTGGGGGAATGGCCCGCAGCGCGTCCTTTGTATGAGCAACGGTCGCCACTGTTTCATGCCGATCGGATTCGCTGTCCGGTGCTGTTCTTCCAGGGGTTGAAAGACAAGGTGGTGCCTCCGGAACAAACCGAACGCATGGCCGAAGCCCTGCGCAGCAATGGCATCCCGGTGGAGGTGCGGCTCTTCGACGACGAAGGCCATGGCTTCCGCAACCAAGCCACCCAAATCCAGGTTCTGGAAGAGACAGAAGCCTTTTTTCGGCGTCAATTGGGCCTGTCTGAGCAGCGAAAGTGAAGGCCAGAGGGCATCATCAAATCACGACAGATCGAGACAATAAATAGACCAAATCTAAAGTCCATATACGATAAAAAAAGCTTGGTTTCGTATTGATGCTTCAACGTTGGCGCCGCGAATTTGTCGAGTTCTTCTTCACCAAGGGCAGTGCTTTGACGGTCGCGATTGCATTCATTGTGGGGCAGCAATTCACAAGAATCGTCGATTCAGTCACCAAAGACCTGTTGATGCCACTCCTGAACCCATTGGTTCCCAAAGGCAGTTTCGAAGATCTCAAAATCGACTATTTCGGCGGCGCCATTGAGATTGGAAAGTTATTTGACACCATCATCGAAGCCCTCCTTGTGGCCTGGATGCTGTTTCTCATCCTCAAGGCGATCAAACGGATTGAGCGGCAAACCTCTGCATCCACCGAAGAACCAGAGCTGAGCTAGCAGATGGTTACAACCCACACAACCCCGTTCAGCAGATGTGATGGGTTGAGCCAGCAACCAGCAGGAAACTTCAACCTGTGCCCCACGGAACCCAACAAAAAGCGTTGAACCTGAGAGGGTGGCGCCAGCCTCCTGAGTATTAATGCGGATCCTGCGTTACCGCGGCAACAGCTACGCCAGCCCTGAGCCGATCAACGCGGCACCCCGTCCCGGCGCACGCTCTTACCGCTGGGTGAAGTACGCCATTGAGACCAACAAGGTTGTCCCCCTACAGCAACGCGAATCAGCAGCAAGCAACGATCAGCTGGCCGCCTGAGCTAGCTCAGCTGTGTTCGCGCAGGAAGGCAACCGTGGAGGCGAGCTCCTCGCTGAAGCGGTCGATCTCTTCAAAGGTGCTTGTGAAGCTCAAGCTGGCTCGCGCTGAAGCCGTCACGTCATAGAGACGGTGCAAGGGCTGACAGCAATGGTGACCACTGCGGATGCAGATCCCGGATGCATCGATCAGAGCGGCAATGTCGTTGGCATGCACCCCATCCACCAGGAATGTGGCCAGAGCACCGCGCTCGGGCTGTTGCTCAGGCGTGGGGCCCAAGACCCTCACACCATCAATGGCCTGCAGCCGGTTGAACAAATGCCGGGTGAGCTGCGCCTCCCAGGCCTGAATCGCCTCCAGACCCACCGCCTGCAAATAACGAATCGCGGCCCCCATGCCCACCGCTTCACCAATGGCAGGCGTACCCGCTTCGAACTTGTGGGGCAACACCGCCCAGGTGCTGTGGTCGAGGAAAACGTCTTGGATCATTTCCCCGCCGCCCAGGAAAGGAGGCATCGCCTCCAGCAGCGACTCCCGCGCCCAGAGAAAACCCATGCCGGTGGGGCCACAGAGCTTGTGGGAGGAGCCCACCAGAAAATCGGCATCGAGAGCCGCAACATCAATCGGCTTGTGAGCCAGGCTCTGGCAGGCATCCACGAGCACGCTGGCGCCAACGGCATGGGCTGCGGGGATCACCTGATCAAGAGGATTGCAGCAGCCCAGGGAATTACTGATATGCACCAGGCTCACCAGTCGGGTGCGCTCATTGAGCTGGGCCCGAAAATCCTGCAGATCCAGCTCACCAGATTCGGTGATACCCACATGGCGCAGCACGCAACCGGTGCGCTGAGCCAACAGCTGCCAGGGCACCAGGTTGCTGTGGTGCTCCATCACCGTGAGGAGGATTTCATCCCCTTGCTTGAGGTTGGCGTCACCCCAGGTGCGCGCCACCAGATTGATCGCTTCGCTGGCATTGCGGGTGAAGACAATCTCTCGGGCACTGGCGGCGCCCACGAAGGCCGCCGTCGTGCTGCGGGCTGCTTCAAAGGCATCGGTGGCGCGGGCACTCAGCTGGTGAGCACCGCGATGCACGTTGGCGTTGTCGCAGCTGTAGTACTGCTGCAGCGCCTCGAGCACCTGACGAGGCTTCTGGCTTGTGGCAGCGTGATCGAGATAAATCAGCGGCCGACCATCGGGAGCACACTGCTCAAGAATCGGAAAATCGGCACGATATCGCGACGATAAATCAACAAAATCAGCACTAGATCGTGCTTCGGCGGCGATCGTCATGAGGCGAGGCTCTCCATCACGCGCTCCAGGGGGCGCCAAGCCTGAGCCGCAGCAGGAAGCTGGGCAATCACCTCCTGGCAGGCACCACGCAGAAGCAGCGCCGTTGCATCCGACGCAGCGATACCCCGGCTCTGGAGATAAAACAGCTCATCGTCCTGAAGCTGCGACACGGTGGCGCCGTGGGCGCAGCGCACATCGTCCGCCACGATCTCCAGCTCGGGCTTGGTATCCACCCGGGCACGTTCAGACAGCAGCAGGTTGCGGCTCAACTGCGCAGCATTGGTGCGCTGAGCATCGCGGGGAACACTGATGGCACCGTTGAAAATTGCATGGGATTGACCACCGGCCAGGCATTTCTGCAACTGATCCAGCTCTCCCTCCGGCCCGTCGAAGCGCACCGCGGAGTGGGTGGCCAGCTGCTGATCGGCGCCGGCCACAGCCAAACCTTTGAGCACGGTCTGCGCCTGGCCATCCACTTGCACCACCCGAGGCTCAACCCGTCCCAGGTTCCAGCCCTGAACCACCGAGGTAAGGGCATAGGAGCTGCGAGGCTCCTGCTCGACAGCCAAATGGGCCATCAGCGATGACGCGCCATCCGCCGTGGCCAGAACGCCATGGCGCAGCTTGGCCTCCTGCCCCAGATGCACTTCCAACACATGACTGTGAGCCGACGCCCCCTCAGCCAGCAGCACCTGCATCAGCTCCAGCTCTGCCTTTTCCTCCAACAGCAGTAAAACCCGCGTGGCGTTCAACCCGGCACCCGCCGCAAGGACCAGCTCCAACGGGCCGACCCGTCCCCGCACCCTGAGGGCAAGGATTTGCTGGGCTTTGGCGTGGTTGAACTCCACGGGCCAGACCTGGGCACAACCGCAGCGGTCCAGGGTGTGGCCGAGGGCCTGCTCAAGCTCTTCGGCATTCAGCGCCGTGATTCCGTCCGGAAGAACCTGCCCAGCCAAGGGATCATCAAACCCATTAATCACCAGCCGGGTCACCCCTTCCAGGCTGGCCGGCAGGGATGTGGACAGCGGCGAAGCACTGGCCGGCAATGCCGATACAGCAGCAAGACGTTTGAGGTCGGTGAGACGCCAGGGCTCCTGGCGGCGGTTGGGCAAACCAAGCTGTTCCAGGGCGGCTCGACCGCGCTCCTGCACTGGCGCCAGCACACTGCTCGCCATGGTCAAGCAGCTCCTTGAGCGGCCAGCTCCTGATCCACCCAGTCGTATCCGGTCTGCTCCAGCTCAAGCGCCAGCTCCCGGCCTCCGGTGCGCAGGATCCGGCCTGACGCCATCACATGCACATAGTCCGGAGTGATCTCATCGAGCAGACGCTGGTAGTGGGTGATCAGCAGCGTGGCGTTGTCTTCCGTCGCCAGCTGGTTCACACCTCCGGCCACGATGCGTAGAGCATCGATATCCAGGCCGGAGTCGGTTTCATCCAAGATCGCCACCACAGGCTCCAGTAACGCCATCTGCAGAATCTCGTTGCGCTTTTTCTCTCCCCCGGAAAAGCCTTCATTCACACTGCGCTCGAGGAAAGCAGGATCCATCTGAACCACCTTGAGCTTCTCGTGCACGTGGTCCTCGAAGGCAAAGGTGTCGAGCTCCTCCTCCCCCTGCTTTTCCCGCCGGGCATTGGTGGACACCCGCAGGAATTCCAGGTTGCTGACGCCAGGAATTTCAACGGGGTACTGAAATCCGAGGAACACCCCCAGACGGGCCCGCTCTTCAGGCTCCAGCTCAAACAGATCCTGGCCGCGATAGCGGACGGTGCCACCCGTAACCCGATAGGCGGGATGTCCAGCCAGCACCTTGGAGAGCGTGCTCTTGCCACTGCCGTTGCGGCCCATCACGGCATGCACCTCACCCGCCCTCACCTGCAGGTTCACACCCTTGAGAATGGGCTTGTCCTCGACGGAGGCATGCAGGTCTTGGATATCGAGCAGCAGCTCAGCGTCAGGGCGAATCACGGAAGGCGTCGTTGAAAAAACAGAGACAAAGCGGGGGAGGGGATCAGCCCACGGACCCCTCGAGTTTGAGGGCCAGCAATTTGTCAGCCTCAGCGGCAAACTCCATCGGCAGCTGGTTGAAGACGTCGCGACAGAAGCCGCTGACCATCATCGAGACGGCCTCTTCAAACCCGATGCCACGGCTCTGCAGATAAAAGAGCTGGTCTTCGGAGATGCGGCAGGTGCTGGCCTCATGCTCGATGGCCGCCTGCGGCTGCTGCGAACGGATGTAGGGGTACGTGTTCGCAGCGGCTTGATCACCGATCAGCATCGAATCGCACTGGCTGTAGTTGCGAGCGCCTTTGGCATTGGGCCCCATTTGCACGAGACCGCGATAGCTGTTGCTGGAGCGGCCGGCGCTGATGCCCTTGCTCACAATCGTGGAGCGGGTGCGCGGTCCGACGTGAACCATCTTGGTACCGGTGTCGGCCTGCTGGCAGTTGTTGGTGAGGGCCACTGAATAGAACTCACCCACCGAATCAGCACCCTGCAACACGCAACTGGGGTATTTCCAGGTAATAGCTGAACCGGTCTCCACCTGAGTCCAGCTGATGCGGCTGCGATCACCGCGGCACTGGCCTCGCTTGGTCACGAAGTTGTAGATGCCACCGACGCCGTTTTCATCACCGGCATACCAGTTCTGAACCGTGGAGTATTTGATGGAGGCGTCGTCAAGGGCCACCAGTTCCACCACCGCCGCATGCAGCTGGTTGGTGTCGAACATCGGTGCCGTGCAGCCCTCGAGATAACTCACCGAGGCACCTTCTTCGGCAACGATCAAGGTGCGCTCGAACTGTCCGGTGTCACCAGAATTGATTCGGAAGTAAGTGGACAGCTCCATCGGGCACTCGACGCCCTTTGGGATGAAGACGAAGGATCCGTCGCTGAACACCGCTGAGTTCAGGGTGGCGAAATAGTTGTCGTTGCTGGAGACAACCGTTCCGAGGTAGCGCTCGATCAGCTCGGGGTGCTCCTTAACCGCCTCACTGAAGGAGCAGAACACCACCCCGTGTTCCGCCAACTTCTCCTTGTAGGTGGTGGCAATCGAAACGCTGTCGAAAACAGCATCCACCGCAACGTTGCTGAGACGCTTCTGCTCGCTCAGCGGAATGCCGAGCTTGTCGAAGGTTTCCAGCAGCTTGGGATCCACCTCATCGAGGCTGGCCTTCTTCTCCTGCTGCTTGGGAGCTGCGTAATAAACGATGTCTTGATAATCGATCTCGGAATAACCAAGGGCAGCCCAATCGGGCTCCTCGAGGGTGAGCCAGTGGCGAAAGGCCTTGAGCCGGAACTGCAGCAGAAAGTCCGGCTCTTCTTTCTTGGCCGAGATCAGGCGAACGACCTCTTCACTGAGACCTTTGGCGATCTTGTCGGTCTCGATCTCGGTGACGAAGCCGTACTTGTACGGCTGGCTGACGAGATCCCGTGTGGAGGTACTGGTCATTCGGCTCAGCCGGCGGTGGCGTTGATCGTTTCTGTAGTGATGGTCTGCGTCTTCTCAGGACAAGCGAAGGGATTGTCCTCGGTGAGGAAGAGCATGCAGTGGCATTCCTTGCGCTCGCGCATAGGGACACATGGGCAGTTCCAGAAGGCTTGGGAGACCTCGGCCTCCTTATCTTCGTAATGGCGGCAGGGGCAAAGCGCTCCGCCCAGATCGTCCTTATGACGCGCCAGACCCTTCAGAACAACAGCGGTAACGCTGGGGTCCGCACAGAAATAGGTGCCGGTGCGCTGCGCGTAGGTTTCAGCGAACTTGCGGATGACCTCCAGGCTTTCTGCTGTCGGCTCTTGAGGGGCGTCGGACATGGAGGTGGAGGGAGCGGCGAATTACGAAACCCCGCGGTTTCCTTACTGGAAGCCTAGGCCAACAGGCCTCCGGTCAGCGGGCTCTCCATTGTGACCCTCAACTCGGCCGACATGCCGAGGCAATTCGATGGCATCGTGTGGGGAGGTTTCGCCTCGTCATGAGCGCCTCGGCCCCCGACAGCACCCGCGACGCCGTGCTCTCCCTGCTACTGGAGCGGGGAGAGGAGGACGCTGGCGCCCTGGCCGGAGCTGTGGGCATTTCCGTTCAGGCCATGCGGCGTCACCTGCGCTCCCTCGCCGACAGCGGCCTGGTCTGCGCCAGCAGCAATGCCAGCGGCCCGGGTCGTCCCAGCAACCGCTGGTGCCTCACCGACGAAGGACGGGCCCAGTTCCCTGATGGCAGCGGCCGCTTCGCCCTCGGCCTGCTGGATTCGATGCGCAGCCATCTCCCCGAAGCGACCGTGCGCCAACTGCTGGATCAGCAGGCGGAGTCGAAGGCCAGCCAGTACCGGCAAAGCCTCGGCGAAGCCTCCCTGGAGGCTCGACTCGAACATCTGGCACTGTTGCGGCGCGACGAGGGCTACGTCACCGTCTGCAGCCGGGATGACGACGGCATCAGCTGGAGGCTCGAGGAAGCCCACTGCTCTGTGCAGCGCATTGCCGAAGAATTCCCCGCGGTGTGCGACCAGGAATTACTGCTGATCCGACGCACCGTGCCGGACTGCCGGGTCGAACGGGTGCATTGGCGACTCGAGGGCGGCCACGCCTGCGGCTTCCGCATCACCCCGTTGGCGCAGGGCTGATGGCCATCGACAGGGCCACGATTGAACGCATCGACGCCACCCTGCTGCCCCAGCTGGATCGCCATCACCTGCGGGTATTGAGCCACTGCCTGGACAGCTTTCAGGCCATGGCTGCTCCAGAGAACACTGGCGCGATCCCAGACGAAAGCCAACGACGCCTTTGGTGCCAGCAACAACCCGTTGTCGCTGAAGATCAAATGTTCCTCGATACCCTGCTGCTGCAGCTCAATGCTGCCGCCGAGCAACTGGATCAACTGGCGCTTGAGCTGGGCAAGCCTCCCCTGGCACTAACCCTCGACGATCTGATCAGCGCCTCCGAAGCCCGCTGCCGTGGCTGACATGGCTCTCGTGACTGACGCGGTCGGGCTGCCATCATCAATCCAGTTCCTCAACGCCGGCGATGCTTGAGATCTCGGACGCCCTCAGCTTCTTTCGCCTGAGCTGTGGCCGCTGGACCTCGCAGCGCAGCCAACACCACCTACTGCATCGCCGCGCCGAAGCTGGAGCCTCGTTCATCGTGGTGGAGGAACTGCTGAAGGGGGACGAGCGGCTCGCGGAGATCGCCGAGCGCAACAACGCCAGCGTCGAGCAGATCGTTGGCGGTTGCTGGGTGCGCTGGAGCGGATCGATGGCCTGGGATCGCGCCGGCGAATCCCATGAAGACCAGACCATGTTCGGACTGATCCCCGAAGACGAAACGGGGCGACGCGGACTGCTGCTGCGGGATCGCGGTTACGCCGAAAAAGCACCGGTGGCGGGCCAGTTCCGCATGGACGACGAAAACGGCCTGATCCTCACCACGGACTACGAAATGATGAGTTCGCTCGAGCGCTTTTGGTTCGCCAGCGAGAACGTACGACTGCGCACCAGCACGGTGCAAGGGCTCTCCAACAACGCCTCCTTCTGCATCGAGACCCGGCAGCTGGACGATGTTGATCAGACCAGCCCAGCGATTGCTTCGAACGGAGCCGCCCTCGCCCCCTTCGGCTGGTAAGCAGAAATACTTAGAGCAAGTATTACGGCATGTAATCGCTGCAACAGCTGCTGAAGGGGGCAAGACCCAGCACTTCTACGATCGCCGACAGTGGATGTTGTAGTCGCGTGGCCATTCCTCTCCTGGAGTACGCACCGATCACCCAGAACTCTTTGAGGACTGGTGTTCCGAATCTCCGTGTCGGCTCCGATGAGGGATCCCGGGCCTACTCCCTTGAGATCGCAGACGATCGGGACAATCTCGACACCGTCGTGGAAGCCGCCTACCGGCAGATCTTCTTCCACGCCTTCAAAACAGATCGGGACGTCAACCTTGAGTCCCAGCTGAAGGATGGCCAGATCACCGTTCGCGACTTCATTCGCGGCCTGGTGCTCTCCGACACCTTCAAGCGCACCTTCTACGGCTTCAACAGCAACTACAAAGTTGTCCGTCACCTGTGCGAGCGGATCCTGGGACGCAAGGTGAATGGCAAGGGGGAAGAACTCTCCTGGTCCATCGTGATTGCGACCAAAGGCCTGGAAGGCCTAGTCGATGTTCTGCTCGACAGCGCCGAGTACCTCGACTCCTTCGGTTACGACACCGTTCCCTACCAACGCAACCGCGTGCTTCCCGGCCGCGAGCTGGGCGACACGCCGTTCAACATCACGACCCCCCGCTACGACGAGTACTACCGGGGAATCCTGGGCTTCCCCCAGATCGTCTTCACCGGCGGCCCCGCCAAGAAGGTTCCCGCCCGCGCCAAGATCCGCAAAGGTGGCTCCCCTCAGGACTACATGGCCTGGGCTGCCGAAATGTCTGGCCCCCGCGGGGTCTCCCCCAGCGGCGGCGCCGACATGGACTACATGTCGAAAGTGCCCTACCGCAGCATCGGCCGCTGATCCCGGCCCCAAGCAACTTCAAAAAAGCGGGGCTTCGGCTCCGCTTTTTTTGTGTCACTGACTGTGATCCCCGAGGTCAGCGCTCAACCAGTAGTCAGGATCCACTGACCCTTGGCCCCTTCACGCTTCGAAAAGGAATTTTTCGGATCACAATGATCCCAAACGAAACATGGAGTTTTTGGACGTGTCCCCAACCCTGTCATCACTGGCACGTCTCACCCTTCGTCAACTACGTCAGATCGCCAGCGACCTAGGGGTGCCGCTCTACAGCCGCAAGAGCAAGGAGACCCTGGTCGACGAGGTTGCCCAGCGTCAGCAGAAGCGTGGTGGAGACCTGAAGGCCATCGAGGCGGAACTCAACGCACCGGCCATGGGCAGCAGCGATACCCGCGTGGTGTTCCTGCCCCGTGATCCCCAGTGGGCCTACGTGTTCTGGGAGATCTCGGACGCAGACCGCAAGGTGGCCCAAAAAGATGGAGCCAGCCGACTTTGCCTGCGCCTAGCGGACGTGACCGGCATGCAGGACGGCAATGCCCATCCGCACACCTTGCAGGAAGTGCCCGTCGATAGCCACAGCACAGAGTGGTACTTGCCTGTTCCTCTCTGCGACCGGGATTACCGGGTTGAGTTGGGCTATCGCATCGGCGCCACTTGGATGTCTCTGGCCTTCTCCTCAGTGGCCCGCGTGCCCGCTCTGCACCCCAGCGAGCAGATTCTTGATCAGTTCGTGCCCTTCAGCCTCGATGCGGCCCCGGCCGAATCCGCTGCAGCTCCCGTCGCGCCGATCGAGTCAAGCAACAGTGGCTTGCATGAACGGCTGTACCAAACTGCCACGGTCCACTTCAGCCGCCGTCGGGTTGGCTCTGAAGAATTCCAAGAAGGTTTTGACGTCTCCGGTGACAGCAGCGGCTTGAACGATTCGGGAGCTGGTCTCTGGGCAAGCGGTCGCAACGAATCTGGTCTTGGTGGTGTGGCTCCTCGCCAACGCTCCTTCTGGCTGGTGGCTGACGCCGAACTGATCGTCTACGGCGCCACCGACCCTTCAGCTCGCCTCACCATCGGCGGCGAAGAAGTGCCTCTCTCCACCGACGGAACATTCCGAATCCAGGTGCCCTTCCGGGATGGCGAGCAGATGTACGCCATTGAGGCGACCGCCTCGGATGGGGAACAGAAGCGCAACATCACGCTCAACTTCAAACGTGAGACCCCGGAAGACAACAGCAACCCCGCCAGCGAAGCCCGCGCCGAGTGGTTCTGAACCCTTCCGATCCCAAAGCACCGGCGTCCTTGCGCTGGTTCGTGGCCATCACCCCCCTCGCGGGGGCGATGGTTTTTCCATTGGTGGTGCCTTTGGTGATGGCACGGGTCAGCATCGGAGCTGGTGTGGGCGTCGCCCTCGTGTTGAGCGGACTCTGGTTTATTGCGATGCTGAAGACATCGGAGATGCCCCACTGAAGACGGGGGAACTTTGATCAAGGCAAGGTCTTGGTCTCGATGCTGAAGAGCAAGCTGGGATTGATGGCAGCGGCTCTTCTCTGCAGTGGCTGCAGCCAGGCGGGATCGGTGGTGGGCACGGCTCCGGCAGATCTAGCGATACCCAAGCAGATCGATGTGGTCTTCAACCACAACGCCAGATCGCGCTACCGCTCACCCCTCACAGGCGACTGGCGCAATGGTGACGACATGGAGGCATGGCTGATTGAAGCCATTGATGCCGCCAACGACGAGGTGCTGGTGGCCGTGCAAGAGCTCAGTCTTCCAAGGATTGCCCAGGCCCTCATCGCAGCCGAGAACCGTGGTGTTCGCATTGCCGTCATCCTGGAGAACAGCTACAGCCAAGCCTGGAGCGAACAACGACCCAGCCGATTGAACCAGCGAGGCAGGCAGCGCTGGGATCAGTTGAACCGCCTGGCCGACAGCAATGGGGATGGCAGCACGAGTCCGGAAGAAGCCTTCCACGCTGATGCCGTGGCGCTCCTTCAAGCCGCGCAGATTCCACTGATTGACGACACCGAAGACGGGAGCAGCGGCAGCGGCTTGATGCACCACAAATTTCTGGTGATCGATCAAACAACGGTGATTACGGGCAGCGCCAATCTCACCAGTTCCGGCCTTCACGGTGATTCTGGCCGGCCATCCAGCCGCGGCAACGTGAATCACCTGCTGCGGTTCCACAGCCCTGAGCTCGCACTGGTGTTCCGCAAGGAATTCACCCAGATGTGGGGGGATGGCCCCGGTGGCAAGCAGGACAGTCGCTTTGGCCTGCAGAAAGCAAAAGAAGGCGTGCAAACCGTGCAGATCGGTGGCACCCGAGTGGATGCGCTGTTCTCCCCCCATCCGAAAAGAGATGCAAATCACGGGCTGAACCTGTTGGCAAAGCAGTTGAAAGCCACAAGGCAACACATCGACATGGCCCTGTTTGTGTTCTCGGCACAGCAACTCACCAATGTGCTGCGGGAACAAATCAAAGAAGGCGTTGAAATCAGGCTGGTCGCCGATCCAGGATTTGCGAGCCGCCCCTTCTCGGAAGTGCTCGATCTACTGGGGGTCAGCCTTCCGGATCACGCCTGCAAGGTGGAAGCTGGCAACCTCCCCCTGGATCAAGGCCTGAAGGGCATCGGCACCCCACGCCTCGCCCGTGGCGACAAGCTCCATCACAAGTTCGCCGTGATCGACAACCGCAAAGTGATCACTGGATCCTTCAATTGGTCGCCCTCTGCTGCCCACACCAACGACGAAACCCTGCTGGTGATCCACTCACCCCAACTCGCCCAACACTTCACGCGCGAAATGGATCGCCTCTGGGATGGAGCAGAACTCGGAATCACTGCAAGGATGCGCCGCAAACTGAATCGTCAAAAGATTCGATGCGGGGATGGGGTAGAGAGGAGATGAAGACCACTGGCTCAGCTCTAAACTCAAACAAGCACAGAGAAATGAAGTGGCTGGATTTGGAGAAGCAGCAAATGGAAAAGCAAGTAAATCAACAAAAAAGCCGCAACTGAACTTTCAAAAATGGTTTAACCAAGCCATTTATTCACACCAGACAGGTCGACTCAGGGAAGCCGAGTCGCTTTACAAAAAAATGATCACTGCGGGAACGTCTGATCCCGCAGTCTTTTGCAATCTCGGGATCATATGCAAGAACAGTGGCAGAATCCAAGAAGCCCTTGAAAACTACGAACAGGCCATAGAGTTCGAGCCGAACGACCCGCAGATCTACAGCAATATTGGGAATCTATATCGGGACATCGGAAAGCTTGATCAAGCACTTCAATTCACATTAAAGTCACTCGATCTTGACGATCGATCGTCAACTGTTCAGATGAATCTGGGCAGCATTTATCGAGACCTTGGAAAAACAGATGAAGCCCTAACAGCCACCATCAAGGCCATCGAGCTCGATGAAAGCAACATCGAAGCACTGCAAAACTTGAAAAGCCTTGCCAGCGACATCAAGATCAACCCACTAAATAGAGAGCACGCCAGAAAAGCCTACGAAATACTGCTCAATCGCGAAGACTTCTCCCATCGCAAACTCTGCACACTCTTCGTTCAAGACTACCTTGAAGACATTCAAACAGCAGCCAAATCAAACCCCATCATCACAGACCAGAATCAGGCCCTTCATCGCCTTGCCTCAGACTGGATCTTTAGAAAATCACTGACGTTACTTATACCGCCTCATCAAAAGATCGAGGAATTCCTCACACGCCTAAGGCAGGAATTCTTGGTACACATCAGAACCGACAGCTCAATAACACCACAACTCCAACTCCTCCTAGAAGCACTGGCCACACAATGCTTCCTCAATGAATATGTCTATTGGCAATCAGACGAGGAAAAACAATGGATCAACGATCTGATCACAGAAGCGAAGAAAAGCGAAAAGCTTTTCAATCGATATTTACCCATGATTGGCTGCTATGCACCCATCCATGACCTTACAACTCAAGAAGAAATCAGCAAATACCCCATCAACAGCGATGAGAGCAAAGCCTTCATCGACACCCAATACAACGAGATCGAAGCAGAGAAGAGCATCAAAGCGAACCTCAGCCTCAGCGAGGAAGTAACCGACGATGTCTCAATCGCAGTCCAGCAAATGTACGAAGAAAATCCATACCCTCGATACAAACATGCAGACCACACTCATCCCCATTTCGCAAAACCAACAGCTGAGTTCATCTCCTTAGAAACAACCATTGCAAATCTTGCGTTCAAGAATGAACTCTCACTCAACTCAAGCCCAAAGATCCTAATTGCCGGATGCGGAACGGGAAACCAAGTGATCAACGCCAGTCGCTATAAAAATGCGCAAATCACTGCCATTGACATCAGCAAAAATAGCCTGGCCTACGCAGCAAGAAAATCTCAGGAGTACAACATGAATAATGTTCTGCTCCAGCAACTCGACATTCTGGATGCCAATCAACTCAAGAATGTCTATGACGTGATTGAGTGCAGCGGCGTCCTGCATCACATGCAAAATCCCGCCAAGGGGCTGGCAACACTCAACAGCAAACTGAAGCCCGGCGGCTATTTCAAGATCGGCCTCTACAGCAAACTTGCCAGACAGAAAGTCTCAGCAGCACGAGAGCTGATCCAAAACCTGAGCATTCAAAGCACGCCGGCAGGCATCAGAGATTTTCGCAAGCAAGTCTTTGACGATAATCAGCATAAACTAAAAGATCTATCAATCCTTGCGAATGACTTCTATTCGCTCTCCGAGTGCCGCGACCTTTGCTTTCACGTTCAGGAGCATCAATTCACCACCAGGACCCTGGAAGAACTTTTAGCAGCCGAGAAATTAGTGTTTTGTGGATTCATGCTTCCGAAATCCATCAAGACTGCTTACCAGCACCATTTTCCAGAGGACAGCAATGGAACCTCACTGAGCAACTGGGGAGAATTCGAGAACAACAATCCATCGACCTTTCAAAGTATGTATCAATTCTGGGCCTACAAACCGTTGTAGACACCTAGACACCTTCACCAAGGGATATCAATGCAATGAACGAGAAAACATACTCCATCATCATCGAGAAGCGAAAGAAAATGATCTTTCCCCTCTAATGAAAGCAGATCGAGCGAAAGCTGACGCGATCAAGTCATCATCAAATACTTTGCCGACCTATCTTTCAAAATATTGATTGGCTTCAACTGCGCAAATCACGCCAAACTGTACCCATGACTTCCAAGCTCACACGCGTTCTGCTGCTCCTCGCCATCGCCAGTCCCGCAATCGCGGCTGAGCCCTTCGAGCCATGGCCTAGCAAGGATCAATTGCGCAGCATTGAACAGGCCGCCTACGCGTGTTCACGCGACAACTCAACGGAGGCATGCGCGAAGGTTCGCGAGCTCGCCGATCCTCTTATGGATCACTCCAGGTTGCCCGGTCTCTGCAAAGACGTGCTGTGGTCCTTGATGGATGAAGCCAAAGTCGCCAACACCAACGACTTCCGGCGTAAGGACACCATCACCACCACAGCCCGACGCATCCCGAGGGTTTGCGCCGAGCCTGCGATCAAAAAAGAAAAGCCCAAAGCGCGTCAGGCCTGAGCTGCCTCAATCAAAGCCGAAGCTGAATCGCTGGCCCTGCATCAGCAGGGTGGCGACCTCTCCGCGAACGGCATCCAACACCGCCACGGTCACGTCAGGGTGCTCCTTGATCGTGTCCACAAACATCTGCAGCCGTGAATCCATGGCTGGTGATTCTTAAATCAACTGTCCCGCCGAACGTCTCCAGAAGACTGAGTTGATCAGTGGGATGTCGCTTGATCGCCGAGAAGATCGAGCAGGGTCTCGGATGTGGCAAGCATCTCACCCATGCTGAGTTCGCTTTCCTGACCAGCAATTTCAGAGGCCAACTCACACGCTGTAGACGAGTGGCCAGACACATCGCAACTGTTGGACAACCGCACGATGGCATTGGAAAGCTTGCCGCGCAGGCATTCTTCCGAGCCAGACTGAGTGATCACAGCATTGGCGGCATTGACTGCCTCCTGGGAAGCCACAGTCAAAGGAAGGGCCCGTTTCCAACTCTGAGATGCACCAACTGACGAAGCCATGCCAGCCATACCGACGATCAACAGCAGCAGAAAGCGATGCATGGTCGACGGGATTGGTGCGGGCCAAAGGGTAGCGGCGTCAACTGGTCGCGCCCGACGCATTGCAAGAGGATTTCCATGTTTAGGTTCCGCATATAGCCCCCATCCGTTGTGATGACCACCTCGGCCCCTGCGGAACCGACCCAACGCCAGGTGCCCCTGGCCACCCCTTTCACCGACCAGAAGCCAGGGACCTCCGGCCTACGCAAGAGCAGTCGCCAGTTCGAGGAGCCCCATTACCTCGAGAGCTTCATCGAAGCGTCGCTTCGCACGCTGCCGGGCGTGCAAGGCGGAACCCTTGTGCTGGGAGGCGACGGCCGTTACGGCAACCGTCGCGCCATCGATGTGATCTTGCGGATGGGCGCGGCCCATGGCCTTAGCAAGGTGATCGTCACCACCGGCGGCATCCTGTCCACTCCTGCCGCCTCCAATCTGATTCGGCAGCGCCAGGCCATCGGCGGCATCATCCTTTCCGCCAGCCACAACCCCGGCGGACCGAATGGCGACTTCGGCGTCAAGGTCAACGGCGCCAACGGAGGGCCCACCCCCGCCTCCTTCACCGATGCGGTGTATGAGTGCACCAAGACCCTTGAGCACTACACGATTGTTGATGCGGCAGCGATCCCGCTGGATGCCCCTGGTCTGCACAGCATCGGCGCGATGCAGGTGGAGGTGATCGACGGCGTCGATGATTTCGTTGCTCTGATGCAGGAGCTGTTCAACTTCGAACAGATCCGCGAACTGATTCGCAGCGACTTCCCGCTGGCTTTCGACGCCATGCATGCCGTCACCGGCACCTACGCCACCCGCTTGTTCGAAGGGCTGCTGGGTGCACCAGCGGGGAGCGTGCGCAACGGTACCCCCCTGGAAGACTTCGGCAACGGTCACCCCGACCCCAACCTCACCTACGCCCACGAGCTGGCCGAGCTGCTGCTTGAAAGTGACGACTACCGCTTCGGCGCCGCCTGCGACGGCGATGGCGATCGAAACATGATCCTCGGCCAGCGCTGCTTCGTGAATCCCAGCGACAGCCTCGCCGTACTCACGGCCAACGCCACGTCAGCTCCGGCCTATGCCAACGGCTTGGCAGGTGTGGCCCGCTCCATGCCCACCAGCGCTGCGGTGGATGTGGTGGCCAAGGAACTGGGGATTGACTGCTTCGAAACGCCCACGGGCTGGAAATTCTTCGGCAACCTGCTGGACGCCGGCAAGATCACCCTCTGCGGGGAAGAGAGCTTCGGCACCGGCAGCAACCACGTGCGTGAAAAAGACGGTCTCTGGGCTGTGCTGTTCTGGCTGCAGATCCTGGCGGTGCGGCGCTGCAGCGTCGCTGAGATCATGGATGAGCACTGGAAGCGCTTCGGACGCCACTACTACTCTCGGCACGACTACGAGGCCGTCGCCAGCGACGCCGCTCATGGGCTCTACGACCGCCTGGAGGCCATGTTGCCGAGCCTGGTGGGTCAAGCCTTTGCCGGACGCGTCATCAGCACAGCCGACAACTTCAGCTACACCGACCCGGTTGATGGGTCCGTAACCAAGGGCCAAGGCCTGCGAATCCTGTTGGACGATGGCAGCCGGGTGGTGGTGCGTCTCTCCGGCACAGGCACCAAAGGCGCAACGATTCGCGTCTACCTGGAGAGCTATGTGCCCAACACTGGCGACCTCAACCAGGATCCCCAGGGCGCCCTGGCCGAGATGATCAGCGCCATTAACGACCTTGCTGAGATCAAGCAACGCACGGGCATGGATCAGCCCACAGTGATCACTTAATATCCAATCTTCAAAAAAATTTTTGATTCATCAAGGAAAGTTTCTGTTTCTCAAGCCTCTATGAAAGCCAAAACTGCTTGCAGAGCGTCGATGGTCGGCCTACTGGCTGGCTTCGGAGTAATGATTCAAGCCGAAGGCTTGAAAGCACAGGATTTCCTGAGTTACACGCCAGAAGAATTCAACCAACAGGTTGAAATCTGTGCCTACAAACCAGATGCGACAAAAGAATCATGCAGCAAATGGCTAGAGGAACGTGCGGAAACTTATTGTGGAAGCTTCAGCAGCTGGGGGCATTGCTTTGCCCTCCTAATTCAGTTTGGCCCTGAGGTTTCACATCTGAAATCACGCGTTGAAGCTTTACGACAACAAATGTTTGATTTTTCGAGACGTGCAGCTCGTGATTGCAAAATCAATGGGAACTGCGGAGGGCCTTCAGCGGCAGGGTGGATGCAAGCATTTCAGAACTCCGAAACAATGCTTGCCTGCATAGAAAAAAATGAAAATATCAGCAGCTATTCTCAAATCGAAAAAGCATGCTTCGTTCCTGATTTCTTCATAAACGAATACAAGTTTTAACCCATGCGGAAAAGTTTTTTTTCAAAAAAGATACTCACGCAGCTGCTAGCAGTTCCTCTCGTTGCATACACCTGTCCATTTTATGCCAAAGCAGCCGATTACGACGCCATATGTTCTTACTATTCCGATTACCATCCCTGCGATGTCAAGCTAAGTAGCAACACAATTAAGGCCAATTTACCTACCGATTTTTTACTAGTCGATAAAAGCAACTTCTTGGATTTAGTCGTTTACGAAGACCTGCACAAATCCTCTAATCTAGTTATTGGCACTGTTACCACTCTCCTGCTTGGTCCCATTGGATTGCTTGGATTTCTAGCAACGAAAACTTCCGGAACTATTGATTACGCCATCAAATTCAATGGCGATGACGGGAGACGACGCACCGCACTGATTCGCTTCAAGAACTTAAAAGTTGCAGGCAAATTCGGTGAAGAGATCAGCACAATTCTTCCAAGATTAATCGAATAACTGAAATCGAAGAGCCTTGCTGCCTGTAAAGCCAACTCAGGTGACAAGTAGAAATCCTGCACACACCCATTATGGGATTACATAACAGTAGTAATATTACTTACCCCAGTTTCAATAGACCTATGGGCGCCCGTCAGAAGTTCGTTGCTACCTGCGTAATTTCGGCTCTGGCGGCAGCCTCGATTTCAACCCTGCCCGAGCAGCAGGCCTATGCACAGCTTGAAGGACCTCGAGATTCCCTGAGCGGCTTCAGGTTCAGCACACGCCGTAAGGTCGTGCTGATGCCCGTTCAAGATAAGTCTGGAGGACAAGCTGGCGCCTTGACGGATTTCGCGACGGAGGTGTTCAACCAAACCATCCGAAACGGCGGTGTTCGTACGATTGCATGGTTCAAAGTCCAGCGCCAATTGCAAAATACTCTTTCTGGCGGTGGAGTTGGAGGTGGAGTCAACAACGTGGCTGGCATCCAAAACAGTGCCAACCCTTATGCAATGCAGATGCAGCAAATGCAAATGCTGCAGATGAGAAATATGGGCATGTATGGATCCATGGGCAACTCCGGCGCCCAAAGCCTGGTGAATGACAGCAACATCATTGAGCTAATTGCCGTCGCCAAATCACTGGGAGCCCGATATATCATCCGCCCGATCATCCTGAAAGCTTCATCCACTCAGAATGCCTCAACAAGCATCAACCCAATGGGAGCAGTCTTTGGTATTGGGAGCAGTACCAGAACAAAAGTAGAAAACAATTCCGAAGTCGATATCAAAGTTGAAATCATCAGCACTTCCCAAGAAGACATCATCGCTTCCCGTACCTTCACCGGCAATACCACTCAAGTGGGGAAAGACCGCGCAAATCGCTTGGACGGCATCACTGGAATGCAGTTTTTCGGTGGTGGCACCAATTCCGATCAAATGAAAGCCGCCTTCTACAACACGATGGATAAAATCGTCGAATTCCTTGAATACAAAATGGTCTGAGACAACCACTTAGTTTCAGCACTCGTACCCGCCCATAACTATGAAATCAGTAAAACAAGGCCTAAAGGCATTGCTTTTAGGCGCAGCAATTGCTTTTTCAACCCCAACACTTCACCAAAACCCCTCTCACGCTGCCGAGGAGTTCAGGGATCTTTATTGCCTGTTTGATGTCAATCAAAAATTTCCATGCAATGCCCAATTTTTCCGTAAATGGCTTAAATTTTATTTTCCTAGAACAGGCAGAACATCTGAAAAAATATTTTACCGCGATATAATTCACTGGAACTATTCCGACTCAAGCTTAATCAAACGTGATTACGACTTAGCTCGCCGGATCGGCATAATTGGCCTTTTGTTCAAGAAGGTAGAGCACATGCACGTTTTCACCATAGTTTACGAAGACAACTTCGGCGATCGGCGCGTTGCGATCATGGACTTTGACGACAAGCAATACGTCCAGCCCATGAAAGCACTTTTGTCAGACGTGACTGAAGTTAACTGAATAAGTTAATCAGAAAAGCAAGAACTTTAGAATCTGACTCAAGAAAAATCTATATAACAAGCATATAATCAGGCAGGCTTAATTCCAATAATTATGCTCTATTGCATTCGCCCATTATCACGCATTAGGCCTACAAGAACACAAAATAATCATAACGGCCAGGGAAACTTCTTCTCTGATTTGTGATCTTTTTTTTAATCAGCGACGACCACCGCGATGTGAATTGCTGTGCCGATAGGCAGGATCGGTGGCCTGCTCCTGCAACTGACGCATCGTCTCGATCGCAAATCCCCCCAGACCGCCTGATGTGATCACCATCAAATAGAAGAGACGCAAACGACCCAGAGCAATCTCGGCAGGGCTGTTGTCAATCAGCACCTTGAGGAAATAGGCCACCGCCAAACCAAGTCCGGCACCGATAGCCACAGCAATCAACACACGCATGCCACTGAAGGGCTTGCGCTGATTCACCTCAGTGTTCAGCTCAGCCATCAGCTCGGTTGCGGGGTGGGCGTTGAGCCGTCCTCAGGGGGCTTGGCATCGGCCTCTCCCAGCAGGGTCTTCATCACCACATAGAAGACAGGCACCACCAGGGTGGAGAGGAAGGTGGCCACCAACAGACCACCGAACACCACCAGACCCAGGGATGACTGACTCTGCGCACCAGCACCGCTGGCGAGCATCAGCGGCAGGAATCCGGTGAGGGAAGAGATCGCCGTCATCAAGATTGGTCGTAGACGCGACTTGGCCGAAAACTTGGCGGCTTCCAGAGCCGACTCACCTTCGCCCATTTTCTGATTGGCCAGATCGACAATCAGAATCGCGTTACCGCCAGCCAAGCCGATCAACATCACCAGACCCACCTGGGCATAGATGTTGAGCACCTGGCCGGCCGCCCCAAGGAACACAAGGGCTCCCAGCAGAGCCGTCGGCACGGTCAGCAGGATAATGATCGGATCGGTATAGCTCTCGTACTGAGCCGACAGCACCAGAAACACCGCCAGGATGCCAAGAGCAAAGATCACCACGGCGAGGGATCCGGCCTTCACTTCTTCGCGGGAGATGCCAGTCCAGTCGAAACCAAGACCTTGATAACTGCCGGCGTTGAAGATCTGCTTCATCGCCCCAATCGCCTGACCGGAACTGTTGCCCTCCTTGGGGGTGCCCTCAATCTTGATTGAGCGGTACAAGTTGAAGTGGGGAATGACGCTGGGTCCCACCGTCTGCTTCACGGTGAAGAACTCCGAGAGAGGAATCTGCTCACCCTTGGTATTGGCGACATAGATGGCCGACAAGCGCTGTGGGGTGGCCCGGCTCACCTCATCCGCCTGCACATAGACGCGACGAACCTTGCCCTCCTGGAAGGTGTCGTTCACATATTGACCACCGAAGTTGACGCTGAAAGCCGACATCGCTGAACCGAAGTCGACCCCGAGCGATGCCATCTGCTCACGGTCTACATCGATCTTGTACTGCGGAGCCTGGGGCGAAAACAGCGAATAGACCCGATTGAGAATGGGATCGGCATTGCCGGCCTGCATGATCTGCTGGGCCGTGCCGAAGAACTCATTCAGCGAGTACACACCGCTGCTCTGGTCGAGCAGCTGGAACTCAAAACCGCCGCCGGTGCCGTAGCCGGGAATGGAGGGAGGTTCCACCACGAACACCCGTCCGGCATCAATGGCGTCGTACATCTTGGCGTTGAGCCGCTTCACCACAGCACCCACGGTGTGGTCTTTACCGGGCCGTTCATCCCAGTGCTTCATGCCAATGAAGAACAGACCCTTGTTGGGCGCGTTGCCATCGAGACTGGCGCCGCTGAACAGGGCTGCCGATGCGATGTCCTCTTCCGTGCGCATCACTTCAGCAACCTGACGGTTGATCGCCAGGGTCTTCTCGTTGGAGACCCCGTCAGGAGCCTGAACGAAACCGATGGCGTAGCCCTGGTCTTCAATCGGCACAAAACCACCGGGAATGCGGGTGAAGGCAAATCCGGTGAGCAGGATGCCCGCAGCCAGGGCTGCCATCACCATCGGGCGAGCCTTGAGAACGCCGTCGAGGATCGTGGCGTAGCGCTTTTCAAAGCCGCCGTAGAGGCGATTGAAGTTGGTGAAGATCACCGGAATGAAGTAGCCAACGCCGCCTCCGATAGCGGTAAACAGCACCACCGGGATCGGATTGGAGAAGATCACGCCTGTGGTGATTACACCCACTGCCGCTCCACCAGCGGTGAAGGGAAGACGCAAGGGCAGCCCGCTGATCTTGCCGGCGATGAAGCCGATCACCGCACCGATCACCGTTGGAATTAGAGCAGCTGCCGCTCCGTTGCCAGCACTGAGCAGGCCATAGATAAAGCCAAGAACCACGCCGGCCGAGGCGTACTGATTGCGGCTGAGCTCCTTGGTCTCGCGGGACAGCAGCAAAGCCGACAGCATCGGCGAGAACGTCAGTGCGTTGAAGGTGGAGATGCCGATCGAGAAAAGGATCGTGGCGGCGAACTGCTTGTAGATCGTGCCGGTGGCACCCGGGAAGAACAGCACCGGCAGGAACACCGCCATCTTCACCAGCGACGTGGCGATCACAGCCCCGAACAGCTCATCCATGGTTTCCATGGCGGCCTGCACCGACGTCATCCCTTCAGCCTTCTTGGCAGAGGTGTCTTCCACCACGGTGATGGCGTCATCAACCACGAGGCCGGTGGCCAGCACAAGACCGAACAGGGTGAGCTGGTTGAGCGAGAAACCGAAAGCCAGCACCAGGGCAAAGGTGCCGATCAAAGCCACTGGAATAGCAATGGCGGGTACGAGCGTGGCCTTCCAGTTCTGCAGGAACAGAAACAGGATCAGTACCACCAGGATCACTGCGTCCCGCAGGGAATTGGTCACACCTTTGATCGACTGGTTGATGAAGTCGGTGGTGTCGTAGATCTTCTGCACGCCGAGACCAACCGGCAGGGTTTTCTCGAACTCACCCAACACCTCCTTAACGCCGTTGGAGACCTCGATGGCGTTACTGCCCGAGAGCTGATAGATGGCGATGCCTACCGAAGGCGTGCCTTTGAGATCCATGGCATCGATGCCGTAGATCTCACCGCCAAGCTCCACCCGCCCCACATCCTTGAACCGCACCAGGCCACCGGCATCGGTGGTTCTGAGAATGATGTTTTCGAATTCCTGTGTGCTGGTTAGACGACCCTGAAGCTGCACCGTGAAGGTGTATTCCTGCCCCTCCGGCGCAGGGGAGCCGCCGATCTTGCCTGCTGGCACCAGACGGTTCTGACTGCGCAGCTGGTTGACCACATCGGTGGCCGAAAGATTGTTGGCGGTAAGTTTCTCGGGATCCAGCCAGAGACGAAAGGCGATCTTGCGGTTACCGAAGTAGGTGACATCACCGACGCCCTTCACCCGCTTGACGTTGTCGGTGAGGTTCTTGTCGAGATAACCACTGATCGTCTCCACCGAATATTCGGTTTTGGAGGGGTCTTCGTTAACGAAGTTGTAAACCAGGAGGATCGAGTTGGAGGCCTTGTTCACCGTCACACCCGACTTGCGCACCTCTTCCGGCAGCTGAGGTTCAGCCAGGGAGACGCGGTTCTGAACATTCACCTGGTTGATGTTGCCATCGGTTCCGCTGTCGAACGACACCGAGATTGAACTCACACCATCCGAGGAGCTGTTGGAGGTGATGAAGTCCATGTTCTCCACCCCGTTGATCTGCTGCTCGAGCACGGAGGTGACCCCCTGTTCAACCGCAACAGCGTCAGCGCCCACGTAGGTGGCCTGCACCTTCACCGTGGGAGGAGCAATGTCGGGGAGGTTTTCAATCGGAAGGATCGGAATCGCGATCAAACCGACGATCACGATCAGCAGGCTGCAGACCGTGCTGAGAACCGGCCGGGTGATGAAGTTATTGGAAGCAGACATCGATCAACCTCAGTTCGCCTTGGCGGGTTGCACCTGCACAGGCATGCCGTGTTTCAGGTTGAGCAGATTGGTGGTGACCACCATCTGATTGGCTTCCAGTCCTTTGGTAATCGGATACAGCTGGTTCTCCAGCTCGCCCACCGTGACCGGCGTCTGCAGGGCAAACTTGGCATCAGCGGGAAGTTTGCCGGCCTTGATCCCCTTCTCCAGGGTCTCAAGATCGGCCTTGCCAGGATTCTCTTTGAGCTCCTCGAAACTGCCGAGTCGGAACACGAAGCTCTGGCCCGAGGTCTGGGTGACAGCGGCGAAGGGAACGGCCAGCTGTTCTTCCGCCTTGATCTGCACCCGCGTGCGCAGACGCTGCCCATCCTTCAGTTGCCCATCGGTGTTAGGGAAGACCGCCTTCACCAACAATCCTTGGGTCTGTTTGTTGACCCTTGGGTCGATCGAGCCGACTTCTCCAGTAGCAATCAACTCGTAACTGCCTGGAGCACTGAGCAACACCGGCTGTCCTAGAGCCAGACGTGTCGAGAACACGGCGGGCACCTCAACACGTGCTTCCAATTCGTTGTTCTGCACCAGGCTGGTGAAAACCTGGCCTTGCTGAATCACATCGCCCACCTTCACCTTCACATCAGCAACCGTGCCAGCAGAGGGTGAGCTCAGATTGCTGTAGTCGAGCTCGGCCTGGGCTGCGATGTATTGGGTGCGGTAGCGATCCAATTCCTTCTGCGACGCAGCACCCGTCTCGGTCAGGTAGACGTAACGCTCGTAATTGGCTTTGGCGGTGTCGGCTTTGGCTTTTTTCTCGACCTGATCGAGCACCACCAACAGCTGACCAGGTGCAACTTCATCACCCTGGCGAATCTTCAACTCAAGAATTCGTCCTCCCGACTGGGCAGCGAGCTCGACAAGGTTGCTGGCCTCCAAGGTGCTGACGGTGTCGACACCCTCGGTGAACTCAGCAAGCTGAGCGGGAACGGCCTGTACCTTCGGTGGCGGCGGCTTCGGTGCCTCGCTTTTGCAGGAACTGACCGTGATCAGAGCGGCGAGGGTGAGCAGAAGTCGCTGCGGATGACGCACGGCAATAGGGCTTTGACCCGGATTATGCAGGGTTCTTGGGGGCCTGACTGCGAAGGTCTGCAGGCTTCGAAACAGGCACGCCAAAAAACATTCGATTCGGCCCAGCTCAAGCGCCGATTGAGAACGTCAGGGACACTGGGTCATCGCCGATGGTTTGTTGGCTCAGGACCTCTTCGCTTTTCAAGGTGAACAGCAACTGCGGCGGCTGGCACCCCTGGCCGACCGCATGCGGCCGCGCACGCTGGAGGAATTTGAAGGCCAGAGCGGGATCCTGGCCGACGGACGGCTCCTGCGCCGTGCCATCAAGGCCGATCGGGTCGGCAACCTGATCCTGCATGGCCCGCCCGGGGTCGGCAAAACGACCCTGGCGCGGATCGTTGCCAACCACACCCGCGCTCACTTCAGCAGCCTTAACGCCGTGCTGGCCGGCGTTAAGGACCTGCGAATCGAGGTGGATGCTGCACGCCAGCGTCTTGAACGGCATGGCTTGCGCACGATCCTGTTCATCGACGAAGTGCACCGCTTCAACAGCGCCCAACAGGATGCGCTGTTGCCGTGGGTGGAGAACGGGACCGTCACCCTGATCGGTGCCACCACGGAAAACCCTTATTTCGAAGTCAACAAGGCGCTGGTCAGCCGCTCACGGCTGTTTCGTCTACTGCCGCTGGAGGCGGAGGATTTGCAGAGGCTGCTGCAACGTGCCCTTGCGGACGACGAGAGGGGCTACGGCGACCGCTCAATCGCCATCAGCCGCGATGCCGCCGACCACCTCGTTGATGTGGCGGGAGGAGACGCCCGCAGCCTGCTCAATGCCCTTGAACTAGCGGTGGAGAGCTCCGAGCCCGATGGCGACGGCGTGATTCAGATCAACCTGGCTATCGCCGAGGAATCCATCCAGCAGCGGGCTGTGCTTTACGACAAGCACGGCGATGCCCACTACGACACCATCAGCGCCTTCATCAAATCGCTGCGGGGCTCCGATGCCGATGCGGCGCTGTTCTGGCTGGCGCGAATGGTGGAAGCCGGTGAGAACCCGCGCTTCATTTTTCGACGGATGCTGATTGCAGCAGGGGAAGACATCGGCCTGGCCGACCCACAGGCCATCGTTGTGGTGGAAGCCTGTGCCGCAGCCTTCGAACGGGTGGGGCTGCCCGAAGGCCTGTATCCCTTGGCACAGGCCGCGTTGTACCTGGCGGGCACAGAGAAGAGCAACAGCGTTCTGGGCTTCTTTGATGCCCTCAAAACAGTGCGCGATGCACAGAAACAAGACGTGCCCGGTCATTTGCGCGATGCCAACCGGGATGGAGCCGCCTTTGGCGATGGCGCGGGCTACCGCTACCCCCACGCCTACGCGGAACACTGGGTAGAGCAGCAATACCTCCCCACATCCCTGCAAGGGGAAGTGTTCTGGCAGCCCGGCCAACTCGGCTGGGAAGGAGAACGGCGCGAGCGGATGGCCGAACGCCGGGCGGCCCAACTCGCCGCGGCCGCGGAGCTGGCAGCCGACCAGCCCTTGCTGCTGAGCAGCGGACCCGACCGTCCCGGCGTGGATCGCTGGGTGCAGCGTCAACTCGGGCAGGAGGGGGAACGACTGCAGCGCCTGCGCGAGCGGCTTTGGCGAGAGATTCCCTGGACCCGTCGAGATCGGGTGCTGTTGTTAGGGATGCGCTCGCTGATCTGGGCCCTCGATCCATTGAGGGCCGCCCCGGAAGGTGGCGTGACCGTGCTCTGCGACAACGAAGCCGACCGCAGCCGCTTGGAAGCGCAGATGGATCTGCTCGAACCGGAGCATCGGCCAGACCTCTTGACCGGCGACTTCAACGCTCTGCCACCGAGCCAAGCCTTCGACTGGATCGGAGGACGGCTCGCCGCGGCCGACCTGCAAGGACAGAACTGGACAGCGCTGCTGGAGGCGATCAACCGGCATGCCCTACCGACAACGGGCTTACGGCTGTTGGTCAGCCGCGCCGAAATGGGGCCCGCCGGTGCGCTCCAGCACAACGGAGATATGGCCGAGCTGTTCAGCGATCTGGTGGCTCAAGAACAGCAGTGGCTTGAGCTGCAGCTGCGTCCGGACGAGTTGTTGGCGAACGCCGGCTGGCAGCTCCGTTGTGAGGAGTGGGTGGAGCATCTAACCCTGCCGGGGGGGACGGAGCTGGCTGAGCGATGGCTGGCCGAAGGGTCGCCCTACCGGCAGGCCATGGGAGAAATCAGCACGGAGGTGCTGACGCAGTTGCGCCGATCGTTGAACAGCCTGGGCGAGGTTGGCCTGCGACTGCCGATGCGTCATCAATTGATCCAAGGCGAACGAAGCACGCCATAAAAAAACCCCGGCCGAAGCCGGGGTGAAGGCAAAGGGCTCAGGGCCTGATCACCAGAGGGGACGTGCAGGAGCGACGTAGGCGGGACGTGCAGCGGGCTCAGGCAGCACTGAGTTGGCCTGAACGCAGGCGGGCAGGAAGACATACCAGGACAGCAGCGAGGTGCACTGGGCGTCGCCTTCGCACTTGTCGGGAGCGCAGACGTTCTGGATGCCGTCGTAGGTGCCGCAGGTGTCAGCCAGGCGGAAGTCAACGGGCAGCTCAGCCATGATGCCGGCGGAGGAGATTTCACCGTCGATGGAGTCGGCGATGATCGCGGAACGAAGGGCCACCACGGAGGTGGACTTCATCTTCCAGTAGGGGAAGTAAGAGCGGGTCTGATCCTTCAGGAACTTGACGCCGTCGTCGGAGTACAGGAAGCGATGCACGCCGATAATGTCGACGGCATAGGTCTTGGTCATGCCTTCCTGGATTTCTTCGGCAGTCCAACCGGAGTTGTTGATGCCGGCATCCAGAGCACGGTCGGTGATTTCACCGGTGCTGAGGAAGGTTTTGAATTCAGAAGAAGTGGTGGTCCACACGGCGCCGCCGGTGTTCCAGCGGACAGGACGCTTTGTGCCTGCTTCAGCAGGAACAGCCAAGGCGGCGAGGGATGCACCGGCCAGCAGGCCAGCAGCGAGACGATTAAACACGGACGACAAAAAGGGACGTCAAGAAAAACGTAGCCCTGAAAATAGAAACTGCGGGCATCACCAAAAGCCTTAAGGATCCAAGAGTGCCGATACCACTAGCTTTCCAAAGAAAGAGACGCGCGAGACTCAAAAATTCAGGCCGATTTGTACCTTCTCAAAGCCCAAATCAGGAATCACCTACCCAGCTAGGTCGCCTAGGGAACCCAAGCCAGTCAAGAGAATTCTCCATGACATGAGAATCACCTAAAACTGAAAAATTCAGATCGGCTCGAACCCAACGAGGGATCAAAACTAAAACTCGCTAGTCAATTCAACTGAATGCGTTGCCAGCCATCTGGACAACGCCCGGCCTCAGCCTGGCCTGTTCCCTCCCGATCACCACGACAGTGGTGCATCCGCAATCGACCGCCCGAGCGCTCCACCTCCGCCAGGTAGGCCTCCGTGCCGTGATGGGGCTCAAGCCACAGCCGGGTCCGAACAGCATCACGATCCACCCTCGCCAGCAACTGCGGCCCGGAGGACAGGCCCAGATCTTGCAGAGAACTTGCGAATTCACCCCAGTAATGGCGCGTCATCTGCGCGCGGGTGAACTCCATCAGCAGGGTTTCGGCTTCGCTGCGCTGATGCAGGGTGATTTCACGCTGCATCAGCCGCCGGCTGAGATCCGCCGGCGACGGCTGAGGAGCACCGTGATCGAACGAGAACCCTTGTCGCGGCGCAACGAGTGCACTCACCCCCATGGCCAAAAGGCCCAGAGCCGCCATAGAGCGTGCGATTTGCTCGACCCGGATCCGCGACACCATCGCCCAAAAGCTGCAGGCTGGTTGCAACGTAAGCAGCACAGACAGTCTTGTCCTGAAGGCCGTACGCTGCCGCCACAGAAAAAACCTCTTCCGTGAGTCTGCAAATCGGCGACGCCGCCCCCGACTTCACCCTGCCCGATCAAAACGGCGATCCCATCAGCCTCGCTTCACTGCGCGGAAAGAAGGTTGTTCTGTACTTCTATCCCAAGGACGACACCCCAGGCTGCACCAAAGAAGCCTGCAACTTCCGCGATCGCTGGGAGGAACTGAAGGCCCACAACATCACCGTCTTGGGCATCAGCAAGGACGGGGCCACCTCCCACAACAAATTCATCAACAAGCACGAACTTCCGTTCACCCTGCTCACCGATGAGGAGCCCTGTGCTGTCGCCAGCCTCTATGAGAGCTATGGGTTGAAGAAGTTCATGGGGCGCGAATACATGGGGATGATGCGCCACACCTTCCTGATTGATGAAGAGGGAAAACTCGAGCGGATTTATCTCAAGGTGAAAGCGGCCACCATGGCCGACACACTGATCAGCGATCTCGACCTGAGCTGAGCCCAGCACCCAAATTCAGCAGCGCTTGCAACTGAAGATCGCCCTCCAGCTGCAACAAGGATGGTGAGCCTGTCCAGTGCCTTTGCACCAGGGCAGCGTCGCCACCGCAGATCCACAGCAGCCCTTGGGCATGCTGCTGAGCCGCTGTGATGGTGGCCAACATCGCCTCCAACACACCGCGCCGCATGGCTGCGACTGTCTGTTGTGGGAAGACCTCTTGGAAGGCCTCGTCGTCGTCGCTGAGGTCAGCAGTTGAGGGAAGGCCGACGGTTCCCTCTGCCATGGCCTGGAGTTGAAGCCGGTAGCCGGGAATCAACTGACCTCCTCCAAAACAACCATCAGCCGTCACCCGGGTGATGCTCAAGACGGTGCCGGCATCCACCAGAAGCAAGCCCCTGGAACAGTCGAGCTTTCGCTCCTGACTGCAGCGCCAGGCCATCCAGGCCCCGAGGGCTCGATCCACACCCAACCAAGGTGGCGCCTGCGGCAAGGGCACATCCTCCAGGCGAATGCGCAGATCCTGATGGGCCATGAGCTGCTCGGGCACCGACCCCACCGCCGCCCAGATCGGAGGTTCGCTCCCGATGCGAGCAGGATCTGGGCCCCCGTGATCAACACGAACACCGTGGTCATGCCGCTGAGCCCAATGCCAGCGGCTGTTGCCAATCAGCAGAGCGCGACCGCCGCCCCGTTCAGAGCCCGCCACTCAGATGCCTTCACCCATTAGCCCTTCATTGGCCTCCTGGGGTACATGGATTCCACACTCCTGCTTCAGTCCTCCGAATCGGGTGTCGCGGCCACTCAGTTCTCCCACATCAGGTCCACTGGAATGCCAGTCCCCCACGGTGGAATAACCCTGCTCAAACAACGGATGCTGGGGGAGATTGTTCGCTTGCATGTAGTAGTAAACGTCGCGCTGCGTCCACTCGAGCAAGGGTCGCAATGACCAGCGATCCCGAATCGGATCCAATGCCGTCATCGAGCGGCGGTGATCGGTCTGCCCACGCCGCACACCGCTAGCCCAGCAGCGCGTGTCCAGGTTGTTGAGCGCCCGCTCCAGGGGTTCTACCTTGCGGATACGGTGATAAGTCTCCATGTCTTCCACTCGACCGGACTCCCAGAGCCGACCATGGAGGGCCTCCATACGAGCTGGGGACATCTCGCTCTGACTCACCACCAGACGAATCCTGAGCTGCTGGGTGAGTTGATCGGCGTAGGTGTACGTCTCTGGAGGCAGATAACCGGTATCGATCCAGATCACCGGCACAGCATCACCGCCGGGGAGGGTGCTCAGCATGTGCAAAAGCACAGCCGATTGAATCCCGAAACTCGTGGTGAGGACGAAGCTCTCGCCGAACTGCTCGAGTCCCCAAGCCAACCGCTGCTGAGGCTCCATCGACTCCAGCAGCTTGCGCCCCTCGAGCAACTCGTTTTGCACCGCCATGGGCACCATGGACTCGGGAGCCTCCGTCATCACGCCATCTTCCCCTGTCGTGGGACCAGCGGTGGTTCCTATCGTTTGAGAATCGGCAGTTCCTTTCATGCGTTCACCCTCGTCCCCATCGGATGCCGTGGTGATCGTTGGCGGTGGATTCGGAGGACTGTTCACAGCACTTGCTCTTCAGCGACGACAGCCCAGCTGCCCCATCGTTCTGATCGAACCGCGGGATCGCTTTCTGTTTCAACCATTGCTGTACGAACTGCTTAGCGATGAGCTTCAAGGCTGGGAAGTGGCCCCCCGCTATGACCAACTGCTGAACAACAGCGTCTGCTGGATTCAAGACAGCGTTGTTGGAATCGATCAAACCAGCCAAAGCATCGAATTGGCCTCCGGAGACCGCTTGGGCTGGGCGCAACTGGTGTTGGCGACGGGATCGAAAGCCAACGATTTCGGCATTCCAGGCGTCAAGGAACACGGCTCCGGCTTCCGAGACCTCAGCGATGTGAGCCGCCTCAAGCAATGGATCAACAACCTGGATCAGCAACGGCATGAAGATGCCGGTCTGATCATTGTTGGCGCGGGACCCACCGGCGTGGAGCTGGCCTGCAAGTTGGCGGATTTGATCGACGGTGCTGCCAGCGTTCGACTGGTGGAGATGGGCGATGAAATCCTTCCCGGCAGTACAGCGTTCAATCGGGAGCGGGCCCAGGCCGCGCTGGAACGCAAAGGGGTGGTGGTTCAGCTGAACACCAGCGTGAGCGAAGTGAAGTCCAGCACTGCTGTTCTTGCCGATGGCGCTGTACTCCGGCACGCAGGCTTGGTCTGGACAGCAGGAAGCAGTCCCTCCATTCCAGCCATCTCACCCACGCCGGTGCTGGAACGGGGCCGTCTGGCCGTTGATGATGACCTGCGCCTGGTGGGGAACGCCAACACGTTCGCCATCGGGGATGTCTCAGCCCAGCCAGGCAGCCCATGGCCCTCAAGCGCCCAGGTGGCGATGCAGCAGGGCGATGCCACTGCAGCAGCCATCGCGAAGCTCAGGATGGACGAAGAGCCCCAACCCTTCCATTTCGAGGACCGAGGCGAAATGCTCAGCCTCGGTGTCGGTGACGCCACCCTCACCGGCATGGGGCTCACCCTCGCTGGCCCCTTGGCCTTTCAGCTTCGACGGGCCACGTATCTCACGCGCCTGCCAGGGCTCTCCCTGGGTCTGCGCTCGGCTGGCGCCTGGTTGTTGAACCGTTGAAGCAATCCCACCTTGGAGGGCGTTGTCGTGGTCTGCGCCCCAGCCAGCAACGGCAGCTGGAGCGCTTAAGCCATCGCCGTCATCCCGAAGACTGCGGGGCCGATCTGCTGAGCCTGGAACGCTTGGCCGATCTGGTGCTGGATCTGGAGATGCCACTGCATCTGGTGCTGGACGGCCGTGGGCTCTGCCGCCTGCTCTGGCTGGGGCCTCTCACCGGCAGCGATTCGCTGCTGCAACATCTGCCGGCAACACCGCGGCGGAGCAGCGGGGGATGGCGACTGATCAGCTGCCCTTTCGCCCGCAAAGGGCTGCACCAGGATCCCCGCGACGCCGTGGTCGCCCTCGACATCGCTCCTCGGCACTGGCTGCGATTTGCACCGTGCCCGGCGGCCGATGGAGCTCGGCCGGCCGAACTGTTGATCCCTGACCCATCGCAACCCGATGGCTGGAGGCCTTTTGAACAGGGCGATCTGAGGGACCTTTGCACCCTCACACCGGACGAACCTCAACCCCAAAGCATCAGCGCCGCGGCCGGAGACGAGCGGGTGCTTCTGCTCACGCTCACCAGTGGCGATGAGCAGCGCGACCAGCGGGATCTGGCTGAGCTGGAAGGACTGGTGCGCAGTGCAGGCGCCGAACCGGTGGCCCGGACCAGCCAGCGCCGGGGCCAAACCAATCCCCAAACGCTCTGGGGCTCCGGAAAACTTCAGGAAGCCGCCCTCGAGATCCGCCGCTGCCAGGCCTCCCTGGTCATCACCGACAGGGAGCTCACCCCCGTGCAGGCGCGCAATCTGGAACGGCTGCTCAGCTGCCCGGTCTCCGACCGCAGCGAATTGATCCTCGACATCTTTGCCCAGCGGGCCGGCAGTGCTGCAGGACGGCTTCAAGTGGAACTGGCTCAGCTGCGCTACCGGCTGCCGCGCCTGCTGGGACGTGGCAGCAGCCTCTCCCGGCAGGGCGGCGGGATCGGCACGCGCGGCCCTGGGGAAACACAGCTGGAAAAGGACCGAAGGGCCATCAGCCGACGCATCGAACGACTGCTTCGAGATCAACGCCAACTTCAATCCCACCGCAGCCGCTTGCGGGATCAGCGGCGTGGTCTGCCGCGGGTGGCACTGGTTGGGTATACGAACGCGGGGAAATCCAGCCTGCTCAATGCCTTGTGTGGCAAACGGGCCAGTGATCGCGTGCTGGCGGAGAACAAGTTGTTCGCCACCCTGGACCCCACCACGCGGAAACTCGACCTGCCCTGCCCTGGGGCACGACCCCAACGGCTTCTGCTCACTGACACCGTGGGCTTCATCCGCGATCTCCCCGCCCCACTGGTGGAAGCCTTCCGCGCGACGCTGGAGGAGGCACTGGACGCCGATGTGCTGCTGCTGGTGGTCGACCTTGCCGACCCCGACTGGCAAGGCCACCTCGACACAGTGCATCGCCTGCTCGATGACCTCGACAGCACAGCCTTGCGCCGGGTGATCGCCAATCAGATCGACCGCTGTGAGGCGACTGCGATCGAGACGATTCATCAGCGGGAACCCGACGCCCTGTTTCTCTCGGCCGTGCGGGGGGATGGGTTGCAGGGCCTACAGCAGTGGTTGCGCGAGCAATTTTTTGATCCCGGGGCAGAATCGCCGCAATTGACGATCGGCGACTCGCCGCCATGGCCGAGCTGAGCAGCGCTCTTCAGAACCCTCAAGCGTTGATCACCCTGGCCGTGTTGGGGCTGGCGGTGGTGCTGTTCATCACCGGAGTGATTGCCCCGGAGCTCACCGGGTTGCTGAGCCTGAGCCTGCTGATCGCCACCGGTGTGCTCAATCCCCAGGAGGCCCTAGCGGGGTTCGGCAGTCCTGCACTGATCACCCTGTTGGGCCTGTTCCCTGTCTCCGCTGCACTGTTCAAAAGCGGTGCCCTGGATCGCCTGAGGGCCCTGATCGCCTCGGAGCGGATCCGCTCCTCGCGCCGTCTGATCGCGCTGATGGCTTTCGTGATCGCCCCGGTATCGGGAGTTGTACCCAACACGCCCGTGGTGGCATCGCTGCTACCCGTGGTGGAGGGCTGGTGCCAAAGGCGCGGCATTTCGCCATCCCGGGTGCTGTTGCCGTTGTCGTTTTCAACCGTTCTGGGGGGCACCCTCACCCTGCTGGGCAGCTCTGTGAATCTGCTGGTTAGCGATATCAGTGAACAACTGGGCTATGGCTCCCTCGATCTGTTCAGCTTCACCCTGATCAGCCTGCCGGTCTGGCTGGCAGGGGCCATTTATCTGGTTTTGGCTCCAAGGGTGCTGTTGCCGGACCGAGGTGCCAGCACGGATGACCTCGGCGGCAACCCCAAGACCAGCAGCTACTGCACGGAAGTCCGCATACCACCGGAGTCGGAGCTGGTGGGCAGCTCTCTCCTAAACAGTCGATTGCAACGTCGTTTCGACGTTGACGTGCTGGAACTACAGCGCGGTGGAGAGCGACTCCTGCCACCCCTGGCGGACCGTCGTCTTGAGGCCGGCGATCATCTGCTGTTGCGGGTCACCCGCCTTGATCTGCTGCGGCTCCAGCAGGATCACACAATTCAGCTCACAACCCAGGGGCAGAACGCTGGTTTCAGCCTGAACACCGAAGAGGCCAGTGGACAAAAAACCGTGGAGGTTTTGTTGCCTGCTGGCTCCACCTTGGCTGGTGCCAGTTTGCGGGAACTACGGTTCCGGCAGCGCCACAACGCCACCGTTCTCGCCCTGCGCCGCGGCCAGGAGACCGTTCAGGAACGCCTCGGCCAGGTGATCCTGAGGGAGGGCGATGTGCTGCTACTCCAGGCACCAATCGACTCCATCCGCGGCCTGCAGGCCAGCAACGACCTTTTGGTGCTGGATCGTCTGGAGGATGACCTGCCCACCGTGCGGCGCAAGCCCGTGGCCGTCAGCATCGCCTTGGCGATGCTGCTGCTGCCGACTCTCACCCCTATCCCCCTGGTGGCGGCGGTGCTGTTGGCCATGGTGAGCGTGGTGGCCACCGGCTGCCTTCGCCTTGGTGAACTGCAGCGCTCAATCCGGCTGGACGTGATCCTGCTGCTGGGATCCCTGACCAGTTTCAGTGTTGCCATGCAGAACACGGGCCTGGCCGATGCCCTCGCCCTGGTGCTCCAACAGGGGCTAGCGGGCTGGCCAAGCTATGCCGCTTTGATGGTGGTCTTCATCGGCACCACGCTGTTGACGCAGGTGATGAGCAATGCGGCCTCAGTCGCCCTGCTGGCGCCGGTGGCAGTGCAACTGGCTCCGTCCCTGCAGCTGTCCCCCACCGCCTTGCTGATCACAGTGCTGTTCGGGGCCAGTCAGTCCTTTCTTACCCCCGTGGGGTATCAGACCAATTTGATGGTGTTCGGCCCAGGCCGTTATCGCTTTCTTGACGTCACCCGCTATGGACTTGGCCTGACGGTGATCATGACCATTCTCGTGCCGGCCTTGATTCTCTGGCATTACGGCGGATCCTGAACAACACTGGTCAGATCTCACGCGCGCCTGTGCCGATCGGAAGGGCCATCGAACGCAGCCAGGGCTGGCATCGTCGGCTCACGGTTCCCCAGTTCACCGTGGTGACTGGATTGCTAGTGGTGCTGATCGGCACGCTGCTTTTGGCCACTCCGCTGTGCTCCTCAAGCCGCGTTGGGCTTTGGGAAGCTCTGTTCACAGCCACATCAGCCATCACCGTGACGGGGCTGTCGATCATCGACATCGGCACCGATCTCACGACCTTCGGCCAGGTGGTGCTGGCCCTGATGATCCTGGCGGGGGGCCTTGGCCTGATGGCCATCACCACGTTTCTGCAGGGCTTTGTGGTGCAAGGAACAGCCCTGCGACGCCGGCTGGACCGGGGCCAGGCCCTGGATGAATTCGGCGTGGGGGGCGTCGGGCGCACGTTTCGTGGCATTGCCCTGACGGCGACGCTGGTGATCCTGCTGGGGGCCGTGATTCTGTATCACTTCGGCTTCGATGACATCCCCAACCACGCAGAACGCCTCTGGGCTGCGCTGTTCCACAGCATCTCGGCTTACAACAACGCGGGATTCGGACTCTGGAGCGACAGCCTCGAGCGCTACCGCAGCAATGGCGTTGTGAATGCCGTGGTGATGCTGCTGATCGTGGCAGGCGGCCTGGGATGGCGGGTCACCAGCGATCTGAGCACGCAGCTGCTGCGCAGACGGCAAGGCCGGCGTCGTCTGAGCCTGCACTCCCGCCTGGTGCTGCGCACCACCATGATCTTGATCGCCTTCGGAGCAGGGGGGCTGGCCCTGACGGAATGGTTGAACCAGGGCGAGATCTTCGCTGGCATGCCCTTGTCTGAGCGGTGGCTCACCGCACTGTTCAAATCCGTCACGGCACGCACAGCAGGCTTCAGCACCGTTCCGCTCTCGCTCGACACCGTCACCGAATCCAGCCTGCTGCTGCTGATGGTGCTGATGTTCATCGGGGCCAGCCCCGGCGGCACCGGCGGTGGGATCAAGACCACCACCGTGGCGGCCTTGATGGCGGCCACCCGCTCCACCCTGCGGGGCCGGGAGGTGGTGGTGATCCGCAACAGAAGCATCAGCGACAAGGTGGTGCTGCGGGCCGTCGGCATCACGGTGGGCTCCCTGCTGTTCGTGATGGCCATGGCGATGCTGATCAGCATCGCCAGCAATTTGAACGGCAAGGATTCGTTCACCTTTATGGAAATGCTGTTCACCTGCATCTCCGCCTTTGCCACCGTGGGTTTGGATCTGGGGGTAACCGTTGAACTCCCCCGTTTCGGCCAGGCGGTGCTGATGGTGGGAATGTTTGTGGGACGACTGGGCATCCTTTTGCTGCTGAGTGCGATCTGGGAAGCGATGACTCAGGAACAAATCCAGATGAATCGCCAGAATCGAGTCGGTTACCCCAGCGAGGATCTGTATGTCTGAGCGTGATCAGCGGGGGAGGCAGCGATGAAGGAGTGGTGGCAGTGGAGCCCGGTCCAGGGCAGCGATCGCCTCGGCTTCGCGATCATCGGCGTGGGCCGTTTCGGCATCGCCGTGTGCCGGGAACTGCTTCAGAACGGAGCGGATGTGCTGGCCGTGGACCGCTCAGAGCGAGCGGTGGATGAACTTCGTCAAGTGGAGCCCAGCGTGGAGGCCCGCGTCGTGGACTGCACCGACGAAGAGGCCCTGCGGGAAGCCGGCGTGCTTGAAATGGGCACTGTCGTGGTGGCGATCAGTGAACCGATCGAGGCCAGCATCACCGCGACCTTGATCGCCAAAGACAGCGAGGGGAGCCGCGTTCGCCAGGTGATCGCGAGGGCAACGAGTGACCTCCACGAAAAAATGCTGAAGCGGGTGGGGGCCGACCGAGTGATCTTTCCCTCGCGGATGCAGGGCGAGCGCCTGGGGCTGGAACTGGTGCGCCCCAACCTGATGGAGAGGCTGGCCCTGGATGAACAGCACTGCATCGAGGAGATCAAGGTTCCAGAACCCTTTGTGGGGCGCTCGCTCAGGGATCTGAATTTGCGCAAAAACTTCAGGGTCAACGTGCTGGCGGCAGGACCGCAAAGCAGCCTGATGGTGAACCCACCGGCATCCCACGTGCTGGAGGAGGGACATCTGCTGGTGGTGATGGGACTGGTGGACGACCTGCAACGGCTCCCGAAAAACTGAGCCGATGCACTGCCTCGGGCTGATGAGCGGAACCAGTGCTGACGGTGTTGATGCCGTGCTGGCGAGCTTCGACGGCCCATCCCAGCGTCCTCAGTGGTCCCTGCTTCACCACCACCATCAGCCCTATCCGCTCCAACTGCAGCAGCAGGTGGTGGCAGCCGGCCAGGGCGAACCGATGCCGGCAGCCGTCTGGCTACAGCTGGCAGAAGCCATCACGGAGGTGCAAGCCGCCGCGGCACGGGCCTGCGACCCCGATGCACAAGCTGAGCTGATCGGCTGCCATGGCCAGACCGTCTGGCACCGCCCCCCGGCCCAAGGGGCAGCAGGGGCCAGCTGGCAGATGCTGCAGGCCCCACTGCTCGCCCATCTGTTGCAAAGGCCGGTGGTCCATAACTTCCGCGCGGCTGATCTGGTGCTTGGGGGACAGGGAGCACCGCTCGTGCCTCGGGCCGATGCGGCGCTGCTGGGACGCACGCAGGGCTGGCGGGCACTGCTGAACCTGGGCGGCATTGCCAACCTCACCCTGATCCCCCCCGGCAGTGGAGGCGACCGCCATACCGCTGTCTTGGGATGGGACTGCGGACCAGCCAACAGCCTGATCGACCTGGGCATGCGCCACTTCACCAATGGAGCCCAACCCTTCGACAAGGGTGGAGCGATGGCAGCGCAGGGCCGTGCGGATGAGGGCTGGATCCAGCGCTGGCTTCAAGAGGATTACTTCCAGCTGACACCACCGAAATCCACAGGACGGGAGAGTTTCGGGCAGGACGACCTCAACCGGCGCCTGCTTCAGCTCGGTGGAGCCTCAGCGGCGGACGCCATCGCAACCCTGACGGCTTTTCCCGCTGCTGTGGTCGCCCAGGATCTGGAGCACCTGCGCCAAAGACGTGGCGTCGCACCAATCGAACTGATCACAGCTGGCGGTGGCAGTCAAAACCCGGTGTTGATCGATGAGCTGCGGCGGCGCTGCCGAGGGTTGCAGCTGGACGAAAGCAGCAGGCTGGGGGTGCCGACTGCAGCCCGAGAAGCCCTGGTCTTCGCGTTACTGGCCTGGTGGCACCACAAAGGGCATCCCGGCAATGTGCCCGCCGTCACCGGAGCCAGGCGGGAAGCCGTGCTCGGCGTACAGGTGAATCCGGCCTAACCGGGCCGATGCAGGCGCAAGCGCCTGGGAGCGCCCCGCAAACGGCGGGGCTGTTGCGATTCCAGAGCCGACCGCAAGCGTTCCTCGCGGGTTGGGGCGGGAGCAGACGCCTCCAGAGCTTGCTCGTGGCGCTGAACCCCCTGCTGGATCAGCACCCGCGCCATGTTGCTCACCGTGCGGGATTCCAGCTCGGCCATGGCGGTCAAGCGTTCACAAAGATCCTCAGGCAGAACCACCTGAATTCTTGGGGACTTGGGCTTCCCACTGGATGAGGTCTGACGGGTGGGCACGACCGGATCCCCAAGAAGAGGCTCTGCTACTAAAAAGTGTACAGAGATGGTCAAGGGTAGTATCCATGACTATGGTGGGGGCATTGGTCCTCCTCGGAGTACCCCATGACACAAGCCACACCACGCCCCCGTCGCAGCCCAGCCGGCTCCCGCCCTCGGTCCCGACGCCCTCGTCGCAGCGCTGAAAACAGCGACGTGCTGGTTTCAGCTGTGGTCAGCACTTACCTGCTGACCCACCTGCACCATGTGTTGCAAAGGGCCGAATACAACGCCTCCCAGGAAGGGCGCAGCACCCAGGCCGCCAACTACGCCCAACTGCGCAAAGTGCTCTGCATGGATGCCCGCAGCATGAAGGACGCCTCGGCCTTGGGGCAGCACGATGACGGCATCGAACAAGCCGCCTGACAAGACCTTCGGCTCTGAATAGCGTTTGAGCAGTTGCTCAGATCGCGATGGCTTCCAACGCCGCAGAGCTGTACGCCCGAATCAGTAGCAATCCGGAGCAGACCCAGGCGCTGTTCCGTCAGGCGCTGCAAGATCCCAACGGCGCCATGGCCAGCATCTGCAGCCTGGGCGACCAACTAGGGCTACCCGTCACGACCCAAGAGGTGCGGGAGCATCTGGCCAGCCTCGATGATGAAGACAGCCAACGCTGGCTGGTCAAGGCGAGAGGCGGTCTTTGAACTCTGGAGCTTCGGACGTCAGGAATGCCTTGGGCTCAGTGCGCTGACGGCGTTCGTATCCGCCACCTCCGGCCCAACTGAAGAAGAGCAAATAACTCACGATCGCCAAGCCTGCAGCCACCACGAGAGCGGCCAGCTGCTCCAGTTTCAGCATGGCGACCAGCCTCCGGGAACCCTCACCAGTTTGCCGACAGGGATGATGGGGGGCATCACGCCTTCCGCCGGTGCTGCGACTCGAAAACGTCAGCAAGATCTACCCGACGGGGGAAGTGCTCCGGGCCGTGACCTGGGAGGTGAAACCCGGAGACAGGATCGGCCTGGTGGGGGTGAACGGCGCCGGCAAGTCCACCCAGATGCGTCTGATTGCCGGGCACGAAGAGCCCACCAGCGGCCAGGTGGTTCGGCAAGGGGAGCCCCGCATCGCCTACCTCCAACAGGAATTCGACGTGGACCTGGAGCGCACCGTGCGCCAGGAACTGTTTCAAGCCTTCGGCGAAGCCGCCGAGGTGATGAACCGACAACAGCAGGTGGAAGAAGCCATGGGGTCGGAACGCGCTGCTGAAGATCCCGATCATCTAGACCAGCTGATCCAACAACTGGGGCAGCTGCAGAGCCGCTTTGAAGCACTGCATGGCTACGAACTCGATGCCCGCATCGACAAGCTCCTGCCCACGATCGGATTCACTCCGGAGGGCGCTGAGCTGCAGGTGAAGGACTATTCCGGGGGCTGGCAGATGCGAATTGCCCTGGGGAAAATCCTGCTGCAGGAACCGGATCTGCTGCTGCTGGACGAACCGACCAACCATCTGGATGTCGAGACCATCCAGTGGCTGGAGAACTACCTGCTGGAGCAGAGCGCTGCCCTCGTCGTCATCAGCCACGACCGCACCTTCCTCGACAGAGTCTGCAATCAAATTGTCTCCACGGAGAGGGGGGTGTCCCGCAGCTACCTGGGGAACTACACCGCCCACCTGGAACAGAAACAAATGGAACGGGAGGCCACGCAGGCGGCCTTCGAACGCCAGCAGAAAGACATCGCCACCCAACAGGCTTATATCGATCGTTTTCGTGCCAGCGCTACCCGCAGCACCCAAGCCAAAAGCCGAGAGAAGCAACTGGACAAGGTGGAACGGGTGGAGGCGCCGATCGAATCCGTGGCCGGGCCAAGTTTTCAGTTCCCGCCTGCCCCGCGCTCCGGAGCTCAGGTTGCCTTGATCGACAACGTCACCCACAGCTATGGGGACAAAATCCTGTTCCTGGGGGCTGAACTGGAGGTTGAACGGGGTGACCGCATCGCCTTCGTCGGCCCCAATGGTGCGGGCAAGTCGACCCTGCTGCGCCTGGTGATGGGGGTTGAAACCCCCGATGAAGGCAGTGCCAGGCTTGGGGAGCACAACGTGATTGCGGGCTACTTCGAACAGAACCAGGCCGAAGCCCTGAATCTGTCCAAGACCGTGATTGACACGATGTACGAAGCGGTCCCCGATTGGACCCAGACCCAAGTTCGTTCGCTGCTGGGCAGTTTTTGCTTCAGCAACGACACGGTGTTCAAGGAGGTTGGGAAGCTCAGCGGAGGCGAGAAAGCCCGTCTTGCACTGGCGCTAATGCTGCTCACCCCCTGCAATCTTCTGGTCTTGGATGAGCCCACCAATCACCTCGACATCCCGGCCAAGCAGATGCTCGAGGACGCCTTGATGGCCTACGAAGGAGCGGCGCTGCTGGTCTCTCACGACCGCTATTTCATATCCCGCGTGGCCAACCGGATCGTCGAACTGCGAGAGGGCGAACTGGTGATGTACAGAGGGGATTACAACTACTACCTCGAGAAAAAAGAAGAGGAAAGGGCTGAAGCCAAGGAGAAAGAACTGGCTGTGGAGCGAGAAGCCAAGCGGAAAGCCAACAAGGAAAAGCAAAAAGCTCGAGATGCCCGGCGCAAAAAGGCGGCCTGACTGGCATCAGACCGCAGCACCGAAAACTTCACACAGCCTTAGGCAGGAAGACTTATTTCTCTTTACCTGCAGTTTTCATCTGCATAAGCTGACAAAACTGACCCGTAGCACCGATGAACATGGTTTCCGGCCCAGGCAACATCGAAACCGTTGGCGGGTCATCAACCCCAGGCCCGGCACCCCATGAACAGACCTGGGACGCGGTGGAAACCTATTTCGAGTGCATCACCACCTGCTCGCTCGACGATGGCGAGTGCATCACCCAATGCGTTGAACAACTGAGGGACGCCGACGACGCCTAAGCCCGCAGCATCAGCCAGGAGTCAAGGCCGATAAATCGACCGGCTTGACGTCAATCGTGACTAGCTCCTGACCACGCTTCACCTCCAGCACAATCGAGGCACCGACACCGCGACGTTCAATGGAACTGACCACCGCGGCAGGGTCAGCGACAGCCTGACCATCAAGTCGCGTGATCACATCATCCACCTTGAGCCCGGCGCGGTCCGCTGGCCCTCCAGGCTGGACCCCGCGAATCACCGCACCTGGCGGCACCGGGGATGTGGGGGTGGGCCGGGGCACCGGCGACAGACGGATGCCGATCACAGGATGACGGGCCTTGCCGCTGGAGACCAGCTGCTGAGCAATCGTTCGAGCGCGATTAATCGGGATAGCAAAGCCCAGACCCGCCCCAGGCCCTGATCGCACCAAGGTGTTGATGCCGATCACTTCACCGTCGGCATTGAGCAGTGGCCCGCCCGAGTTGCCGGGATTGATCGCCGCGTCGGTCTGAATCAGATCAAGACGTTTGCCGGAAATTCCCAGCTGGGCAACATTGCGATTGAGGTTGCTGATGATTCCAAGGGTCACCGTGCTTTCCAGCCCGTAGGGATTGCCCACGGCAATCGCCCAGTCGCCCACGCTGAGCCGGTCGGAATTCCCCAGATCGGCAACAGGCCAGGGCCCGGGGGCCTCCAGACGCACCACTGCGAGATCGGTGAGGTTGTCTTTTCCCACCACTCGGGCGGGCACCCTCCTGCCATCGGAGAGGCCCACGGTCAGTTGATCTGCCCCCTCCACCACATGGGCGTTGGTCAGCAGCAGGCCTTTGGCATCGAAGATCACCCCACTGCCTTGGCCGCGCTGCACCCGGGAGCGCGGGGCTGTGGAGCGTGGGATGCCGAAGAAGTGGCGAAACAAGGGGTCCCGCATCAGGGCCGGCGGCACACCCGCAACACTGGACTGATTGACGGTCCGCGCCGTCTCCAGGGTGACCACTGCCGGACCACTGCGCTTCACAGCGGCTGCCACGAATGAGTCACGACGGATGGCCGGGCGCGCCTCGGCCTGCTGAGGCGCAACGGTCAAGGGAAGCGCCGACACACCGGCCACCAGCAATCCCCCCGCCAAAGCGGAGACGACTAGCGGGCGGGACTGGGAGTTGACCACAGCTTCAGGGCGATCGGCTGCCTCGACGCTACGCAGAGCAGATCCTAAAAAAGCCACGTTCCATGTCAAAGCTGTGACCACATGCGACCGGGGTCCCGATAGCGTGAGGATGCAGACGTCTAGCTGGGACGGAGGGTCATGCTCGGTTCGCTGTTTCCCCTCATCTACGGAGCGCTATTCGTGGCCCTGTTGTGGCAGGCCTTCCGCGTGATGAGCAAGGGTTTTCGCGCTGCCAGCGGTCCGATCAACAGCGTGCCCAGCAACGCTCCTAGCGACCGCACAGGCCAGGTCACCGTCCACCCAGAACTGCTGGACAGCGAGGGGCGCATCACGGAAGAAGCCCTGCTGACGGTTCGCTTTGGTGGTGACGATGACGAAGCCTCGACGGCCGCTGGACCCGGCACTGAATAAATTGGGCGCTTGGAGTCGACAGGGGTCGCCTGAGTGGATCAGAGAACACGCATCGTTGCCGCGGTCATCAAGGGCATCAAGCTGCCCCCCCGGTTTCGGCTTCGGCTGATGAAAGAAGATCCGGTTCGCCTGGAATTGAGCCTGACTCCGGCCTACGGAAAGGAGCCCATCACCGTGGGCCTTGTCGAATCTCTTGATCTGGTGGCCCGTCGTGACCGGGAAGGCCGGATCCCCCGTGACCTTCAGGGCACCTGGGACTGGACCGTCCGCCACGGTCAGGTGAGCACCGGAGGCTGGAACCCTTATCTCAAGGAAGCGCTGCAGACCATGTTCGAGACCGGCCTCCCGGCCATCGTGTTCGAGGAGCTCACTGGAGAGGAGTACCACCCCGTTGATGGGACCCGTCACGTGCGCTGATCAAGCACGGGGATTCTGTAAAGGCGTGCGAATGAATGCAGCGAGGCGACAGACAAGGGAGCTAGACCGGAATCAATTCGGCCTTTAAGAAAGTCTTTATGGCCTCCCTTGTTGTTTCCATCGGCCCGCTTGTGCGGCTGTTGGCCGCGGTCGGCGCCATCAGCAGCCTGATGCTTTTAGGTCTGATGAATCTCGTCCCGTGAAGCGAGCGGCAACACCGCTTTGAGCCAGTTCCCGATCGATGCCCTGTTGGAGCAGATCTGTTCTGTGGTGCGCCCAGGGCAAACGGTTCTGCTCCAGGCACCGCCTGGGGCGGGCAAGACCACACGGGTTCCCCTGGCGCTGATCGGAGCCCTGACGGAAGGCCATTGCATTCTTAAAGACCGTCAGAAAATCTGGATGATCGAGCCGCGGCGGCTGGCCACCAAAGCTGCCGCCGCCCGCCTTGCCGCGAGCCTCGGAGAAGAGATCGGTGCGCGCATCGGGTATGCCGTGCGCGGGGAACAGAAGCGTTCCGGGCGCACCCAGGTGGAGGTGATCACTGGCGGCCTCTTCCTGCGGCGCTTGCAGAGCGACCCCTCGCTGGATGGGGTGGGGTGCGTGATCTTTGATGAATTTCATGAGCGGGGGCGTGATGCGGACCTGTCCCTCGCCTTGCTGCGAGAGGCGAGGCCTCTGCTGAATCCCGATCTCGCCGTGATCTTGATGTCGGCCACGCTGGATCTATCCGATCTAAGGGAACGACTCCCCAAAGCGACGGTGCTGGAAAGCCCGGGCCGCTGTTACCCGGTGGAGACCCACCACCAACCACCACGGCCGGACGAACCCCTGCCAAAGCAGGTGTTACGCGCCATCGAGCAACACACCCTCGACCAACCGCAGGGGAGCGGTGTTCTTGTTTTCCTGCCGGGGCTAGCGGAGATTGAACGCTGCAGGCAGACCCTGACGGCCGCCCCTTCCCTGCAGAACTGGAAGATTCAGGCGCTGCATGGTCAACTGCCCTTGCAGCAGCAGAGTTCAGCCCTGCAGCGCTGCGAACCCAACCAGGACGGAAGCATCATCCTGGCCAGCGCCATTGCCGAGAGCTCCCTCACCATCGATGGAGTTCGCCTGGTGATTGACAGTGGCCTCAGCCGTCAACTGCGCTATGACCCCAACACCCGCATGGAGGGCCTGGAGACGGTGGTCTCCAGCCTGGCCAGTGCAGAGCAGCGCCGGGGCCGGGCAGGACGACAGTGTCCGGGCCGCTGCATCCGCCTCTGGTCGCCGGCAGAGCAACAACGACGCCCCCCCTTTCACCCCCCTGAACTGCTGCTGGCAGATCCCCAGCCGGTGCTGATGGAACTGGCCCAGTGGGGAGCTGGGCTAGGAGAAGAGTTGCCATGGTTGGACCCTCCCCCCGCAGCAGCCATGCAGGAGGGACAGCACGGCCTGCAACAACTCGGCCTGCTGGAGCACGACGGCCGCATCAGCGAGCGAGGACGGTTGATCGGCGGCCTGGGTGTTCACCCCCGTCTCGGAATGCTGCTGCTGGAAGCCCATGAACAGGGCGCCCCACAGCTGGGGTGTGATCTGGCGGCAATCCTCAGCGAACGGGATCCCTTCGATCGCCGCCAAATCGGCAGCGATCTCGAGGCCCGGCTCAACAACATCCAGCGCCATCCGTCCCTGCGAACGCTCAGCCAGCAACTCCGACGTCAACTGAAACGACTTGGCACCTCACACCAGGAGCGAGACGCTTCCGTCAATGCTGGCGATCTGATCCTGGCGGCCTTTCCGGAATGGCTGGCGCAACAGCGTCCAGACCAGACCGGTCGCTATCAGCTGCGTCAGGGCCGCGGAGCCACGCTGCTGCCCTGGGATCCGCTCCTGGGCAGTCCAGCCCTGGCCGTTGCCAGGGTCGACATGGGCGGCAGGGACACGCGGATCCAGATGGCAGTAGCCCTGAGCCAGAGCACTCTGCAGAGCATCGCTGAGCGGGACGGCCACTGGCAGGACGTGGCCAGCTGGGATCCTGACCGCCAGCGGGTCCGCGCCGAACGCCAGCTGAAACTGGGGGCGTTGGTGGTGCGCCACACGCCACAGCCTTCGCCAGCCCCAGCGCTCTGCCGAACTCTGCTGATTGAGCAGCTGAAGAAGAGTGCCAGCCTTGATGCCCTGCCATGGACAGACAGCTCCCATCAGCTGCGCCAAAGGCTGGCATTGATGCACCAAAAGGTTGGCGCCCCCTGGCCTGATCGCGATCTGACAACACTGCTGGAGCAGGCAGACACCTGGCTTGGTCCAAGCCTGGAAGGCTGCCTGGGCTGGAACGACATCAGCGTCACAGTTTTGGAAGAAGCACTTTGGGGCGATCTGAACTGGAGCTTCAGGCAACAACTGGATGGTCTGCTGCCGCGCCGCATCCCGATCCCCTCCGGCCGCCAGGCGGCACTCCTTTACACCGCCGATGAGGTCATCCTCGCCGTGAAATTGCAGGAGATGTTCGGATCTGACGACGGCCCCCACGTGCTGAATGGCCGCATCCCCATCACGCTGGAACTGCTCTCACCAGCCGGACGTCCCCTGCAACGCACACGCGACCTCAAAGGCTTCTGGCAAGGCAGCTACCAGGAGGTGCGCCGGGAGATGCGGGGGCGCTACCCCAAGCACCCCTGGCCCGACGATCCCCGCGAGGCGCTGCCGACGTCCCGGACCAAACGCAAGTCGGACGAAGGACGACCTTGAAAAATGTGCGGAAGAGCAATTGCGTAGCCCTTAGCACATGCAACAAAACTCCAACCTTTGTTACATTTGTAGAAACCACCTGGTTCACACCAATGTCCGACAACGCACGCTTCGGCTTCGTCAACTTCGCTGAGACCTGGAACGGTCGTCTGGCCATGCTGGGCATCGTGATCGGCCTCGGCACCGAGCTCCTGACCGGCCAGGGCATCCTGTCCCAGATCGGCCTCGGCTGATTCCGCGCCGCGGATTCACAAGACCCCTCGGCCTGCCGGGGGGTTTTTTGTTGTCTCTCCACCAGCCACCGCTGATGCAGCACAGTGGGAAGGATTCCACCGAGGCAATCGTTGGCACCGCTATACGTTCAGAACAGACGTGATGGATCAAGGCTGCTCAGCAGCGCCTTGGTGATCTGCACGATTGGTGCCACCCAAATCCACCAGCACTGGGGCGTTCTGCTGACCAGCATCTCGGCCGTTGTCTGCATTTACTGGGGTTACGCCTACAGCCGCCTTGAGCGTTGATCGTCTTCCGACCTATTCCGTTGCTGAGCTGAACACAGCCATCGGAAGCCTGCTGGAACGCGGCTTTGCGCCGCGTTTTTTGCTGGAGGCAACGGTCTCCCGCCCTCAACTCAAGAAGGGCCACCTCTGGCTCACGCTCACCGACGGCTCCGCCAGTATTTCCGGTGTGGTGTGGGCTTCGAAACTGGCGCAGTTGAGCTATCAGCCCAAGGACGGGGACGGCGTCACCGTTGTGGGCAAGCTCAATTTCTGGGCAGCGCGGGCCAGCCTTACGGTTCAGGCGCTGGACATCCGCCCCAGCCTCGGCACGGTGCTCCGCGACTTTGAACGGGTGCGTCAACTGCTGGAACAGCAAGGGGTGATCGACCCCAGCCGTCAGAGGCCGCTTCCGAGCCAACCCTCGTCCATCGCAGTGCTCACCAGCGTGCCCAGTTCCGCCCTGGCCGACATGCTCCGCACCGCGGCGGAACGCTGGCCCCTGACCCAACTGATCGTGGTGCCGATTCCTGTGCAGGGGTCCGTGGCCCCGACGATCATCAGCACCCTGAAGAACTTGGCCGAACGCTCCACCGAGCTGGGACTTCAAGCTTTGGTGCTCGCCCGCGGCGGTGGCAGCCGAGAAGACTTGGCAGTGTTCGACAACGAGGTCCTTTGCCGCCTCCTGGCGGACTACCCCATACCTGTCGTAACAGGCTTGGGCCATGAGGACGATCTCACCGTCGCCGACCTGGTGGCAGACCATCGCGCAGCCACACCAACGGCGGCGATCGTGGCACTGCTGCCCGACCGGGAAGCGGAACGCCAGGCACTTGTGCAAAGGCAAAGCCGATTGAGAGACGCACTGCTGGGAAGGATCCTTCGCGAGCGTCAGCGGCTTCAGGATCGAACCGTTGCGCTGCAGCAACAGTCTCCACTGGAGAAGATCAGGCGCTTACGCCAGGAGCTTGCCCAAAAGCACCAACTGCTCAAGGCGCTTTCACCGGAACGCTGGCTGAAACGCGGCTTAGCCCTGATCAGCAACGAAGCCGGCGAGTCCATCTCAGGCCTGGAATCCGTCAAGATCGGTGATCAGCTCAACATTCGAATGAGCGACGGAAGCCTTGAGGCCCGGGTCGATCAGATCCAGCGCAGTGAACCAAACACCACCTCCTGATGAGCAAGCGCCAAGTCAACAAAGAGCACCGTGATCGCATCGAAGCGTGGCGAAAGGATGCCGAAGGCCTGAGCTACGAAGAAGCCATGCAGGCTCTTGATCTACTGCTTGCTGAGCTGCAGAACGACAATGTTGCCTTGGCGGACTTGCAGCAAAAAGTTCTCCACGGCGAGGTTTATCTGAACCGTTGCCAGAAGCTGCTCGACAGCGTCGAACAGTCGATTATCGAACTCGATCCCACAACCCTCAAAGCCACAAACGATGCGTAAAGCCCTGCCTTGGATCTATCTGCTTCTGGCTGTGTTGGGAGCGATCCTTCCCTGGAAAGCCAACCTGGAGTTCATCGCTGAAGGGGGTGGACAGGCCTTTGATTTGGCGCGATTTATCGCCGATGCCAACAGCACAGCCGCCTCACGCTCCTTGAGCGCTGACCTGCTGGTGGGAGCCAGTGCCGTCACGCTATGGATCTGTGTGGAAGGCCCACGTCAAAAGATCAAAGGCTGGTGGCTGGCCATCCCCTTAAGTTTTGGCGTGGCCTTTGCCTGTGCTGCTCCGTTTTTCTTATTCCTGCGGGAACGACAGCTGCAGGCTCAAGAATCGGAATCCACGTCGTGAGCGACCACGTCAATGGTGAGATCACTGGCGGGAGTAGACGGGACTGCAGCACTGGCGGGATTGTCTCCTGCACTGGGATAGGGCGTTCCACAGACTGCACAAACTCCAGCCCCCTTCAGTCCGGTGGCACCGCAGGCGGTACAGCTGATCATCCTGGACTGCAAAAGCTTCCAACCAATCCAGCCCAGCCCCGAGAGGATCAAAGGAAGCGCGATTAGAGCCAGCAGCACACCACCGGCGAGATCAAGCAAGAGACGACCGGCAGCGGTTGGCACCAGCAGCAGCAAAACAACTGCAATCCACAACACTGCTGGTGGTCGATTCATTGGCTTCAACGGAGAGGGTCCGTTGAATCAGCTTCGCAGAATTGAATCAAAGTTCAAGACGTCACACTGTTCGGTTCCCCGAGCCGAGGTTTGGCAAGACGAACTGCAACCAATTCCACACTTAAACACTGGCCAAAATAAAGAATTACACCCACCAACCAGACCCAAAGCGTCAAAACCAAAACACTGCCAATTACGCCATAGGCCTGATAGCGATTGCCGAGGGAAACAATACTCAAACTCAAAATTTTATTAAGAAAAGCCAGACCAAATCCAATCAACAAGGAGCCCGGAATGAGAGGGATCGAGGGAACACGACGACTGGGCAACACCACCTGAAGCAGCCAGGCCATCAAGGACAAGATCAAGGCGGGCACAAGAATCCGCCCGAGGGGAAGAATTGGACTGGAGCGCACAAATCCCATCAAACCAGGAACAACCCCATCCAAAATGCCAAGAATCTCTTCTGGAAGCTGCCCTACGCTAAGCACCAACTGTTGAAAAACAATCAAAACAGATATCGCAAAAACAGTCAGAAAAGCCTCAATACGCGTTCTACAAAACTGCACAACTTGTTGCCACCAAGACAAACCAATTAATGGCTCCGGCAGAATCTCGGACCACAACCGATCAGCTCCACGCTGGAGCGTTAAATAGGCATTACTAGCTGTGAGGAGTAAAACAACAACGCCGAGAATTCCAGCCCCGAAGCCTTGATCGACCAAGCCACGCAAAGTTGAATCAACCAGACTGATTGCTGATGGCGGCAAGACCTGCGTCACGGAGGCCAGCACATTATCCACACTGTCCGTTTTGCCAAACACCCGTGCAGCGACAGACAACGCGATTAAAAGCAGCGGGAAGAACGACTGAAGAACGAAATAAGCAAACGCAGCACTTAAATCAACACATTCAGCGTTATTCCAACGCTGGCAGGCCTGCCATATCTGCCCACTTAAGCGTCGAAGAAGCGAACGTCTTGGCACAGATTGGCGCAAAAGACTACTAAAACCTTACAACAAAAAAGCCACCTCAAGATGAGGTGGCTTCTTCGCAGGTGGTGATGGTGACTGCTTCAGCAATCAGCGCATCATCAACCTATTAAGAGAATGTTTTACCTGGCATCGAGCTATTTTCTCAGGGGGCTACCCCCCAAATATCGTCGCCGCTGATGCGTTTCACAACCGAGTTCGGGATGGATCGGAGTGGGACCACACCGCCATGGACACCAGGATAGATAAACATTCTCAAGGGGTGAACCCTGAGAACTGCATAGGATCTGCAACTAACGCTGCACGTCTGAATCAACAAAGAAATGAGTCTTCAGGCAAGAACCAAAATGTTGGTCAAGCCCTCGGTCTATTAGTACTCCTCCGCTGCATCCATTACTGGACTTCCACGTAGAGCCTATCAACGGGTGTTCTTCCCGTGACCTTACTGGGTTACCCCATGGGAACACTCATCTTGAGGTGGGCTTCCCACTTAGATGCTTTCAGCGGTTATCCACTCCGCACATGGCTACCCAGCGTTTACCGTTGGCACGATAACTGGTACACCAGAGGTGCGTTCCTCCCGGTCCTCTCGTACTAGGGAGAAATCCTCTCAATGTTCCTACGCGTACACCGGATATGGACCGAACTGTCTCACGACGTTCTGAACCCAGCTCGCGTACCGCTTTAATGGGCGAACAGCCTGCTGGTGTTGCTGATTTGGCTTGCTTCGATCTCCTGGCGATTGTCGAAGCGACGTTGAGATCAACCAGGCGGTGC